>NZ_JBSSDD010000001.1:0-550572 GCF_054060415.1 Thermostichus sp. OS-CIW-32 | reverse complement strand
AGGTTCTGGGGCGCCGGGGCTGGGTGGCCTTGTGGCGCTTTACTACCCTATCCCCACCCCCACCACCCCGTCAAGATATCCAACCCAAAATTTTTTGAAGCCAGAAGGGATCCGGATCCACCGTTAGACTGTTGAAGTGAGCTCAGATTGGGTTAGACGGGTCTATGGGGATTGTGATTGGGGCTGTTGCTCCTGACTTTAGCTTGCCTGCGGTGGGGAAAGGGATCCAAAAGGGAGCCCAGATTTCACTGGCGGCCTACCGGGGCAAGAGCAAGGTGTTGCTGGCCTTTTACCCGGCGGATTTTTCCCCGGTATGCACGAGCGAGATGCGTTGCTTTCGGGAGGATTGGGAAGCTTTCCGGGCCGCGGGCTGCGAGATCTTGGGGATCAGCAGCGATCCCCTCTCCAGGCACCAAGCCTTTGCCGAGCAGCTTAAGCTGGAGTTTCCTTTGCTGAGCGATGTGGACAGAACCGTGAGCCAGCAGTACGGGGTGGACAGCCTGCTGGGGACGCGGCGGGCCTATTTTTTGGTGGATAGCCAAGGGATCCTACGCTACCAGCATGTGGAGTGGCTGCCCTTGTTCAAGCGAGACAACCGGGAGCTGCTGGAGGCCGTGAGGGCGATTAGCTAAACGGGGGATCCTCTGGGGTGGGCCAGAGAACCCGTTGCGGCTGTCCGGTGTCCGGCAGGGAGAGGGGAGTGTGGCCAAGGGGCTCCAGAAGCCAGCTACGCTGGGGCGGGCTCCAGTTGCCCTGGCGGGCCTCGATCTCCAGAATGAGCTGGCCATTTTGCTGTCGCAAGCGGAAGAGGGTGGTGGCCCAGGCTCCTGCTCGATGGGCGAGGGTTTCCCCGTCGTCTTCGTAGAGGGTGAAGCTGCCGTTGCCGGGGTAGAGTTTGAGGTGCGGTTGGTCACGGCGCAGGTGGGCGGTGGACGGGCAGGGGGGAGCTAAAGGCAGAACGGAGCCACCCCGCACAAACAGCGGCAGTTGTTCGAGAGGGGCAGGGACGAGAATGTAGCGGGGGCCGGTGTGGGCCTGACCTGTCCACCAATCAAACCAAGTGCCCTGGGGTAGGTAAACAGCGCGGCACCGCACGCCAGGCCGAACCACAGGGGCAGCTAGGAGGGCGGATCCCAGCATGGCTTGATCTGAGATCTCGTAGGTTTGCGGATCGTCGGGAAACTCGTAGAGAAGGGGGCGCAAGATGGGGGATCCGGTTTGGCTGGACTCCCAAAAGAGGCTGTAGAGGTAGGGCAGCAGCTGGTAACGCAACTGAATGGCCTGCCGGCAGATGGTTTCCACTTCGATGCCAAAGCTCCAGGGCTCGTGGGGGCGGGTGCCCAGGGCGCTGTGGCCGCGCATGAGGGGGTAAAGAATTCCCATTTGCATCCAACGGGCAAACAGCTCGGGAGTGGCATTGCCACCGAAGCCGCCGATGTCCGCGCCGACAAAGCTAACTCCCGACAGGCCCAGGTTTAGGAGCATGGGCAGGGACATCTCCAGGTGTTCCCAGGAGGATTGGTTGTCGCCTGTCCAGACGGCAGCCCAGCGCTGGATCCCAGCAAAGCCGGAGCGAGTCAGCACGAAGGGGCGCCGGTTGGGGTTGAGCTGTTCCAAGCCTTCACGGGAAGCGCGTGTCATCAGCAGGCCGTACAGGTTGTGAACTTCGGCGTGGGTGGTGGGTTCGTCGGGTGGGCCTTGGGGGGCATCGAGGGAGATATCGACGATCTGGCCGCCGTCTCCAAAGGGGCGGTCGTTGAGGGCCGGCTCGTTCATGTCGTTCCAGATGCCATCCACACCGGCTTGGGTGAGAACCCGTTGCCAGGATCCCCACCACTGCCGCACTCCGGGGCGCAAGAAGTCGGGGAAGAGGACTTTGCCTGGCCAAACGTAGCCATGGAAGAGGTGGCCGTCGGCGCGGCGGATAAAGAAATCCTGGGCCAAGCCCTCGTCGAAGACGGCGTAGTCGGCTTCGGGCTCGAACTTGACGCCGGGATCCACAATGGCTACCACCCGGAAGCCAGCCTCGTGGAGTTGGGCCATGAGCCGGGCCGGTTCGGGGAAGCGGCGGGGATCCCAGGTGAAGACGCGGTAGCCGCGCATGTAGTCGATATCCAAGTAAATGACGTCGCAGGGGATCTGCCGCTGGCGAAATTGCTGCGCAACGGTTTGAACCTGGGCGGCGCTGGCGTAGCTCCAGCGGCACTGTTGGTAGCCCAAGGCCCAGAGGGGAGGAAGGGGAGGCCGCCCAGTGAGTTGGGTGTAGGTCTCGAGCACCAAGGCCGGGGTGGGGCCGTAGATCAGGTAGTAATCCAGCTCGGGGGCGCGCACCTCGATGGCCCACTG
Organism: Thermostichus sp. OS-CIW-32; assembly: GCF_054060415.1. Lineage (NCBI taxonomy): Bacteria > Bacillati > Cyanobacteriota > Cyanophyceae > Thermostichales > Thermostichaceae > Thermostichus > Thermostichus sp. OS-CIW-32. The sequence goes on along the minus strand of NZ_JBSSDD010000001.1, from coordinate 548,226 downwards.
CTCGGGATCGATCTGGCCCAGGTCGAACTGGCTCCAGTGGGTGCAGTGCAGGAAGAGCCCGTAGCAGAGGTTGGGGCGAAGAAACAGGGCGAAGGGAATGGCCTGGTAGAGATTGTCGCTGTGGGCGTCGTAGTTCCAGCAGTCGCGAGTCCAGTGGCTGTAGCGCCGACCCCGTTTGTTGAGTAGCCCCGCCCGTTCCCCTAGGCCATAGATGTGCTCGGCAGGGTGGAGGTGTTTGACCAGGCGGATGCTATCGGATCCCCAGGTAAGCCCAGAGGAGACATCGGCGCAAAACTCTTGCCCTTGAGAGTCTTGAAAACTGAACCGGAGGGGATCCCGATCGATCTGAACTTGCACCTGGGAGGTGGACAGGTGGATTTGGGTGGAGCTTTCCTGCAGTTCAAAGGGAGCCGGCGGCCACTCTTCATCGGCTGGAGCCACATCCCAGGAACGACAGGGCAAAAACGCTCCGCTGGGGCTAAAGCGCAGCCGAAACAGACGGGGGGTGAGCACCTGCATAGACCAGCGGCCCTGGGCACAGATGAGGTGGATCCCTCTGGAGTGGGGCTGGAGCTGCTGCAGGGATCCGCAGGTTGGCCTTTGGGGCGGGCGGGCGGGGGATTGGCCGTTCGCGCCCGCGGGATCGAGTCCCAAGATCTCGCCAGGTTCCAGCATGCTTTGGAGACAGATTGCTGCTCTCAAGGCTAGCCTATGGCCGGGAGGGGACAGGGGGTTGCCCACTCTGGTCCGCAGTGGGTTTTACCCTCATCGGTACCCATCTCCAGAAGAGCAGCGGCAATAATCGGTTAGCTCAGATCCCAGAATCCATCGCGAAAACGAGGCGGCAATGGCCATGAGGATCCCGGCGATCAAGCTTCTCTCCTCACTGCTGCTTTTTGGGGGGGTGTCCGTCCCCGCTGTCGTGGCGGCCTACCCGGTCAGCCCGGAGATGGTGATGACCCTGCAACAGGGGGATCATACCCAAGCCTTGCCCAGGGCCAGAACGGAGCAAGCGTTTCGGGTGGTTACTTTGGCCCAGGGTTTGGAGCACCCTTGGGGGATGGCCTTTCTGCCAGATGGGACAATCGTGGTAACCGAACGACCAGGCCGGCTGCGCCGGGTTACCGACCAGGGGTTGGATCCCCAGCCAATAGCCGGTGTGCCCGAGGTGTTTGCCCAGGGGCAGGGGGGCCTGCTGGACATCGCCTTGCACCCCAACCATGCAGAGAACGGCTGGATTTATCTGTCTTATGCAGCGCCTGGGCCCGGTGGGGGAGGCACGCGGGTGGCGCGAGCCCGTCTGGGGGAAGGGGGCCTACAGGATCTGGAAGTGATTTTTGATATGGAGCGCAAAACCCCTGCCCGGCAGCACTTTGGCTCCCGTTTGGTCTTTGACGAAGAAGGATTCCTCTACATCAGCACCGGAGACCGGGGAGAACGGGATCGAGCCCAAGATTTGGGGGATTCTGCCGGTAAAGTGTTGCGCATTACGGATGCGGGCGGGATCCCGGCGGACAACCCATTTGTCGGCCAAGCAGGGGCTTTGCCGGAAACTTTTACCTATGGCCACCGCAACATTCAGGGAATGGCCCGCCACCCCGAGACGGGAGCGATTTGGTCCCATGAACATGGGCCGCAGGGTGGGGACGAGATCAACATCTTGGCCCCCGGCGTCAACTACGGCTGGCCCCTAATCACCCACGGTCGAGAATATACGGGAGAACCCGTCGGCCAAGGACTGGCGGCAGCTCCCGGCTTGGCTTCCCCTCTGCTGCACTGGACGCCCTCTATCGCTCCTTCTGGCATGACTTTCTACACAGGGGAGGCTTTCCCCGAATGGCGGGGCAACCTATTTGTGGGGGCGCTGGCCGGGCAACACCTGGCGCGCTTGGTACTGGATGGAGAGCGGGTGGTGGCGGAAGAGCGCCTGCTGGAAGGGGCGGTGGGCCGCATTCGCGATGTGCGGCAGGGGCCGGATGGCTTGCTCTACCTGTTGACGGACGCCCCGAATGGATCCCTGCTGCGCCTGGAGCCAGCACCCTGAAGGCATCGGCTCGGAGGAGAAGAGGAGCTGCCTTGATCCCGCTTGCAACCGTCTGGCGGGACGGGGATTTTCTCCAGAGTAGGGCCTGGGAACTCAAAAGCTGAGGCTCTCCCAGGAGACGTTAATGTCTTCCAAAAGCAGCGACTTGTTGTAGATCTGCAGGATAATCAACAAAAAGACGGCGAATAGGGCCATGAAGACCGCCATCAGGGGCGTGGTGCCCCAGCCGGGAGCCACTTTACCGTATTCCGAGTTGAGGGGACGCAGCAGATCGCCCAGTCTGGTACGAATGGCCATAGGTTCTCGCAGTAAGTTAGGAACAGAACACATTGATGAAGTCGAAGATGACCAACCCGGGCGGTGGATCCTTGGTGCTCGGCACCGCCCAGACAGCCACCCCATTAAAATCACGCTATCAGAATCTGGCCAACCCCTTTTGCCTTGAGCAATGAATTGTAAACTTGTGTAATACTGTAGTCGAATACTCTCAGGATCAAAGACAACGATATGGAGCCCACCTTTTCCCTGATTGTGGCGATTGCGGCAGTTACCATCTGCATCACTGCGTTTGCCATCTACACAGCCTTTGGCCCCCCTTCCAAGGACTTGCAGGATCCCTACGAGATGCACGAGGATTAAGGCCTGTCGTTGGGATATCTGGGTAAATGTCTGCTCGGTTGACCCCCCGTCTCTCCTTTCACAAGTACCAGGGGTTGGGGAACGATTTTATCTTGGTGGACAACCGCCGGCAGTCTCAACCCTGCTTGAGCCCGGAAGAGGCCGTCGCCCTTTGCAATCGCCGCTTTGGGGTAGGAGCCGATGGGGTTATCTTCCTGCTGCCGGGGCAGGAGGGGGCAGATTTCAGCATGCGCCTCTTCAACAGCGACGGTTCCGAGGCGGAGATGTGCGGCAATGGGATCCGCTGTTTGGCCCGCTTTCTGCAGGACTTGGGGATCCCAGGTCGGGATGGCGTCTACCAGATCCACACCTTGGCGGGGCGAATCGTGCCGCAGGTGCGGGCAGATGGGCTGGTCACAGTGGACATGGGGATCCCTCGCCTTTTGGCCAAGCAGATCCCCACCACCTTGGTCGAACCGGATGAGAAGGTCATTCGGCAGCCGCTTGCAGTGGCCGGGCGAGAGTGGCGGGTGACGGCGGTGAGCATGGGCAACCCCCATTGTGTGGTCTTCCTGGAAGAAGAGGGATCCCTGGAGGAGCTGGACTTGGCAGCTGTGGGCCCCCTGTTTGAGCATCATCCGGCCTTTCCTGAGCGCACCAACACCGAATTTGTGCAGGTGCTCAGCCCGACTCGTCTGCGCCTACGGGTTTGGGAGCGGGGAGCAGGGGCAACGCTGGCTTGTGGGACGGGTGCCTGTGCTGTTTTGGTGGCTGCTGTTTTGGAGGAGCGCGCAGAATCGCAAGCTACAGTAGAACTGCCGGGAGGAAATCTGGAAATTCGCTGGGATCCGAGCACACAGCACGTGTGGATGACCGGCCCTGCCCTACACGTCTTCAGCGGCACCACTGCCGGTTGAGAACTAGGCTCCCAGACCCAACAGGAGGATGGCCAGCAGGCCGAGGATCCCATAGGCAACGCTCCAGCCCTGCCGCCAGATCAGCGCCAACGCCAGGCCCAACAAGACCAAGCCCAACCCCAGGCCGAGGCGCAGGAACAGGGGGTGAATCCATCGGTTGAGGAATCGTTTGAGCCAAGGGAACACCACCCCTAAGACGAAAGCCACAGCAACTGGGATCCAATCTGCCTGATCCCACTCCCCCAACAGGTAAAGGCCGCCCAGACAGATGCCCAAGCAGAAAAACAGCACCCGCATACCGGGATAGTCTTGTCGGTAGCTGGAAGCCAGATTCCGGGGCTCTTTGGGGTGGGCCAAGACCAATGGCTCTACGGCAAAACTTTCGCTCCACTCCGGCGCTTCTTCGGTTTGTCCGCGGCACCAAAGGTAAACGTTGACCTTGCGCAACCCCTGCAGCAGAGAGGCTTCCACCGCACTGCGCACCACCTCCATCACCTGCAGGGTATCCACCACATCGCCCGGCAGCCGTTCCAGCAGCACGTTGAGAACAGGCCCCTTCAGCTCGGCTCGGCCAAACAGCCGCAAGTCGGCAAGCTTGTAATCGAGGATTTGGTTCAAGATTTTGAGCTGGCGGCGCATGGGATCCCGCGAACAGAGAGCCGTCGTTCGACCGGTTGACTCAAAGCTTTAACATGACCGGTATGACCAGTCTAACGGTTGGGCCAGAGCGGCAGAAAAGAGACGTTCCCGGTGTGAAAAGGAGGTGGGACTATCCGATGAGGGTGCGAATGCACCGGCGAATGCTGAGGTTGGATCGCTCCAAGTCGGCAAATCCGCTCAGAAGAGTTCCCTGGCCGTCCAAAAGCAGCAAAGCGGCCTGTTGGCGAAAATTGATCCCAGGCAAGGTTGCAGCGGCTATTTCTTGCAGCTTCTGGATGGTTGCTCCCTCAAAATCGACCGAGACATACACAAACGGAGAAACCAGGCGGGGATCCGTCGGTACACTCTCCCGGATGGCCTGCAAAACCAAGTGGCGCACCAGCAGCAGCCCCCTGCCATCCACCAGCACGATCTGGCGCAGCCGAGGGTTTTGCCCAAACTCCAGGGCCAAACTTTTGGAGAGGGCTTCCGATTGCGAGCGGGTTTGGCTGTTGGTCAAGATCAACGCTTGAATGCCCTCATACCGACTTAGGTCAAGCCGATCCCCAGAAACGCTTTCCACCTTGAGGTCAAGAGATGTTTTGGGGTTGCCGTTGCTGGGGCAGTTGCCAGCTTGGGCGGGATCGAACGCACCTTGAGAAAGCAGGGCAAGGGTGGCAAACCCCAAAGCCACAAGTCTCTTTTGAACGCAAAGCCAGCAGCGGTTAGCCGGGGCACAGCAGCAGGACAGCACTCGGTTCATGGCGGGGAGCTCTGGAGCGGGCCGGCCAAATCTTAACCGATCTTCATCTTTGGTGCTCCAAAATGCCCTCTCGGCTTCTCATCCCCATTGGGTTGGTGACCATAATGGAAGGCAGTTTCTGGTTTGCTGGCCATGACTCACGCCTCTTTGCTGGATGCCCTCAACCCTTCTCAACGGCAAGCGGTGCAACATTTTTGTGGCCCGTTGCTGGTGGTTGCTGGGGCAGGTTCCGGCAAGACACGCGCCCTCACCCACCGCATCGCCTACCTGGTTCGCCACTATCGGGTGGATCCAGGAGAAATTTTGGCCGTGACCTTCACCAACAAGGCCGCCCGCGAAATGAAAGAGCGCATCGAGCAGCTCTTTGCCGAGCAAGAGGCTCAAGAACACTTTGGGATCCCGCTGGAGCAATTGGAGCCAGCCCAGGCCACCCGGCTGAAATCCAGCGTTTACCATCGGCTGATTAAACCCCTTTGGATCGGCACTTTCCACAGCTTATTTGCCCAGATCTTGCGCATGGACATTGAAAAATATCAGGATCCCAAGGGGCGAAAGTGGACTCGACATTTCTCAATTTTCGATGAATCAGATGCCCAATCTCTGGTGAAGGAGATTGTAACCAAGCAACTGAACTTAGATGAGCGCAAGTTCGACCCAAGGTCGGTACGCTACGCCATTAGCAATGCCAAAAACCAAGGTTGGACTCCTGCCGATCTGGAGCGCAATCAGCCCAACTTCCGTGGCCGTACCATCGCCCAAGTCTATGAAATCTATGAAGACCAACTGGCCGCTAACAATGCTCTGGACTTTGATAACTTAATTTGGATACCGGTGCAGCTCTTTCGACAAAACGAGCAGGTGTTGGCTTACTGGCACCAACGATTTCGACACATTTTGGTGGATGAATACCAAGACACCAACCGCACTCAATATGAGCTAATCCGTCTGCTGGCTACCAACGGCGAGACCCGCAGATCTCAGTTGGACTGGAGAAACCGATCCATCTTTGTGGTGGGAGATGCGGATCAAAGCATCTATCGCTTTCGCGGGGCAGATTTTACCATCTTGCTGGAGTTTCAAGAGACCTTTGGCGATGGTCTCCCCGATGACGATACCCGCACCCTGATCAAGCTGGAGGAGAACTATCGCTCTACAGCTACCATTCTGCAGGCAGCTAACGCTCTCATCGAGAAAAATACAGAGCGCATTGATAAAGTTCTCAGGCCAACCCGTCAGCAAGGAAATCCGATTTTTCTTCATCAGGCGGATGACGAGATTGCAGAGGCGGAGTTTGTCGTCAATACCATCCGACGATTACACGGCCAAAATGCCAATGCTTTTTCCTGGGGAGATTTTGCCATTCTCTACCGCATCAACGCTCAATCCCGTCCTTTTGAAGAGGTCTTGCTGCGGTGGGGGATCCCTTACACCGTGGTGGGCGGACTGCGATTTTACGACCGCAAAGAAATTAAGGATGTCCTAGCCTATTTACGGGTTGTGGCTAACCCTGCCGACTCCTTTAGCCTGCTGCGAATTATTAACGTGCCGCGCCGTGGCATCGGCAAATCTACTCTGGACAAGCTGACCGAAGCGGCGGCGGCTCTCAACGTGCCTTTGTGGGAAATTCTCAGCGATGAAACCTCTGTAAGTAGCTTGGCGGGCCGTTCGGCTAAGCCTGTCATTCAGTTTGCTCAGTTGATTCAGCACTGGCATCGACAGGCTTCTCAGACTTCAGCCGCCACCCTTATCGAAGGGTTGCTAAGGGATTCCGGCTATTTGGAGGATCTCAAGGCACAGGGTACAGACGAAGCCGAAGAAAGAGCGGCCAACGTGATGGAACTTTACAATGCCGCCCGCCAATTCGAGGAAGAACAGGAGGATCCCAGCCTTGAGGCTTTTTTGAGCAATGTGTCTTTGGCTTCCGACTTGGACAACCTTCAGGAAGGCGCTGAGAAAGTTTCGCTAATGACGTTGCACTCTTCCAAAGGTTTGGAGTTTCCTGTTGTGTTCTTGGTGGGGGTGGAACAGGGTCTATTTCCCAATTTCCGGGCTTTGGAGGATCCCGCTGCTTTGGAAGAAGAGCGACGCCTTTGCTACGTGGGCATTACCCGTGCCCGTGAGCAGTTGTATATCAGCCACGCCAGGGAAAGGATGCTCTACGGCAACCGCGAACCAGCTATTCCTTCGGTATTTTTAAGTGAACTGCCCCAAGAGTTAATCGAATTCGACAGACGCGGAGCCGTTTCTCGACAGCTCTCCCACGGCAGTGGACTGTCCCTTTCAGATGCACCCAAGGCCAGGCCCAATCGCCGCCAAAGCCGTTCAGAACAGTGGGCGATTGGAGATCGTTTGCAACATCCCCAATTCGGACAAGGCCAGATTACCCATGTGTTCGGCAGTGGTGAACGGGTCACGATTGCGGTGAGGTTTCCCGCTATCGGTCAACAGAAAATCTTGGATCCCCGTATCGCTCCTATTCAAAAGCTTAGCTAGGCGGCTGAACTCGGAAGGGCTCCAGCGATGAAGAGAGGCAAAGGGAAGTGCTGTAGAAGTCCGTAGCTCATTCGAGATTGCCTTGCCGTTGACGTCGTTGGTGATCCCTTGCTTTATATGTGTTTGCTTTATATGTGTTGCTGCACGACGGGGAAAGCAAAACCTCAGCTCCCCCTTTCCCTGATTTGACCGTTGCCCAACCCTCGGCCTTACCTCTGCCCCCTCGTCACTAATTGCTTGTAATTGCTTGACTACCCGATCTTGGGATCCCTCGCCAGGCTTAACCCAGTCGGCTGAGACTGAGTTGTCTCGGCTCTGTCCGGTACCAGGCGCAGGGGCGGGCCAAAGCGGCCAACCGCTACAGTGTTGTTCAGGGCCGGGATCTGGCGGATGGATCCCTGGCGTAGGCAGCGGTGTAGACGGCGCAGCAGGAAGAGGTCGGCTTCGGAGCACTCCTCTCGAAATAGCCTTACGTTAAGTTCGTGTTCCTGAGCAGCGGTGAGCAAACCGGTCATCATGGCGGTTTGAATGATCTGCTGCACGGTTATGGTTGTCGCTTCATCCATAGGTTTAGGCGATTGGATGGAGACCTTTTGCTGCTCTTATTCTCGACAAATCCCTCTGATATTGACTCCGCCAAATAGCGGATTCGGTATGCGCGCACTTTGTCTTCTTTCTCGGTGCTCGGAAATAGGGCTTTCCAGATACCTATTGACCTTCTGAGCCATCCGGATTCCGTGTAGGCGAAAAGCTTGAAATCTTTGTGTCACAAGCCTTTCTAATCGAAGTGGGAGCAGAGCCAACAATTGGATACGTAGGGATCCCATCCTCACCGCAGTACAAAATTAGACTCAACAGTGAGTTGCTTGAACTGGCCAAAGAGGTGCTGATCCCATGATTTTTCGAGCTGTTGCTTGAGGCCGTAACAGATATCTGTGGCAATACGGAACTGAGAAGCGATGTTCGTCACCGACAAATGGCGTAGGGTTGCTTGGCTTTTTGTCTGTACCTTGTCGGCAACGCAGGCATAGAGGATGAGCAACAGCCTTGTGTTAGGGTGGGGGCATTTTAGGGTGGCAATGGGCTGTGTCAGAAACTCCACAAAAAGTCGGCTGTGCTGTCCCTCTGGGCTGCTGTGGCTGCGGCTGTTTGGGCCTGCTGGCGGTGTTGGGCCTGGGGCTGGCGGGGGCAGGGATCCTAGTCTGGAATGGGATCCGTGCCTCAGGAGCCTATCGCACCTACCAGTTGGCGGTGGAGCAGCTCGAACAAAATGCCGTGGTGGTGGAACGTTTGGGAGAGCCCCTGAGGCCGGGATGGCCCTCGCGGCTGCGTTTTCAGGAAGATGAGGAAGCCGGTTGGGTGTGTCTGTTCTTTTTGATTACAGGGGCCCAGCGCACCGGCGATGTGGTGGTGGAATCGGAGCGGGGCATGGCCGGCTCGGCATGGCAGTTGCGCCATCTGCAAGTGAAAGTTGACGGGGATCCGCAGGCCATTCAGGTCATCGAGGGGGAATCTCGGTGTGAAAAGGAAGAGTCGGATAGAGAAGCCCTGCCCCTGCAGCCAGAAGGCGACATCTAGGTAGCCGGATATGCTCAGCCGCGGGTAGAGTCAAAAGGACTCCGTCCCGCTGACGCGAACGGTTGTGGCCTTGTTGGATCCCTATGCGGTCGCTCCCTTACCTGCGCTTGCTGCTGCTGTTGGCGCTGTTGGCCTCGTTCACCGGGCTGATCGTCTGGCTGATCCAATCGTTTCTCGATCTGTACTACGCCACCCGCTACCACCCGATTTTGGGGGGGCTGTTGATTGGGGTGCTGCTGCTGCTGCTGCTGGTGTTTTTGGCCGCTGCCATCTACTACTTGTTTCTGTTTCGCCAACCCGCCCCCAGCAGGAGGGAAATTACCCAACCCCTTGCCTTGCCGGAGACGGCCTTGGACAAGCGGAAAGCGGCGCAACAGAACTTGGCTCAACTGGAGGCGCAGCTAGCGCAAATCCAGGATGAAGTGGCGCGGGCAGCGCTGGCGGAGCGGTCGGCTCTGCTGGCCCAACAGTTGGCCCAGCCCCAGCTGAAGGTGGTGGTCTTCGGCACTGGGTCGGCGGGCAAGACTTCTTTGGTCAACGCGCTGCTGGGGCGGCGGGCGGGGGCGGTGGGGGCCACTCTGGGCACCACCCAGGCGGTGGCTTGTTACGATTGGAACTTGCCTGGGATCCCGCAGCCGGTGCAGATCCTGGATTGCCCCGGCATTTTGGAGATCGGCCCGGCAGGGGTGATGCGGGAACAGGAGGCGCAAGCCCAAGCCCAAGCTGCCGATCTGCTGCTGGTGGTGGTGGATGGGGATCTGCGCCAGTCAGAGGTGGATCCCTTGCGCCGGTTGATCGCCCTGGGCAAGCGGGCCTTGCTGATCCTGAACAAAGCGGATCGCTACACCTCAGAAGAACGACAGATCCTCTTGCAACGCCTGCGGGAGCGGGTCTACCCCCTGATTCCACCTCAGGATGTGTTGATAGCTGCCGCTGCTCCAGCCCCTGTGCGGGTGGGATCCCAAACCTGGCGACCGGAGCCGGAGGTGGCGGCGGTGCGGGATCGCGTGCAGGCGGTGCTCTATGCCGAGGGGGGATCCCTGGCCTTGGACAATGCCCTGCTGCAATCGCAACAGTTGGGGGAAGAGGCCAAACGGATTCTCCAAGCCCAACTGCGCCGGCAGGCGGAGGAGGTGATCGATCGCTTTCAGTGGATTGTTACAGGAGTGGTGTTCGCCAACCCCATCCCGGCGGTGGATCTGCTGGCCATTGCCGCCATCAACGCCCAGATGGTGGTGGAACTGGGATCCCTTTACGGCTGCAAAATGAACCTGCAGCAGGGGCGGGAGCTGGCCTTGTCTCTGGCCAAAACCCTAGCGGGCTTGGGCTTGGTGGAAGGGGCGATCCAACTGACCACGGGGATCTTGGCCACCGTTGCCGAGGTAAGCGTCGTCGGTTTTCTGGCGACAGCCCCCATTCAGGCAGCCAGTGCTGGCTATCTCACCCGCATTGCCGGCAAGAGCTTCATTGAGTATTTCCAGCACAACCAAAGCTGGGGCGAAGGGGGGATGCAGGCGGTGGTCAAAGCCCAGGTGCAAAATACCCAAAAATCCGGTTGGCTCAAAGAGTTTGTCCGCGAGGCTTCCCGGCGCATCTTCCGAAATGGGATGGCCAACCCAAGGGATCCCTAATGGCCGCTCAGGGCAATATCCGTCGGCATGAAGGCCAGCTTCAGTTGCGCCACATAATCGGCGTAGCTCAGTGCCGGCCCAGTGTCCCAATCCGCCAAGCCATGCATGCACTTCGACCATTGAATGAAGGCGGCAGGATAGATATAGGCCAAACTGGGATCCTGCAAAACCTCTTTGGGCAGTGGAGAGGCCGACTTCAGCACTGCCAACAGAGCCGGCGGCTTGTGGAGAATCACGCGCGTGGCCTCAATCTGCTCTGGGGAAACCCTAAACTTGGCGGCGATAAACGAGATCACTTTGGAAATGGCCATCACCCAACACCAACCTCGCCTATAAAAGTAGATTGCCCCGAAGCCGAAGGGCTGACTTCAGGGATCCCACGGAGAGCGGAAAAGAGGGATGAACATTGGCGAGGATGGCCGTGGGCGGGCCTGGGATCCCCTTGCTTGGGGCCGCTGCTCCCCGTTATTCTAGTAAAGCTGAAAAATCTGGGGAAGCAGTGAGCCGTGGCTAAAAAGAGCATGATCGAGCGGGAGAAAAAGCGCCAACGCTTGGTCGAGAAGTATCGGGAGAAGCGCCAACAACTGAAAGCGGCCATGGCCGATCCCAACATCGACCAGGCCACCCGCATGGAGCTGCACGCCCAACTGCAAAAACTCCCTCGGGCCAGCTCGCCCACACGCCTGCGCAACCGCTGCTGGAAAACCGGGCGTCCCCGGGGTTACTTCCGCGATTTCGGCCTGTGCCGCAACAGCCTGCGGGAAATGGCCCACAGAGGCTTATTGCCAGGTGTGGTCAAGTCTAGCTGGTAGTTGCCTGGCCTTCGCTGCTTGGTTATGCAGCCAAAACACCCTTTTGAGAGATCCTGAGTGGGCCTGCAACCTTTTCAGCTCTGTGACGAAGATCTCACCCCTGCAGTGGCAAAGGCCCTGGCCGGGGAACCCCACTTGGCCGTGGATACGGAGACGATGGGGTTGATCCCGCAGCGGGACAGGCTTTGCGTGGTGCAAATCGCCAACTCCGCCGGTGAGGTGGTGCTGTTGCGGCTGAGCCGCGGGGTAAAGCAGGCCCCCCTTCTGGCGGGGCTGCTGACGGATCCCAACATTGAAAAGATTTTCCACTACGCCCGCTTTGACCTGGCGATGCTGCGCTATCACCTGGGGATCCGGGCGTGGCCCGTCTTTTGCACCAAAATTGCCAGCAAACTGGCCCGCACCTACACCAGCAAACACAGCCTCAAAGATGTGGTGAGCGAGCTGTGCGGGGTCGAACTCAACAAAGCTGCCCAAAGCTCCGACTGGGGGGCCGTCCACGCGCTATCCGCCGAACAGCTGGAATATGCCGCCAACGATGTTCGCTATTTGATCCCGGTGCGCCACAAGTTGGCGGAGATGTTACGGCGGGAAGAACGCTGGGAGTTGGCGCAGCAGTGTTTCCAACATTTGCCTACTTTGGTAGAGCTGGATCTGTTGGGCTTCAGTAACGTCTTCGAACATCAGTAGGCGGGGCTTTACTTGATAGACAGTCACTGTCTTCGATGACCGGGCCCTCGGGGATCCCACATCTCCTGAAGCGGAAAATGGGGGGACGTCACCGGCCCACAAAGTATCTGGCAACACAGCTGGCTGCCCCTCTCTCTGATGTAGTGGGGATGGGGTTGGCCATACCAATCGAGATAAACCGGCCTGCAACCCTCATTGCTCCCGCCATCGTCTGTCTGGATCAGGGGGATCAGCCCTCACTTGGGCCACTATGAAAATCATTGGAGTTGAGTCAATGTTGGAGTCGCAGAGGGTGGTTCAAAGTGGGTTATCTTCCCCCGCTGTTTCGGGCAAGCCCGTTCTGGAGTTGCGCCACGTCTCGCTGCAGTACCCCACCAAGGGATCCCCAGTCACGATCATCCGCGACGTCAGCTTTTCTGTTGCCCACTCGGAGTTTGTCTCCATTGTTGGGCCGAGCGGCTGTGGCAAAACCTCGCTGCTGAAGATGGTCTCCGGCCTGAACACCAACTACAGCGGCACCCTCTACTTCCAGTCGCAGCCCATCACCGGCCCCCTGAAGAGTGTGGGCATGGCTTTCCAAAACCCGGTGCTGCTACCCTGGCGCACGACCTTACAGAACGTGTTGCTGCCGTTGGAGGTGGTGGAGCCTTACAAGCGTACCTTCAAGCAAAACCTGGCCCAGCATGAAAAGTCGGCGCTGGAGCTGCTGGCCACCGTGGGCTTGGAGGGTTTTCAGAAAGCCTATCCTTGGCAGCTTTCCGGGGGAATGCGGCAGCGGGCTTCCTTGTGCCGCGCTTTGATCCATCAGCCGGAGCTGCTGCTGTTGGACGAACCTTTTGCTGCTCTGGATGCCTTTACCCGCGAGGATATGTGGGAAATGTTGCAACGGCTGTGGATGCGCACCGGCTGCACTGCTATTCTGATCACCCACGACTTGCGGGAAGCAGTTTTCCTCTCCGATACCATTTATGTGATGGGGCCACGACCGAGCGAGATCATCTTTTCCCTCAAAGTGGATCTGCCCCGTCCACGCCCGCTGGAGATCTGCCTGACGGACGAGTTTCACCACTTGGTCTCGGAAGTGCGCAAGCACATTCGGCGCAGCTATTAGGCTAAACAGCCATTGGCCTAGTCAAGCCTGGATAGACTACTGCCCAACTCTGCCGAGGGATCCCGATGAAAAAATCATTTGACCGATTTTTGCAGACCAAAGCGGCTTCTGTTGTTTTACCTGCTGCCACCATCGTTTTGACCATTGTGCTCTGGCAGGTGGGGGTGGGGCTGTTCAATGTTCCTCGCTTCATTCTGCCGGCGCCCACCGAGATCCTGGCAGCCATGAACCAATGGAGCCCGGTGATTATGCGCCACTCCCTAACCACCCTCACTTCGACGCTGCTGGCCTTTGTGCTGGCTTTGGTGGGGGGGATAGTGCTTGGAGCGATCATCGGCAGCTCTCGCCTGGCCCATCTGTGTTTGTACCCGCTGCTGGTGGGGTTTAACACCATCCCAAAGGTGGCTTTGGTGCCACTGCTGGCGATTTGGTTTGGCTTGGGCACGATCCCGGCGGTGATCACGGCCTTTTTGCTGGCTTTTTTCCCCATTGCGGTCAATGTGGCGGTGGGGCTGGAGACGGTGGAAGCCGAAATGCGGGATGTGCTGCGCTCGTTGGGGGCCAGCTCTTGGGAGATCTTCACCAAGGTGGGGCTACCCCACAGCATGCCCTACCTGTTTGCCTCGTTGAAGGTGGCCATCTCCTTTGCTTTTGTCGGCTCGGTGATCTCGGAGACGGTGGCTTCCAACCAGGGGCTGGGCTACCTGATCGTGTCGGCCAGCTCTTCTTTTGATGTGCCTTTGGCCTTTGCGGGTTTGGTTGCCCTCGGCATTATGGGCATTTTGCTCTACACCTTTTTTGCGGCTTTGGAGCGCTATGTCCTGTCCTGGCGACAGTAGCATCTGCTCCAGGGGATCCCACCGATGCCTGAACAAGCTAGCCCAAATCTGGAAAAGTGGCCCGCACTGCCGGGTGGACGATCTTTCCTGCCCTGATGTTGAGCCCTTTGGCCAAGGCCGAGTCTTGTTCCAAAGCAGCGGCCAGGCCAAGGTTGGCCAGCTTGAGAATGTAGGGGAGAGTGGCGTTGACCAGCGCTTGGGTCGAAGTCCAGGGGACAGCCCCCGGCATGTTGGGAACGCCGTAGTGTAGCACCCCGTAGGCTTCGTAAACCGGCTGGGCATGGGTGGTAACCCGTGTGGTAGCAATGCACCCCCCCTGATCCACCGCCACATCCACAATGAGGGAGCGAGGACGCATTTGGGCCACCAGCTCTTCTCCCACCAAGACCGGCGCCCGCCTTCCCGGCACCAACACTGCCCCCACCAGCAGGTCGGCCTCGCGAACACACTCTTCCACGCTTTGGGCCGTGCTGTAGAGCAGCTCCACACGGGATCCAAAGAGCAGCTCCAGCTCGTTCAGCCGCTGCAGGTTGATGTCCAAAATCTGCACCCGCGCCCCCAAGCCTACGGCCATTTTGGCCGCCTCGGTGCCCACCGTGCCTCCGCCCAAGATCACCACCCGTCCCGGCGATACCCCTGGGATCCCACCCAGCAACACGCCTCGCCCCCCCTGTTGTCGGGTGAGGTAATGGGCGCCAAACTGCACCGAGAGCCGCCCGGCAATCATGCTCATGGGCATCAACAAGGGCAGGGATCCATCTGCCAATTCCACCGTTTCATAGGCAAGGCAGGTGGCCCCCGATTGCAACAGCGCCTGGGTCAGCTCGCGGCTGGCGGCCAAGTGCAAATAGGTAAACAGGATGAGGTCGGGATGGAGCAGAGAATACTCGGCAGGCAAGGGCTCCTTTACCTTCACCACCAGCTCCTGCCGGTAGATCTCCTCAGGAGTGACAGCCAGCTTGGCCCCCGCTTTTTGGTAGTCCTCATCCGTGAAGCCCGCCCCCTGGCCCGCTTGGGTCTCCACCCACACCTGATGCCCCTGTTCGGTTAAGGCCCGCACCGCCGCCGGTGTCAGCCCGACACGGAACTCTTGCTCTTTGATCTCTTTGGGCACGCCAATTCGCATAGGGATCCCCGTAGGGCTGCTTTCCAGTCTAGACAGACTCTCTCCCCGATGGGATCCCTGGCCTGAGCAGGAGAGCGAAAATTGTAAAGTTTTGTGCGCGATCTGTCGGGGCAAGCAATCGCCAGGCTAATTTTGTTAGCTCAAGATTTCAAGGGCAAACCTAGATCTCTTGCCATGATTGGCACGAAAACAAGACATAACAGCCTCAGAAAGCCCAATTTTCTTGCTTGCGCTTATCCCCAAGAGCAATGTTAATATCTATGTCACGAAGTCTCCGTACTCCCTCGCGAACGCACCTTGAAAACTGCATGGATTCAAGCTTTTCCGGGGGTAGGGTTGATCCCTACCTTTTCCCCGCAAGGGGACGGAAACGTCGCGTGGCTACGCGCAGAGCGACAAGCAGAACGCCAGTTGATCCCTACCTTTTCCCCGCAAGGGGACGGAAACTAAGGCAGGTGAACGACAAACCTGCCTACTCAAAATGTTGATCCCTACCTTTTCCCCGCAAGGGGACGGAAACGTGGCCAGAATTGGGCGACCGAGGGGCTCACATGAGGTTGATCCCTACCTTTTCCCCGCAAGGGGACGGAAACATCATTAGGTACCAATACTACCCCGGGTATACCTGGGTTGATCCCTACCTTTTCCCCGCAAGGGGACGGAAACAGATAGAAAAACCACCCTTGTGGAGGGGGTGGTTTTGGGTATGGTGTTGATCCCTACCTTTTCCCCGCAAGGGGACGGAAACGCCGGGTCATTCTAACCCAACGCTGTTGTTGAAAGTTGTTGATCCCTACCTTTTCCCCGCAAGGGGACGGAAACTGCTGATTAGCTTAATAGTAATCTGTCCAACAAACGAGTTGATCCCTACCTTTTCCCCGCAAGGGGACGGAAACGAGCTTTTACCTAACGTGTGACATCTAACCTCCCCCAAGTTGATCCCTACCTTTTCCCCGCAAGGGGACGGAAACATCCGCGGGCTTTCGCCTTACGGATCCGCTCTTTCGCTGCGTTGATCCCTACCTTTTCCCCGCAAGGGGACGGAAACGCGCAGCTTCGACGGCCCACCCCATCATGCAGACCCGCGTTGATCCCTACCTTTTCCCCGCAAGGGGACGGAAACGTGGGACAAGTTTTCCTATCCCAATGACAAGGCCCGCGTTGATCCCTACCTTTTCCCCGCAAGGGGACGGAAACGCTCCCATCACGTAGTAATGGGGGTGCGAAGTGTACGTTGATCCCTACCTTTTCCCCGCAAGGGGACGGAAACGACACCTTCGGTTTACGATTGTTCGGTTTGCTGGAGTTGCTGTTGATCCCTACCTTTTCCCCGCAAGGGGACGGAAACGGGCACCGGCGGGTCATTCTGACCCAAGCCTGTTTGTTGATCCCTACCTTTTCCCCGCAAGGGGACGGAAACCGTAAGCTTTGCAGCCAATTCGGGGTCACTCAAATCGTTGATCCCTACCTTTTCCCCGCAAGGGGACGGAAACTGGGGGAGAGAGTTATTTGATTCCCAGAGTACGCAAGTTGATCCCTACCTTTTCCCCGCAAGGGGACGGAAACCATCCGAAGGCTTCGATGTTACTGGGACCAGGTTTTGAAAACGCGTTGATCCCTACCTTTTCCCCGCAAGGGGACGGAAACCGGATGTAGGCGCAACGCTCCGCTTTCAAGATTTGCGTTGATCCCTACCTTTTCCCCGCAAGGGGACGGAAACTGTGGACACGGAACCCCCTCGAAGATGTCTTCCTCGTTGATCCCTACCTTTTCCCCGCAAGGGGACGGAAACATAGTACGCAGATGCTCACACTTGGAGTCTTGCAAGAAGTTGATCCCTACCTTTTCCCCGCAAGGGGACGGAAACCCGTTAATCTGCTTAACCACCAACTTGGGTGGCTCGGTTGATCCCTACCTTTTCCCCGCAAGGGGACGGAAACTCAGGTACCGGTTTTGGTTCAGCAGGCTTTGAAATGGGTTGATCCCTACCTTTTCCCCGCAAGGGGACGGAAACACGCTTGGTCCAACAGGTTTGTTACCAAACCGTGGATGATGTTGATCCCTACCTTTTCCCCGCAAGGGGACGGAAACACTGGCTAAGATGCCGCTAATCTACCGAGAAGTAACCAAAACGTTGATCCCTACCTTTTCCCCGCAAGGGGACGGAAACATACGGCTATCGGTTTCACGACTGTAGCGGTATTTGGCGTTGATCCCTACCTTTTCCCCGCAAGGGGACGGAAACGGCAAGTACTTACGTACAGCCGATGCTACATCCCCAGCGCTACGTTGATCCCTACCTTTTCCCCGCAAGGGGACGGAAACTGCATAACTACCTCCCTTTCGGGTAGAGAAAGAACACGTTGATCCCTACCTTTTCCCCGCAAGGGGACGGAAACGTGAATGACAAAACCTGCCTTCTAAAATAAAAAAGGCGTTGATCCCTACCTTTTCCCCGCAAGGGGACGGAAACCTGAGCTACGCGAGGCGAGAGGAGAGAGAAAGGAAAGTTGATCCCTGCCTTCTTCGAGACATCCTTGAGAACTGAGACTGGCGGATTCTAGGGTGGATCCCTAGCGCAGGAAACGGGCCAGCAGCACCAGTCCGATGCCGCCGAACAAGATGTTGAAGCTCCAGGCTGCCGCCCAAGGGGGAAGGGCGCCGGCTTCTCCCAGGCTGCGAGACACGCTGAGCACCACGTAGTAGCCAAACACCAACAGGATCCCGAAGACGACGCCCCCGTAGCGTCCCACCCGCCGCGCGGTGGTGGATCCCAGGGGGAGCGAAATCAGCACGGCAAAAAAGCTGGCCAAGGGCAGGGAGAAGCGCATGTGGAACTCGGTGCGCAGAGCCTGAGTATTGAGATTGGAGCGGGCCAAACGGGAAATCCGCTCTGCCAGCTCCGGTAAGCTCAACTCGCTGGGGGGAACCGGCGGCTGCATTAGGGTAGCCAGATCCTGGGAAACTTGCAGCGGCTTGCGATGAAACGTTTGCTCGGCAATGCTGAGACCCGTGGGGCCGTAAAGGTGGGTTGCCCCTTCGCTGAGGCTCCACTCCAGTCCGTTCCACACTGCCTGAGCGGCCAAGGTCACTTCCGCCAACTGGTATTTGCCCCCCGGCAAGGGATCCACCCGCAAAATCGTAACATCTTGCATCGTATTTAACCGGGGATCCACTTGGCGGATGAAGAACCAGAGGTTGTCTTCGGTTTTGAAAAAGACATCGTATTGCACCGGGGTGGTGGCCTGGGCCAGCAAAGCTTGCTGATCGATCTGGCGGATTTGCTGTTTACTGGCTGGCAGCAGCACGTTGCTAATGAAAAAAGCGCTCAAGCTCATGGCCAACCCCACCAGCAGCAGGGGCCGGAAAATCCGGCTAAACGGGATCCCGGCTGCCCGCATAGCGGTGATCTCACTGTTGCCGCTCAGCTTGCCCAAGGTGAGCATGGTGGCAAAGAAGGCGGCAATGGGCATGCCCAGCACCACCATCTCCGGCAGATCCAAAACCAAAAGACGCAACACCGTTAGAGGCGGGACGGATCCCTCGACCAGCCGCTCGGCCAGGGTAAACAGTCGGCCCACCAGCAGCAGCAGGGTTCCCCCCGCAATACCGGCCAGCACCGGGGTGAGCATCTCCCCAAACAGATAGCGCTCCAGCAGCCAGAACTTGGTGAGCAACCGTGCCATGTTTGAGAATTGAAAGGGATCGCCCTCATCCCCATGGAAGAGACGGGTTGCAATGGCCGAAAAATCGGCAGCAAAAGCCCTGAACCAGGCTTATCAATGCATTCTCGCTCAAGGGCTTGGGGAAGCAGGGGGGGGAAACGACTCCGTTTTGTCGGCAGGATCCAAACGCGGCTGAGGAGAGTTGAGGGGAGGTTCGGACTCGGGATCCAGCTTGGCACCCCAGGTGACCAGGTAGGCCCGTTGTTCGGGGGAAAGGCGGCGAGCCTGGCGGAAATCTGCTCCTGCCACGATAGCTCCGGTGTAGGCTCCGGTCTTAAAATCCGGCTTTTGCCCCAGCTGAGCGGGGGAAGCTGTCTGAGGGGATCCCACAAACAGCAAAGCGCGGTAGAGATCGGCCCCGCGCAGGTCGGCATTCCGCAAGTTAGCTCCGCACAGATTGGTGTGGCTGAGATCGCAGCCGCTCAGGTTGGCCCGCTCCAGGCTGGCTTCGCTGAAATCCACCGCTCGCAACAGGGTGCCATGCAGGTCGGCTCCCTCCAGCATCGTGCCCAGGCTGACCACCCGGATCCCGTGCAGGCGATCCCGCTGGTAGCCCCCCTTGCCATCCAGGATAGGTCGGCCCAGGTGTTCGTCTCGCCGCAGAGGGCTGAGCAGATTGGCAGTGGAGAGAAAGCGCAGGATCTTGGCTTTGCCGAAGCGATCCACCCCATTCAACAGAGCAGCCGTGCGCCCGGCAGCAATGGCCCGCTCCAGGGGCCAATCGTCCAACTGCCCATCGGGAGACAAGACCAGGTTGGAAATGCCTTCAAAGTAGGCGTCGATGGTCTGCTGCTGGGTGATGATATTCTGCTGAATGGTGAGATCGCGGGAGATGATGTACTGCCGCCAGGCGATGTAGGCGGCCAGGATGGCGATCAAGATCTGGCCTGTGGCCCCAAACACTTCTCCCAAAGCCCCAATCGCCTCCCAACTCAGGGATCCCAAAGCGGAAAACACCCCGCTCCCAGCAACCCCTCCCATCACGGCCAAGCTGAGGGCCACTCCCGCCCAGGCCAATTGAGGCCAGGTGGTCAGCCACTGCCAAAGACGGCGTCCGATCTGAGCCCAAAGCGGTCGCCCCCACCAGCCCGCCAGGCCCAGCCAAGCCAGCACCGCCCCCCAGCTCAAGACCGGCTGAGCCATCAGCTTTCCCAAGAGCAGCAAGAAGGCCGGGATCCCCAACAGCAGCAGATGAATCAGGGGTTGCCACGGTGAGACCGGAGACAGCAGGATCTCGGATTCAAGCAGCGACGGCTCTTGGGGCAGATGTTCGGGGACAAGGGTTTTGTAGGTCATGGCGCAAGCAGGGAGGTTACTCTAGGGCTAGTGTTAGACTTGCAAAAAAAGCCTGCGTTAGTCCGTATTTGGAGTTGGCGGATAGGGCAGGATCCCGCCTACTCAGTTTGGTAGGATAACCTCGGCCTTTCTTCTCTAGCCCAGCCTGGTGTGAGGATAACCACCATGATCTCTTCCTTATTGTCCTTACTGCCTATTGGTCTGCAGAAATCCGGCGAACACCAATCTACAGCAGTCCTGCCCGGCCTGCGGGCGCAGCGCCATCGTTCTGCAATGCTGACGCGGCTGGCAACCTCTCTGATGCTTGGCACCACCTTACTGCTGACAGCAAAGTTGGATCCTGGCTGGGCGCAAACTTCCCTGGACACTGGTATTACCGGCGAGCAGACCCTGCCTCAAGCTCCCCCGCTCCCGGACAATCGCCCGGCCATTTTCGTGGATGCAGCCAACGGCAGCGATACCCGTGGGGATGGATCCCGCAATAACCCCTTCAAGACGATTACTTATGCCATTCAGCGGGCTCAAGCTGGCAGCGTCATTCAGCTTTTTCCTGGGGTGTATAGCGAGGAGAGCGGCGAAACCTTCCCCATTCGCCTGAAAGCGGGCCTCACCTTACGTGGGGACGAGTCCACCTTGGGAGAGGGCTATCTCATCACCGGCGGCGGTACCTACATGAGCCCGACCCTAGGCCGACAAAATGTTGCTCTGCTGGCAGAGACCAGCGCAGAAGTGCGAGGAATTACCCTGCGCAACCAGGGGCGGCGCGGCTATGCCCTCTGGGTCGAATCGGCCTCCCCGCGCATTCTCAACAACAGCTTTGTGGGCAGCATCCACGATGGGATCTTCATTGCCGGCGCTTCCAATCCCTGGGTGGAGGGCAACCGCTTCTATAAAAACGGGGCCAACGGCATTTCCGTCTTGGGCACCTCCCAGCCCACCATCATCAATAACCTGTTCCAGGAGACCGGCTTTGGCATCACCATCGACCAGCGCTCGGCGCCTATTGTGCGCAACAACCGCATCCTGCAGAACCGTACCGGCGTGGTTGTCGGGGGCAGCTCCAGGCCCATCCTGCGCAACAATCTCATCGCCCAGAACTTGGAGACCGGCCTCACTGCCATCACCAACGCCCAGCCGGATCTGGGCACGGCCACGGATCCCGGCAACAACATCTTTGAGGGCAACGGCCAATACGATATCAACAACGCCACCCGCGGCCTGCGCCTCAATGCCAACGGCAACCAACTGCGGGGCCAGGTCAAAGGGGATCTGGATCTGTCCGGTCAAACCACCGTTGCCGCCCTTCCCGACAGCGCTCCCCGCCCCATTGCTCCTGGCACTTTGGCTCTGCCCAGCGCTCCGGCCCAGCCGGCTACTCCCAGGGATCCCCGGCCAGCGGCTGAGACCCCCTCCACCTTGCCGGTTTTAACGGTGCCCCAGTCTACTGCCCCGGTTCCCCCCTCTCCGCCCCAAGGATCCGGAGGGCGCATCTTGCCAGATCCCTCCAGCCCTCAGGCAACTCCCCAGCCCCAACCTCCGGGGGAGCAGTTTGTGGCTGTCCCCTTCACCCCCGATGGCTCTACCACACCTGCCCAGCCGGCTGACCCTGTTCCCAGGCCACCGTCGGCTCCCCTCACGGATATCACCACCCTCCTGCCTCCGCCGGCCCGTCGCTCATCGGCAGGGATCCCGGCCACTCCCTCTGCTCCCACTACAACTCCAGTTGCCCCCCCTGTGGCTGCTGTGGGCTCGGCAACCCAATTTCGCGTGTTGGTGACCCCCAAGAGCAGCGATGACTTGAACCGATTGCGGCAGCTCATCCCCGAGGCGGTGGAAACGGTTTTCAACGGCAGAACAGTGTTGCAGGCGGGCCTGTACGACAGTCGCAGCCAGGCCCAGTCGGTCTTGGATCGGCTGTTGGATGCCGGCTTTGAGGCGGTTGCCGAGATGATTTTCCGCTAGCGACCCCCCACACTGCCGGCTTGCTTCTCCATAGCGGTACGAGGGAGCTTTGATCCCAGTTCTTTGGCGGGGTGGCCAGCCATTGAGCCCAAGTCTCCTTGGTCGTTGGCAAGGGAATTGACTACAAGTGCTTGCCAAGAGCGATGACGGCTCGAACACCCCCTCTCTAGTCCAGCGGATCCAGTCGGTAGCGGCTGAGCCAGTGATCCAAATGCACTTCCTCCTCGTCCAGCAGTTGGGCGTTAATCAACCCCCGTTTGAAGGCAAGACGGATGGCTCGCGCCCGCAAGCTGAAGGTGGTTCCCCACTCGTCGCTCTCAATTTGGTCGTTGCTGACTTCTAACTTGTCGTAGAGGTTGCGCAGACGGTTGGTTACCCCTCGGCGGGACAAAAAGCGCCGTGCAGCAATGGCTTGGTCGGTGAGGCCGAGGGCAATGTCGATCAGCACTTCGTACTCGGCATCGCTGAGACCGGTAATTTTGTTTTGTGAACGGGAATCGACTCCGCGCACCTCTCGGTCGATCACGCATTGCTCATCCTGCACCACCGCTTGGATGGCGCTGACCAATTTTTCATCGGTGCAATTTTTCAAAAGGTAGCCATAGACGGTTTGCGGAGGCACGATCTTGTGCAGTTCCCGCACATAGACTTCATCGGCAAAATGCGACCAAAAAATGATGCGCGTGCTGGGGCACTCTGACCAAACCTGTCGTGCTACCTCGATCCCGGCCATCTCGGGCATGCGAATGTCCATCAACACAAAGTTGGGGTGGTGCTGACGGTAAAGTTCCAACGCCTCTCTACCATTCGAGGCTATATACACCGGGCCGAACTCAGGCAAGTGTTGCGTCAGTAGGCTATGGACATGCTGACGGTAAAGAGCGTCATCTTCAGCAAGGAGGGTACTCACGGGCCTTTATCAGAATTACCGAATACTTTCTTTTCATTACCTAACTCTAAAGACACCCACAAGGGAAGACAAGGCACTATTGAGCAGTACTCAATGGAGCAAGGGATCCCCTCCACCGGCGATGAGTAGCGGCTCAGGAAAAGGAGTTCGTCCCGCTCTGTCCTGTGGAGGTTGCGGTTTCCCCATAGCGCTCACGCAAACGGCCAATGAACTTCTCCACCGCAGACGTCGAAAACTTTTGACAAGCGGCAGTCTAAACTGTTTCTACGGCAGAGGCCAAAAATGCCTCAATCTCAGAGCGCTGGGGCAAGCTAGGTTGGGCTCCCGCACGGGTTACGGCCAAAGCAGCGGCGGCATTGGCAAAACGCAGGGCTTCCCTCAGGGATCCCCCGGCAGCCAAACAAGCAGCTAAGGCCCCACAAAACCCATCTCCGGCAGCGGTGGTATCCACCACTTCCACAGGATGAGCTGGCCAATGGCCACTTTCTTCCCCATCTGCCCAGACCAGCCCTGCCCCTCCCAAGGTAAGGATAACGGCTGGGATCCCGTGTTTCTGCAGTTCTTGAGCCACCTTTTGGGCTTGTTCCGGCGTCTCCACAGGGGATTGGGCAAGGGCAGCCGCTTCGGTTTCGTTGAGCACCAAGTAGCGAACCTGGCGCAACAGGGATCCCGGCAATGGCGCGATGGGGGCGGGATTGAGCAAAATCGGGATCCCTTGGGCAAAGGCTTGTTCTGCTGCAGCTTGCACGGTGGGCAGGGGGATTTCCAGTTGCAGCAGGAGCAGGGCCGCCGGGGTAAAGGGAGGCAAATGCTCCGGCATATAGCGACCATTGGCCCCAGGGCTGACCACAATTCTGTTTTGCCCGCCGGGATCCACTGTGATCAAAGCTAGGCCGCTGGGCCCCTCCAACTGCCTCAGGTGGCGGGTATCCACGCCGTTGTGCTCCAGGTTCTCTTGGAGCAGACGCCCAAACTCATCGGATCCCACCGCTCCCCACATTTCCACCTGGGCTCCCGCCCGCGCCGCTGCCACCGCTTGATTGGCTCCTTTGCCGCCAGGGTAGGTGGCGTAGCCGGATCCCAGCACCGTTTCCCCAGGGCCGGGATGATGGGGCACCTGCACCACCAAATCCATGTTCAAGCTACCCACCACTCGGATCGGGCCTGCCATCGGGCTTGTGGGGAAATCCTGTTGGAGAAGCAGAGATCTAGAGATCTTTGGTTTGGATCCCTGGGCAGCTATTGTATCAGCCGCCGGTCTTGGCCAGGGATCCCCTTGAGCGCCCTACCACGCGGCAAGGGCTGATAGCAGTCGTGGTTTTTATTACCATCTATTTCAACTGATCGCGCTAGCGGGCCGGAGGCCTTAGCAGGAAGCAACCGGTCGTTTGTTTCACCTCAACGGTGAGATAAATGACTATGCGTTGTGGAACGGTTATCTGTAGGGATTGGTCGCCCTTCGACATATCGCCACTCTGCTGAAAACACAGGGCAAGAACCCGATTCCAAAGGTTGAGGATCCCGACTATCTTGGTGGGTGTTGACCCAGGAAGCAAGCTGATGTTGCTGACCACTACAGACGTGCTCCAAGGTAGAGAGGTTGAGCGTTACTTGGGCATTGTTACCGCCGAGGTAGTTTATGGCACCAATGTTCTACGGGACTTCCTTGCTACCCTCCGCAACATCATCGGGGGACGCACAAGAACCTATGAAGAAGTTTTCGAGAATGCCCAGAAAAAGGTTTTGGAAGAGTTGGAGCAGCGAGCCAAACGTTTGGGAGCAAATGGCATCCTAGGCGTTAGCATTCATACCAACATGAGCACGACAATGATCCTCGTTACCGCCACCGGCACCGCCGTTAAGCTCCGCTGACGGATGCTTCTGTTGAAGGTTTCCCTTTCTCGGAAGATGATGGCAGCCTGTTCTCAGGCCAGGCTTTCCATCACCGCCTCGTCGATCTCGAAATTGGCGTAGACATTCTGCACATCGTCTAGGTTGTCGAGACGCTCCATCAGGGCAAGCACTGACTTGGCCGTATCGGGATCCTCCACATGCACCTCAGTGGATGGGATCCAGCGGATGGCCGCATCTTGCACTGGGTAGCCCTCTTTTTTCAGGTAGGTGGCCACCTGCTCCAGCAAAGAGTAGTCGCAGTACACCTCTGCTCCTGTGCCTTCCACCTTGAAGTCGTCTCCTCCCGCTTCCGCCACCGCCAGCAACAGGGCTTCGGGATCCAACACCTCCTCCAGGCTGATCACCCCTTTTTGCCGGAACAGCCAGCTCACGCAGCCGGCTTCTCCCAAGCTGCCGCCGGTTTTGCTGAAGGCTTCTCGCACCTCGGCAGCCGTGCGGTTGCGGTTGTCGGTCATGGCCTCGATCAACACAGCCACCCCACCGGGGCCGTAGCCCTCGTAGCGAACTTCTTCCAGGGGGCTGTCGTCGCTCCAGTTGCCGGCTCCCTTGGCAATGGCTCGTTCAATGTTTTCGCTGGGCATCCCCGCTGCTTTGGCTTTCTCCACTGCCGCCCGCAACTGAAAATTCCCATCCGGATCTGGCAAGCCGTTGCGAGCTGCCACGATGATGGCCCGCGAGAGTTTGGTAAAGAGGCTGCCCTTTTTGGCATCTACACGGGCCTTTTGCCGTTTAATGTTGGCCCACTTGCTGTGTCCTGCCATGCCGCCACACACCAGTCAAGCAATGATTAGAGGGATCCCTCCACTTTTGAAGCCTAGATCACCTCGGCTCAGGACTCAACCCCGCGACAACTGGGAGGGTACCGGCCTGGTCACAAATTATAGTTAGTTATTTCAAACAGCAGTGAAACGGTTCGTTATGTCGATTCCTAACTCCCTCTCCCAGAGAGAAACTGGGGGTAAGGGCAGCGGCGCGGAGCGCTTGGGGAGTATCTCAATCTGGTTTGAAATGACTATAACGAGGGATCCTTCACAACCCAGACTCAGCTACCCAACAAACCCATCAGGGCTGAATCGGCTGCCGCTGGATCACATCCCCTTGGGGCGGAGGCGGAGGGGCTGGGGTTTCTTGAGGAGTAGGTGTTGCCTCTATGGGAGGAGTTTCCCCAGGAGGCGGGGGCAGAGGGGGCACACCTTCTCCAGGCACAGGCCCAGGTGTAGGCGTGGGGGTTGGGGATGGAGTTAGAAAGGGCGTCACCTGTCCCAACAGCTCGGCATAGAAAATCGCATCTTGCTCTGGCCCAAAGCGCCCCACTTCCCAACGGTGACGGGGCACAAACATTGTTTGCAGCAGCACTTCCCGGCTGACAAAAGCGGGAGTACCCGAAAAGACGTAGCCATCGACAATGACCCGATTCAGATCGGGCCGAGTTTGAAACACCCGATCCACCTCCCGCAGCATCTCCGTATCCAGCCGCCCCAGCAGAGTTTCCAGGGTGTCTTCAGGGCTGATCGGTACCCGTACCGAAAAGCGATAGCCTTCGCAACGATAGTCCCCACAGATCTTGACCAGCTCGTTACGCACCCGGATTTGCGCCCCAGGATCGAGATTGCGCCCCGGCACAAGGACTTCTTCCTGAGGTTGCTGTTCGACCGGCTGGGCCCACAGTTGGAGTTGACTTGCCCATCCTGCCCAAACTAGGGATCCGAAAAACAAGCCAAATCCCCAACCTTTTAGAGGAAGGCTCCAACCCAGACTGCCCTGCTTAGAGCGGGGTGAAAAGGGGAAATCGCGATCCTGGATCGGGCTGTTCATAAGGCGTTGACCGATTCCTCAGCGATGGCTACCGCCAAATCTACCCGACATCGGCTAGGGAGGCACTAGGCAGGGAGAAAAATAGGGTATCGGCTCCGAATGGTTTCAAAATAGGGGCAGATAAGATAAATAGGGAAGCTTTGACAAACTCCCTGTCCTGGGCAGCAACGGATGTGCTGTGGCAGCGCATGGGTGTAGGATCTTAGGCTCTGGGTTCCCGCTCTGCAGGCAGGCCAGTGCTCTGCTGTGTGGGCAATGGATCCATGGATTGTTATTACCGTTGAGATCGCAAACCCAATTCTCTTCTTCTTCTCACGTCTTCTCATGACCGCGGTTGTTCCTTCACCTTTGCGCTACGCCTACTACCCCGGCTGTGTGGCCCAGGGGGCCTGTCGTGAGCTGTATGACTCCACCGACCAGATTGCGCGGCATCTGGGCATTGAACTGGTGGAGCTGGAGGCTGCTTCTTGCTGTGGTTCGGGCACCTTCAAAGAAGAATCGGAGCTGCTGGAAGATACGGTAAATGCCCGCAACCTGGCTTTGGCCGAGGCGCTGGGGTTGCCGATGCTCACCCACTGCAGCACCTGTCAGGGGGTGTTGGGCCGCGTGAATGAAAAGTTAAAAGCTGCGAAAACCGCGAATCCAGAGTACTTTCACCAGGTGCAAGCCCTGTGCCAGAAAGGGGGCTGTGAGAGCTGCTACCAGGGCACAGGCGATGTGCGCCATTTGCTGTGGGTGCTGGTTCATGACTACGGCCTGGAGCGATTGGCCCAACAGGTCAAACGGCCTCTCCTGGGACTGCGCTGCGCTGCCTTCTACGGGTGTTATCTGTTGCGGGCCTACGACATCTCCCGCTTTGATGTGGCGCGGGATCCCCATTTGATGGAGGATCTCTTCGAGCGTTTGGGGGCCACCCCCGTTTGGTATCGCGGGCGCACCCAGTGTTGCGGTTGGCCCATTTCCAGCTACGCCCCGCAGCAGTCTTTCTCGATGGCAGGCCGGCATCTCGTAGAGGCAATAGAGGCGGGAGCCGATTGTTTGGTTACCCCCTGTCCCCTGTGTCACCTCAACTTGGACTCTCGGCAGCCGGAGGTGGAAGAGGTGATCGGGCGCAAGCTGGGGATCCCGATCCTGCATTTGCCACAATTGGTGGGCCTGGCCCTGGGGATCCCGGCGGAAAACTTGGGACTGAACCGCCATGTAGTACAGGTGGAAAAAGCCCTGCAGAAAATAGGCTGCTGATCTTCCAACCTCTCTGCCTTTTTCCGGCAACACCGACTGCAGCCAACACAGACCTATCTTTTGGGTGAAGGCGAGCCCACTTACTCTTCAATCCGGATCAAGAAAGGCGCAAAATCCGCCAAATCCCACTTGATGGCTGGGGGATCCCTGGGCAAACATCAGGTCTGGGAAGTGTGTTATTCTGCCCAGCAAGGTACCCGTCCTTGTTCAAAAACCGCAAAGATCCTCGTAAGCTTAGATCCACCTACTCCTGCTTGGCAGCTCCCTATGGTTGTCTCGGATCCCTTTGGCCTTGTTGTGCAAGAAGTGCAGCAGGGCGGGTACGCAGACCGAGTGAAAAAGCTGGTTTACTTTGCCTGCACCAGCACTTGGGAAAGCGATGTCAGCAAGTTGAGCCAGATAGATCTGAAAGCCCTGCTGGAGCAGCTTTGCCGTGAGCACGCTACCCTTGATGCTTTGGGCCAACGCTTTCGAGAGGCCATCAGCCGCATCAACAAAAAAGCCGAGTATGCTCGCATCGCCAAGATGCTGCTAAGCAAGCTACAGCCCCTGTATCAACAGCCCCAAGCGGATCCCTCTAGCCCACTCATGCCCTCGCCCAAGGAGCCATCAGCTTGGGCCGCACCCTCGCCTATCTTGTCCTTGGAGTATGGAAGCCCACGACTGCAAAAGCAAGACTACGATCCCTTCGAGCTGCGGGCAGGGGTGATGCGGCAAACCAGCCCTTTGCGGGCCAAGCTGGTTCTGTTCACGGCTTTGTACCACAAAGTAGAGCCTACTCTGCAGGGGTTGGCGGCCCTGCGGCGCTACAGCCTGGACGAGCTGCTCAGAGCCCTCTACGATGCCTGCGCCTCCCCCCAAGAACTGGAAGCCCGGCTGAAGGAGGCGGTGCAGCAGTTGCAGGAGCCGGATCAGGATGGCCAAGCCGCCAATGCTGTGCTGCAGATGCTGAAGCCTCTTTACGTTGACGTGCCCCCAGCGACCCTCCCCGGCGGAGGATTGGCTGCTGAGCCTCTCTCCGCCAATCTGGATTGGCTGAATACCGAAGATGCCGATCGCGCGGGCGAGGCAGAGTCCCTGGCCAGCCCCATGACTTGGATTGACGCTGGGATCCCAGAAGATGAGGAAGAACCTGCAGATCCTCTGGCTTTTGCAACCTGGACAACACCACCCGGCCCCTCTTCTGACCTGCGACAGGAGATCCCAGAGTCCTGCCGCCAACTGCTCCATCGCAGCGCCGGATCCTTGATGGTTGCCATCGAGAACACCCTAAGCGAGTTGGGCAACGCCCTGGACGAAGGTCTGCAGGATGAGGATCCCGCCCAATATCTGACCCTCAAACACCAGGTGCTGCGCGGCTTCTTGAGGGATGTCGAGGGATCCGCCGCAATGTTCATGGGGATCTTGAAAAAGCTAGAACAATCGGAGTGGCGCCTGGTGCAGCCCCTGCGCGTCAGCAATGCAAAACAGGCTCTGCCGGAGGCGGTTACCGAAATGCCCGCTGAGCTGGCGGATCCCTATGCTTCCCTAAGACAGGTGTTGGCCAGCAGCGAGCTGGCCCGGCAAAAGCCGCAGTTGGAGCAGGAGGTGATGCGTTTGGTGCGGCGCAGCGTCGGCTCTGTCAAAACTGCTATCGAACAGGCCCTGAGCGAGTTGGGCAAGGCGTTGGATGAGCAGTTCCAAACCTGCACCCTAGAGGAAGCCTTGGTTCTCAAGTACCAAACACTACGCGCCTTTTTGCAGGAAGTGGGGGAGATCTCCACCAAATTTGCTGCTTTCTTGGATCGCATGGAGGAGGCAGAGCGCCGTCTGTTCGGGCTGGTTTGAAGCTCAAACCCGCTGTTTGGGGATCCCGTTCAACACTGGCGATCAGCTGCGCAGAGTGCTGGGGAAACGCCCGGATCCTTATCTAGAATAACCACCAGTGCAGCTCCTCTCTCACTTCTCTGAGCTCTCCCCTCTCTTCTATGGATGCCAAGGATCTGCTTCGGCTTTACCGGGCAGGACGGATCAACTTTGCCGGCGAGAACCTGGCCGCCCTTGACCTGAGCCGGGCCGATTTGATCGGGGTGGATCTCTCCCAAGCAAACCTGCACAGTGCCAATTTGATCTTCGCCTTCTTGGGGCGGGCCAAGCTGCAGAAGGCCAACCTCGTCGGGGCTAACCTTGGTGGGGCCAACCTCAGCCAGGCGGACTTGAGCGAGGCGGATCTCAGAGATGCCCAGTTGCACGGCGCCACCCTACAAGGAGCAGATTTGCATGGGGCCAACCTGACACTGGCTCTGTTGATCGATGCCAACCTGCTGGATGCGGATTTGCGTTGGGCCAACCTCACCAGTGCCAACTTGGGAGGGGCTTGCCTGCGGGGGGCCAATCTCCGTTTCGATAGCCGCCGGGGAGCGGTACTGCGCAACGCCAACCTCAGCCGCGCCGATCTCAGCGGAGCCAACCTGTCGGGAGCGGATTTGACACGGGCCGACCTGAGCGGGGCCAACCTAAAAGAGGCCAGTTTGAGCAAGGCCAACTTGCAAGGGGCCAGCCTGCAGCAAGCCCGTTTGCAGGGAGCCATCCTGAGCGAGACCGACCTGAGGGGGGTTTCTTTTTTGGGGGCAGACCTGCAAGGGGTGCAGATGGCGCGGGCCAACTTGAAGGAGGCGATACTTCGCCAGGTGAATCTGACAGAGGCCAACTTGAGCGAGGCGGATCTGGCCGCAGCCGATCTTTCCGCCAGTTGTCTGTGCTCGGCCAAACTGGCGCGGACGGATCTCAGTCGGGCCAATCTGGCCGGGGCCGATTTGCGGTGTGCCAACCTGGTGGATGCCTATTTGGGCCGCACCAACCTGGAAAATGCCGATCTCGGCGAGGCAATCCTAACCCGAGCCGATCTGAGCACAGCCAACCTCAGCGGGGCCAATTTGCGCGGGGCAACTCTGCCGGATGGACGGGTAGGCTGATTGGACAGACTCGCTACCGTATGAGGACGAGGATTCTTGTCCCTGAGTGAGACGGGGATCCGCCCCGGAAAAGGTGAGGTTTTCCCCTGCCCCAGAGGGGCCATAACCGCTACCCTACAAGGGAAGGATGGGTCAAAGAGATCCGTGAACAGCCGCCGATTTCTGTCCTTGATGGAAGCTTTGTGGGCCGATCTGCCCTTGCCGGAATGGTTGCCGGGGGCAGGAGAGCGCTCCTGGCAGCAGACGGTGGCAGCCCTGCTCCAGCTATGGCAAGAAGTTGGACAGTTTGGGGTGGTGATCGGTGGGCCGGTGTCTTGGTGGCCCCCCTGGGTGGTTCGGGATCCGCTGCCTCAACTGCCGTCGCCCATTGACGCTCCAGAACCGAACCTGAAGCTGCGGGAGCTGGCCCGTGAAGATCCCTGGCTGTTTACCCCCGACTTGTCCCCCGAGTCGATTCTGACCCCTGGCCAGACGGTGATCCCTCTCCTGCCGCAGGATCCCCTGGTGGAGGAGCCTTTTTTGCTGGTGCTCACCCCTGTTTTTTCGGCGGTGGCCGCCCAAGGGCATCACCCCCACACGCGGCAGAGGGGGATGATGGTGTCTTTTGAGCCGGAAGTGGTGCATCGGGCTTGGCAGATCCTAGAGCAGCGGGTTCAACAGGGTAGGCCGGATCGCTTGCCCTTCTGGCAGGAGCTGATCAAGCACCATCCCCTCATGGAGCCTCATGTGCGGGTGCTGGCCCGCTTCAGCAGCCTTCTTCTGCTGGGAAACCTGGCCGAGTCGGGATCCCCGCCCGCTCGCTTACCCCCCGCCAGAGCCGAGAACTCCCCTGCGCCCACAACCCGGCCAGAAGATTGGCAGAAGCGGCGGTCTCCTCCTTCCCATGGCCAGCCTGCCGGTCAAGGCCAACAGAACAGCCTTTCGGAGGCAGAACTGTTGCGGGCTCTCATCCACGAGATCCAGACGCCCCTCAGCACCATCCGCACCTTGGTTAGTCTCATCCTGAAGCGGTGCGATCTGCCGCCGCGGGTACGGGAATACGTGGAGAAAATTGACCGCGAATGTACCGAGCAAATCAACCGCTTCGGGCTGTTTTTCCAGGCTACAGAAACGGTGATGCCCGCTGCTACCCCACAGGAGGGGCGTCGGCTTCAGCTAGAGCCCATTGCGCTGGTGGACTTGGTGCGGCAAAACCTGCCTCGCTGGCAGGAGCAGGTGGAACGGCGGGGATCCCAACTGGAGTTGGAGATTCCCGATGAGCTGCCGGATGTGGTCAGCGATCCCAAGGCGCTGGAAGCGGTGCTGTTTGGCATGGTCGACCGCATTGCCCGCAGCACGCCGGCTGGCAGCCACATTCGCGCCCAGTTGGTCAGCGCAGGGGAGCTGGTCAAACTTCAGTTTCAGGTCAACACACCTGAGGGCAGCGACGCCACTGTTGCCTCAGAGCCCAAATCCCCTCAGGCGATTGGGCAGTTGTTGGTCGTGCAGCCGGATACCGGTGCAGTGAGCCTCAGCCTTCCCGTCACCCAAACTCTGTTCCGCGCCTTGGGGGGCTACCTCACCGTGCGCCATCGCGCCCGTCGGGGGGAAATTCTCAACATCTACCTGCCCCGCCAGCTATAAGCCACCCAGTTGGGATCCCGATAGCGTCTCAGGATTGATATGGCGGATTGCAGGGGAGGTAGGGCTAGGATCGATCTGCCAGCGCCGGGAGAGTCTAGAGATTGGATCCATGCCGAGAGCCAGAAAAGTTGCTGAACACCATCCAGAGCCTGAACCCGTCTGCGGAGCCGGAGAACCCAAGGTTAAGGGGGTCACTCTTTCTGCCCAGCAGCTTTCCACTTTGCTTCACGAAATGCGCAATCCTCTCACCGCCCTAAGCACGCTGGCCAAGTTATTGCAAAAACGCTTGCCCCCCGAGGATCGCAACCACTGGATTGGCCTGAGCATTGAACAGGAGTGCAAGCATTTGCAGGAGCTGCTGGCGGAGTTCGAGCGTTTGGACGGGATCCCGGCCCCCCTCCAGCTTCAGCCCCTCTCCTTGGCCGACCTGCTGCGGGAGTGGATCCCCATCTATCAAGCCTTGGCCGAAACCCAGGGACACCACTTTCAAGCCGTTCTGCCCCCTTCCCTACCCCCTGTACAAGCCGATCCGCGTGCCCTGCGGCAGGTGCTTGATAACTTGATCGACAACGCCTGCAAGTACACCCCGCCCCCAGGTGAGATCCGGCTGAAGGTGGAGCTGGGTGAAGATCCCTCAACTGCTTCGCAACGGGAAGTGTTCGTTGCCGTCTGCGACAACGGCCCCGGCATCCACCCTGAGAACCTGGAGCGGATCTTCGATCCCTTTTTTCGGGCAGATCTTTCTAAGCCAGGGCAGGGGCTGGGGTTGGCCATTAGCCGCGACCTGGCCACCCGGATGGGCGGAGATCTCCAGGTGGAAAGCTCCCCCCAAGGCTCCTGTTTTCGCCTGAGATTGCCCACAGGTTAGTAGGAAGATTGTAGAGATATGGGATGGCAGGTGCCGCCAAACGCTTGAACGCTACCCAGGAGCTGCAGATGGCCTCTTCTCCCCCAGCCAAACCCGAACCCCCTGCTGCCAGTCCAGCAGCCCGCATTCTGCTAGTAGATGATGAACCCGGCTTACGGGAAGCGGTGCAAGCCTACCTCGAGGACAGCGGCTTTGAGGTGATCCCGGCGGCCAACGCCCAGCAGGCTCTGCAACTGCTCAGCACGGCCCAGCCTCAGTTGATCATCTCCGACATCATGATGCCGGGCATGGATGGCTATCAATTTTTGGCCCAACTGCGAAAACTCGAGCCCTACAGCCATCTGCCGGTGGTGTTCCTCACCGCCAAGGGGATGACCGCCGACCGCATCCAGGGTTACCGGGCCGGTGTCGATGCCTATTTGCCCAAGCCCTTCGATCCGGAGGAGCTGGTGGCCATCGTCTCCAATCTCATTGAGCGATCCCGCGCTGCCAGCCCTTCGGAGGTGGTGGCCCGCGAGCTGGCCTCGATTCGCGCCCTGCTGTCGGAGCGCACCCTTGCCACAGCCACGCCTGCCCAGACCTCTGCCCCCACCCCCCTGCCCCCACCCATCAAGGTAGAGCTGACGCCGCGGGAACAACAGGTGTTGGAGAAGGTGGCAGAAGGGCTGATGAACAAGGAGATTGCCAAGCAGCTGCAAACCAGCGTGCGCAACGTGGAAAAATACGTCACCCGCCTGCTGAACAAGACAGGCACCAGCAGCCGCACCGAGCTGGTGCGCTATGCTCTCACCTATGGCTTGATTCGGCTGTAGCTCTCACCCCCAGCCCCTCTCCCCAAGGGAGAGGGGGGAAAGAGCTTACGGCTGTGGCTTGGGCGGCACGGTGACCAGCAGCTCCACCCCAAAGGCGTGATCCCCGGCAGGGTAGCTGGTAATCCCCAGCCCATCGATGCGGGTCAGCAGCTCACGGGCCTCCGGCTCCAAGCCTGCCAAACCACCCGGTAGTGTGGCCTCCAGCACTGTTCGGATCCCTTGCCAATTCAGCAAAAAGTAGCCGTAGTTGGGCTTGGGCAACTGATCGTAGAGGGTCTTCAGCGGCTCGGTTTGGGGAAGCAAATTGCCCTGGCGTTGGGCGAGGGTTTGCAGCGCCGCCGTGCTGCTGGTCACGATCAAATAGTTGCCTTCCCAGGCGCGGGTCAAAAGCGGGCGGTTAAACAAGGGATCCGCCCAGATCACCTGCCCACCGGCTTCCGTTACCCGTGCTCCGGATTCTTGGGCCAGCCGATCCAACTGAGTCAGGGCCGCGTTGGCCTTGTCTTTTTGGCTGGTCTCGATCACCAGGGCTGCTCCCATGCCCTGCAACAGGGGATGGGCCTGGGCAT
Source organism: Thermostichus sp. OS-CIW-32 (assembly GCF_054060415.1). Taxonomy (NCBI): domain Bacteria; kingdom Bacillati; phylum Cyanobacteriota; class Cyanophyceae; order Thermostichales; family Thermostichaceae; genus Thermostichus; species Thermostichus sp. OS-CIW-32. The sequence goes on along the minus strand of NZ_JBSSDD010000001.1, from coordinate 513,275 downwards.
CAGGTGCCACCAGCAGGGCCATCTCCCCATCCATCCAAGCCAGCAGATCTTTTTCCAAGTCCAAACGGGTATTGGCGCGAAACTCAGCCCGCAGCTCCTCTAACGACTCCTTGACCGGCGGATCTTTTTCCAGCTCAGGCATAACGGCTTGCCAGCGCTGGGCGATCTGTTGGGTGGTCAGCACCGCCAAGGCATTGCCGGGCAGCCGCTGAATGAGTTCGCCGCGAGCCGTTTGCCACCCCCCCTGCACCTGGGTTTTCGGATCGGTCTGGGTCAACATGCGCAGCCGCAGGCCCTGCTCCTGCCAGTGGGCAGCCATGGCCAAAGAGCGCAGGGGTTGCAGGGATCCCAGCGTCGCCGGATCCAAATCCTGCATCCAGTCTTGGAAAGACTCGGGATCCTCCTGCAAAGCCTGGAAGTTGAAGTAGGCAAAGGCCAGCGTGCCGCTCTTCTTGTAGAGATTGCCAACGGCGGTGCGGAAACTTTCGGAGCGGCCAATCGGCTCTGCTTCGCCGCGATACACAGCAATCGCCTGCTGCATCACCCTCGGGTCGTTGGCCACCGCCACAAAGCGGTTGCCAAACTCAGCAGTCACCCACCGCTCGCCCGGCTCTCCGTTGGTTTGCACATACAAGGTGACCCCTTGCTCCTGGCGCTGCTCGAAGTTCGCCCCTTCTGCTGCTGCCTGTTGCCGCACCTGGGCCAAGAATTGCCCAGACAAATCAGCGTTGCGGGTGCTGGCTCCAAACAGGATCCCAGGCACCGGCTCGGCAGCTCCGGGCACCAGATTGGGAATCACCACTGCCATCGTGAATTGCTCGCCGGCCCAGGCTTGCATCTCTTCCCGAGAGAACTCCTTGCCGGTTTCAGCCAAAGCTTCTGCCGTCCAGCTCTCCCACTGGGCCAAAAGGTCAGGGTGAGTGCGAAAAGATTCTTCCGGTTGGGTAGAAAAAGTCAGCACCAAGGGTGCCGACTGAGGAACCAGCACGGTTTCCGGCATAACATCGCCGGGCAACTGCACTTGTGGCCCTCTGAGTTGGCAGGATCCCAGAAGCCAAGAGCCCCCCACCGCCATCAACGTAAGGGAGAGAGGACGAAACCGGCACTGAAGTTGGGTCTTCATATCACACCTGCGACGAGCCGTCCTCTTGAGGATAGGCGATGGACTCAGAGCCTGTCTGTGATCGCAGCCTCATACATCGGAATATGTAGAAATTGTTACTTTGGCCGGGCGCGAGCGACCAACTCATCCACGTACTCGTTCCAGCGCAACCCTTCGTGAGCCTGGATCCAAACCACCTGCACCTGAGGGCACTGCTGCTTTAGTTGATACAGTTCCTGAACCAGATCCAAGTTTTCCACCGGCCTGGTGCGCCGCCGCCACCCCTGCGCTGCCCAGCGATCCATCCAGTCGTTGTAGGTCTGTACGCAAAGGTGGGAGTCGCTGTAGATGGTATCTACGCCGTTGCCCTGGGTGTGGCGGCAATATTGCAAGGCCCGGATGAGGCCGGTCAACTCCATGCGGTTGTTGGTGCTATCGGGATCCCCTCCCCAAAACTCTTCCACAACCCGATCATCTTGAACCACCACCACGGCCCATCCCCCTGGCCCCGGATTGGGAGAACATCCCCCGTCGGTGAAGATGCCACTGTGGGGGCAGGCAACCAGACGGCTGGGGCCCGCTCCTTTGCGGCTGTGCATCCGTGAAACCTTGGCCATGGTGCTCATCCGGCGCTAACGGCAACATTTGGGATCCCGGCTCGACAACAGACACTGCATCTTACCGCACAAGGGCGTGCCAGCACCACTATTTAGTGTATCTAGTTCCGGGAAAGTTTTACTTTACACTATCAGTAGTATAAACCTCGTCAACACCAGCTCACGTGACGTAAGGTTAGAGAGACAGGGAAATTCTGCCAAAACGGCGCGAACAAAAACCCCCAGAAAATCTGGGGGAGGAGTGGTGTGTTGAGGTGATGAATACTCGCATGATATCTCTCGAATTCGGTGAGTAGGCCAAACCGGCGAGAGATCCCTGCGTTTTTTTGCAGAAATCATTGCAGATACTGGAAAGCATCAGACACTAGAGACCAGCGCGTCAAAACTGAGCTTATTTCGTCTTGATCAGATATAGTGCTCAATCTCGAAGAAATATCTATTTAGACACCAAATATAGAGAAGCCAGTAATAACTTTTCTTATGCACCTACCGCTGACACTAGGGGTTGTGTCAAGCCCAAATGAGCATAGAGACGGGAAAAGTCAAAATTCGCTGACATTAGCTCTTGGATGCAGCGGACTTTCACCTCCTCGTGCAGGCGAATCTGCCCAAAAACCCGTTCGATGCGGTTGATGGTGGTGAAGGTGTCCAGATCCACCGAGAGGATCGGCACTTCCAGCTCTTCTGCTCGAGACTGAATGCGGGGATCCAGAGGGAGCTTGCCGGTCAAGATCAGGCAGAGGGTGGAAGTTTCTAGGGCGGCCAGTTGAATATCGGTGCGGTCTCCGCCGGTGATCACCGCCTTGTGATCCAGCTTACGGAAGTACTTCAAGGCCGAGTTGACGTTCATCGCCCCTACCGCAATGTCTTCAACCATCAGGTCCATCCGATCCGGACAGCAGAGCACCTCGGCATCCAGTTGCCGCACCAACTCCCCAACGCTGATGCTGCGCAAAATGCGATGGGAGGGCAAAATCCCCAGCACTGGGATCCCGTGTCCCTCCAAAAAAGGCCGAATGATCGTTTTTGCCGGTTGCATTTGGTCAGGTGGCACATCGTTCAGCAGCACGCCTGCCAAGCGGGATCCCAGTTGACGATGGACAAAGAGAAGAGAATCAACAGCCAAGGAGGAATGGTAGCGACTGATCAGCAGTACCGGAGCATCCAGGGCTTGGGCCATCTTGGCCAGCGACAGGCCAAACAATTCCCCCTCGTAAAGATCGGCTGGGCCTTCCAGCAGCACCAAATCGGCAGGGGAGCGCTGGACAAACTCCAACAGAGGGGCAACCGGGCACTCTGGAGCTGGATCCCCGGGAGCTCGCTTCATTTGAGCCAGCAAAGCCTCTTCGTTGAGCCGGAGCAGCATCGGCGGCATTTGATCCATCGTCAGCCGCAGAGACTCCGCCACAAAGCGCATATCCGGATCGCCCCCTTCCAGCGAGCAATCTTCCCGCTCGCAAGAACCGATGGGCTTCCCATAGGTGACTTTCATCCCTTGCTGCTGCAGGTGTTTGGCCAAACCCAAGATGGCAGCCGACTTACCACTGAAGGGCTCGGTAGAACCGATCAAAAGAAACTTGGACACAGATGGCTCCCGGTAACGAGAGGGACGAAGGGATCCCTTACTCAGTCTAACGGAGGCTGCTCTCTCCTCAGTTCTGGACTAACCGATTAGGATCGACTCTTCAGGGTAGGTTACCAACGGGCGGGGCTGTTGTTGAGCCAAGGCCAAGACAATCGTCAATGCCCCCAACCGGCCCCAGAACATCACCAGCACAATGATCAGTTGGCCAAACCAGTTGAGCTCCCCGGTAAAGCCCGTCGAGAGGCCGCAGGTGGCAAAGGCGGAGATCACCTCAAACAACACCGGATCCAACCTACTGTTACTGTGGGTCAGCAAAATCAACCAAGCCGCCAACAATACCACAAACAGAGAAACCGTCAACACCGCTGCCGCCTTGCGCACCATGGAGGGATCCAAGCTGCGCCCGGCAATCTGAGCGCTGGGCAAACCGCGGGCATAGCCCCAGAGGGCCAACACCAACACCGCCAAGGTGCCGGTGGTCATGCCGCCCCCCATAGAAGCTGGGGCTGCCCCAATAAACATGAGAGCCATCAGCAGCAACTGGCTTGCCGGGGTCAAATCCTCAATGGGGATCCCGGCAAACCCAGCCGTTCGGGCAGAAACCGACTGAAAAAACGTCAGGCCCAAGCGGTGGGGCCAGCTCACCTCCAGCAGGGATCCACCGGGCAAGCTCTCTCCCAAAAACAAACCAATGCCGCCCGTGCAGAGCAAAACCACCACCACGCCCAGGGTAATCCGGGTGTGCAGAGAGGGGCGGTGGCCCCGTGGCCAGGTTAACAAATCCGACAAAACCGGGATGCCCAAACCGCCGATAAAAATCAGACCGGCCAAAATCGCCAGCGACAGACCGTCTGTAGGGATCCCTTCCCGGCCAAACAGGTCGAATCCCGCATTACAAAAGGCCGACACCGCGTGAAAAATAGCCAGAAAAACTGCCCGCCCCGGCCCATAGAGATCCCGCCAGTGCACCCAGAGCAGCAGAGCCCCCCCCAACTCAATGAGAGTGACCCCCAGCAGCACCCGCCGAGTCAATTCCAGGATCGCCCCCGGATCGATTAGACCCAGCGAATTGCACAGCGCCAAGCGATTGAGGAGGGAAATGCGCCGCCCGATCAGTTGAAACACCACCACCGCCAACACCATGAAGCCCACCCCGCCAATCTGAATCAGGATCAGCAGCACAATCTGGCCCAACAGGGTGAGATCCTCCGCCGCCACAATCGTCGAGAGCCCCGTCACGCTCAGGGCCGACATGGCCGTAAACAGTGCCTCATTCCAGCTCAAGGGATCCCCGCGCCCGATCCCCGGCAACATGAGCACCAAAGTTCCCACCACTGCCAAGAGCCCCAACCCTGTGACCAGCCGCAATGGCGGCGGCAGCGGGCGACGCCTGTCCCCCCCAAAAAACCACTGCAGACGATTCCCAAAGGCCCTAGAGGACTGAGACAATGCCGAGCCCGGTGTCGGCAGGTAGCGGGCGCGGGATGGCACCGGTGGAACCAAGCGCTCAGGCCCCTCCTCTCGCGGAAGCGGGGCGGAGTCCTCTCTCATCGGATCCCTCCCTACATTTCATTCAGCCGCGAGATGTTGGTATTGGCCCCCAGAACCACCAGCAAATCCCCCTTTTCCAGCAGGTAGTCTGCGGGGGGAGAGACCACCAGCGATTGCTTTCGCTTCACCACCAGCACCGTGATGCCGAAGCGGCGACGCAGATCCGACTCCGCCAGCGTATGGCCCACCAACGCCTCCGGCACCTGTAATTCCGTAATGCTGTAGCCCGGCTCCAGCTCTAGCTGATCTAGGATCCCCGGTGCTGTCAACACCTGAGCCAAACGGCGCCCTGCCTCTTGCTCCGGCAACACCACCCGATCTGCCCCCACTCGCAGGAGAATAGAGCGTTGCCGCTCGGTCGACGCCTTACAGACCACATTGCGCACCCCCAGACTTTTCAGGGCCACCGTCGTCAGCAAATTGCTCTCAAAATCGCTGCCAATGGCCACCACCACCGTGTCGAAGGAGAGGATATCCACCGCTCGCAGCGCATCTTCATCGCTGGAATCGAGTGCCACCACCTGCGTCAGCTGATCCGCCAGGCGCTGCACGATCTCACGGCTGCGGTCGATCCCCAAGACATTGTGCCCTCGCTCCATCAAGGTGAGAGCCAAGCTAGAACCAAAGCGCCCCAGACCAATTACCGCATATTCACGATCCACCCGCTGTCGTTCGCGCCAGCGGAACGCAGTCCCTGCCATAGGATCTCCTGCCCCCTCTTTCAAGAACAGATCATAAGTTCATCCAGCAGGGATCGGAAGGGCCGCGACTCTAGGCCGACTCAGGCTTGGGCAGCGTAGAGGGGTGAGGAATCAGCTCGCGGGTGGAACGGCGCTCCACCATCTCTGCGGTGATGCGGATGTGCTTTAGGTCGCGGCGGGAGGGTGCCTCGTACATCACATCCAGCATTAGCTCTTCCACAATGGCCCGCAGGGCGCGAGCCCCGGTCTTGCGGCGATAAGCCTCTTTGGCAATGGCAGCAATGGCGGCAGGTTCAAACTCCAGTTCCACCCCGTCCATGCGCAACAGCTTCTGCGCCTGCTTGAGAATGGCATTTTTGGGCTGCGTCAGGATCGCCTCCAGCGCCTTCTCATCCAGCGGATCCAAAGTCGCCACTACCGGGAGCCGCCCCGTGAATTCGGGAATCATGCCGTACTTGATCAAGTCTTCAGGCTCCAAAGCCTTGAGGGCATTGGCCATACGTTGCTCGCGGCTAACCGACAATTGCTCCCCTGGCTTGATAAAGCCCATCGATTTCTTGCCAATGCGCTGCTCGATTACTTTTTCCAGGCCAACAAAAGCCCCCCCGCAAATGAAGAGGATGTTGGAAGTGTCGATTTGAATGCAGTCTTGATAGGGGTGCTTGCGTCCTCCCTGGGGAGGCACGTTGGCTATTGTCCCTTCCAGCATCTTCAACAAAGCCTGCTGCACCCCCTCGCCGGAGACATCGCGGGTAATGGAGGGGTTCTCGCTTTTGCGGGCAATTTTGTCGATTTCGTCGATGTAGATGATGCCGCGCTGGGCCTCTTCTACGTCCATGTCCGCCACCTGCAGCAGGCGCAACAGGATGTTTTCCACATCCTCGCCCACATAGCCAGCTTCCGTAAGGGTGGTAGCATCTGCAACCGCAAAAGGCACATCCAACATGCGAGCCAGGGTTTCCGCCAGCAGGGTTTTGCCGGAGCCAGTGGGGCCAATGATCAAGACATTGGACTTCTGTAGCTCCACCTCATCCAGTTCCGAAACTCCGACGCTACCGGGGTTGGCCTTGGCAGCCAGACGCTTGTAGTGGTTGTAAACCGCCACCGACAAAACCTTCTTAGCTTTTTCTTGGCCAATCACATATTGGTCGAGATAGCGCATGATCTCCTGCGGCTTGGGCAACTGCGCCAAAGAAGGCAGGCTGCGGGAGGATTTTTTAGGAGCTTCACGCCGGCCGCCGGCAGGGGCGGCAGCAGGAGGAGTGTTGCCGTCGTAGAGTTCCTCATCCAAAATCTCGTTGCAGAGCTCCACGCACTCGTCACAGATGTAGACCCCCGGCCCCGCAATCAACTTACGCACCTGATCCTGTGACTTGTTGCAGAAGGAGCACTTTAGATGGGAGTCATATTTGGCCATGGGATCCTCGTTGCTGCTTGCTCTTGGCTATCCTAATCCGGCAAAAGCCAGAAGAAAACTAAACCTTCCAATCCAGTCGCAAATTGGCTGCGAAAGCGTAAGGAGGCCGAAGTTGGTGGAATCTCACTGACCTACTAGTCTAGCATCTCCACTGGGCTCGTAGGGCTTGTTTCCGGATCCCCAAGGGGGCAGGGTGCCAAGAGATTCCCATGGGGATCAACTGGAAAGACTGGAGATATAGTCATTTCAAACTGGATTGAGACACTTTCCAAGCGCTCCGTGCCGCTTCCGCGACCACCCACTCTTCAAAAGGGAGCTGGGAAGCAATGCAACGGAGGTGTTTCATTCTTGCTTCAAAGTGACCATAAGCTTCTCCAGCGCTCTGCGCTACCCGTGCAAACGCCACAGCCTCGGTTCTCCCCAAGTGTCTCACAAGGAGGAAAACTGGAAATGGAAGGGGTGAGCCGTTTCGCTGCTATCGGGAATGGTCATACATCCTTTGGACGGATTTATAGAAAAACCGCCCGACTTGACGCCGAGCGGAAGATGGTGTGAGGAGTGAACGGAAACATGCGTCTCCGCTGATCCCATCATAGTTGAACTTATCTGGCACTGGCAAAGGAATCCTTCAGTTAAGTTGGATACTTTTTGGAGGTGTGGCCGCGCCTTTTTGTAACCAAAAAGGGGAAGGAACTGTCCGTGTTTCGTTCGCTTCCCCCTATTGGCGTCCACTCCTCACTAGAGGTGAATCATAAATTATCCCTGCCGCTAAGACAACCCACCCTACCCAAGTTTTTCGGGGATCCACCCTGTCAAGGATGCAGATCACCGGATTCCACGGTGGGATCCAGCGCCAACAGCTCCGCTTCGGTCAGCAGGGGGATCCCCAGTTGTTGGGCTTGCTCCAGCTTGGAGCCGGGGTCAGAGCCCACCACCACGTAGTCGGTTTGGCGGCTGACGCTGGCGGTGACTTTGCCCCCCCGACTCTCAATCCAAGCCTTGGCCTGCTGGCGGGAGAGGGTGGGCAAGGTGCCGGTGATTACGAATTTTTTCCCGGCCAGGATCTGGGAAACGGCAGGGCTCTCCTGCTGAGGAAGAGCGGGGATCCCTAGCGCCTGCAACTCCTGCAACAGGCGACGATGGGCCGGCTCGGCAAACCAGGCCACCACCGCTTCCGCCACTTCCGCGCCTATCCCATAGATCTGGGCGATGGTTTCTGCGCTGGCTTGGGCCAAAAGCTCAGGGGTGGGAAAATGGCCGGCCAAAATCTGGGCAGTGACCACCCCCACATGGGGGATCCCCAGCCCGTAGAGCACCCGTTCCCAGGGCTGTTGACGAGAGCGCTGAATGGCTTGCACCAGCTTTTGGCTGGAGCGGGATCCCATCCCCTCCAAGCCCTGCAACTGCTCTGGGGTGAGGCGGTAGAGATCGGCTACGGTGCGCACTCCCAAGTTCTCCACCAATTGGGCTGCCCGCTTTTCCCCTAAGCCTTCGATATCCAAAGCATCGCGGCTGGCCCAGTGCTGCAATTGGCCCCGCAACTTAGCCGGGCACTCGGGGTTGGGGCAGCGGGTCACGGCTTCGCCGGGGGGACGAACCAAAGGGGCGTGGCATTCGGGGCACTGGCTGGGCAGGCTGTAGGGAACAGCGTCGGCAGGGCGCAATTCCTTCAGGATCCCGACCACCTCCGGGATGATCTCCCCGGCTTTGCGCACGATGGCAGTATCGCCGATGTGCACATCCAGCTCCCGCAGGCGATCGGCATTGTGCAGGCTGGCGCGGCTGACAAGGGTGCCGGCCAAAGGAACCGGCTCCAGCTCTGCCACTGGAGTGACGGCGCCGGTACGGCCCACGCTGGCCACGATGGCGCGGATGCGGGTGGGGACTTCCTGGGCAGGGTATTTGAGGGCAATGGCCCAGCGGGGAAATTTTTGCGTAAAGCCGGCCTCCTCCTGCAGCCGCAAGGAGTTCAATTTCACCACCACCCCGTCGCTGGCGTAGGGGAGCTGGGCACCCCGCCATCGCTCATAAAATTGGATCACTTCTCCCAAGCCCCGACAGACCTGGGAAAGGGGGTTGACTGGAAATCCCAATTCCTTGAGCTGCTGCAGACACTGCCACTGGGTTTGCGGGGGATCCCCGGCAGGCCATCCCTCCGGCCAGTGGAGGGCGTAGGCGAAGAAGCTGAGCTTGCGGGCGGCCACAACGCGGCTATCCAACTGCCGCAGGGTACCGGCAGCACAGTTGCGCGGGTTGGCAAAGGGGGGATCCCCAGCGGAACGACGCTCTTGGTTGATCCGTTCAAACTCGGCTAGGGCCAGATAGACTTCCCCCCGCACCTCCAAAACGGGAGGCGGATCTGCTGTCGCCAGCCGCAGGGGAATCGAACGAATGGCGCGCACGTTGGGGGTGATGTCCTCTCCGGCCTGTCCGTCCCCCCGAGTAGCACCCCGCTCCAAAAGACCCTCGATGTAGGTTAGGGCCAAGGCGGCGCCATCAATCTTCAGCTCACATACATATTCCAGCTCTCCCTCTGTCCTGCTGTCGGGAACAGGGGCACGGCCCAAAACTCGCAGCAGGCGCTCTTGCCACTCCTCCAGTTCTTCTGGGTTGAAAGCGTTTTCCAAACTGTAGAGGGGGATGCGGTGGAAGACGGTGGGAAAATGCTCTGCAGGTTTTTCTCCCACCCGCTGAGTAGGGCTATCGGGGGTGACCAGTTCAGGGTAAGCCCGCTCCAGCTCTTGCAGCTCGCGGTAAAGGCGGTCGTAAACGCTGTCTTCCAGGATGGGCGCATCGTGGACATAGTAGGCAATGCTGGCCTTCTGCAGCAGGGTGCGCAGCTCGCGGGCGCGTTCTTCCAGATGGGGATCCATAACTCCTTGGGTGAGCAAGGTCTACCCCTAGGTTAGGGCTCCTGAGGAGCCAATAAGTAGGAGCCGATATTCTCCAAGCTGGGAGGATGTAGGAAGGGGATGGTCAAGATGGCCTGCTGGGAAAATGGCTGGGGGAGCTGGGCCAGAAGAGTCTGGTGACGACGGCGGAGGGCCTCTCCAAAGGGGGTAGAATCCTCCAACCACACCCGATTGAGAACGGCGTAGGGATGAGGGATCCCCAAAGCATCCAATTCCGCCAAGAGACGCTCGGTTTCCGCCAGAACTGCTTGCTCGGGGTTAAAGACGGGGATAAAGGTAACAAACTGGGGATCCTGGAGCTGCTGCCGAAGCTGCCGCACCTGGGCCAAAAGCTCCCGCATCCGCTGCGCCCATTCCGGCCTGCCCACCACATCCCGATATTTCAGCCACAGCTTCAGGGCCAAGCTTACCCAGCCCTCCAGAGCCTGGGGCATCTGCAGAAACCGCAAGAGATGGCCTGTGGGAGCCGTGTCCAGCACCACCAGGTCGAACTGCCCGCTCGTCTCCTGTCGGAGAACACTCAACAGGGCCATCACCTCATCCAGGCCGGGTGGGGGCATCTGCAGCAGTTGCCGCCACGCCTGTGGGTCGTATTGGACTTCCACCCCTGCCGTCCCCTCCCCCGCCAAGATGTCCGCCACCTCCTCCAGGTAATCCTGCCGGAATTGCTCCAGCACCGCCGCCGCATCGACCTCCTGCCCCAGCAGGTTGGGCAGCAGGGGGATGGGATCCTGACCCAGTTTCGTCTGAAACAGATCCCCCAACGAGTGGGCCGGATCGATGGAGACCAGCAAGAGCTGCTTGTCGGGATGGCGCTTGGCCAAGGTCCAAGCCAGGGCCCCGGCCACCGTCGTCTTGCCCACACCCCCTTTGCCCCCCACCAACACCAGTCGGATCCCTTGGGTCAAAAAATCCGGTAGAGCCGGGATCCCCTTGAAGGAAGGGAAGAGGGTGGAGAAGAGAGACTTTCTCTTCTCTTGGCTCTCTGCTTTTTGCTCTGGGATCCCTTCCAACTCCAGCAGCACCTCTGGCAAGGGGCGAAGCTGCTGAACCAGCTCATCCAGGGCCGCCAACCCAACCGGCTCCTGCAGTTGATAGGGACAGATCCAGATAGGATATCCGGGCAGCTCCTCCTGCAGGGCTTTGAGCACGCGCCCCTGTTCTTGCTGCCGCGCCAAGTAGAGGGAAGAGGGGAGAGCGGTGGGCAGTGAGGATTGACTGGTATTTTCTCCTAGAAACAGCACCTGATTGACCAGAAGACCGCCGATGGGCACGCGGCGGCTTTGCAGTTGCTGACAAAAGCGGCGGGTTTCCGCCACGCTCAACTGCTCCGGGATCATCACCAGCCAAGCAGAGGTGCTCTCCGGATTGGTCAAGCGGGCTTTGCCCCCCTCCAGTTCCCTCTGCAACTGGGCTAAAAATGCATCCGCCTCATCCGGTCGATAGGTGCCCGTCAGGGCTTGGGCGATCTCCCGATGCTTGGCCTGAAAGGTGGCAAACACAGCCAGAAGATTATCTAAAAAGTCGGGCAGCTCCAACAGCCGCAGGGTGTGCCCGGTGGGGGCCGTGTCCAAGATAACGGTATCCACCTCCTCCCCAGCCAGCAGCCGGTTGACCTCCAGAATGGCCATCAGCTCATCCACCCCCGGCCAGGCTAAATCCCAGATCGGCAGCAGATCCTCTCGGCCAAACCAACTGCCCCGCTCGGCAATTAGCTCCAGGGCCGGCCCATAGGTTTGCCGAAAAGATTGCAACAAAATCTCCGCTTGCAAAGCCCGCACCTGCAAATTGGGGCGATCCGGCAGGGGTTGGGCCACATCCGTAACCGAGATTTGCAGCACGTCCCCCAGCGAGTGGGCGGGATCCGTGGACATCAGGAGCAGACGGCGCTGGGGATCCACCTGGGCCAGTTGGCGAGCCAGCGCGCAGGTCAAGGTTGTTTTGCCCACTCCTCCCTTGCCGCTGAACAGCAAGAGGCGTTGGGAAGCCAAGAGCAGAGGATGGCAGGAATGCTCCTCACTGTTAACGCGACTGAGTTGCAAAGGGATCCCCTCCCACATAGGTCGCCCCTATTTTGGCCTGGATCCCTCTTGGGGATGCTCTAGATCACTGCAAAAGTGCTCCGCACCGCTGACGGGATGGGAAGAGCTTGTACGGGAGCAGCTTACCGAAGTTTCTCCTCTCCAAGCCACACCCGGCGACGTCCTCTGTCCCACACCAGCAGGGTGTGGATCCCGATCCAAAGTCCTGTCCACAGCCAGTTGTGCAGCCAGATTTTGCCCAGAATGGGCAGGGTCAGGCCCTCCGTTCCCCCCAAAACCAGGCCGGCGGCCAAAATCAGCCCTTCAAAAGCCAGAAACCCCAAGATGAGCATGGCCGGGATCCAGAGATAGTTCATCAGCAGTTGCCTTGGTCGAAGGGTCTTGGACTGGAAAAACAAAGGGCGATAGCTGGCAGCAAGAGCAACCCCCACCGTGCCGATCCCCAGCACCAACCCCCAGGCAAACGAATCGGGAGTGCGGGGATAGTTGTGCCAGGTGTAGCCAAAGATTTGGTTGGCCAGCCAAATCATCAAAGCACTAATGATTGCCCTTTGGCGGGTTAAAGTTGTGCCTGCAACAATACCAACAGTTACAAAAGGAAGGGTACATGTATAAGCAATATTGCTGAGACAGCCGACGGTGGTAAACAAGCTGGGCCAGAACCAGCCTCGGGCCAAATCTTGAGCAGCTTGTATCCAAAGTGGGGCTGAGATCAAGCGGCAAGATCTGGGGATAGGTTGAGCACTCGATTGCAGGCCAATCATGCTTTAATCTCCTGGAAAAAGGTGGTCTTTCAGAGGACAGCCATTAAGCAAATGCTCAAAAACAATTTGTCGAGCTACTTGGGGAGTAACCCGCTTGTACCAGGTGCAATCTCCGGAGTAAAAAACCACGGGCCCCTGTTGGCAAACTTCCAAGCAGCCTGAGGTGATAACCTGTACGTCCAGGTTGGCTTCTCGAAGAGCCGATTCCAGAGCTTCCACAACCGGTTGGTAGTTGCGGGAAGGATAACAACGGCTGGAACGACAGACGGCAAGGTAGGGACGTTTAAGAGGGTTATCCTCATAGGGGATCCGCTCTTTCCCCTGCACATAGATGGCGCGGATGCGCTCGTAAAGAGAAAGCTTTTGGTAATCTGCTTTGCCTTCCGGCAGGTAGTCTTCCTCTAGCCCCAAAAAGGGGCTGGGCAGAAAAATCTGCAGCAAAGGCTCTTCTGCTCCATTCCAGAATTGGATTCCCCACATGCGGGGCTGGCCTTGGGGATTGAGACGCCGGTAGAGGGCAGCACGGCTAACCAATCTTTTGCGGCGCAGCTCGGGTGGGGTCTTGCGGTGGGGGCCGCCTTGGTGCTCCTCCAGACACAAATGCAGGTGCCAAGTTTCGGTGGCAACGGTTAGATAGCCATCGTAGAGCACGCACAAAGCTGGAGGTTTCTTGAAAGCCAGCTCCAGCACCCCGCCTTCCGCCACATGGCCCACCTGGATCTCGGCCCAGTGCTCTTGAAACAGCTCGTAGAGCAACGGCCCCAAGCAGTCGATGTGGGCAGGGATCCCTTCATAAAGGGTTGTCCAACCCGTCAAAGAAACTTCCTGCCAAGCTTGATGGAGGGGGGTTATCCAGGGGGTAAAAGTGGCCATGAGAAAGCTCCTCAGTGCAGTGGTGGAATACGAGCAATCACCCCTTTTTTGAGAGGGCGCTCGGCCCAGGGTAGGATCCCATCTGGCTTGGTGAGGTAGAGCTCTGCTGTCTGCAGAATGAGATCCACATCTTTTGGATCGAGATCTCCAAAAACATAGGTCATCTTTTGAGGTGCTGCCAACGCAACGACACAAGCATGGCTGCAGGCGCTCATACAGGCAACTGGTTTTAGAGTTAGTTGGGGGTGGAGGGTTTGGGATTGCAGGGCAGACAGCAGCATTTCTCCCTTGCTAATCCCTTCTTTTTGGCCGTTAACCCACCGAGATCCGCAAGTGACACAAACCCAAAGACAATGGCTGCTGGGTTGCTGGGCAGCGCTGCCAGCTTGGATGGGCAACTGGGAAGTTGATCGAGACATGGTGCTCCTTGATATAGTCATAGGTTTCTGTCCAAGCAAAGGGTGTGAGAAGAGGCAAAGACGATCTCAATGTCTTGGCCAAGGATTCAGCAGTGAGTTAGACAGCTAAAAGTCAGCCTCAAGTCGCTCTAAAATTGGCCCCTTAAATTAAGCCGAACGGTGCGACCCACTCCTGGGTAGCCGGGGAAAACCTCATATTGCTCATCCAGCAGGTTATCGACTCCCACCTCGAGAGCGAGATTTTCTGCAACCGGGATCCCTCCCCGCAGAGCCAGGTTGGTGTAGCCGGGCAGAGATTGGGTATTGGCGTTGTTGGTAAAGAAAGTGCCAATGTGATGCAGGAAAACTGAGGCATACCGATCCTCTGCATCGCGGTAGCTCAGGCCCAGGTTGAAGCTGTCTGCTCCCACGAAGGCTAGCTGTTTGCCAACCGCTTTGGGATCCAGCGCCGAGCGGATGATGGGATCGTTCAGGGTGTAGTTGGCAAAAAGAGTCCAGTTTTCCCCCAGCCGCAAATCCAGGGCTGCTTCTATGCCTGTGTATTCCACGAGCTCAATGTTTTCGTAGGTTCCCCTGCGCGGGCCGGCGCTGACAAAGGTGATGCCATCGCGGATGCGGTTATGGGCAAAGGTCAAGCGCAGTAGGCCAAAATCTCCCAAAGCCTGATCCAGGCCAATGTCAAAACTCTCTCCCCGCTCCGGGCGCAAATTGGGGTTGCCGTCGACTTCAAAAAAGCCGCGCAGCCGAAAGAACAGGTTTGAGATCAAGGGAGTGCGAAAGCTGCCGGCATAATTGGCCCTCAGGGTGGTGCCTTCTGCCAAAACCCAGCGGATCCCTGCGGCAGGAGAGGTGGCCGAACCGTTGACCAGATTGCTCGAATCTTGGCGAACACCTAAGTTGAGATAAAAGTTGGGCTGTGGCTTGTAATCCAGGCGGGCAAAGAGGGCCCCTTGGTTCACGGTATTGTCGTAGTTGACATTGGTGGATCCCCTGGCAAAGGAGAAGGTGGTGTTGCGAGCTGAAACGGATCGGTAATCCGCTCCTAGAGTAAGCTCCAGGTTTTCAGCAGCCTTCCAGGTGTATTGCAGTTGGGATCCCCACCCCGTTCGCAGGATCTCATCCCGGGATCCCTGGCTTTGTGGGGCGCTGAAGCGATAGTTGAGGTCGTCAAAAAATACCCTAGCTTGCAGGGATCCCCTCTCTTGATCCCACAGCCAACTGAGATCTAACAGCAGGTCGTTGGTGTTTTGCACTGCATCGGGGGAGGGAAACTCGGTGCTGCCAGGCACCTGAAACGCTTTATTGAGATAAAGGGCATTTCCTGTTAGGACCTGGCCTTCTGCCAGTTGCCAGGTGAGTTTGGCTTGTAGGTTGTGGTACTCCACTGCCGAGTTCTCCCGCCTGCCTGCTTTGCCCAAACGCCTAATTTCAAAAGGAAAGTCGTTGTTGCTCTGCAGACGGCGATAGCTGACCACCCAGCCCAGATCCTGCACCTGGCCGCGGTTCTGGATCCCTTGCTCATTGAGACCGTAGCTGCCGATAGCCGCTTCCAGCACAGTCTCGGATCTCGGCTTTGGATCCAGCGTCACGATGTTGATGACCCCGCCAACGGCATCGGAGCCGTATAAGGTGGAGCCCCCACCTGGAGAGATCTCAATACGCTCGACCACATCTGTAGTGATCTGAGACAGATCGAACCCGCCAAAAAAGCCCAGGTCGTTAATGGGGCGGCCATCCAAGAGCACCAAAACCTGGGCCGTTCGTCCTCCCCGCATAAACTGGGAGCTAAGGGCTCCCAACTGGGTTCCTGCCGTGCCGTCGCTGAGGATCCCGGGCAGGTAGCGCAGGGCCTCCTGAACGGTTCTTGCCCCTTGCTCTCGAATTTGCTGGCGGGTAACGACGTAAACCGGGCGGGAAGAATCCCGCAGCAAGCCGGGGCGACGAAAAGGCGTGGTGACGGGTTGATTTAAAATCTCGGCGCTAACGCCGGTTTCCAAAACCTCTTGAGCTGAGGGCGGGGAAGCTGCCGGCTGCGCCCACGCTGGGATCCCCAAAACAAGACCCCCCAGCGCCAGGCTGAGACCTAGAATGGGATTCATTTTCTTTCTTGAAGCTCCTGATTCCGTGCGACGCGGAAGAAAGACGAGCCAGAACCGCAGGCGGGCATCCTGACTGAGGGCATGGGTCTAGCCCAAGCCCATCACAGTTGCGGCACAGCGCCGGATTTGCACCGGACTTTCCCCTTTACATGCCCTGGCTGATCCCCAGGACAACCTGTCGGTACAGCTTTCTCTGCGATTGCTCCGAAAAAGCCGTGCTAGGCATCATACATCCCCTGCTCTGGAGTTCCTATCCTGCCAGGGGGGATGTCATCCCCAGGGGTGAACGGGATCCCAACGGCAATCCCAGGGCTTCGGATGGGCCACATCCCATTTAGGCCAGATTTCTTCACTGCTTTGTAAGCAGTTGAAGGATAGCCCGCTGCTACTCCAGATCGCGAGGCCCAGGGATCCCTTAGCCTTTTAGAGAACAGAGATACGCTGAGACTTCACAAGACCCACAGCTTTTGGGAAAGCAAGATGGGGACGCTGGCCTAGCCGTCATGGGCAGGATCCGTATGAATTAGTACCCAACCGGATAGAAAAGAGGGGCTTTTTCGGTCGCGTGAGCGGCGCGGAGCGCTCTTTCTGGCAAAGCCGTTGCCTGGTGGGCTGGATCCGGTTTAACTTGGCTGGGAGAGGCAATTGGCACCTCAATCATCCGATCCGGTACCAGCGGCACCATTTCGGAGCGGTCGGCAATTTCCCGCAGAGAATTGGCGATGGATTCCTGAGTCAGCAGAAACTGTCGTTCGTTGCGCTGCATCTGCTGCCACACCTGGTAACGCTGGCTCCACCGGCTTTGGGTATGCACAGTCCAACTGTAAAGGCTCAACACTGAAACGCCGGAGAGGATAGCCATCCCTGTGGAGATTTGCTTCCACCAGGCTAGGTGTTCTGCCCAAGCAAGATGCTGGCTGCGAGGATGGGCTGATTTCAACTTCAAATTCAAAGGCTGGGTGCGGCTGGCCTGAACTGTACCGGAGAGGGGTCGGCTCAGAGCAGAAGGCTGTCTGTGGCGACGAGGGCTCTTGGGACGATCAAGACCTGCGTTCAAAGGCTGGCTAACCATAGGGCTTAACCTCACACACACCAAGGGATCCGACGGTGCAGGACTGCCGGTTCCGCTTCACCCTAGTTCCCCGCATCCCCCAACAGCAACCCCCTTCTCCCGATTCCCGGCCTCAGCAGGACAGCTGTCCGCTTCACGGTAGCCGATCTCTTGAGAGCGGGAGAACCAACCTAAACCTACATCTGACTGCTGCGGGCAGCCACTCGCAGTTTGGCAGAGCGGGCCCGTGGATTACGTTGCCGTTCCAGTTCGGAAGGGGACAAGGGCCTGGGGGTGAGCACCTGCCAACGGGGATCCCTGCGGAAGGCCCATTTCACCAAGCGATCTTCAAGGCTATGGAAGCTGATCACGGCCAACCTGCCGCCGGGTTTCAGCCAAGTGGGGGCTTGGGCCAGCAAGGTTTCTAAAGCCTCCAGTTCTCGGTTCACGGCAATGCGCAACGCCTGAAAGACGCGGGTGGCCGGGTGGATGCGGCCTCGCCGAGCTGCCGGAGGTACCGCCTGCCAAACCACCTGGGCCAACTGGGTAGTTGTGGCGAGGGGACGAGCCTGCTCGATGTGATGGGCAATGCGGCGGGCAAATCGCTCTTCGCCGTAACGGGTGAAAATCTCGATCAACTCTTCGACCGGGCGATGATTAACCCAATCGGCAGCGGTTTCCTGAGCGGCACTGGGATCCATGCGCATATCCAGCGGCCCCTCTCCGCGAAAGCTAAATCCCCGCTCAGGGCAGTCCAGTTGCGGCGAACTCACCCCCAAGTCGGCCACGATGCCATCGAAGGGGATCCCCTGCCCCTGCTCATCCCGAAAGCCATGCTGCTGCAGATCGAAATCGGCAAAATTGAGGTGCCACAGTTGGATGCGACTACTGGGGATCCCTTCTGCTGCAAAACGCGCTTGCGCCGCCTGCAGAGCCGCCGGATCCCGATCCAACCCCACCACTCGAGCAGCTCCCCCCCGCAGCAGCGCCAAGCTGTGCCCACCCCCTCCCAACGTCACATCCAGAAAAGTGCCGCCCCCCTGGGGTTGCAGGTAGGCCATCACCTCCTCGGTCAAAACAGAGTCGTGTTGATACACCTTGCCAAGCACGGTCTGCGGGGGTTCTATTTCTGCTGCTACAAAGTTCAGTATCTGCAAAAAAAAGGCCGAGGCCAGGCCCCGACCGAGGAATCCATGTTGTTAAGGTGATCCTCTGGGAAAAGAGGGGTTGCCGTCAAAAGACAGGCTGTCTTGGGATCCCCGGCAAAATCTCTGGGGCGCGAGTCCCGCTCTGAGTATGATGAGACTGCTCCCGCTTTTGCCCAGTCTGCCGTCAGGGTTGCTGTGTTGACTCACTCTTCTGCTACTGATATCTTGACCCTCTCGCCGGCCAAGGGCCTGCGCGGCCAAGTGAGCATCCCCGGTGACAAGTCCATTTCCCACCGCGCCCTGATGCTGGGATCCCTGGCCGAAGGAGAAACCACCATCCAAGGGCTGTTGCTGGGAGAGGATCCCCGCAGTACGGCAGCCTGCTTTCGGGCGCTGGGGGCAGATATTTCGGAGCTTAACAGCGAGTGTGTTCGCATTCGGGGAGTTGGCCTGGGCCGGCTGCAAGAACCGGCAGACGTGTTGGATGCCGGTAACTCCGGCACCACCTTGCGCCTGATGCTGGGGATCCTGGCGGGCCAGGCCGGGCGCTTTTTTGCCGTCACCGGCGATCGCTCCCTGCGCTCGCGGCCCATGGGGCGGGTGGTAGAACCGCTGCGGCAGATGGGGGCCAGCATTTGGGGACGGGCCGGTGGGACGTTGGCACCTTTGGCCGTACAAGGGGGATCCCTCAAGGGCATTCACTACCGCTCCCCGGTGGCTTCGGCGCAGGTGAAATCCTGCCTCTTGCTGGCGGGCCTGCTGGCAGAAGGCACCACCCAAGTCACCGAGCCGGCTCTCTCTCGGGATCACTCGGAACGGATGTTGCGGGCCTTCGGAGCCGACATTCACGTGGATCCAGAGGCGAAAACCGTGGCCGTGGTGGGGGGATCCCGCCTGGTGGGCCAGAGAGTTCAGGTGCCGGGGGATATCAGCTCGGCAGCCTTTTGGCTGGTGGCCGCCTCCATTGTGCCCGAGAGCGAATTGCTGCTAAGGGATGTGGGCCTCAACCCCACCCGTACCGGTGCGCTGCAGGTGTTGCAGGAGATGGGGGCCGATATTCAAATTGAAAACTGCCGGGAAATGGCCGGCGAGCCCCTGGGAGATCTGCGGGTGCGTTCGGCCCGCTTGCGCGGCTGCACCATCGCCGGCGATCTCATCCCCACCCTGATCGACGAGATCCCGGTTTTGGCGGTGGCGGCGGCCTTTGCCGAGGGGATCACCGTGATTCGCGATGCCGCAGAGCTGCGGGTGAAAGAAAGCGACCGCCTGTCAGCCATGGCCCAAGAGTTGAGCCGCATGGGAGCCCAGGTCACTGAATATCCTGATGGCCTGGAAATCAAGGGAGGGATCCCTCTTCACGGGGCCGAGGTCGACAGCCACGAGGATCACCGCATTGCCATGAGCCTGATGGTGGCAGCTCTAGGAGCGCAGGGATCCACCCTCCTCAGGGGAGCCGACTGTGCCCGCATCTCCTACCCCGACTTCATTCCCACCCTGCAACGATTGACTGCTTCCCCCCTGGAGTCTTGAGAGGGCCCATCTTTAACTTTGCCGCCTCTGCTCCTATGTCGACCTGCCCCAGCCCGCCCGGCCCTATCGCCATCGAACATCTCTGCTTCCGGGTTCCTCCCGGTGGGCAAGCAGCCTTTCTTGAGCAAGACGAGCGGGTTTGGGGATCCGCCCTGCGCCGGCATCCGGGTTTTCTGGGCAAAGAAGTTTGGCTGGATCAAGAGGATCCCGAACTTGTCCACCTCATCCTCCGCTGGGCCAGCCGTGCTGACTGGAAGGCCTTTCCCTCCGAGCAAGTGGAGGCATTGGATCGGCAAATGCGGCCTTTTTATGTGCGCTTGGAACAGGCCAAAGAATACCAGCTCTGGCAGCCCGGCCCTTCTGCAGGGACAGGAAAGCAGGATTAAGGGATCCCTTCAGTCTCAAAACCTACCTCAGAGCCCACCGAGTCAGCCCTGGGGGATCCTGCCACCCGCTCCTGCTCCACCAGCTCCCGCAAACTGGGCATGGTCACGGCCAAAGCTCCTTCTCGCCGCTGCAGCCCCGCTTCAAAACTCTCAGGGGTGACAATGCCGCCGGAAATGAGCATCTTAAAAGCATCTTCCACCGGCATGAACACTTCCACCACCTGGTCTTCCGGCACAATGGCGTACCAGCCCGTCGTTGGATTGGGGGTGGTGGGCACAAACAGGCCAAGGGAGCGCTGCGGCCCATCGGGCCGAATGGGAGTTTGAATGGTGCCCGTCACAAAGGCCAGCGCCCAAGCTCCTGGTCGGGGATATTCCACCAGCACCACCCGCCGAAAGCGCTGATTGTTGGGGGCAAACAGAACACTGACCAATTGCTTCAAGGTCTTGTACACCAGCCCCGCCACCGGAATCGCATGGAGCAACTGTTCGCTGAGATTGAGCAGCCACTGGCCGACAATGTTGCGGGCCATGAAGCCAATCAACAGGATGAGCACAATCGGCGTCAACAGGCCCACCGCCAGATCGATGAGGTTGATCAAGATCGGGTGCAAACCCTGGATGGGATTGAACTGCTTCGGAATGCTGGTCAGAAAGCCAATGCTCCAGGTGGCCACCTCCACCGTCAGCCAAATGGTAGTTGCCAGAGGGATCACCACCAGCAACCCCGCCACGAAGTAGTTCTTAAGATGCTGTTTCCATTGAGAAACCATGGTGAGGTCGTCCCGTCAAGTCAACCGAGTGGATGCACCGAACCTTTGCAAGTGGAGCTTGCAGATGGCAATCATGATACCTGCCTTCTGCATTGCCCTCATGGGGGGCAGCCGCAACTTGCTCGAAAAAGAAACCGGGCTGCCAAAAAGCGCAGAGCCCCAAACTTTCACGAGGCCGATAATGCTATCTTAGGTCGATATAAAATTTTGTAAAGGCAGGGATCCCGTCCCGAGGCGTTGTGGCCAAGCCCCTGGATGGTTTGTGTTTCTGCTGGGTGTTGCGTGGGAGGCCCTATGTCAGAGTCAGATTGGCTAGAGCATACCTGTCAGGTGGAGGTACCTGTTCCCATCGAGCAGGTATGGGATTTGTGGGCCAACCTCACCCTCATGCCCCGCTGGATGAAGTGGATCCGCTCGGTGGAATTGCTGGATCAGGAGCTATCCCGGTGGACACTGGATACCCGCGGCCTCACCTTCAGTTGGATCTCCCGCACCCACACGGTGGTGAAACACCAACACATCGGCTGGAGTTCGGTGGAGGGGCTGCCCAATCGGGGCGCGCTGCGCTTTTACGACCGCAAAGGCAGTACCATTGTGAAGCTGTCGGTGGCCTACAAGCTCCCGGGGATCCTCGGCAAAATCTTGGATGGCCTGTTTGTGGGCAAAGTGGTGGAGAGCACCATCCAGGCAGATCTGGAGCGCTTCAAAGCCTATGCCCTAGAGCAGGCGGGGCCAGCCGCCGACAATGCCTCGGCCAGCTAGTCTCCGTTCGTCAGGCCCAAGTGTTTCGCCGACCTTCCCCATTGTCAACCCTCGCCACTGCAAAGGCCGCTTCATGTCAGATCCCTCTCCTGAGCCTGTTATCGCGCCCTCTCATCAGCCGGTGGACAACCGCAACATTCGCTTCTCTCTGGAGCGGGGCGAGCTGGATCTGGATCAACTTCTCCTGCTGTTGAACCGCAATGCCTTTTGGGCGCAGAATCGCCAGCGGCAGGAGATGGAGCGGGCCGTTGCCCACAGCCATCCGGTGGTCAGCGCCTGGGATGGGGAGCGCCTGATTGGCTTTGGCCGCGCCACTTCCGATGGGGTTTACCGAGCCGTCCTCTGGGATATCGTGGTTGATCACGATTACCGACGTCAGGGCATTGGCCGCAAGTTGGTGGAAACCCTGATCAGCCATCCCCACCTGCAGTCGGTGGAGCGCATCTACCTGTTCACAACCCATCAGCGTGGCTTTTACGAGCGAATCGGCTTTGTGGAAAATCCCAGCACCGCCTTGGTTTTACACGGGCGCCCTCTGGAGTTTTTAGTCCCGGCTGCCGAGCAGGAGCAGGCTTGACCGACAGGGATCCTGGGTGAGTGTATCTTGAACAACAGTGGGTTGGCTCTGCCTTGGGAGGAGGACGCGCTAGCCTGAAAAGCAAAAAGGGTGAGAGGGTGTACTCATGGCCAATCGCCTCGCCACAAGTTCCAGCCTTTACTTGCGCAAGCACGCCGAGAACCCGGTGGACTGGTGGCCTTGGATCCCAGAAGCTCTGGAGAAAGCCCGGGCCGAGGATAGGCCGATTTTTCTGTCCATCGGCTATTCCAGTTGCCACTGGTGTACGGTCATGGAGGGCGAGGCTTTTTCCAACCCGGAGATCGCCGCTTTCCTCAATGCCCATTTTTTGCCCATCAAGGTGGATCGCGAGGAGCGGCCCGATCTCGACAGCATCTACATGCAGGCGTTGCAGCTCATGAGCGGGCAGGGGGGGTGGCCCCTCAATGTTTTCCTCACGCCCGATGACCTGGTGCCCTTTTACGCCGGCACCTATTTTCCCGTAGAGCCCCGCTTTGGCCGCCCGGGGTTTCTGGCCTTGCTGCAGCGCATCCTGCAGTTTTACCGGCAGGAAAAGGAAAAAATAGAGGAGATGAAAGGCCAGATTTTGACGGCTCTGACCACCCTCAGCGACTTAGTGCCGGAAGACCACATTCCCGCCGACCTGCTGCGCTCTGGGATCCCCAAGATCCAGCCTTTGCTCTCCAATGCCGGGGCGGTGCAGCAATTTCCCATGATGCCCTACGCTCAGTTGGTATTGCGTTCGGCCCGCTTCGACCCACCAGAAGGGATCCCCGGCTCGCAGAGCGCTCTGGAACGGGCCAAAGAGCGAGGCATGGCCTTGGTGCTGGGAGGGATCTTCGACCATGTGGCCGGAGGATTTCACCGCTACACCGTGGATCCCACCTGGACGGTGCCCCACTTTGAAAAGATGCTCTACGATAACGGGCAGATCCTAGAGTTTCTCTCCGATCTGTGGGCGCACGGTATCCAAGATCCGGCCATCGAGCGGGCGGTGCGGCTGACGGTGGAGTGGGTGGCGCGAGAGATGACCGCCCCTGCCGGGTATTTCTACGCCGCTCAAGATGCCGACAGCTTTGCCCGGGCAGAGGATCGAGAGCCGGAAGAGGGAGAGTTCTACGTCTGGCGCTGGCAGGAGCTGCAGGATCTCTTGGGGGAAGAAACCTTCCGCGCCTTGCAGCAGGCGTTTGACCTATCGCCGGGGGGCAACTTCCCCGATCGGCCCGGCTGCATCGTCTTGCAGCGCCAACAGGGAGGAGCGTTGCCGCCAGAAGTTGAAGCCGCCTTGACCACCCATCTGTTTCAGGCACGCTATGGCTCTGCGGATCGACGAGTTCCCTTCCCTCCGGCAGTGGATGCCCAATCGGCCCGTCTGCAATCCTGGCCGGGGCGAATCCCACCTGTCACCGACACCAAGATGATCGTCTCTTGGAACGCCTTGATGATCTCCGGCCTGGCGCGGGCCTATCAAGTGTTCGGCAACGCAGACTATCTGCAATTCGCTCTGCGGGCTGCCCAATTCATCCTCAGCCAGCAGCGCCACCCTGAGACCGGATCCCTGTTGCGCCTGAACTACGATGGCACAGCTCAGGTGCCCGCCAAATCGGAAGATTACGCCCTGCTGATCAAGGCCCTGTTGGACTTGCAGCAAGCCTGCCTGCCCCTGGTGGGGGATCCCACCCCTCAAGACTGGTTGCAGGCTGCCCTCCAGCTCCAGCAGGAGATGGATGCGCAACTGTGGGATCCGGCCAGGGGGGGATACTTTGTCAGCGATGCCCAGAGTGCCCCTGAGCTGTTGGTGCGAGAGAAGGAGTTCCAGGACAACGCTACCCCTGCAGCCAATGGGGTGGCCATTGCCAACCTGGTGCGCCTTGCCGCCCTCACTGGAGATCTGGACTACCTGGAGCGGGCAGAGCAGGCCTTGAAAACCTTTGCCCACATCATGAGCACCCAGCCGCGCACCTGCCCCAGCCTTTTTGCCGGACTGGATTGGTACAGCAATTGGGTGAAAGTCACCCTGGAGGCCGATTCCATTCCCGCCTTTCAGCAACGATCTTGGCCCACCACCGTCTTTGCTCTCCCCACCGAAGCCGAACCTCTGCCGGAAGGAGCTCTAGGGCTGGTGTGCTGGGGCAACAAATGCCTGGCCCCTGCCAGTTCTCTCGAGCAAATCCAGTCGCAAATCGGCAAAGGCCAAAATCGAGCTTACTGACCTTTGCCCAACTTTTGCTCAGGGCAGCAGGGATCCCTTTGCCAAGGTTACCGCTGGGGCTCCGCAGGCTTTTCCACCCCAAAAAACTCAATGCGGTAACTTTGGATGCGGGTGCCCGTTTGTTGCTCCACTTGGGCCAGCAGTTCAGGCGGCAGCTCCACGTCCACATCCAAGATGCGGTTGCTATCCAGACAGTTCACGTGGCTGTGGGGATGGGTGCGGTTGCCGTAGCGGCGCCCATCGGCACGATCCAAGCACTCGACAATGTTGTGGCTGGCCAAAGCTTCCAGGTTTTGATAAACGGACGTGTGGCCAATCGGTTTGCCCTGCTGATTTAGGCGATCGTAAATCTCGCGGGCGGAGAGGTGCTCGCCACACTGCCACAGCAGCTCCAGGATATAACGGCGCTGTCGGCTCAAACGCAGATTGCACTCCCGGCACCGTTCCAAAGCAGCTTCCAAAGAATCCAAGGGGCGAGGCATGGAAAACCTCAAGTCATACCGAGTCTGAGATAGGTAGTTGCTCGTCTCTACCAAGGTAGCATTTGTGCGTCAACAGTTGTTCAAAAAACACCCCGAACTCTACAAGAGCTGCCGCGCATAGCCATCTTCGAGCCGAGTCCAGGCCGTGCGCAAATGGAAGAGCCCAACATCAGCCTTTTGATTTTCTACAATACCGCTGGAGTGTTGGGGGCAAAGATCATGCAGCGGCGCAAGGTAATTCTGGGTTTGTTGGGGTTGGCCAGCAGCAGTGGATTGGCAGGAGCCTATTGGGCCAGTCGGCAGCAGCCCTCTCATCTAGCCCCAGGGATGGGATCCCCTAGAGCCGCTCTCCCCTCTCCTACCCCCCAGCCCACCCCCACCGTCGTCCCCCATCCAGATGCCCCCCATGGCCTCTACATCCCCCCCCGCCGAGATCTGCGCCTCTTGGTCATCAGTGACATGAACGGCATCTACGGCTCGGTGGAATACGACCCAGAGGTGGATCGGGGCATCGGCCTCATCCCCTATCTTCAGCCGGATATTGTTTTGGGAGGAGGAGATATGGTGGCCGGTCAGGATCCCCGCCTGTCGGAGGAGCGCATTCGCGCCATGTGGGCAGCCTTCGACCGGCATGTGGCTGGCCCAATCCGTGCGGCCAAACTTCCCTACGGCTTTACCTTGGGCAATCACGATGCTTCCTGTGCCCGCACCACGCGGGGCGGCTTTCTCTTTCAAAAAGAACGGGATCTGGCCCGCGAGTTTTGGAACGATCCGGCCCACGACCCAGGTTTGAACTTTGTGGATCGGGGGGACTTTCCCTTCTACTACACCTTTGAAAAAGACGATGTGTTTTACCTAGCCTGGGATGCCACCTGCAACTACATCCCACCGGAACAAATGGCTTGGGCGGAAGCGGCTCTGGCCAGCGAACGGGCTCAGAAGGCCAAGTTGCGCATCGTCATCGGCCACCTACCCCTCTATGCCATTACCGTTGGGCGCGACGATCCGGGAGAAGTATTGCTGGATGCCGATGCCAAGCGAGCCCTGCTGGAGAAGTACCGCGTCCACACCTACATCAGCGGCCACCATCACGGCTACTACCCCGGCCACAAAGGGCAACTGCAACTGCTTCATTGCGGCATTCTCGGCTCCGGCCCTCGTCCTCTCCTGGGCAGCCCTCTGCCCCCACGCAAGACCCTCACTCTTATTGACGTGGATTTCGAGACCCCAGATGTTACCTATTACACCACTTATCACATGCGGGATCTGAGCGTGATCGACCAAGCAGAGCTGCCCCGCTTCATCACCGGGCACAATGGCTTGGTGCTGCGCCGCGACGTCAATTGGGACAACCTCACCCCTGAAGAAATCGCCACCTGCCAAGCTCGTATTGGATCCCTGTGTCGGGATTAGCGTTTCCATCTCGTTCAAGAACGTTCCATTTCAGCAAAAGATTGATAGGCCGTTTGCAGATGCTCTCGCGAGGGTTCTACTTCTGCCGTCACCACGGCTGCTGGATGAGGGGATCGACCGCGATCCGCGTGGTTTATACCGACGACTGCGAGATCTCCCGGATACCGAAGTAGAGAGCCATTGCTACCAGAAACCCCCCGTACAAACGGGTCAACAGGGGCGTGGAAAGTCGCAACGCCAACCTGCCACCCAGCACCGTACAGGGGAACACTCCCAGCGCCAGCCAGAAGGTGATATCCCAGGCGATATGCCCCAGGCTGCTGTGCACCAGAATGGCCGGAACAGCCAACAGCGCCACCGAAGCCAGAGAACTGGCCAGAGCGCCCCGCAGATCCAGCCCCACCACCAGTTGATAAAAGGGTACCAACACCAGTCCACCGCCATTGGCCAACAACCCATTGAAGAAGCCCAACAGGACAGAACCCACCGGGATCCGCTCCAGGTGCAATTCCTTTTCCCCCTCGCCGGGAAGAAAACCTCGTAAACCGTTTAGGCCGTAGAGCCCGATCCCCAAAATAAACATTGCCGTCAGCAGCATTAGCGCCATGCCCGGCAGGAACTTCGTCGTCCATGCTCCAAGAGCCACCGCCGGGATCCCCCAAAACACTGTGTGGCCCACCACTCGCCAGTGGATCATCCCCCGTTTTTGAAAGGTGACCACCCCTCCCAAAGCGCTGAACAAGGTGAGGGGCAGGGGACTGGCCAAAGCCAAGGCAGCAGGCATGCCCAACAAGCGCAGCAATGGCGTGCCCAACGAACTACCACCCAACCCAAACAGCCCCGCGCAAAAGCCAATGCCACACCCTACCAAAAGCGTCACCCACCAACTCATCTGGATCTCCACGACAAAGCTCTGCTCTGACAGTAAAAGAGACAAATCATAAAATCAAATGTTTTTAGCTCTAAAAAAAATAGACTCTAGTTATGCTTCAGTCGTGGCCTTTCGGATCCCTGATGAGAAGATGACCTTAGAGCAATTGCGTATTTTTTTGGCGGTGGCCGAGCACCTGCATTTCACTCGAGCTGCCGCTGCCCTCCACATCACCCAGCCGGCTGTCAGCGCTGCCATTCAGGCGCTAGAGCGGAGCTACGGGATCCCCTTGTTTCACCGAATTGGCCGTCGGGTAGAGTTGACAGAAGCCGGACGTTGGCTGAAAGGACAGGCCCAAGAGATTCTCCGGCGAGTGGAACAGACAGAACAGGGCCTGAAAGAGCTGAACAACTTGCAGATGGGAGATCTCCACCTCGGCTCCAGCCTCACCATCGGCAACTACTGGCTACCCTACCGCCTCAGCCTCTACAAGCAGCGCTACCCAGGCATTCAAATCCATTGCACCTTGGCCAACACCGAAGCTATTGCTGAAGGCTTATTGCGGGGTGATTTCGACTTAGGCTTGGTGGAGGGTGCCATCCGACCGGAGGATCTGCCTCACCTGGAGCAGCACATCCTTGACTGGGATCGACTTTGCATCATCGTCGGCAGGGAACATCCTTGGTACCCCAGATCAGAAATAAGGATCCCGGAGCTGGTAGAAACCGACTGGATCATGAGAGAAGCCGGATCCGGCACCCAGCAGCATTTTGAAGCAGCCTTGGCCCGTTGGGGGATTTCGATCGAGCAGTTATCGGTGATCTTGCGGCTGCAAAGTGGCGAAATGATCAAAGCCCTAGTCAGCCAGGGATCCGCAGCCGGCGCCATCTCGGAATTGATGATCCGCAACGAAGTCCGCTTGGGAGATTTGAAGGCAGTGCCCCTAGCTGATGGATCGGATGCTCTGCAGCGTCCCTTCCTGCTGCTTAAGCACCGCCAACGCCACACTTCGCGCGCAGCCCAGGCTTTTCAACAGATGATTCAAAGCAGCTTTTTCCAGCAACACTAACTATAGCCGCTGCAGCCGTGTCTCTTGCATAACGGATGCCGGTGATTGATTCCAGCGAAACTGTAGAGAGCTTGTGAAGGCAGCAACAAGAAACGTTAAAGAGAACACAAAGTTGGCAACGGAATGTTGGCAGTGTTATCTTCAAGCGCGGTTGACCTACCGTCGCTGAGCCGGTTGACTGTTGCGCCTTTTCCCTGCCGTCCAACTGATCGACAACTGGAGCGCAAAACTCCTGCTACCCTGGTTGAATGATGGTTTCGTTGCTGGTCGAGGTAGAAGGGGATTGGATGGATGAGCAGGTGCGGGCGGGGTTCCACGCTCTCTCCGACCCGATTCGCCTGCGTGTGCTGCAACTGCTGCAGGGGCGTGAGTTGTGCGTTTGTGATCTCTGCGAGGAGCTGAAGGTGAGCCAATCCAAGCTCTCGTTTCACCTCAAAACCCTGCGCGATGCGAAATTGGTCAATGCTCGCCAGCAGGGCCGCTGGATTTACTACAGCCTCAACCCACCCGGTTTTCAGCTCTTGCAGCGTTTTTTGGATAGGCTAGGACAAGCTGGCCCCCTCAAAGCCGCGGTTCCCTGTGCAGAAGACCTGTGACATACTCCCACACTCATGCTGATGCAAAGCGCTCCGCGCCGCTAAAGCGAAAGAGTGCAGGCTTCTCGGCGGCCTAGCTAAAATCCATCAAAGTTCCCTGACACCGGCTCCCCTGTTGCTTAGTTAGGATTGATACAGGAGAGGCGAGAACAGCATGATACGTGAACAGAGAGAGGACTTGGAACGCATCCACCGAGCACACCTGTGGAATCGTCTCAAAGAGCGGGTGAAACGCGCCCAGTCGAATCCATCTCTGCTGGCTTTGCTGGCACGAGAGGCTTTTGAGTTGGGCTTTCCCCTTCCCTCTTTATCCGACCAACCCAAAGCCGATTCCCCTGCCGAGCAGCCAAAAGATGGAAGTAATCATCGCCGCATTTGGTGAGCCCACCCTCTCGTCTGGCCGAGAAAACGGGCAGCCACGATCATCGCAGAACTTCTCTCCAGGGACTCTCAGAACAGCTAGTCTAGGCAATGATTTTGAATAAAATCAGAGCCCATGATGAACACCGCCGAAGCCCTTCAGATTCTCAACCTTCCGCCGGACGCAACCGAGCGGCAGATCCGGGGGCGACTGTTTCAGGAATACCAAACCCTCAGTACTGCCCTCGCAGAACTGGAGGACGAGCGACAAAGACCCTTGCTAGAGGCGCAACTGGCGCGGCTGAATGAGGCGCGGGATGTATTGCTTAGCGGGGGATCCCAGGCTGAGAAGGGTTTGTCTTGGGTCAGCCCAGAGGACTTGCCCCCCCAGGTGATTGTGCTGCTTTACCAAGCCAATGGGCAGGAGGGAATCTGCACGCGCCAGGTTGGGGGTCAAGATATCGTCATTGCTTTCGAGAGCTCGTTTGCGGCAAGAAAATATGCGCAGCGGTTGGCTCAACAGGGACTGCCCAAGCCCGTGGCAGAACGCTTTGACACGCAGGAGATCGTCGATTTTTGCCGCAGCGGAGGGTATGGGTTGATGGTGGTTCCGGCCAGCGAAACGCTGGAGCCCCTACAAGAAAGCACGGAAGCTGCCCGTGATTGGCAGGGCAGGTCTTGATGCCGTTCGGCCTCGATCCACTTGCGTTAAGGGTGCCCTCGATGATTAGTGTGGAACCGATCTCTGTGGACGAGTTTCGCCAGCTCATGGCCGCCGATCTGGACGCTTGCTGCGAGGCCTTTGATCTGCGGGCAGAGTACCTGCGTTTGCAGCAACAGCGGCTACGCTTCTGGGGCATGCTGGCCTTTGGTTGGGTGGCAATAGCCTTGGTCATCTTCTTGGGGATGCGGGATCCCGGCTCTTGGGTGTCCTATGCCGCAGCTACCGGGATCCTGCTGCTGCTCGTGCTGGGGATCCTGAGAGCCAACTTGCGCTTGGGAAAAAGCCTGCATCGCATCCGCCAGCGTTGGCAGGAGGCCCACCTGCTCAACAGCACCCCTGAGATGATGAAGTTTGCCACCGATCTGGCCCGCAAAGTAAAAGACTACAACCACTGGGTCAACGAGCTCCAACAATCCCTGCAGGGGGGGCAGCATTGGCGGGATTTTCGGCAACTCAGTGAGGCTGAGCAAAAGTACATCCAGTCGCTGTTTTTGCAGGTGCGGGCCCAACTGGTGATGGCCCTACAGGTGTGCCGAGCTTTAGTCGAGGATCCACAAGCCTCTGTGGCTCAGTATCTCAACCAAATGGTTGCCCGGGATCAGCAACTGCTGGAGCAGTTTACCGCCAAAAACCTGACCGCCAACCGCTACGTGACCTTGGCTCGCCAGCTATCTGTGCTGGAGGAAGATTTGCAAGCCCAGCTCAGAGCCTTGGGATCCCGATGATACCCTGTTGGAGGTGTCCAGCAGCGTACTCATGGGCAGTAGAGGCACTCGAAAATTGTACGGCCTGTTGCTTGCCGGCGGGCTGGGCTTGCTGGGATGCGGGGATCCGAATGTACCTCTGACCCAACCGCCCCCCGATGCTTTTCGGGTTAGCACCCCACGGCCACCGCGCCTGGATCTCTATCCCACCCCATCACCAACACCAACTCCTACCCCGACACCACCCCCCAGCTTGCTGGAGCTCACAGCCCGTTGGTTGGGGATCCCTTGGCCGCCCCAAGAGACCAGCCTGGTGAGATTGAGCGCCCGTTTCCTGGAGATCCCCCTACCTCCCAAGCCCCGCCGCTCCGCCAGCCCCTCACCTCAGCCTTCCCCCAGTTCGGAAAGAGAAGAGAGAAAGCAGCAAGGCCGCGAAACCTAGTCCGCACCCCTGGCCTCTGGGGATTTAGGCGCCTACGGTCGCCGGCTCCGTTTCTCGAACGCGCAGCTTTTCACAGGGGATGGTATCCGCCAGAATAGAGCTGGCCATCATACCCGTGTGAATCTCCAGTTTGGCTCCGGGCACCGCCTCAAACAGCAGCCGCTGGCCTGGAAAGACCACCCGCTCAAAGTACCAGTTTTCGATATTCGTGATGCGAACCACCTGAATGGAGCTGGTCGCATTGATGTAGCTACAGGTTATTCGCTCTGCTCGTTTTTTATCGGGGATTGCATCGAGTGTTTGCATAATTCAGATCACCAGCCCACTTTGCTCAGCCTATCATCTACCCTAACACCGTCTGGGGATCACTGCGGTAGTCTGCGATACGGCGATCCCAACTGGCAGAAATCAATCCTGGAAAAAATAACTTCTGTATTTTACCTTACTGTTTCGATTTCCAAGAGGGTTCTGCAATTCGAGGAAGATTTGAATTAGGATTTTTCCCCAATATGGGACAATTTCTCATAGAAAATCTCCACAGAGTAGTAGTCAGGATTACATTTTTCCGTTCCCTTGGAGTTTGGGGATCAAGGCTCTTGGATCCTCGATCCCGTCGTCGGCTGCGGCGAGGATTGGCCGGGATCCCAGTTCAGGCCCTCCACCCGCAGCTCCAGAGCCCCCGACTGGCGCACCGGATTGTACTGCAGGCTAAAGCCATGGGTGCGGCGGTCGTAGCCCAGGCGATAGACGACATCCACCTGCTGGCCTGACTGCAAATCTACCGTCGTCTCTGCCCCCACCCGCAGCGGGCCGTACAGTTGTTGCAAAAAGCCCAGGACGAGCTGTTCCCGCGTGGTGATGCGGTCAAACAAAAATGGCGAGGCTCCGGCCAAAAAACCGTTGGAGTAGGTCACCCTCAGGTTGGTGTAGTCGAAGGTATCGGCCACAAAAGCCCCAATCACCGCATCAATGCCAATACTGCCGGCAGTATAGCTCTGGGCTCGGCCATTGGAGTAAAAAGACTGGCTGCTGCTCACACCGGTGCTGAGCCAGATCCCTTGCTCGATGGGCAGAGCGGAAAAGCGGGGTGGGGGATCCGCTGCTGTCTTGGGAGGGCTCCAGAGGGGAAAGGAGCGATTCAAGGTTGCCCCCAGTTGCAAGCGGGAGAGCTGAATGCGGTCGGTGGTGTTGGCTAAGGCCAACTCCGGATCCGTGTCGATTTCATCCGGCTGCCCCAAGGCATCAATGTAGTCGACGGCTATGCGGTAGCTGAGATCCAAGCCGGTATTCCCTAGGCGCAGGGTGGGTGAGCGGTAGCTGGCACCGAGGCGGTTTTCCACAATTTGAAACCTCAGGCGACCGCTGAAGAAGCGTTCCCGATAGGCGTAGGTGTAGGCGACTTCTCCGCCATCGCCGGTGGTGATGCGGTGTTCGACCTGGGCTCGCAAGCGCTGAGCAAACTCCTGGAAGACGATCCCCCGCAGCTCGGCAAACAGCGAGGTTTGAGCGTTGGCTTCCGGTTGCCGCCAACGCAAATCGGCCCGCAGCCCGATCCCATCCAAAAGGCCCTGCTCACTGCCCCAAAGACGTTGTGGATACAGTTGCGGGGAGAGCACCAAGCTCACGTTGGGATCCCGCAGCAGCTCGATGTTGGACTGGAGGATCAAGCCGCGCCGCAATTCTTCCCTGTCGAAATCATCGTAGAAGATGCTGACCGGAGGCTGACGGTTTAATGAGTCGAAGCGCAACCGAATGGGCAGAGGCAGAAACAAGACCTGGTCGAAGGCCAGTTGGCCGGCCTCGGCAATCAAAAGGCTGGAGCCATCGGCTTGCAGGGTGGAGGTCACCCGTGGGCTACGAATCTCCAACTCCGGCGGATCCAGCGGGTCGTTGGTCAGCCGCACCTGTTCTCCTTCCCAGGTGGTGGCATCGAAGCGGATGCGAACGGCACGAAAGCGCACCAGCCGCTGCGGAGAGAGGGCGGCTGCCGGGGATCCACTGGCCTGCAACTGGCCAATATCCACCTGCCCGAAGGCCTCTTCCAAAAACCCCCGCTCCTGCTCAAAGTCGTATTCTAGGCGGGATCCCTGAATGCGCTGCCGATCCAGTTGAATAGAAACATTGCCCTCGGCCACAGCCCGCCGCTGTCGCAGTTCAATGCGCAGGCGATCCGCCCGCAACACAGAGCGGCCCAGCCGCATCTCCACATTGCCTTCTGCTTGGAAGACTTCCGCCCGTTGATCGAAGGTTTGCCGGTCAGAACGCAGCCGTAACGTTCGGTCGGCAACGGCGCTGAGGTCAGTCGTACTTATGGGCTGGGCGACCCCCTTCTTCTGTGGTTCCACCTGAGCCGCAGTAGGGCCGGCAACTGCCAACCCCAGCACCCCCAAGCAGAGCCAGAGCAACCGCAACCCTCTCATAATCACCCGGCGCAAAACTTCAACACAGATCCCCTACGGCTTCCCCAGCCCGCTAGCTTGTGGCCAACTGGGAAAGGTTGAGGACTCGGTTGAGCTTGCCGCTGCGGTAGCCCTCCAAATCGAGACTGACATAGAGATAGCCGAAGGATTGCAGGGCCTTGACCAGCGCTTCCAGATTGGTTTTCTGCACAAACTCCACGATCTGATCCGGAGGAAGTTCGATGCGGGCGGTGTCCTTCTCCGAGCGCACCCTGACCTGCCGCCAACCCAAGCTGCGCAAATAGCGCTCTGCCGCTCCCACCCGACGCAGCTTCTCAGGGGTGATTGCCTCCCCGTAGGGAAAGCGAGAGCTGAGGCAGGGTTGGGCCGGTTTATCCCACCAAGACAGCCCCAGGTGGCGAGACAATTGCCGCACCTCCAGCTTGCTCATCCCCACCTCCGCCAAAGGGGAACGCACGCCGCGCTCCCGAGCTGCCTGTGTCCCCGGTCGGTAATCGGCCAGATCGTCGGCATTGAGACCATCCACCACATGGTTATATCCCTGGGCTTGGGCCAACAGGCGCAAGGTATCGTGCAAGTGACTTTTGCAGAAGTAACACCGGTTAACAGGGTTGGCAGCGTAGCTCGGATCCTCCAGCTCGTGGGTTTCGACGATCTGATGGCGGATCCCGATTTGCCGAGCCTGCTGAATTGCTTCTTCCAAATCTTCGGGCAGCAGCGAAGGAGAAGCAGCGGTGACAGCCAGGGCCCGCTCCCCCAGCTGATCGCAGGCCAACTTGGCCACCAGGCTGCTATCAACCCCCCCAGAGTAGGCCACCAAGACCTGCTCCATCTCGGCGAAGATCTGGACAAGCTGCTGGAACTTGCGCTGCAGGACGGGATCCCACTCCAGCAGGAGGTTGGCCGTTGTTCCTCCCTCTCCCGGGGGGAGAAGGTCGAGACGAGAAGCGGTTGGGTCTTGGGTTGTGTTCATGAAGCCAGGAGATGCCAAACGTTTGGAGAACCAAGCAAGGGCACCGTCTCGCCACCGCCGGCAGGAGAAAAGCCGGTTGCTATCAGGGGCAGGGATCCCCCCTCTTTCTATTCTTTCCCAGAGATCCCCGACTTTCCAACGCTTCTCCCCAGCATGGGATGCGGGATCCCTCAAGGAAAAGTAGACAATTGGGCAATCTATCCGTAGTCCGCTGACCTGCTGTCGCGATGGTGCTATGCCTCCGGCACCCTACCGGGAACCGCACCGCTTCGCGATACGCTGAATGAAATGGGTTGCAGTGGCCCCTTATAATTTTTTCTGGGTTCTCTGCCACAATTGACCTCACAGCTTTTTCCGGCGACACTTGCTACAGCCAATGCAGAGATATCTACTTGGTTATAGGGATCCCACCTATCTTGCAGAACTTCATGAAACTTAGAAAAAGCGGTACCCCTCTCCTAGCGCACCATGGCTTTGCAACTTGAACCCGCCAGCCCGCCAGAAGTGGCCGTTTATCAGCCCTATTACGCCGTTGCCCGCCGACAGTACCTAGCCCTCGCGGTGGGCCTCTACAAAAAAGCCAGCCTGGAAGGGCAGAGGGCCATCGAGGGAGAGGGGCCTGTCCGCTTCTTGGCCAGTTGGCACATGTCCCCGTTGCCCTCGGATCTGACGGTGGTTCAGGTGATCTTTGCTCAGGATGCAGATCTCACCTATCAGCTCTCCATTGCCAACTACGAGTTTGTGGATCATCTAATCGATGTGGTCGCTTTGGTGCAGCGCGGACAACCGCCGGATTTCTCCACCGCCTTTTACAAGAAACTGATGCGATATGAAGATTGATCTGGGTTGCTCAGCCACCATCACTCTCTACGACACCACACTGCGGGATGGGGCCCAGCGAGAGGGGCTATCGCTGTCGGTGCAAGACAAGTTACAGATTGCCAAGCTGTTGGATCGCCTGGGGATCCCGTTCATTGAAGGGGGTTGGCCGGGAGCCAATCCCAAAGATGTGCAGTTTTTCTGGCAGATGCGGGAAGAGCCCCTAGAGCAAGCCGAGCTGGTGGCTTTTTGTTCTACCCGCAAGCCGGGGCGGCGGGCGGCAGACGATCCCATGCTGCAGGCCATTTTGGCGGCGGGCACCCGCTATATAACCGTCTTCGGCAAGTCTTGGGATCTCCACGTCACCGAGGGCCTGGGCACCACGCTGCAGGAAAACCTGGCTATGATCCGGGATACCATTGCCTACTTGGGATCCCAGGGGCGGCGGGTCATCTACGATGCCGAGCACTGGTTCGACGCCTACCGCCACAACCCCGACTATGCCCTGCAAACCCTGGTGGCGGCTGCCGAGGCAGGGGCAGAGTGGCTGGTTCTCTGCGATACCAATGGCGGATCCCTGCCCCACGAGATTGCGGCGATCACGGCAGCTGTCTTGGCAGAATCCCATCACCTGCAGCACTTGCCCCTAGGGATCCACACCCACAACGACTCCGGCACTGCTGTGGCCAATGCCCTGGCGGCGGTGCAGGCAGGGGCGCGCATGGTGCAGGGCACCATCAACGGCTATGGGGAACGCTGCGGCAATGCCGACCTGTGCAGCGTCATTCCCAACTTGCAACTGAAGCTGGGCTATCGCTGTCTGCCGCAAGAGAAGCTGCAACACCTGACGGAGATCTCCCGCTCCATCAGCGAGGTGGTCAATTTGGCCCCGGATGACCATGCTCCGTTTGTGGGCCTATCGGCCTTTGCCCACAAGGGCGGGATCCACGTCAGCGCCGTTCAGAAAAACCCCCTCACCTACGAGCACATCGCCCCGGAGCAAGTGGGCAACTGTCGCCGCATTGTGGTCTCGGAACAGGCGGGGCTGAGCAACATCCTCCACAAAATGGCCGGATTCGGGATCCGGCTGGAGAAGTCGGATCCACAGGCGCGCTTGATTTTGGAGCGGCTGAAAAC
This sequence comes from Thermostichus sp. OS-CIW-32, assembly GCF_054060415.1. Taxonomy (NCBI): domain Bacteria; kingdom Bacillati; phylum Cyanobacteriota; class Cyanophyceae; order Thermostichales; family Thermostichaceae; genus Thermostichus; species Thermostichus sp. OS-CIW-32. Next base: position 476,744 of record NZ_JBSSDD010000001.1, on the reverse strand, counting down.
TTTGGAGCTGCAGGGCTATCAGTTTGAGGCTGCTGAGGCCAGCTTTGAGCTGTTGGTGAGGGGGTTGTTGGGTCAGCGCTCGCATCCGTTTGAAGTGCTCAGCTTCAACGTGACGACCACCACACGCTCCGATTGGAACAGCAAAGACCGGGATCCCAGTGGCGAGGCAACGGATGTGCAATCGTTGGCAGCGGTGAAAATCGCGGTGCAGGGGCAGACTCGGGTGACGGCGGCGGAAGGCAATGGGCCGGTGGCCGCTCTGGATGGGGCGTTGCGCAAGGCGCTGCTGGAGTTCTATCCCCAACTGGAGGCGATTCACCTGTCTGATTACAAGGTGCGCATTTTGGATGGGCGAGCCGGCACCTCGGCCAAAACGCGCGTGCTGGTGGAGTTTAGCGACGGTCACCGCCGCTGGACCACGGTGGGGGTTTCCACCAACATCATCGAAGCCTCCTGTCGGGCCTTGGTGGAGGGCTTTGAGTATAGCCTGCTGCCGCCCAGCTCTCCTTTGCCGGCTGCGGCAGAGCACCGTTCTTCTCCGCTGGCTGCAAAAACGGCCTCCCCTTGAAGAAAAACCTTCAACTGGCTTTACCCTGGCAGCGCCCCTCTACCCCAGCAAGCTAAACCGTAACCACGACAGCTATGCGAATCATCGGCCTGACAGGCGGAGTGGGCACGGGCAAATCCACGGTCGCCCGCATCTTGGAGCAGCACGGGATCCCGGTGGCCGATGCCGATCAAATGGCCCGCCAGGCTTTGGCATTGGGATCCCCTATTCGAGACAGGGTGCTGGAACGCTATGGAAAGGCCATCCAAACGCCCTCTGGAGATCTGGATCGCCGGCAGTTGGGCCAGATCGTGTTTGCCGATGCTGCCGAGCGGGCTTGGCTAGAGGCCCAGATCCACCCTTTTGTTAAAGCTCAACTGCAAGATTTTCTGTTCGGGTTAGCGGAGCAGAGCTCTGAGGCGCATGGCGTGTTGCTTGAGGAAGGGCCTGGTTCCCAAAAGAACAGCGGGCCAGGGTTTTCCTCTGCCCAGGGATCTCAAACCGTTTGTCTGATGATCCCGTTGCTGTTTGAAGCCCACATGGAAAATTGGGCCAGCGAGATTTGGGTGGTGACTTGCACCCCAGAGCAGCAGCGGCAACGCCTTGCTCGCCGGGATCTTCTTACACCGGCAGAAATCGAAGCTCGCATCGCCAGCCAGTGGCCTTTGGCGGAAAAAGTGCGCCGTGCCGATGTGGTGCTGGACAACTCCGGATCCCTGGCCGAGCTGGAAGCCCAGGTGAAGCAGGCTTTGGCGTTAGAGAGGCCATTTGCCTCACCTCGGCAGGCCGGATACAGTGACGGATAGGGGATCCCCTACGCCCCGGTGGGACGGAGGGTAGCCATGTACGGGTGGGTTGAGGGAGAAACGATGCAGGAAGCAGGCTGCGTTGGCGAGACGGAGTTTGCCCAAGCTCTGGCTGCGCGGGAGCAGGAAATCCAGCTTTTGCGAGAGCGCAATCGCATCTTGCAGGGCCAGGTAGACCTTCTGGAGCTGCGCCAAGAAAAGCAACACCGGCAAATTCGCAGCTATGAGGCGGAGATTGAGCAGCTTTACCAAGAGAAGCAGTTGCTGGAGCAGATGATTCAAGAGTTGCCAGAGCTCTACCGGCGCAAGCTGCAGGCCCGCCTTCAGCCCATTCGCGAGCGCATCGCCGCCATCCAGGCCGAGAATCGCCAGCTTAGGAAGGAGTTGTACCAGCTCAGCTACCGCGTGCAGCACATGGATCAGCTTGACTCGCCCGGCTGGAGAGTGCAACTGCCCCAGCTTCCCTCTCTGCGTCGCCGGGATCCCAAGTCCTCAGCGGAGCGGAGCACAAAAGCTCTGCCGGTCTCCCCCCCTGGTGTCCAGCCCTGCTCTTGATGGGCAGGGAGGGATCCCGCCATCGAGAAGCCAGAATAGGAGAGCCCCGGTGGGATCGCGTCAGCAGAGCAGAGCTCTTGCGCGGTTCCGGTTGGGGCGCTGCTTGCTTGGAGATCCCGGAAATGGCCACCGCTGGCAACTATGAACCCCTGCATTTAAAATACCGCCCGCAGCGCTTTGCCGATGTGGTCGGCCAAGGAGCGGTGGTGCAAACGCTGGCCAATGCCATCCGGCTGGGGCGGGTGGCGCCTGCCTATTTGTTCTGCGGGCCGCGGGGCACGGGAAAAACCTCCAGCGCCCGCATCTTGGCCAAGTCTTTGAATTGTGAACAGGGGCCGACGCCGGATCCCTGCCAGGCGTGCAGCCAATGCCGCGCCATCACTGCGGGAGCCTCCCTGGATGTTCTCGAGATTGACGCGGCCAGCAACACCGGCGTAGACAACATCCGCGAGCTGATCGAGCGGGCCCAGTTTGCCCCGGTGAACAGCCGCTACAAAGTCTATGTCATCGACGAGTGCCACATGCTCAGCAATGCGGCCTTCAACGCCTTGCTGAAAACTCTTGAAGAGCCGCCCCCCCGCGTGGTATTTGTCCTGGCCACCACTGACCCGCAGCGGGTTTTGCCCACCATTGTTTCCCGCTGTCAGCGGTTTGACTTCCGCCGCATCCCCCTCGACGACATGGTGGCCCACCTGGGCAAGATCGCCGCCCAAGAAGGGATCCCTATCACGCCGGAGGCGCTGCAACTGGTGGCCCAACTTTCCCAAGGGGGCCTGAGGGACGCCGAACGCCTGCTGGACCAGCTCAGCCTCTTGGAAGGATCCATCACCCCGGAGGCGGTTTGGGACTTGGTGGGCGGGATCCCGGAACAGCAGCTTTTGGCTCTGATGGATGCGCTGCTGGCTCAGGATGTGCAGGCGGTGCTCAGCCAAACTCGGCAATTGTTGGAGCGGGGCAAAGAGCCCTTAGCCCTGTTGCAGAACTTGGTGGCCCTTTACCGGGATCTGCTGCTGGTCAAGACAGCCCCCCAGCAACGGGAGTTGGTGGCTGTAACGGACTCCACCTGGGCAGCCCTGCAGCAACGGGCCCCTCGCTACTCGGTGGAGATACTGCTGGCAGCCCAGAGCCATCTGCGCCAGTGTGAGCCGCAAATTCGTCAAAGCGGACAGCCCCAACTGTGGTTGGAAATTGCCCTAGTGGATCTGCTGGGCCAGCTGCGCCCAAGCATGGTGGCTGAGGATTCAGCGGAACGGAGTCGTTTCCCAGCCCTTGACCTATCTCCTGCACCCCAGAGAACTCCCCCGGACGGGACAGCCCCTCCGGCCCCTGCTGCGACCATCAGCCCATCAAGCCCATCAACTGTTGGTGAGATAGATGAATTAACTGTTGGGCCTTCAGCCTCCCCTGCTGTTGCGTCGAGCCAGAAGGCAGATCGCGCTACTCGGACGGAGTCCTCGGAGCAGCCCAGAGAACCGGCAAGGGACGCCGCCACAGTCAAGCTGCTGCGCCCCCACTGGGACGAGTTCCTCAAGCGCCTCTCTCCCCTCACCAAGGCTCTGATGGGATCCGGCCACCTGCACCAAGAGACTCCTGAAGCAATTACCCTCGCCTTTCCCAGCAAGGGTCTGGTGGAAAAAGTGCGCAGCAAAGAAGCCGAACTGCGGTCGGTGCTCCACAACCTGCTGCAGCGCCCTGTGCAGCTCAACTTGATTGTGCAGCGCTCCAGCGGGCCGCATGTTTCCATTCGCGTCAGCGGTGCGGAGTCCTCGGCACTGCTCAGCCGAGAAACAGACCTGCCCCCCGCCCCCCCAGATCCTGTCACCACGCCGGGGTTGCAGAGCGATAGCACCAACAGTCGTGCTTCCTCAAGGGAGCCCAGAGCAGAACCGCAGAGCCACGGCCTTGCCCGGCGACAGCAACATTCCCCTTCTGACTCCAACCCACCTTCGCCAGAGCCTGAGCGGGACAATCCTATGGGTGGCCCCAAGGTGGCCGGCTTGGCAACCCAAGGACTTTCTCCCGCCGGTGCGAACAAAGTGCTCCGCACCGCTGTCGCGACCGATTCTCCAAGTCGTGCAGAGCGCCGCGACACCCTGCACGGTGGGCAGTCCTTCGAGCTAACCCATGAGCTGGCGGAGATTGCCCGCCGTTTTGCCGACCACTTCAACGGCAGCTTGGTGGATTTGGAAGGGGTGTTGGGGTCTGACGTGACGGGATCCACGGAAGAGCTCTCCTCAATAGAGGCTATAGAAGCCGAGGGATCCCCTGACCTGCTCTCCGGTGAGACCTACGGCTCGCCAACAGGAGCAGAGCCGTCCGCGTCAGCGGGGCGGAGTCCTCATCCCGTAGACTTTCCCAATGCAGTAAGGAATCCGTCCTACCGGCGTGAGCAGTCTTCTCAGCTTGCCGTTCGCCTCAGCGGGACGGAGTCCTTGGAGGAGGAGGTGCCTTTTTAAGCGCTATCTAGCGCTATCTTAAGTTTGATAAAGCCAGCCTCATCTTGCCGACGATGACCTTCCCCATCTCTCCCTTAATTCGCTGCGCTGTGCAGGCTCTGTACTGGGGACTGGTTCTGCCCCTACCCATCCTGCTGGCTCGGCAACAGGCAACACCTCTTGAGCTGGGATCCCTTTGGATTGCTCTGCTGCTGGGATGGGGGGTAGTCCTGGGATCCCTGAGCCAGCAGATTCAGTTGGACGAAGAGGGCATGCAGGCCACCTACCCCAGTTGGGTGCCGCCTTTTGTGCGGCAGGAGTGGCAGATCCGGTGGGCCGATATCGAGCGCATTGAGCCCCGCTCCACCAGCCAGGGTGGTATGGTGTATTACTTGGTCAGCCGAGGGGGGGATCGCGTACTTTTGCCGATGCGGGTGACCAGGTTCAAGCAGCTGTTGGCTGAGATTCGACGGCACGCTCAACTGGAGATTGGCGGGCTGCGCCCCTACGTTCAGCCTTGGATGTACGGGCTCCTAGGATGTTTTGCTCTGCTTCTGTTGCTCTGGGATGGGATGGTCGCCATCTGGGTCTGGGCAAGTCCGGTGGGAACCTAGCGCAACCACAGACGGTTCCGGGTCTAGCCATCCCGACAGGGATCCCAGCTCCAGCGGGCGGTTGCAGTCCAGATCCCGCCCACGCCCTTCTGCGCAAGCGTTGCGGAGCAGCAGGATGGAAATTTGGAGCAGGTTGGAAATGAGCTCCTCCGCTGGGCGACCCCTGGTGGCGGTGGGGGTATCCTAAGAGCAGTGGAACTTAGCCCCCTCTTGCCAGCTCTTCCCCTTCGCGACAGCGGTGCAGAGCACTTTGTCTGGGATCCCTGCTGCCCCTTCTCTGGAGAAGTTGAGTTTTGAGCAGGTCAACCTCTCCGCCTCTTCACTGGCCCTGCTGGACCATTGCCCCCGCCTGTTTCGCTATGTGTACCTGGAGCGGTTGATCTGGCCCGCTGCCAGTGTTTTTGAGCACGAGCTGGAGCAGAGGCGCGGACGGCAGTTTCACCGTTTGGTGGAGTGGCACAGCCGCGGGCGGCAGGTGGAGCCGCGTTTGTCCGGCCTGGATGAAGGGGTGCAGCAGTGGTGGCAGGTGTTCTTGGCCAGCTCCCATGCCCATCCCCAGGGACGGGTGTTGGCGGAGTTGCCCCTGTGGCAACGGATTGAGGGCTTTAAGTTGATAGCCCGTTTGGATCGGCTGGTGATTATCCCCGGATCCCTGCACATCCTGGACTGGAAAACTGAGCGTCAACGTCCTCGCGATGAACAGTTGGCCCAAGACTGGCAGGTGCGCCTTTACCCTCTGCTGCTCTGCGAGGTGGCCCAGCAGCTGCCCCTGGAAGGCCCTTTTGAGCCGGAGCAGGTGCAACTGACCTTTTGGTATGTGCAACATCCGCAGCAGCCCTTCCACCGGTATTACAGCGCCGCCGCCTATGAGCAAGACCTGGCCCACCTAAGAGCCACTCTGAACCACCTGCGGCAACTGGAGGCGCAAGACTTTCCCATGACCCCCCACACTGAGCGCTGCAACAGTTGTCTGTTTCGCTCCCGCTGCCATGGGCTGCTACCGGAAGGGATCCCCTCTCAAGACCTCACGGATTGGGTCTGGCCAATGCAGGAGCCCGCGACACCTGCGGATCCCATCCCTGATACCTATTGAGGGCCGGGGCAGGAGCTGTTTTGGCAGCAACCCATGCATACCCTATTATGGGGCCGTTCGCGATAGCGAGACGGAGTCCTTTGTTCCCAACGTTTCCCATCTGGAAAGGCTACGGCCAGGGATCCCCGTTTGCAGGGCTGAGCGTGGAACTGGTGCCCCTGGTGTGGAGGATAACTGCAATTTTCTCGGAGACTTGCATACTGGGTTAGATGGTTTTATCAGCGCTGTCAACTGTGATCGCGAGTGTCATCTCCAGTACTTCCACCGTCCGGGATCCCGACTGGGATGTAGAAGTGGCGGGCCTCTACAAGCGTTTTGGCGATTTTGTGGCCCTCAATGGCATTGAGCTGAACATTCGGCGGGGGGAGTTTTTCGGCCTGCTGGGCCCTTCCGGCTGTGGCAAGACCACCCTGCTGCGCATCCTGGCCGGCCTGGAGATGGCCGATGCTGGGGAAGTGGTGATTCGAGGTCGCCCGGTGGGCCACCTGCCCGCCCACAAGCGCAACGTCAACACGGTGTTTCAGAGCTATGCCCTTTTCCCTTTTATGACGGTGGAGGACAACATCGCCTTCGGCCTGCGCATGCGGGGTGTGCGGGGAGAAGCTCTGCGCAAGCGGGTAGCGGCTGCTATGGAATTGGTGGAGATTGCAGCTCTGGCCAAGCGGAAGCCCCATGAGCTGTCGGGGGGACAGCAGCAGCGGGTGGCCTTAGCTCGGGCTTTGGTGAATGAGCCGGAGGTGCTCTTGTTGGATGAGCCGCTGTCGGCCTTGGATGCCAAGTTGCGCAAGCAGCTTCAAGTGCAGTTGTGCGAGTTGCAGCGCCGCCTGGGCATGACCTTTATTTTCGTTACCCACGACCAAGAAGAGGCTTTGGTGACCAGCGACCGGGTGGCGGTGATGCGGGCGGGGCGCATTGAGCAAGTGGGCCTTATCGATGAGGTGTACGAGCGCCCGGCGACGGCCTTCGTAGCCGATTTTTTAGGGGCCAGCAACCTGATCGAGGGGATCGCCTGTGGGACGGACTGTGTGGATACGCCCTTGGGAAAGCTGAAGGTCTTGGGGATCCCGGCCAGCTCGGAACCGGTGCAATTGGCTATTCGCCCGGAAAAGATCCAGCTCTCTCGCAGCGGCTGGGATCTGCTGCCCAACCAGGTGCCGGTGCGGGTGGAAAACCTCATCTACACTGGGGCTGAGAACCAATACCTGTTGCGGACAAGCCAAGGTCAGCAGCTCAAGGCCACGGCCCTCAACACCGATATTGAGGATGCAGGGTTTGAGATCGGCGCAGCGCTGGTGGCCCACCTACCCCCGAAAAGCCTAATCCGTTTGCGACCGGATCCCCGTCAGGAGGAGACTGGATGTTGAAGCTGCCATCTCCTGTGGGCAAGTGGATCCCTGGCCAAGCCCAGGTGCGATTTGGGGAGCTGCTCACCCCTTGGCAGGAGTTGGGGCGCAGCCTAATTTTTGCTGGGCCAGGGGTGCTGTGGGTGATGGTTTTTCTGGTGCTGCCGGGGCTGTTGCTGTTGGTGTGCAGCTTTCTCAGCCGCGGGGAGTTTGGCCAGATTCAACTGCCCCTGACCCTGGAGAACTATCTGCGCATTCTCGGCTTTGGCCCCTTGGGATGGACGCCCATCTACTGGCAGATCTTGGGCCGCAGCCTGCTGGTGGCGGGGGTGACCACCTTTTTTTGCGTGCTGCTGGCCTACCCATTGGCTTTCTTCATTGCCGCCCACCCACCCCGACAACGGGATCTGTTGCTCACCTTGGTGGTGGTGCCCTTTTGGACGAACCTGGTGATCCGCACCTATGCCTGGATGGTGGTGCTGGCCCCGGAAGGGTGGCCGGCTCGCTTGGCGGCCTGGCTGGGCTGGATCCCACCGCAAACGGCTCTGTATCCCAGTTGGCTGGCGGTTTATCTGGGCATGGTCTACACGTTTTTGCCCTACATGGTCTTGCCCCTGTACACGGCGGTGGAGCGCATCGATTGGCGGCTGGCGGAAGCGGCACGGGATCTCTATGCCAAGGGTTGGCAGGTCTTTTGGTGGGTGCTTCTGCCCCAGACCTTGCCTGGACTGGTGGCGGGCCTCATTCTGGTGGGGATCCCGGCTTTCGGCATGTTCGTAGTGCCGGATCTGTTGGGGGGCAGCAAAACGCTGTTGATCGGGAATGTGATTCAGTTGCAGTTTGGCTCCAGCCTGGACTATCCTTTCGGGGCGGCCCTCAGCTTTTTGGTCACCGGCCTCACCCTGGGGTTGATCTACGCCTACAGCCGCTACGCCGGCACCCGCAGCCTAGAAAATCTGGTTTGAGGAGCTGCTGTGGGCTTTGAGCAGAGCCGCCAATTGCTTGCGCATCAGGATCCCGGGCTTATCGGTGAGCATGTGCTGCTCGGCGCTGAGGGTGAGAGGAACGTCGGGATCCGTGGTCTCCAAAATGGCTTTATCTTCCAGAGTTACAGCCCGGTCGAAGCGAATAACCTCGGCGGCTGGGGTATCGGCTTCGGTGTCGTTGCGCAAACAAAACTGCACCACTTGGGAGGCTCGGTCGTTGATGGGGGTGGGGATGTTGACGATGACATGGCTGCGGCCATTGGGGTAGCGGATGTGAAGGTGGTTGGTGAAGGGCAAATGCCAGGTTGAAGTGGTGGTGCGCTCGGTTTTGGCGGCAGCAATGCCCAGGTTTTTTTGTTGCAGCTCTGGGTTGGCTACACCGAGCACTGTGCGGGTGCGGATCCCGTAGTCCAGCTCCTCGACCTCGAAGTGGCTGGGTACCAAGTCTTCCATACTGCCAAAGGTGTTCTGGTGTACAAAGCTGATGTGGGCGGCATCGAACTCGTTCTCGCAGATGCGCAAGCTGGCACATTCCCAGCGTTCGTAGAACTCGTGGATGAGCCGGTAACTGGGATCCTCGGCTTCTGGGATGACCGGGATCCCCCGTAGAGGCTGGGGATGCAAGCACACCCAAGCATAGCCATAGCGGGCCTGGCAGAGATAGGCAGGAATGCGGTAGCTCTCTGGGATGCGGGCCTGATCCGGCAGTTGCGGCACCTTGACACAGGCTCCCGTGCCATCGAACTCCCACCCATGGTAGGGGCAGCGGATATGGTCATCACAGACGATTCCCTTGGACAATTGCGCCGACCGATGACAGCAGCGATCTGCGGCTGCCTGGGGCTGTCCGGCTTTGTCCAGCCAAAGGACGATCCTCTCTCCCAGCAGCTCGAAAGGTTGCGGGGATCCCTGCTCCAATCGGCTGAGGGGCATCACCGGATACCAGAAGCGCCGAAAGACAGGATGCTGGGTCACCAACATGGCAAAACCATCTTTATCGTATGGCCGGATTCTGTATAGCAAATTCGTGAATTCGGTTCCGTAGCCCGCGCCACAATCTCTATTTGGGGATCTTGCAGATCTGGGCAAACTCATTCCCAGGGGAGCTCAACTCATGGGGAAACCCTAGAACCTCTGGTACGGTAAAGATACTGATCTTGCGTTTGAGTTTCCAGAGGGATCCCTTGACCTCAACTTTGCCTTCTCAGACCCTCTTGCAGGCTCTGTACACCCCTTCCCCTGCTTGGGATGCCATCGTCATCGGTGCTGGGATCGGGGGATTGGTCGCGGCCAGCCAGTTGGCCGCCAAAGGATACCGTGTGCTGGTGCTGGAGAAATACCTCATTCCAGGGGGCAGCGCCGGCTACTTTGAGCGTCCGGATCCCTTAGGCAACGGGATCTACCGCTTTGACGTGGGCGCTTCCATGATCTTTGGGTTGGGCACCCAGGGTACCACCAACTTGCTGACCCGCGCCTTGGCAGCCGTGGGCCAATCCCTGGAGTCCATCCCCGATCCGGTGCAGATTGCCTACCACTTGCCCAAGGGGCTGAATCCCCGAGTACACCGGGATTACGAGCAGTTTTTGCAGGAGCTATCCGGCTACTTTCCCCGGGAAGCCGCCGGCATTCGCCGGTTCTACGATAGCCTGTGGCCCATCTTCAACAGCCTCAACGCCATGGAGCTGCTCTCGTTGGAGGAGTGGGGCTATCTATTTCGTTCTTTTGTGAGCAATCCCCTCGGCTGCCTGACCTTGGCGCGCTATTTGCCGGTGAATGTGGGCCAGGTGGCGCGGCGCTGTCTGCGGGATCCGGATTTGCTGCGCTTTGTGGACATGGAGTGCTACTGCTGGTCGGTGGTGCCGGCGGATCGCACGCCCATCATCAATGCCGGGATGGTGTTTTGTGACCGACACTACGGCGGTATTAACTATCCCAAAGGGGGGGTGGGGCAGATCGCCCAAAAGTTGGCCCAGGGGCTAGAGGCCCATGGCGGGCAGATCCGCTACAAAGCACCCGTGCGGCGGATCCTGGAAGAAAGAGGTCGGGCGGTGGGCGTAGAACTGGCCAGCGGGGAAAAGCTCTTTGCCCGCACAATCATCTCCAATGCCACCCGCTGGGACACCTTTGAGCGCCTATGGCCGGGATCCCTGCCCAGGGCGGAGCGGCAGTGGCAAAAACGCTACCAGCAATCCCCTAGCTTTTTAAGCTTGCACCTGGGGGTGCGGGCCGAGGCCCTGGCCGGCGAATGCCATTGTCACTACATTCTCCTGGAAGACTGGGATCAGATGGAGGCTGAGCAGGGCACCCTTTTCGTCTCCGTCCCCACCCTGTTGGATCCCGACCTGGCTCCCCCGGGCCGCCACATTGTTCATGCCTTTACCCCCAGTTGGATGTCCACCTGGCAAGGGTTGAACCCAAGCCAGTACCAGATCCAAAAACAGCAAGCCGCCGACCGCCTCATCCGCCGCCTGGAGGCCCTTTGGCCCCAACTGGGATCCCACATTGAACTGAAGGAGATAGGCACCCCCCGCACCCACCGCCGCTTTTTGAGCCGCAGCAACGGCACCTATGGGCCTATCCCCAGCCGGGATCCCTGGGGCTTGCTGGGCATGCCTTTCAATCGCACCGCCATCCCCAACCTATACTGCGTGGGGGATAGCACATTCCCCGGCCAAGGGCTCAATGCCGTTGCCTTCTCCGGCTTTGCCTGCGCCCACCGGGTGGCAGCGGATTTGGTTTAGGTTGCCCTTATCCTTGCTACTCCCTTCTCCCTCTGGGAGAGGGGCAGGGGATGAGGGTTGAGCGGCGCAGAGGGTTTGGGAGGCAGTTGATGGTCAATTCAAACAACAATGAGACGCTAGCCAGTGAGATAGCGTCCGTTCCCGAAAGCAGGCTGTAGGCCTTTGAATCAGGACATTGTCCAGAATCAACACAGATGTCCTCTTCAAACTCGGTATTCAGTATCTCTCCAGCCACCCCTCAAATCCTTATTGGCTATAGTTGCGGCTGTCCGGAAGTGATAGCAGCAGACTTGCTGGACCTGCCGCGGCTGGAGCTGTATGTGGAAGAGGGGTTTGGGGATCCCTGTGGTCTGCTGCAGCAGAAGGGAGTGCCGGAGCGAATTCACGAGGTGAGAGGGGAGCCAGCCAGTTGGCCTAGTTTTGATGCTGTGGTGTGCACAGCTGAGGACTTGCAGCGGCTGGGGCGGCCTGTGAGGGCTAACTTTGCTTTCATTCTGGGACAAGATACCCAGCTCCTCTTTGCCAATGCGGGTAAATTGATGGAACCGATGGCGCGCGTGTTCCGTATGGGCGAACTTTGGTATTCAGCAAAACTGTATGAGGATACCCTTTTTCTCGTCAACACTTATCTGAACTTTCCTCTGTTTGTTTCTGAGGTGAGGACGCTTGTTGATATTGGATCTGGGGTGGGCCTTGGCAGTGTTTGTTTTCGGGGTTTCTGCCCTGAGGTGGCCATTCATTGTTTTGAGGTGGATCCCTTGGCCTTGCACCTGCTGCAGCAGAATGCTCTTGGCCTGGGCAACTGCTTTGTGCATCCGGTGGGGCTAGCGGGGCAGAATAGCTGCAGAACTTGTCGGCTCTGGCCGTAGGATCCTCAAGCGAAGTGGGGAGTGGAGCAGCCGCTCCCTTTCCGGGAAGCCAGGGCAGCTCTCAAGGAGCTGGGTCTGGAGTTCATCGATGTGCTCAGGGTGGCTACAGGTGGAGAGGAGGTGGAGGTGTTGACCAGCCTGCAAGAGCAGCTCGAAGACATCAAGGTCATCTATGTGGAGTTTTGCTCAGAACAAGACCGCAAACAGATTGACCAGATGTTGGATCCCTCTCATCTCCTCTGGCAGGAGGAAGTTTCTCAGGGTAACTACGGGTGCTTATGTTATCTGAATAGATGCATATTCTACGAAAGCAGTGGTAATCTTTAGAAGGCAATTTATAAAGACTCGAGTCCACAATCCTCAACTAATATTTGGTGGCTCGTTAATCTCTTTCAACTGCAGCCTGAACGGGGATCTGAACTTAAGGAACTTGGAAGTGATTTCTGCAGGGGGCTTTCTGCTCACCGACCAGCTCTCCTTCGCCTCAGGATTGGACGAACTTTTGGCGCCCGGCACCTACTGCGACACCTACAACTCCGAAGCCCAGCTCCTGGAGAAAATCCGCTACTACCTAGACCATCCCCAGGAGGCCATTCAAATTGCCCGCCGCGCTTACCACACCTTTGATGAAAAGTGGCATCCCCGCCACCGCATCCAAAATCTCCTGGAGTGGGTGTTTGGAGGAGAACTGCCGGAGCCCTTTCGTTACTCGCCCCGCTCTGATGTGCGCTACTTTGTCAGCACGGCCAGCTCTGCCTGGATAGACACACGACTAGGAATCTACGAGCCCATTCAAGAGCTGCATCGCGTGCAGGAGCGACTGAGGGTATTTGTTGGCCGAGGCTGTCCTGGGGTGATAGCCGCGGACTTGCTGGACCTGCCGCGGCTGGAGCTGTATGTGGAAGAGGGGTTTGGGGATCCCTGTGCCCTGCTGCAGCAGAAGGGAGTGCCCGAGCGAGTTCATGAGGTGAGGGGGGAGCCGAGCAGTTGGCCCAGCTTTGATGCGGTGGTGTGCACAGCTGAGGACTTGCAGCGGCTGGGGCGGTCTGTGAGGGCTAACTTTGCTTTTGTCTTGGCAGAGGACCACCAACTTCTTTTGGCCAATGCCAGTAAGTTAATGGAAGCAGTGTTGACTGGCTTTGACTTTGGCAAACTCAGGTTTTCGGTAAAGCTCTACCCAGACACCGTTTTTTACGAGAGGACGTATCTTAACTTTCCTGTGTTTCTGTCTAGTCAGGTGCAGACGGTTATCGACATCGGAGCTGGGGTAGGCCTTGGTAGCGTTTGTTTTCGGGGTTTCTGCCCTGAGGCGGCCATTCATTGTTTTGAGGTGGATCCCTTGGCCTTGCACCTGCTGCGGCAGAATGCTCTTGGCCTGGGCAACTGCTTTGTGCATCCGGTGGGGCTGGCGGGGCAGAATAGCTGCAGAACTTGTCGGCTCTGGCCGGAGGATCCTCAAGCGAAGTGGGGAGTGGAGCAGCTGCTCCCTTTCCGGGAAGCCAGGGCAGCTCTCAAGGAGCTGGGTCTGGAGTTCATCGATGTGCTCAGGGTGGCTACAGGCGGGAATGAGGTGGAGGTGTTGACCAGCTTGCAAGAGCAGCTCGAAGATATCAAGGTCATCTATGTGGAGTTTTGCTCAGAACAAGACCGCAAACAGATTGACCAGATGTTGGACCCTACCCATCTCCTCTGGCAGGGAGAAGTTGTAGCAGGTCAAAGAGGAGTCCTTTGCTATCTAAGCAGGGCTTGCTTTGTCGACAACAATTCAAGCCTTGGAGGAGAGACTTAAGGTTATGAACTCAACCATTATCGTTACGGCTGCTGACAGCAAGTTTTTTGAATTGGTTCAGGGGACCATTCTCTCTATTCGAGAAAAGCCACAGGGCAACTCTGTAGATATTGGATTTTTTGATGTAGGGTGCACGCCAGAGCAGTTGCAATGGATAGGTCAGTACGTTGACTATATCGTAGAGCCAGATTGGAATTACAACGTTCCTGATGTCGATAAACAACCTAGGTACCTCAAAGCGCTGGTCTCTAGACCTTTTTTGCCTGAATATTTCCCAGGTTATGAAGTTTACATTTGGATTGATGCAGATGCTTGGGTGCAAGACTGGTCTGCGATTGATCTTCTTGTCTTAGGAGCAAAAAGAAAGAGCTTCTCAATAGTTCCAGAGTTAGTAGCTAAACATAAGAATAGACCCTGGATGCAAACTTGGATATCTTGGCACTACCACCTTTACTTCTACCACACGGAATTTGATCGTTTAGATATAGAGCCTCTGCTAAATGCTGGTGTGTTTTCTGGTGCCAGACAGTCTATTCATTGGTCAATATGGGGCAAAAGATTAGGTCAAGCTATTTCTAGGTGCCTTGATTTGTGGACAGACCAGTTTGCTCTAAACGTGGCTATTTATAGAGATATAGGTCTGGATAGAGTTGAACTTTTGCCATTAAATTGCAACTGGCTAGCCCATTATGAGATGCCCCAATGGGATTTGCAAAGGAAGATTTGGGTGGATCCTTTTCCACCTCACAATCCAGTAGGAATCATACATCTTACAGCCGACGTTAAGGTGAGACCAACTCATATTGCGCTTACAACTGAAGGTTTTAAGATTGAAGCTAGCTTGCGGTATGCAGGCATCATCTCCACTCCGGTCAAGAGATACGACTACGTATCGCCTAACCAGATTAGAATACATCTTGACCATAGCTTTCCTTCAATGATTGCGGCCGAGCCAAGCTCTCACCCCTGGCCTTATCTACGGAAAGAAGTTCCTCACCTTTGGCATACGGATCTACGTCAACCTACCATCGGCTTTGTTAGTCGGGACGAGGCACACATTCTGTACAATACTGCGCTAAAGTTTCGAGGAAAATCTGCTCTGGAGATCGGCTGTTGGTTGGGCTGGTCAACTGCTCACCTGTCAGCAGGAGGTGTTATTCTCGATGTTGTCGATCCAATTTTGGAAAATCCACTGGCTTATGAGAGCGTGAACCAGTCTCTCTGCTCGGCTGGAGTTCGCTCTAATGTCAATCTCTACCCTGGCTACAGTCCGGAAAAGGTAGAGGAAATTGCCCAGCAAGAGGATCGTCGCTGGTCTCTGATTTTCATCGATGGGAATCATGACTCACCAGCCCCCTTGCAGGATGCTCAAGTGGCAGAGCGCTATGCTGCTGAGGATGCCTTGATTCTGTTTCATGATCTAGCCTCGCCGGATGTGGCTGAAGGTTTGAATTACTTGAGAGACAGGGGCTGGAACACGATGATTTACCAGACCATGCAAATTATGGGAGTGGCCTGGCGAGGCAATGTCAAGCCCGTTGAGCATATTCCAGACCCTGCTGTGAATTGGACATTGCCAGAGCACCTCAAGGACTATCCGGTCTGTAACCTTGAGTTGTCTAGGGTGCTAGAGAAAGTTAAATCTTTTACCTCGCTGGGCTTTGAGCGTCTTTGGAGCCTTTATTCACTGGCTAAGCAGGTTTGTGAAGAAGACATTCCTGGGAACTTTGTAGAATGTGGTGTTTGCAGGGGTGGAAGCTCAGCTTTGCTGGCCTGGGTGATTAAGAACTACAGCCGTCGACCTCGCAGGCTATATGCTTTCGATACCTTCTCAGGTATGCCTGATCCAACAGAGGTGGATCGAGATTATCGAGGAGTTGGTGCCAACGATACGGGTTTTGGATCCGGTGCCTTAGCAGCACCCATTTCGGAGAACTTAGAGGTGGTTGCCAAGGAACTGGGAGTTTGGGATCTCATTGTCCCCGTGCCAGGGCTGTTTGCTGACACCTTGCCTGCCTATCGAGAGCAAGTGGGTGAGATTGCTCTGCTGCATGCAGATGCTGACTGGTATCAATCAACGATGGATATTTTTCATCATTTCTATGATCAGGTTCATTCCCAAGGATTCATCCAAATCGATGATTACGGACACTGGCAAGGATGTTGGAAAGCTGTTCATGACTTCGAGCAGGAAATCAGAGCCTTTTTTCAGCTCCATAGTGTCGATTACACAGGAGTTTGGCTGAGTCCTTCTGAGAACTGGCTAGTGGTTAGAGATGGCCTAACAGAAATCTCTAAATCAGAAAGGATCCGCCTGAGCAAGATCAACGTGGGCCTTTTCCCCTACTGGGAAATGGAGACAGAGCAGCTTATCCAAGAACTGGAGGGCTTGCTGGAGCCAATTCTGCGCAGTCCTCAGCCAGAAGACTATGCTCTGATCTTCCTAGGGGATCCGGATCCGCAACTGGCCAATCAAACTCTGGAGATAGCTGCAGGCAACATAGCTCTCAGGCTCATGGAAGAGGGGTTAGAGCTCAGTAGAGAGCCGTTCTGTTCAGTGGTAGCTGGCTTGAACCCCTATCAATGGGAGAGACTTATTCCCCAACTCAACTATCGCTATCTCTTGAAGCGGGAGCGCTTTCCCAAGGGATTACGGCCTGCTATTCAAAAGCTACCTGTGTTGCTGTTGGCCTCCTAGGGATCCATCTGTTGTCTTGAGTTACTTGGCTGTCTACAGGGCGTCTGGATCTACCCCTAGCTCTTGTAGCTTCCGGGCCAGGCGCCCTGCCCGTTGTTCGGCCTGCTCAGCCCTTTGCCGCTCCAGTTCGGCCTCGGTGGGTACCAGTTCCCCAGCAGCAGTGGCCCAGCGAATCCAGGTGGCCTCGATGTCCCGAAACCTGCCCTCCCACTTCACTAGGCACAATCCCAAAACCTCGCTCGGCAAGCAACCCTCGGCATCCTCTTGAATTGGCTCATAGCGGCCGCCCCTTAGCCGAAACCCCGCCCAGTCTTCTGGATCAAACGGGTCAAACCAAAAGTACTCCGGCACCCGGATAATCTGCTCATAAAGTTGCTTTTTGCTTGTTTTATCTTCCTGGGCAGTGCTGGGAGAAAGAAGCTCAATCACCACGTCCGGCCCTTTGCCCTGCTCCCAAATCACCCAGCTTTTGCGCTCGCCTTTAGGCACGCCCAACACCACAAAATAATCCGGCCCTTTGAAATTGCGGCCGCGGGTCTGCTCCAAGCTGTAGTAGAGAAACATATTGCCACCGACAAAGCCATCAGGGCGCTGCTGCAACCAGGTTTGGGTAGTGGAGATGAGCAAGTCCATCTGGCACCTGTGCCGCCAGCTTTCCATAGGTTCGCTGTCGTCGTAGGGGAGCTCGTCTTGGGTGGGGGGCAACTCGGGTAGATAAACCGGATCCAGCACCTCAGTAATTGGGTTCGGGTTAGTCATTGCCAGTTCTCCTCTCTTTACCCTTACAAGGTATCGGGATCCACCCCCAGCTCCCGCAGCTTCTGGGCCAGGCGCTCTGCTCGCTGTCGCTCTTGCTCAGCACGTTGGCGCTCGATTCTCTCAGCTTCTTCAGGAGTAGGCACCAGCTCCCCATTGGGGAAAAAGTAGCGCAGTTGTTGGTTATGGATCCCCAGATACAGCTCCAGCATCTCGCTCCAGCGCCAGCCCTGCTCCGTTGGCTCAATCTCCTCGTACTTCTCCCCCCTCAGTCGCAAACCCATAAACTCCTGCGTCTCCGGAGAATAGTAAAAGTACTCCGGTGTCCTGAAAATCCTTTCGTAAAGCTCCCGCTTCTCACCCCGATCCACTTTGGCAGTCGATTCCGAAAGCAGCTCGATGATCAAGTCCGGGTATTTGCCACCTTCTTCCCACACCACCCAAGAAGGGCGGGGGCGGTTTTCTACCCCTTTGACCAAAAACAGATCTGGCCCGCGGAAGTCTTTATTTTTGAGTTGCTCTCGGCTGTAGTAGACGGTGAGGTTCCAGGCGAGGAAGTAGTCGTTGCGGTCTTGCCAGAGGCGGGCGAGGCAGCTGACCAGAATCAAAAGCTGCAGGGCATGCAGGGAGTGTTCCATTTCGGGTTCATCGCTGAGCAGCCCCTGGGCCGAGGGCATGAGCTCCGCCAGTTGCTGGCGGGTGAGGGGAGTAATCTTTTCCTCGGCTTTCTCTTGGAGTTTTTCTTGGGCCAGCATTTTTGCACTCGGGGCAAGTGAATTAGCTGTAGGCTAACCCATCGATAGAACCACCGGCAGGTGCTCTGCTTCAGGCTGACAGGGTGATAACAGGAGCGTTCTACTAACTGAAAGGCATAATAAGAGATGTAAACTTCTCCTTTTGTCCGCATGTCTTTCTGGAAACTTTTGGTGGTGATAGCGGTGCTGCTTTTCGGCTTGGCAAGCGGGATCCCCACCGCACAAGCGGCCACCCTGGGTGGATCCCCCTACAATCGCGCCCAACAGGAAGTTGTGATTGCAGCTAGCCCAGACCAGGTGTTAAAAGCGGCTGAGCAAGCCTTTCAAGTTTGGAAGCGGGGGGAACTGGTCTCTGTGGATGCTGAGGCGATGGAAGTGAAGGGGATCTCCCGCACCAACTTTTTTAAGTTCGTGGACGATCTAACGGTTTCGCTGTCGCCAATAGAAGGGGATCCTGGCCATACTCGTC
Organism: Thermostichus sp. OS-CIW-32; assembly: GCF_054060415.1. Taxonomy (NCBI): domain Bacteria; kingdom Bacillati; phylum Cyanobacteriota; class Cyanophyceae; order Thermostichales; family Thermostichaceae; genus Thermostichus; species Thermostichus sp. OS-CIW-32. The sequence goes on along the minus strand of NZ_JBSSDD010000001.1, from coordinate 458,288 downwards.
TACACATTACTTCCGAAGGCCGTGTTGGGGAATATGATTTCGGCGGCAACCGGCGCAACATCAACGAGTACCTGAACACTTTGCGGTCGTTGCTGGAGCAGAGCTAGGGCCGACAGGACAAGGCGGGGGACTTATGGGGATCCGCATCTTTTGCCGTCTCTCATGATTCCCTGGTCTGTTCCAGCTTGGCCACACGAGCTTCCAGCTTGCGCAAGGTGCGTTGCAGCTCAGGCAAGTGCCGCTGGACAGCCATGCTCTTGCGCCATTCGGCAATGGGTTGGTGGGGGTAGCCGGCCACCGTTTGACCAGCAGGGATATCGCTGGTAACGCCTGTTTGGGCGGCTACACGCACGCCATCGCCAATGTGCAGGTGCCCGGCCAAGCCACATTGCCCGGCCAAGATGACGTGGTGGCCCAACTGGGTGCTGCCGGCAATGCCCACCTGAGCCACGATCAGGCAGTGGGATCCGGTGCGCACGCCGTGGCCAATTTGCACCAGATTGTCGATCTTGGTGCCGCGGCCAATACGGGTCTCGCCAACGGCGGCCCGGTCGATGGTGGTGTTGCTGCCTACCTCCACGTTGTCTTCCAGCACCACTCGGCCCGCTTGGAGCATGCGCCGCCAGGAGCCATCTGCCAGAGGAATGTGGCCAAAGCCGTCGTCGCCAATGACAGCGCCGCTGTGGATGAGGCAATCATCCCCAATCTCCGTGCGCTCGTGAATAACGCAGTTGGCGAAAAGCTGACACCGGGATCCAATCCGCACGTGGGGATAGATGGTGACATTGGGGTGAATTTGGGTGTGGTCGCCAATTTTCACTCCCTCCATCACCACTGCGTGCGGCCCGATGGCCACCCCCTCCCCCAGCTCGACGCTGGGATCGATCACAGCGGTGGGGTGGATGCCAACGGGCAGGCGGTAGGGTTGGTAGAACAGCTCAATGGCCTGGGCAAAGAGCAGACGGGGATCCCTGCCCCGCAAGCAGGCAATGGAACAGGGCAAAGCCAGCCCTTCCTCCACGATGACGGCGCTGGCCTGGGTTTGCTCCAAGAGAGGTAGGTAGCGGGCCTCGCTGAGAAAGCTCAGCTCCCCTGGGCGAGCCTCCGCCAGGCTGGCCACGCTGTGAATTTCCAGGGTGGGATCCCCCTCGTAGGCACACCCCAATTTTTGGGCAATTTCCTGTAGCTGCATTGGGGTTGACATCCTCTACGATTGCGGCAGCCGCACGTCCATCACGGTGCCGCGCAAGTTGTAGTCAAAGGTCTCTAGCTCTAGGGGAACACCGATTTTGACGCGATTGTTGCCCAGGACGATGCCATTCTCGGTGCGCTGGCCCCGCCCCCGCAACGTAAATACCAGGTCGAGGCGATAGGCTTCGGGATCGGGCAAGTTCTGCACCCGCCCATCGGGGAAAACCACCGGCACGGTACGGCTGACATTTTCCACTCGCACCACCTCCACCTGGCCGTAGGGCTGGTTGCGGATGATCAGGTCAGCCTTCTGCCCCGCCTGAAAAGGTTCCATAGAGCGGCTGCTGACCCCGCGCACAATCATGTCCACTTCCACCGGCAGCGTGGGGCCACCTCCCACCTGGACGACACTGCCCGCCTGCCGACCCGGAAAGAACAAGACGGCAACAATGGCCACCACCACAATTGCCAGAGCTCCCAGATCCAAGAGGCTGACCTTTCCCAAAAGCCGCCCCTGCTCGTCAATGAGCCGCATATCACCTCTCCTCGCACACCCTGTCTTGATTCTAGGCAGGTTTGTTCTCCAAGTGGCTTTCTCGCCCTAAGGGATCCAGGCTAGGGCGCTGCTGCCCAGCGGTAGGCGGCGTTCCCGCCAGCGGTGCGAACCACTTTGTCCATCAGGAATGGGCAGCCCGTCCTGCAAATCCACCAACCACACTTGCGAGGCCATGATGGCTTGCCCGCTACGGCTAAGGGGAGCCGAGGGATCCGGGATCCCTGGGAACGGTTCCAAGAGCGTGTAGGCCAGCATGCGTCCATCCGGGGAAATGCTGAAGTCCAGATCGACGGGATAGGTGGCTCGAACCACCTCTATGGCGTTGCCTGCTTCAGTGCCGAGCGTTATCGCCAGCAGGCGGGGCGACTCGGTGTAGCTGGGGGAGTCCATCGCGACCTCGCCAACAGAATAATGCTCCGCACCGCTAACGTGAGAGACCTCACTGACCAAGGCGTAGAAGATGGGCGCCCGCGGGGAAAAAGCCCCTTTCAGGATGGATCCCTGGGTTCTCAAAATCTCCTCGCTGTTGCCGGTATTGCTGACGATGGAGAGGCTGCGGGTGTAGTCGGGATTGAAGCGCAGCAAAGCCCCGAAAGCCCCATCGGGGCGGATGGCTAAGGTTTGGCCGAACTGGGCTAGAAAGCTCTCCGCTGCCGCCCGTGGATGCAAGGGTACGATCCCCACCCCCTGTCCCTGCGAGATGAGCAGGCTGCTCTCATCGGGGCTAATGAAAAAATCTCCCCCCACCGCTGTATCCAGCTCTAGACGTTCAAAGGGATCCCGGCTCGTTTTCTGGATCCACAGCTCCGTCTGGACGGCGGCCATGGGATCCCGTTGCAGCGGGATCCGCTCTGCCACCACCAGTTCCCCCGTCGGCGAGACTTGGAAGCGCAGGTTTTGGTAACCCTGATGATCCAGCAGCAACCGCGAAGACAGATCCTCCAGATCCAGCCGGTACAGATCCTGGTGCTGTAGGTTGGTGGCCGTGGCGAAATAGTACACGAAGCGGCCATCAGCACTGGGCTGCATTTGGGTTACCTTGACCCCAGCTGGAGTCAGCAGAGTAGCGGCTCCCGTCTCCAGGTTGAACAGAAACATTCGCCCTCGCTGGGCAGGTTCGGTGCTGATCCCCAGCAACTGCCGATCCGGCGTGCGGAATTCCCCCTCAAAGGGCTGGGCCATGGGCTGGCCCCGTTCATCTACCGCTGCCTGCAGGCGCACCCGGTAGGTCTGGCCGTAAGGGGCTGGTTCTGTCAGCGTCCAAAAAAAGCGGCGACCCAGCTTGCGCATTCGGCCTGGCAGAGGGGGCTGGATCTCCAAATGCTCTTCAACACTGACGGGATCCATCGGGCGGTTGAAGGTGAGCACCATCTGCACTTCTTGCGCCCCCACCCGTTGCTGTTGCCAGTTAAAGTCCCGCACGTAAGGAGCTGTGTGGTTGCCCAACACCACCAGGATCACCCCGATGGCCAGGTTGCAGAGGGTAATCCGGGCAACCCAGCGATCCAGAGGCTGTGGGAACCACCGCGTCAGGGTTGCGCGCCAGTAAGATCCCGACCGGGCAGACATCTGACTCATAGGTTACAAACAACAGACAGGTATGGGCAGCCAGAACTTGGGGAGCTGCCTATTGCAGCATCAAAAAAAGAAAGTCTTCTAGGTTGGTTAGGAAGGTCAGCACCTCAGCGGTTGTTCGTTCTTCATCTGGGGATCCCAACTGGACGGCCTGTTGAATCAGCTCTCGAACCGGCGTTGGTCCTTGAAGCAGTGGCGCCAACCAGCTCACTTTCTCGGCAGGGATGCTGATCCGCCCGTGGGTGGCCCCTGTCCACTGCATTTCGTAGGGCCGCTTCTCTTGCAGGGCTTTGCTGTACTCCTGGCGAAAGCGGGGGTTGTCCATCAACAGGGGATTGAATTGTACGGATCCCGACAGCCAATCTTCGTCGCTCCAGGGCAGCACTGGCGAAGAGCCGGCATGCTCCGCCCAAAAGTCGATGAGGCGATGGACAGGGCGAAGGAGTTCATACAGATGCAGCCGCTCCATGATGCTGAGGGTTGCCAACCGCTGCCGCACAAACTCAGGCACCTCTTTAAACAAAGACTCCACCGACCAGTCGGGCCTATCCACCAAACTCAAAAAGCTCAACCCCGCCTGCTGCAACATGCGAAACAGGTCGGGGATCGTGAACCCCTTGTCGTTGGAGAGTAGGTAATTATTCATAATGGCCGCATCTTCGGCATAGTTGGCCGGGTTCCAGAGCACCGCCTGGGCCACTTCTTCTCGCAGGGATCCCATAAACTCCCGCACATTTTGCGCCCCTACAGCCGGTGGAACGTCAAATTGGCCCACTTTTTGAAAGGCTTCCTGCAAGCGGAAAAACACCTGCCGTTGGCGGCGGCTGTGGAGATTGGCCCGGATGATGCCATCGGGCTTGAGGACATTTTTCATGGCCCGCAGGCCCTCGGTGGGATCCTCCAGCAAATACAAAACATCATTGAGGCTAATGAAATCAAACTGGATCCCCAGGCGATCCAGCTCCAGCAGATTGAGGACATAAAACTCGGCATCTGCGAAGCCGTGGTGGCGCAGGCGTTCTTGGGTGAGCTTCACCGAAGCAGGAGACAGATCACAGGCAACGATCTGGGCCCCTGGATTGGCCTCGGCCATCATCAACGTTTCCCAGCCGGAGCCACAGCCGGCATTCAACAACACCTTGCCCTCTGGCGGGACGATAGCATGGGTGCGCAGGTACTGAGCCGTGGTATAGCTCATCTTGAACATCTCCGGCAGGGCGTTGCGGGCCGTCTGCGAGAGGGGCACATTAGGGTAGGGCAGAGCCTCGTAAAGGCTCAAGGCTCGTTCCGAAGCGGAGAGGGCAGAGCTGGCCATAGGCAGGGGAAAGGCTCAACGGTTCAATTTATGATTGAGTGTAGCCCTGGTCGCGACAGCCTCAGGGATCCGCAAAAAACTTGCCATGGCTACTGCTTCCTTGCCCCGTCGTCGCTCTCGCTTCTCCCTGGCAGGCACTCTGGCCGCCGTTGGGGGGGCGTTTCTGTGTGGGATCCTGGTGGTGCGGCTGCAGTTGCCGATGCTGGAGCGGATCAATCTGGGAGAATTGGAAAATGCCGAGGCCCGCAAAAACCGCAACATTGCCCTGGCCAATACGCTGGGGTGGCTGGGCTACCGCAACTTGGGGGCTTCCTGGCTGTGGCTGGAGCTGATCCAGTACTACGGGGATGCACCGGCTCGCACCCTGACTGGCTATGGCCTGGCCTACGACTACTTCGATCACATGCTGCGGCTGGATCCCCATTTCCTCTTGGGCTACCGGCTCTCTAGTTTGGTGTTGGCCTATCGGGCCGGCCAGCCGGAAAAAGCCGTCGAGATTTTGGATCGCGGCTTGCAGCAGTTCAACCCCCAAAACAACCCTGACGCCTGGCGACTTTATGTGGATCGCGCCCTACTTAACTTTATGTTTCTGGGGGACGCGGAAGCGGGCCGCACCGATTACTACCAAGCTGCTGCCTGGCGAGAGCAGGTGGGCCTGCCTGGAGATGAATTTCGCCAGTTGGGGGATAACATCGCCCGCAGTCCTCTCAGCCGCCGTTCCCAATTCGATGTTTGGCTGAGCGTGTATAACTCCACCACCGACCGGGATACCCGCCTGTTTGTCTTGGAACAACTGGTCCAGTTGGGTACCGTGCTGCAAACGCTGCCTACGGGGGAGATCGAGATCCTGCCCCCTCCTCTGCCCGACTTCCCCGACGAAGAACCCTATCGCTTGCGCCTGTGATTTGATCCGGGGGACAAAGATTGCGCCTTAGGGCTGTGACGTTGCCCCAAAAGGTGAGCTAAACTCTAACCCAAATTAAGCCAACCCAACGGGCCGACTCTTCAAGAGCCGCAGCTTTCCGCTGGAATCCGCTGGAAAAGTTTGCCTCTCTCACGTGGAGGGTAGCTGGCCCTGCTGACTTTGCAATGAGAAATTGCAATGCGAAAACAGTGGCCAGCCCCGTAGCAAGTCCTGGAGACGGTCTGGGGTTCCGGTTGGTTCCCGAAACTTCCCTATCTTATTATTTCTTAACTTTTGTTCTTGTTCTGCACAATAGGAGTGACCCCCATGACCTCAAGAACTTCCCTTCTGATGACTGTGGCTGTCCTTTCGGGCAGTTGGCTTGTTCTTCCGGCGGCAGCACAATCTTCCGGGACGGCCCGGGTGCGGTCGGTGGTGGATGGGGATACCTTCTGGGCGGACTTGAACGGCAGGCCAACCCGTTTCCGTCTGGCCTATGTGGATGCGCCGGAGCTGACCCAAGGGCGCTGGGGGAAGCTATCCCAAGAGGCTTTGCAAAACTTGCTCCCGACGGGATCCCTGGTGCAGGTGGATACCCTCTATGTCACACCGGAAGGGCTTCACATTGCCCAGGTGTACAACGCCGATGGTTTGGTGAATTTGGAGATGTTGCGCCAGGGTCAGGCGGTGGTTTACGAGCGCTTTTTGCACGGGGCCAATCGGCAACGCTACCTAGAAGCCCAAGAGGCGGCCCAAGCGGCGCGGTTAGGCTTCTGGCAGCAACGCAATCCGGTGATGCCTTGGGAGTTTCGGGAGACGGCCACGCAAACCTCGGCCTTTGCGGGGGTCAATGTTTTGGATGGTTCTTTGATTCGTGAAAATCCGGCGGCGGCTGCGGGTGTGGGGATTGCTACCGCAGTGGTGGTGGTGGGTCTGAGCAAAGTGCTGTGGAGAAAGCCCAGCCGACAAAGGGTGAGCATCCGGCAGATGGAGCGGGATCTGAAACAATTGCAGCGCAGCCTCACCACAACCCTGGCCAGTCGCAAGCAACTGGAACGGCGGTACGACGAAATTTTGCAAAAGGCCGAAGATTGGTTTGTCAGAGCTGAGAAAGCCAGCCAACAGAACCAAGATGACCTTGCCCGCGAGGCTTTGGTCCGGCGCAACCAGCACATGAGCGCGGCAGAAGCGGTTCGCAAATCTTTGGATGAAGTTGAAGCACAGGTGGCAACCCTTCGCGAAGGCATTTCCCGCCTGGAAAGCCAGATCTCGATGGCCAAGCTGGAGCGGGAGATGAACAACTGACGCGAACGCAACCATGCCCAACTCCTCTTTTGCGTCTTTTGCGCTAGAGGAGGGGATCTGCGCACTTGGGCTAAGGCAAGGAGGGGGGCAGGTTTTGCAGGATGGTGCGGACAACTGCTGCTGAGTTGAGCGCTGCTGTTTGAAAAAAGCTCAAGAAATCCGTATCGTCCCCTGCATCGCTAACCGAGCGCACCAGCAAACAAGGGATCCCGGCTTCTTGCGCTACTCGCACCACGGCTGCCCCCTCCATCTCCACAACCAAAGCGCCGGTGCGTTCTCGGATTTGTCGGCGTAGGTCTGCGTCGGCCACAAACACATCGCCGGTGGCCACCAAGCCTTGATGAATGACGGGATCCCGGCCTTGTAGGGGGTGGAGAGGGATCCGCTCGGGATGGGCCACAATCAGGTCGTAGAGGGCGCTATCGGCCTCGGCCAGTGGGTGGCGCAGCTCTGGGATAAAGTCGATCCCCAAGACAAAGCCCTCGGGTCGTCCGGTGCCAAAGTCGTGCTCAATCGCCGCATGGGCCAGCACCACATCTCCCATGTGCAGGTGATCGGCCAAGGCCCCGGCCACACCGGTAAAAATGATCCCCTGCAAAGGGAAATGGGCCACCAACAGAGCCGCCGTGGTTGCCGCCCGCACCTTGCCCACTCCGCCTTGTACCACCACCACCGATTGCCCGAGCAGGGATCCCCGGTAGAACTGTCGCCCCAGATGGGTATGGATGGAGCAGGTTTCCATCGCTGCGGTGAGCATGGCCACTTCCTCGGGCAGGGCTCCAAGAATACCAATGGCTTTCTGGGGGAGATGAGATGGAGATTCCATAGAGCTTCCCTCAGGTTCTTCGAAAGACTTTTGAACAGGCTCTCTCTCCAGTTGGCGGGGGGGATCGCTTGCCCTCACCTGTCCGGCCACTTAGTGAACCATTGCCAACGGTTTCATTCTCGCCTGAGTTGAGGATCCCAAAGCGATGACCGGATAGGTCGGAGTCTTAGGCGGTATAGCGGTATAGTTGAGGTGGTTGGATAGGGAATAGGGGAAAGATCATGGTTTACAGTGAGCCGCTCATGAGCACCTTTAACCCTTCGCCAGAGGTTTTTCCAGAGCCCCTTCGCTGCGTTGAGGTTGTCTCGGCGGTGGTTTCCAGCCTCAAAGAGGATGCGGCCTACGAAAACCATGAGCAGGGACACACCTGGAAGTTCACCTACGGCACGGCAGAAGTGTTCGTCCATCTGAGCGGCGAATCCCCAGAAGACACTCTTTTGGTATGGTCTCCCGTTCTCTCTCTGCCGGTGGCAGAACCGGCCAAGCTGATGCAGAAGCTCCTGGAGAAGAATTGGAGCGACACCCTAGAGGCGCGTTTTTGCATTTGGAACAACCAGGTGGTGCTGAACCACTACCGCACCTTGGAAGGGATCACAGCGGGCGAAATTTCCCGGGCCATCACCATTGTGGCCAGCTTGGCCGATGAATATGATGAGCCCCTCCAGGCGGAGTTCCCCAAAGTTTAAGGTCTGGCTTTGCCAGGATGGGATCCCAGGGATACTGGCTCCCCTACCGCGTGGCCTCTGGGGCCCGGCAAATGGAGCAGGATGCCTGGCTTCTGCAGCGGCTGCGCCATGACCCTCACCCCTGCCTGCGCTTTTATGGCTGGGATCAGCTTACCCTCTCGCTGGGACGGCACCAGGTTTGGCCAGATCCCCTGCCAGGGATCCCGATTGTGCGCCGACCCACGGGGGGAAGGGCGGTGCTCCATCAGGCGGCTGAGGATGCAGCAGAGCTGACCTACAGCTTGGTGTTGCCCCTTTCTTACTTGCAAGCCAGGTTGCCCAGTTTGCAGCGGGCCTGGGTGTACGACTTCTGTTGCCGCTTTTGGGTGCAGGGGTTGGCGGAGCTGGGCATTGCCATAGATGAGCCCGCTTTTGCTCACGGCCGAAGCCACCGGGATCCCGGCTACCGCAACAAGACCAGTTGCTTTGCCTCCCGTACCCGCGCCGATCTAAGCTGGCGAGGCAAAAAGCTGATGGGCAACGCCCAACTATGGCAACCTTGGGGGATCCTGCAACAGGGATCCCTCCTATTGCAACCCAATCTAGAGCTGTGGGAACGGTATCTGCCCGGCTCGCAGGTGATTGGTATCTACGACATTTGCCCCACGGCGCCAGGGATCCCTGCTTTGATCGAACATTTTCTCCAGGCCGCCCGGGAGTGCTTTGAAGTGGAATGGCAAGAAGAAGCCTGGCTCCCTTGGCCGGACTGAGGGCCGGTTGCTGTTAACAATTACTAGCAACAAGAAGCGGCTTGTCTCAACCGTTCCCCAACTCCCCTCTCTCCCTGGGAAAAGGACTGCCAGTCTAGCCGAGACAGCTGTGCTAGAACCTAGGCAGCGCTCAGCCAGGTAAGCCATGCCGAAAGTTTGGGCGGCAGTTTTGCTAGTTGTATCCCTGCTGCCGCAGCCCGCTTGGGCCATTACCCTTGAACAAGTGCCCAACCCCCGCCGTCAGTATGGAGGGTGGGTTTCCGATACCGCCAACATCCTCAGCAGCAGCACCGAAAACGAGCTCAACCGTCTTATCACTCAGCTTGAGCAGCGCACCAGTGCCGAGATGGCAGTGGTTACCGTGCCGAATACTCAGGGATATGCAACACCAAAAGACTTCACCACGCAGCTATTTAACTACTGGGGGATCGGCAAGGCAGGCCAAAACAACGGGGTTTTGTTTCTCATCTCGGTAGGGGATCGGCGGGTGGAAATCGAAACGGGCAGGGGCCTGGTCGCTATCCTCCCCGACAGCCGAGTCCAGCAGATTATCGACCAGCAGATCCTGCCTCGGTTTCGCAATGGGGATTTTGATGGCGGCACTCTGGCGGGGGTGCAGCAATTGACCTCGGTGTTGCAGGGCCAGCCCGTTGCAAATGTTCCTGCGGCAGCTTCTGGAGTTACCACCTCAACGATTGCAACTTCTTCTGGGGCAGTGGCCCAGGGCATTGATTCTTCCCTGGTGGAAGGGATCCTGCTGCTGCTGGGGATCATCATTTTGGGACTGGGGTGGCAGCGCTCTCGCATGCCCGTCTCTCTAAGGGCTGAGCGAGGGGGAAGACAAGTCCTCTCCCTGACACGCAGAGATCCAAGAATAGGTGCTGTGCTCTCTTCGGTTCAGAGCGACCCCATTCGTCTCTTCCTCTATTCGGGATCCCTCTGCCTTGGCGTGTTCCTAGGATTGTCCAGCGGCAACTGGCTGGGGTTCGCTCTGCCGGTTGTGGCTGCTATGGCCACTGACGGCACCTTGGGCCGGAAGCGTGGGATCCCTTTTCAGCCAGTGGTCTGTCAAGCCTGTGGTCGACCCATGCGACTCATCCAGCCCCAGCTTCTGGATAAGTACCTTCCCCAAGAGCATCGCCTGGCCAGGAGCCGCGGCAGAGCTCGCTACTACGGCTGGTTTTGTCCTACCTGTCAAGGAATAGCTGTGGTTGTGCGCGAAGGCACGCTCTCCCGACACCTTTACTGCCCTCGGTGCCAAGCCCTCACCCTCGACCTCACCACACAGGTTCTCAGGGAAGCCACCTATTCCTCTAGCGGCTTGAAGCTGGAAATCCTGAGCTGTCCTATCTGCGGGTACCGCAGCGAGCGAGAGGTGGTCATCCCCGAGCTCAGCGACACAGACACAGATTCAGACTTCGGTGGAGATTCAGGTGGAGATTCAGACTTCGGTGGCGGTAGCAGCGGAGGTGGCGGAGCGGGCGGCAGTTGGTGAGACCCAACTCTAGAGATTTCTCTATCGATCTGAAAAAGGAGTCGGGCTTCTCTTAAATCCGCCAGGACAGTACAGTGGTAAGGGAGCAGCAATAGAAACTGGCTAAGGACGGATCTCTCATGACCCTCGGAGAAGGCGTACAACTGGTTACGTTTGTGGTGCTATCGGCGATGGCCATTGGCTTCGCGCTAGGTGTGGTTTGGGCCCCCAGCATTGTCTACTCCGGTTTTCTGCTCGGGGGCGTTTTCTTGAGTATGGCCGGGTTGTATCTCCTCTTGAATGCCGATTTTGTGGCCGCAGCCCAAGTTCTGATCTACGTCGGCGCGGTTAATGTGTTGATCCTGTTTGCCATCATGTTGGTGAATCGGCGCTACAACTTTGCTCCTCTGAAGCTGGGCTGGCTGCGCAACGGAGTGACGGTGGTGGTCTGTTTGGGTCTGTTTGCCCTTCTAGCCGCGATGGCTTTGAACACCCCTTGGCCGCTGCAGCCGATCCAACCTTTGAGCAGTGTGTTGGTGATCGGCGGCCACTTCTTCAGCGATTATCTTCTGCCTTTTGAGCTGGCTTCTGTTTTGCTGCTGATGGCGTTGATTGGGGCCATTGTCTTGGCGCGGCGGGAGTTTGTTCTTCCCCAAGCCGGAGAAGGGGATCTGAGCTTGCTGGAGCGGGCCCGACCCCAGCTGGAATCAGAGTCAGAACGACCGGCAGAGCTGGTGAGCACCCGCTAAAGCTGACTGCTCTTGGCCATAAAACCTGGAGCTTTCCCGAGGCCCCTGTCATTGTGTATCTACATGGAGCTCATCGCGATGTTACAACTGCAGTTTTTCTTGGTGGTGGCAGCGATTCTTTTCTGCATTGGTATTTACGGATTGATTGTGAGCCGCAATGCGATTCGCGTCCTGATGTCGATTGAGCTGATGCTCAATGCGGTGAACCTGAACTTCATGGCTTTCTCCAACTTTGTCGATTCAGCGATGATTCGCGGCCAGGTGTTCTCGGTGTTTGTCATCACTGTGGCGGCTGCCGAGGCCGCAGTGGGCTTGGCCATCGTGCTGGGGATCTACCGCAACCGCGCCACTATCGATATGGAGAGCTTCAACTTGCTTAAGTGGTAGCCTTTTTCCGTTGCTTATTTTGCATCAAGGCAAGGCTAGCAAGCTGAAGTCAAGTGAAGCCAGAATGCCTAAGTAAAGGAAAAGGATAGAGGGGCCAAGTGGTAATTTTTTCTGGGAAAAATAGGAGGGTGGCGAGAGATTGTAACCAGTATAGTCATTTTAAACAGGGATGAAACATTTCCGTTGTATTGCTTTCTAGCTCCCCTCTCCTCTGGGAGCGGTCACGGAGGCGAGGCGGAACGCTTGGGGAGTGTCCCAGTCTAGTTTGGAATGACTATAATTTGTAATTTTTTACAGAAAGAGGCGTTTTTCAAAAGCTGAGCTGGCACTTGTTCTCTCGTTTTAACAAGTTGGCCAGAAACTTCTTAAGCTTTCTCTACTCTGTAGGCACGCTCTTCTGGATCCAGCTGATCCAGCTAGACCAGGGCATGGGGTAAGACTACTCCAAGATCCTATTCTCCCTCGGGGGGTGCTGCCGCCTCAGAATCCAAAATGGCCCCTGCTCCGTAAGAGTCAATATCGATGGCCTGGGATCCACCGGCAGCCAACAGAGCCATCAGGGATCCCAACTGCCACCACACCAAGCCTGCCGTGCTCAACACTAGGATCCCACCGACGCAGGCGGCCAAGGCCATAGACAGGCCAAACACGTTCAGACACGCGGCCACAAACCCAGAGGTAAACAGGCAGCAGAGACTGTAGGTGAGGATCACCCCAGGAGTGCGGTAGCGAATTTGCGCTTGGCTATCCCGGTTGAGCTGCCAAAGGGCCACCTGGTATTCCAAATTGTCCTTGAAAATGATGCCAAAGATAACAGCAAAAAAGCTGAATAAGGCGATGGCAGAGTAAATGGGGGGATTGACGAAGGGATCAGAAAGGGATTCCATAGGGCTGACCTCGGTTTGGGATCCAAGTCCTTAGCTTAACACTTCTTAGCATCACAGAAGATGTCTAGCAGGTCAATGTCAACAACACAACCGATAACGCCAGACCCAGTTGGGGCATGATGAGAACTGGTCGGGTATCACCTCATCTGCAAAAGGGCTGTAATCTGAGATGGGGGCTAAGAGCAGTAGGATGTTCGACAAGGGGCTGTAGCTCAGATGGATAGAGCAAGCGCCTCCTAAGCGCTAGGTCGGCGGTTCAAGTCCGCCCAGTCCCGCTTCCTCAAGCCGCCAGACTCCTGCCTGGGCAGGTCAACGATAGAGGTTGCAGGAGTTGTGTAGGTTGTAGCCGGAGACCAAAACCTCTTGCTGGCGATCCCCAAGGCCGATGTCACAGCGCAGGGGATCCCCACCAGCAGCTGTGTAGGTGTGAGACTCCGTCATCCAACGCATGCCAGCTGGGCCAGGAGTGGGAGGAACAACTTCGGGGAGACGATAGTTGGGGGCTTGCCAGGGATCTTGCAGATAACGATCCCCGTGGATCCCTCCGAATTGAATATCGGCGTAGCCGGAGGGATAAACCGTAAAGTCCATGCGGAAGATTTCCGAAGCGCGGCCAATGGTCGCCAAAGCTGTTTGGGCTTCAGCAACTCTGGAGCGGCGAATGTGGTTGAGCAGGTTGGGAATGGCCACCGCGCAGAGAGTACCGACAATCACGATGACCACCAGCAACTCGATCAATGTCATGCCACGAGGAGCCGCAGTGGCCAGACGAAAGAGGATTCTCCGGAGATACACTTCATGAGGGGAAAACCGACTCATAGCAGTTCCAGTCCCGCTTCGGGAGAAATCAGGCACTTAGCTAAACCCAAAGGAGCTTGCCCCAGTATTCCAGCCTTTCCTTGGTTTCAGGTTACCCTTTGCGGATCCAAAACTTTCCCTGTCAAATCACGCGAACTCCTGAATCCAAAACCTCACTGGCTATCAACTGTGGGTAAGTTTTTTATAAACTGGCCTCAAGTTTTAAGCTCAGATAAAGCTGGGTTCACTGTGAACTATTTTCGCGGTTGTCTGTGGGGTGGCACTGCCAGTTGCTACTGCCCCAAACTTTTATGTGTTACCCATTTTTGGAACAGCAACAGATGAATTTTTGCCTGTGGCTATCTCAATCCTATGGACGGGAATGTCAGACTTATGGTCATTTCGATTCAAACTGGGGCACTGACCCACGCCTAAAACCTTTACTTTCAGAGCGGCGGGAGCTTTGGCAGGATGAGTACGTCGTTCTCAGCCCCCTGTTGGGATGGGGCAATACCCCGATTAGCCCAAGATGTCTATACAGCGGCGAATCAATACCTCACTCATGCGTTGGCGGTAGAGGGCGCTGGCCCGAAAATCCGCGATCCAGCCGTGGGCTTGCTCTGCCAAAAGTTGGGGAAGATGTTCTGGATCGGGCCGGGATCCCAGCCGCACCAGTTGTGGGGGTGAAAGGGCGGCATTGAGTCCGAAGCGATAATCGCCTGAGTCGGGATCGCGCGATCCGGCAACGATCACCAGGGCGGGATCCGTTTGGGTGATGCCGAGCCGCTGAAAGGTGCTGGGGCCGCGCAGCCGTTGGGCCGGGATCCAGATGGATCGCAAGGCTTCGCCCAGCTGCTGCAGAGTTTGTTGGGGGCCGGTTTGAAAGTCCTGGCGGGGATGTGGCGCAGGGATCCCTGCAGATCGATCAGCGTGTAGGTGGCCTCAAGAGCGATCAACACGGGTGCTACGACACCGACACTCAGGGCCAGACAGAGATTTCCCCCTATCGTTGCCAGGTGGGCCACTTTGAAAGAGGCCAAAGATGCCATTCCCTCGCACAGGGCGCGGATCCCTGGCCAATGGGGTGGCCAATCGTATTGCAACAGTTGCTGGAAGGTACAGGTTGCCCCCAGTTTTAACCCTTCTGCACTGATTTCCAGCTCGTTCCAGTCCAGAGGATGCAAATCGATCAGTCCCCGCAGGTGGGGTTGCGGCTGGGAGAAGAGCCAAGTCCCCCCGGCCAGCCAGTTCCAGCCGGGATCCCAGGCGGTCAAGTCCTCAAGCTGTCGGGGACGAATGTAGGTGTGCAGATGGTGCAGATCCATGGGTTCTCTCAGGCAGGGATCCAGACTGCAGGCTTCAGGGGGCTAGAGAGCTTCCTGAAAGCATTGGGCGAGGGCCTGGCATAGCTCAGGGACAACATCAGCAGGCCAAAAACCTTCTCCGCGCCGGCCTTGATGCAATTGCACGTAGAGGCCCCAGGCGGTGGCGCTGCCGCTGGCAATCAACGTCAAAGCAGGGCAAGTCTGCTCCAGCGTAATGCCCTCCTCCGCCATCAGTTGGGAGGCGATGGCCTCCATATCCTGCTGCAGGCGCTGCACCCCCTGCACAAACGCTTGCCACTCCTCCTGAGTGAGCTCCAGCGCCCAGGCTTCTCCCCCCACCAGCGCAACAAAAGGGGAACGGGTGGGATCCCAGCCCAGCCTCCAGCCGGATCCCTTGTGCAAAGAGGGGCGGCGTCCCGCCGTGGCGATTGGGAACCCGTCGTCGGGAACAGACATGCGAGGAAAAGCATCCATGGTGCTCCGCACCGCTGACGCAGCCGCTGCAGGTAGGCCAAAAAAGATGGGGGTAAAATCGACAGGGTGTGTTTTAGGATAAAGCGGCCATGGCCAGTTGTCAGGCTCTCACTGCCAAACCCCGTCGGTTTTTAGGGGCTCCGTCCCGCTGGCGCAAACAGAGCACCCTCATTTCCGGCTTGGGCCTGTTGCTGGCGGCCTTAGCGCTCCATGCCGCCGACGCAACCGGAGTTCGTGAAGAGACCTTGGCCACGGCAGCCACCCCCGAAAACCCAATCCTGCATATAGGCATTGTGCAACGCTTTGGCCGTTCTGAGACGGATCAAGTGGAGCTGGCGGCGCCGACGGGATCCCTTCTCACCCTGGAATTCCCTCAAGCAGACGGCAGCACCCAGACCCAGCGAACGCCTCGGGTCAGCATCGGCATTGTCAATCGCGCCCTGACCACCCCGGAAACCGTATACCGTCTAATCCTCAGCAGCCACAAAAGTTTTGAGAGTGCCGAGGCCAACGCCAACCATTGGCAGTCTCTGGGCATCAGCACCGAGATCGCCCAGCCGCAAGAATGGCAGGTGTGGGCCAACCGCGCCTACACCCCGCAACAACTGATCCAGATTCAGCAGTATGCCCAGAAGGAAGGGATCCCCCATGTGCGGCTCGAGGTGCAGGAGCGACGCGAACGGGCGGAGCTGAGCTGGATCCATGAACACTTTCGCTACCACCGCACCCGCCTCAGGGTGACCTCTGATGCCGGCTATCTACGGGTGAACGACCACTACTATGCCGGATCCATCACCTTTCAGCCCAATGCCTACGGCAGCTACACTGTGGTCAATGCCGTGCCTCTGGAAACCTATTTGCGGGGGGTAGTTCCCCACGAGGTGGGGCCAGGGGCCCCTTTTGCCGTGATGGCCGCCCAGGCGATTTTGGCGCGCACCTACGCCCTCAAGAACCTCCACCGCTTTCAGGTTGACGATTATCAGCTCTGTGCCAATACCCACTGCCAGGTTTACAAGGGATTGACCGGAACCCACCCGCGGGCAGACGAGGCCATTCGCCAAACCAGTGGCCTGGTGCTCACCTACAATGGCGAGCTGGTGGATGCTGTCTATTCCTCTACCAATGGCGGCATCTCGGCGGCCTTTGAAGACGTTTGGGACGGGGATCCGCGCCCCTACCTACGCCCGCAAGCGGATATTGCCCATCGTGCTCCGCAGGGCGAGGAGCGCCATCAACCGGGTAAGCCCCTGGATTTGCGGCAGGAGAGCAGCTTCCAGGCGTTTTTGGCCCAGCGAGAGGGCTTCAACGAAGCAGGAGTATCCCGCCTATTCCGCTGGGAGTTCTCCCTATCTTTGGAGGAGCTGAACACCCAGTTGCGGGCCGGCCAAGACTACCTAGGGATCCCGATGCCCACCTGGAGCAGCATCGCGGGGATGCAGATCCTGGAGCGCTCCGCCAGTGGCCGGGTGCAGGTGATGCAATTGGACTTGCAGACGGCAGAAGGGATCCGCTCGATTCTTTTGCGCAAGGATCAGGTACGCTTGGCTTTTCCTCGCCTGTACAGCACCCTGTTTCGGATAGAGCCTCTGAAACAAGGGGAGCGATTGGCAGGCTATCGCTTCATCGGTGGCGGCTTTGGCCATGGGGTGGGCCTGAGCCAGTATGGCTCCTATACCCTGGCTCGGCAGGGGTTTAACGCGGCACAAATCCTCGCTTTCTACTACCCCGGCACCACCTTGGCCCCGCTGGGATCCCTATCCTTGCAGTTGCCTGCCGCCTCAGCAGCCTACTCTATCCGCTAGAGGTTGGGTGAAAGTTATGGCCGTTCGCGACAGCGGGACAGAGCCTTTAGAAGAGCTACGAGAGCAGAGCGCCGGACATCCCCATTCTCCTTCAGACGGGAGGGATCCCTCCCCTGAGGGACACAGATCCATTGGCGACGGCGGGACAGAGTCCTCCGCTGCTGCAGCAGAAGGGGAATCGGCGCCCGGTCGTGTCAGCAGTGGGGAACTGTCTGCGATCCCGGCTGCCCCGCCAGGGTTTAAGTCGGGGTTTGTGGGGCTGATCGGGCGGCCCAATGTGGGCAAGTCCACCCTACTCAACGCCCTGGTGGGACAAAAGATTGCCATCACCTCTCCCGTGGCCCAGACCACCCGCAACCGCCTGCAGGGGATCCTCTCCCTACCCCAAGCCCAGATCATCTGGGTGGATACCCCTGGCATCCACAAACCCCACCACCGCCTGGGGGAAATCTTGGTACACAACGCCCAGGCAGCCATTGCCGCTGTGGACGTGATCCTCTTCGTGGTGGATGGATCGGTGCCGGCAGGACGCGGGGATGCTTTTATTGCCGAGCGGATCCCTGCTGCTTCCCCCTGCCTGATCGTCTGCAACAAAGCGGATCTGCTTCCTCGGGATGCTGCCGTGCGCCAAGCTCACCAAGAGAGCTACCAAGCCCTGCGCCCCGGCGCTCCTGTCGTTTGGGTGTCTGCCTTGGATCCCAGCAGTTTGACACCCCTGATCCAAGCCACCATCGATCTGCTGCCCACCGGCCCCTACTACTACCCGCCGGATCTGGTGACGGATCAGCCGGAGCGGTTCATCATGGCGGAGCTGATCCGAGAACAGGTGCTGCTGCAGACCCGCGAGGAAGTGCCCCATTCCGTGGCCGTGACCATCGACCAGGTGGAAGAAACCCCCAACGTCACCCGCATCTTGGCCACCCTCTATGTAGAGCGGGACTCGCAAAAGGGGATCCTCATCGGCAAAGGGGGGGAAAGGCTCAAGCGGATCGGCCAGGCAGCCCGCCTGCAGATTCAAAAGCTGATCCTGGGCAAGGTGTACCTGGAGCTGTTTGTCAAGGTGCGGCCCCACTGGCGGCGCTCTGAGCACCTTCTGCGCGACTTGGGCTACAGCGCTACGTCCCCCTAGCGGGAATAAGCCATTTGCGTCAGCAGGACGGAGTTCTTATGCCCCCCTCTCCCCTTGTGGGTAGGAGACTGGGGTATTTGCGCGAGCAGCACAGCGTGCTTGGGGGGAATGCTTCAAAAATGCCTTAAAAATGCCTTGGATCTGCTTGGAATAGATGCCGGATGGGATCCCTGCGTTAGCTTGGATAGCAAAGCCTTTGGAGTTCAACGGCAGTTTTTCCCATCTTGCTTTGCTGCCCCGCGCTATGACCGCTTTCTATCCCGCTACGGTTCAACCCGGCGCCCGCACCCTGCCGGGCCACTACTACGTCTCCTCCAGCCGTTTTGAGGCGGAGATCGAGCGGATTTTTTATCGGCAGTGGTTCTGCGTGGGGCGCAGTGCCGATCTGGCCCAACCCGGAGACTTTTTGCAGGTGCAGGTGCTCAGAGAAAGCCTGATCCTGGTACGGGATCCCAAGGGGCAAGCCCATGCCTTCTTCAACCACTGTCGCCATCGAGGAACCCGACTCTGCAGCGAGCTCCAAGGCCATTTTGCCGATGGGATCCCTTGCCCCTACCACGCCTGGCGCTATGGGCTGGATGGACAATTGTTGGCGGCTCCCCAGATGCACGAGGTGGAAGACTTTCGCCGTGAAGATTATCCCCTCCACTCCGCTGCCTTGGCAGAATGGGAAGGCTTCGTCTGGGTCAACCTCAGCCGCAATCCTCAGCCCTTCGATGAGGTTTTTGCCCCATTGCAAGGTCGTTTCCGAGAGTGGAACCTGTCCGCTCTGCGGCGAGGCCATCGTATTGAATACCACGTTCAAGCCAATTGGAAATTGCTGTTTGAAAACTACTCTGAGTGCTACCACTGCCCGCTCATTCACCCAGAATTGGCCCGCCTTTCGCCGGCTCGCAGTGGTCGCAACGACTTGATGGAAGGCCCCTTTTTGGGCGGCTACATGTTGCTCAATCCAGATGTGACCAGCCTAAACATGAGTGGCCAACGCAGCTTGCCCCTGATCTCCACCGTGCGAGGCGAGAACCAACGGCGGGCCTACTACTACACCCTTATGCCCAATCTATTCTTGAGCCTGCAGCCGGACTATGTCATGACCCACACTCTGTGGCCCCAGGGATCCGACCGGACGCGGGTTGTCTGCGATTGGCTGTTTGAGCCGGAGACCTTGGCGCTGGATGGTTTTGATCCCAGCGAGGTGGTGGAATTGTGGGATCGCACCAATCGACAGGATTGGCACCTGTGCGAGCTCACCCAGCAAGGGGTGGGATCCCGTGCCTATGAAGCAGGGCCTCTTTCCCATGCAGAAGGGTTGCTGCAAGCCTTTGGGCGGGAATACCGCCGGCAGATGCAGGAGTTGGAAGAACAAAGCTGCTAAAAAAGTGTTAGGGACAGAGGGTTTTTGTTGATTGGGTTGCCGTTGGCGTTGTTAGGACGAAGTTCTTTGTAAGGTGCTTTGGGCTGAGGTTAACCACAATGTTGCGACTGTACGGGATCCCAACCTCCGGAAATTGCTACAAAGTGGAATTGCTCCTCAAGCAATTGGGGATCCCCTATGAGACGGTTGAAGTCAACTCCAGGGCCGGAGAAAACCGCCGCCCCGAGTACCTGGCCAAAAACCCCCTGGGCCAGATCCCGGCTTTGGAACTGGAAGATGGAACGGTCTTGGCCGAGTCCGCCGCGATCTTGGTCTACCTGGCAGAAGACACCCCCCTCTACGGCCAAAACAAGTTGGAACGGGCCGAGATTTTGAAGTGGTTGCTTTTTGAACAAACCCGCATTGCCCGCTACATCGCCACCACTCGCTTCTGGGTGCGGGCCGGCCAAGCAGAGGCCCATGCTGACATGATCGCCCAGAACTTGAAATCTGGAACAGAGGCCTTGGAGATCATGGAAGGCCACCTGCAGGGGAAAGCATTTTTTGTGGGCAACCGCTACACCATCGCCGATCTCGCCCTTTTCACCTACACCCATGTGGCGGAGCAGGGCGGGTTTGACCTCAAGCCCTTTCCTCAGATCCGAGCCTGGTGTCAGCGGGTGAAAGCCACCGACCGCTTCTTCCCCCTCCCCGGAGCCTAGAACGCCTTCCGCTAGTTGCTGGCTCCCTCCATGCCCTCTAGCAACTGGCCCAGATACCAAATCTCGACCTCGCTGGCCACATCTCCCTCAGCCAAGAAGGGCGTGCCATCTTGAAAGTTGAGCGGCCCCTTGAAGAGCTGAATGCTGCCATTCCCCAAGCCGGCGATGAACTCCTCCAACTTAGCCCTATCTTCTGGCTCCAGGGCTTCTCCCATGATGAACCCTGCCGAAGACGTGTCCGGGTTGTTGATATCCGACCAGTCGATGGGCGGACGCAGGAATTGGCTCTCGAAGGTGCCCGCGCGAGCTGCCTCGATCAATTGCTTGTATCCTGGCCCCCAGTTGTAGTAGGAAACCCCCAGGCAAATTTCGGGCGCGAAGTTACAACCGCTGGCCAGGCCGTAGTGGGTGTAGCGCACTCGCTTTCCGGCCTCAGCAGCCCGCTTGCCTTGTACCGCCGCCTCCGGCGTATCCAACCCCGACATCACCACATCAAAGCCGCTGTTGTAAAAGTCATCGGCAACCTTGCTTGGATCCAAAGTAACCCCTGGAATGTTGAACCAGAAGCCAATCCAGGTCACCCGGAACTGCAACTCTTCAGGACGATCTCGGTAAGTTTCCCAGCAGTATTTGGCCCCCAAGTAAGCAGCAGCAGCGTAACGGCGGGTTTCATCGTTGATCAGAGGTCCCAATAGGCCAATTTTGCCGGTTTCGGAGCCCAGGGCTGCAGCACATCCGGCCACCATGCGCATCGCTTCCATCTGGGGCATGATGTTGGCCAAGTTGGGCAGATCGATGTAATTTTTCCCCTCCTTCCAGGCCATGTCCCCAGAAGCATGGATAACCGCAATCTCGGGATGCTTGCGGGCCGTTTCAATCGCATCGTCTTTGTGGTCATCAGAAGTAAAGATGATAACCTTGGCCCCTCGGGCGATCATGTCATCCGCCACCTGGGAGGCGCGCACATTGGGCCGATCCGCCGGGTTCACCTTATCCAGGTAATCAAACTCGACACCGGGCAACTTGGCCTTGACGTATTCGCTGCCCTCCACATGGGCCTGGCTCCAGCCGCCATCCTGCATCGGCCCCACCAGCACCATGCCCACTTTGAAGGTCTCTTGCGCTGTTGTGGGGGTGGATCCCAGTAAAGCGGCGACCGATAGGCCAACAGCCAAGCCTTTCAAGGGAGAAAAAGCGCGGGTAAGATTCCAGTTCACAGGCAGCTCCAACAGAACAGGGATCCAAAGCCAAAGAACTACATCCATCATCGGGATCCCGCTGCAGATCGCTGTATCTGAGAATACAAAAAGGCGCTTGGCAAACGACGTGGAAGCCAGCAGGGGCTCAGGGAGAAATTTATCGTTCCTTCAGTTCCCGCTGAATCTCCCGCTGGGTTTGCCGCTCTTTGATTGCCTGCCGCTTGTCGTGGAGCTTTTTGCCGCGGGCCACGCCCAGATGGGCTTTGATCCAGCCGCGGTTGAGCACCAGCTTGAGGGGAACCACGGTCAGGCCCTTTTGTTCCACCAAGCCCCGTAGGCGGTCGATCTCGCGGCGGTGCAGCAGCAACTTGCGGCGGCGGGTAGGGTCGTGGTTAAACACTTTGCTGGCGGTGTCATGGGGGGAGATGTGCAGATTGTGCAGCCATGCTTCCCCATCCCGAAAGAGGGCAAAAGCGTCTTGCAGGTTGGCTTTGCCCGCTCGTATCGATTTCACCTCTGTGCCGGTCAGTTGGATCCCGGCCTCATAGGTCTCCAAGATGTCGTACTCGAAGCGGGCGCGACGGTTGTCAACCAGGGTTTTGACGTTGGGATCCACAGCCATAGGCTTTCAGTAGACCAGAGGGCCTAACGAGAGGTCAGGGATCTCTCCAATTTTCGCACCGCCCGCCCAACCAAGCGCTCGGATTTGCCGCGCCAGAGAAAGCGAATGGGGGTACCGGTAAAGTCCAGGTTTTGCCGGAAGTGCTTTTCCAGGAAGCGGCGGTAGTTATCCTTAAACAAATCGGGATCGTTGACAAACAGAACAAAGGTGGGGGGCCGATCCGCCACCTGGGTGCCGTAGTAAATTCTGCCCTGCTTGCCCTGGCGGTTGGTGGGGGGCGATTGCCAGGCAAGAGCATCCTGGAGCACTTCGTTGACCACAGCGGTGGGAACCCGTTTGCGGTGGGCGGCCACCACGGTATTCACCTGCTCAAAGATTTTGTGGGTGCGTTGCCCGGTGAGGGCGCTGACAAACAGGAGCGGCGCCCATTCAATAAAGTAAAGCCTGTCGCGAATCTCGCGGGTGAACTCGTTGATGGTGTGGGTATCTTTGTTTTCTACTGCATCCCACTTGTTGACGACGACAACGCAGGCGCGGCCCTCTTCTTCGATGCGCCCGGCCAGCCTCTGATCCTGTTCGGTAACCCCCTCCAAAGCATCGATCACCAGCAGCACTGCATCCGAGCGCTGGATGGCCTTGAAGGCCCGGTTGATGCTGAAGAACTCAATGCCGTACTGCACGCGGTTTTTTTTGCGGATGCCGGCGGTATCGATGAGGCGATAGGGCTGCCCTTCCCAGGTGACCACGGTGTCGATGGCATCGCGGGTGGTGCCGGAAATGGGGCTGACGATGGCCCGCTCGGATCCTACCAGGCGGTTGAGCAGGCTGGATTTGCCGACGTTGGGCCGTCCCACAATCGAGACGGCGATGGGATCCGGCTCACCCACCGTTTCTTCGGTCACTTCGGGCAAGTGAGCCAGGACCGCCTCCAACAGCTCGGCTACCCCATTGCCATGGATGCCGGAACAGGGGATCGGATCCCCCAGCCCCAGCTCCCAAAAGGCTGCTGCCTGAGCCAGGCCCATCTGCCCCGACTCGCACTTGTTTACGGCCACCACCACCGGCAGGGGTTGTTTGCGCAGCCAATCGGCCACTTCTACATCGGCGGGTGTCAGTCCCTCTCGGCCATCCACCACGAAGATCACGGCCTGCGCCTCGGCCATGGCTGCCATCGCTTGCTGGCGAATGTGGGGCAGAAATTCGCTGTCGTCGCCAAAAACCAGGCCGCCGGTGTCCACCACCCGCAAGCGGCGCCCGTTCCACTCCACCTCCTGGTACAGGCGATCCCGGGTCACGCCGGGCTCATCGTGCACAATGGCCGAACGCACCCCCGCCATGCGGTTGACGAGGGTGGATTTGCCCACGTTGGGGCGGCCCACAATGGCCACAAGAGGTAGGGGCACTGTTGGCTCGTCGATAACTTGGGATATCTATCCTAGCTGTTCGGGATCCCGGATGCCCAAAGCCGCCAATCTCGATCATTGCTTTGGATGCAGGTCTGGCGGTAAGTTAGGTACCTATCCTCCCATCAGGCACCGGCTGTGCCCCTTCCCCATTCTTGCCATGAACCGCGCTCTCGTTCCCGCCCAGCGGCTGAACAAGCTGCCCGCCTATGTCTTCGCCCGCTTGGATGAGCTGAAGGCCCGCGCCCGCCAGCAGGGGTTGGATTTGATCGATCTGGGCATGGGCAACCCCGATGGTCCCACCCCACAGCCGGTGGTGGAGGCGGCGCAGGCGGCCATTGCGGATCCCGCCCACCACGGCTACCCGCCCTTTGAGGGCACGGCCAGCTTCCGCCAGGCGATCACGGATTGGTACTGGCGCCGCTACGGGGTGGAGCTGGATCCCAATGGAGAGGCGCTGCCTTTGCTGGGATCCAAAGAGGGGCTGACCCACCTGGCTCTGGCCTATGTGGATCCCGGAGATCTGGTGTTGGTGCCCAGCCCTGCCTATCCAGCCCATTTTCGCGGCCCCATGATTGCCGGCGGGCAGATCTACCCGATGATGCTGCGCCCGCAGAAGGGGTGGTTGATCGATCTGCAAGAAATACCGCCGGAAGTGGCTCAGCAAGCGCGGGTGCTCTACTTTAACTACCCCAACAACCCAACGGCTGCGGTGGCGCCCCGCTCTTTTTTTGAGGAAGTGGTGGAGTTTGCCCGCCGCTACGATCTCATCCTGGTGCACGACCTGTGCTATGCCGAGTTGGCTTTTGACGGCTACCGGCCCACCAGCCTGCTGCAGATCCCAGGCGCCAAGGACTTGGCAGTGGAGTTCCACACCCTCTCCAAAACCTACAACATGGCCGGCTGGCGGGTGGGATTTGTGGTGGGCAATCGCCAGATCATCCAGAGCTTGCGCACCCTGAAAACCAATCTCGACTACGGCATTTTTGCCGCCATCCAAAAGGCCGCCGAAACTGCCCTGCGCCTGCCGGATAGCTACCTGGAGCAGGTACAAGAGCGCTACCGCCGCCGGCGCGACTATCTGATCGGCCGCCTAGCGGAGTTGGGCTGGCGGATCGAGCCGCCACGGGCGACGATGTATCTCTGGATCCCTACCCCCCGCGCTGCCGACGGCACCCCTGAGGGATCGACGGAGTTTGCCCTGCGGGTGCTGGAATCTACAGGCGTGGTCGTAACCCCCGGCAGCGCTTTTGGAGAGGGAGGAGAGGGCTACGTGCGGATTAGCCTAATTGCCGATTGCGAGCGCATAGGTCAGGCTATCGATCGCTGGGCGGAAGCCGGGATCCGCTACTGCTGAGCCTCAGTCTTGCGGGAGTTGGTACTGCTCCACAATCCGCCGGGCAAAGGGGGGCACGTGCTGCTCCAACTTCTGGGGATAGTGG
This sequence comes from Thermostichus sp. OS-CIW-32, assembly GCF_054060415.1. Taxonomy (NCBI): domain Bacteria; kingdom Bacillati; phylum Cyanobacteriota; class Cyanophyceae; order Thermostichales; family Thermostichaceae; genus Thermostichus; species Thermostichus sp. OS-CIW-32. The sequence continues at coordinate 433,414 of NZ_JBSSDD010000001.1, read as the reverse complement.
CGGCGCACGTAGAGGTAGTTGCGGGTGAAGTGGGAATCGATGGAGAAGCGGGCATATTCCAGGCCGCGCGGCCCAAAGCGCTGGATTGCCGCCCCCAAGAGGCGAGCCAGCCACATTGGCAAACTCAGGGCTTGGTCGTAGGCAGGGATCCCCTGCTGCACTGCCGCCCTCCGGGATCCCTGCGAGATCACCGGTTGGGTTTCCAGCTCCTCCCAGACTAAGTCCAACAGCTCTTGCCCCCGCTGATTGCGCACCAGCAGCCACTGCCAGCCCAAGGGGGATCCCATGTAGCCCACCACCAGATCTGCCAGAGCATTCACATAGTCAAAACAACTGAGGCAGGAGGGGGCAAACACGTCCTTGAGTTCTTTGGTCTTGAGGCCGAAGAAGGGCACCTTTTCCACCGAGCCATCTTCGTGTTTGAAGTGGATGTGGAAGTCTTGCATAAACTCGTAGTGCACCACCGTCTGTGGGGAGCGGCTGGTGGTTTCTAGAAACTTTTGCAGCCCGGCACGGCTGACATTGTCCACACAGGGCGTGCCCAACACGTACAGCTTCTCCAGGCCCAGTTTTTTTTCCACCGCCCGCAAAGCCTGAATTTGGCAGCCCACCCCGATTACCAATAGGCGCTTGAGGCCGCTTTGCTCCACCTGCTCCAACACAGACAAGTTGGGAGAAAGAGTTGGCTTGTTAACTCGCGCCGCCCAGACCGCTTCGGGGGTACGGGCCAGGATGGGCCGTGGCTGAAAGCGATCCCGCTCATCCGCCTGCACGCACACCACCCCTTCCACCAAGCCAGTGGTGAGGGCCTTCATGCCAATGCTGCTGACAATGCCCGTCCACTGGGCCCCCGGGATCGGATCCCGTTTGCGGGCCGTAAACATTGCCTCGTAGACACCGAAGTAATCGGTATCGGTGACGGCGAGGGATCCTGAGCGCAGCGATTCCCGGGATCGCCCGTGGGTCTGTTCTTCCAACTGGGTCAGTTGCTGGTCCAAGAAGGCACAGGCTTCTTTGACGTGGGCCACGTAGCGGGTATCGCAGAGGCCGCACTGGCTGCACAGCTCTTTGGCCGGATAGCGGCCGGAACGGATGGGCCGGGCTGGACGCGGTGAACGGGATCCCATGATTTCTAGTGTTTGCGTAAGCGGAATGGAGTCCAATGGATCTTTTGAGCTTTGCTATTTAAGCTTTCTTTGAGATCTAAAGACACAGGCACCTCAGGCGTTCGCAGCAACGGCAACCAAGGTGCTCTCTTCAGTTTGCGGCCAAAACGGCAGATAGCGGCAAAGAACTTCGAGGGATCCCTGCTAAAGGAGCGCAAAATTTCAGAGCCTCTATAGATTGCTGTAGCGTTCTTCGGCCCAGGGTTCACCGCCCATGTAGTAGCCGTTGCTCCCCCAAAAGCCCAGCTGATCTTAGGGGGGAAACTCCAGGCATATGGGTGAGGGATCAAAGTGCGCACCGGCCCTACCGGGAGCGGTTGTCCTTCCAGGGTATGAACCAGGTAGTTTTCGGGGCGGATGAACTCCTCCAGAGTCAGGTTGGTGGTGTAGCCGCCATAACAGTGTTGCATCACCGCCTTGGCCTCAGGAGCAATGGATACCAACTGCAACCCATCCGGGATCCACACCCCTGTCCAGTTGACATCCTCCATCTCCTTTCGGTACAACGCAAAGACTGGAGACACGGCACAGCTTGCCCACTGCTGTCGCCCCCATCTAGCCCCACCACTTGGCCGGTGTACTCCGTCATCCAAGGCTTGGTACTGCGCTGGAGTGGCCTTGAGGAGTTTGGCATCTCCGACCAGCGTGGGTGTATCTTATCGCAGGTCTAACAGGGCAAAAGCCGTCCTGGAAGGGCGGGGCTTTGGACCTGGCTTTTTGGTAAAGGTATGGGCTCTAGGGTGGAATCTTGTCCGTGACGGGCCTGTAGGATCGGGTCAACCGGGAACGAGGACTGGCGCTGCTTCAGGATCGGGGAGAATGGATCCCTGTTGGAGCCTGTGAATGGCTGCCGGGGATAGGGGAGAAGAGCCCGGAAGGGACTCCGTCCCGCTAACCCAAGCGGGTGAGGTTGATAAAGCCGACTGGTGGAACTGAGTTGAGCAATTTTGGGGTGCAGAGCGTGTTGTCGATGAACCTATGGAGTGCAGGGCTGTTGGGCCTTACCTTCAGCTCACCTGGAGAATTTGTCTTCCGCTTTCCCCCCGGCACCCCGCTGGTGGGAGGGCTGGGCCTGCGCTGGTATGGCCTATTGATGGCAGTGGCCGTGTTGGTCGGCTTGATCTTGACCAAAGCGTTGGCAGAATCTCGTCATCTAGAGAAAGAGCCTGGCAAAGCCAGTGAACGAGTGGAGCTACTGGCCCTGTGGTTGGTAATATCTGGGTTTCTGGGCGCCCGCCTCTACTACGTCCTCACCCACTGGTCAGAGTTCCAAGACAACCCCCTCTCGGCCTTTGCCATTTGGCAGGGGGGTCTCATCATCCACGGTGGGGTGTTGGCCGGCGCGCTTGCCCTTTACCTCTATTGCCGCACCACCGGGATCAACGGCTGGAAGTACGCCGATGTGCTCACGCCGGGGTTGATTTTGGGCCAAGCCATCGGGCGCTGGGGCAACTTTTTCAACTCTGAGGCCTACGGTGCCCCTATTCCTCCCGACAGCCCTTGGCCGCTGCGGGTGTACATTCCTCCCCAAGCCCGCGAGCCGGAATACAGCCAATTTGAGTTTTTTCACCCCATCTTTTTTTACGAAAGCGTCCTCAACCTGCTTCTATTTGCCCTCTTGATGGGAATGTTCTGGCGCTTTCCCAAACTCAAAGATGGCACTTGGGTTTGGACCTATGTTGTCGGCTATAGCCTGATCCGCATCCCCTACGAAATCTTGCGCGTGTCGGCGGTGGCCTATCTGCCGGGAACTTCCATCAAAGCCGCCTATGTAGCCAGTGGCTTGGGCTTGGTGATCGGGATCGGCATGTTGATCTACATGTACCGGCTGCGCTTCGACCCCGATTTGGAACAACTGGCAGCGTGGTTATCGGAGCAAGCGGGATTAGCGCCAGAAGCAGCCCAAAACCTTCTGGAACGGGCTTGGGCTATTCAACAGAGACATCGCCGCGCCGACCTGTTGGATCGTGTCACCCTCGCCATGCCCCACTTTCCCGGCACCCTTGCCCCTCACCTGTCTCTTGGCCAACGGGAGCTGCTCATGCGGCAACTGTTTTGTCGCCTGGAAGGCAGGGATCCCTCTGAGGAAGGGCTGGCCCAAGCCAGTTAGTGCCGTGGCCATCAGGCTGAATCAGGGTCATTCCCTCACCCCCAAGGAGAAAGCAGGGCCAGGGAGCAAAACCTTTAGGCCAGCAGACCTCGGGCCAGCAAACCCGCCCCCCCTCCCATCAACACCAACAGCCAAGTGGGCTGGCGAAAGCGCATCAAGGCAATGAAGGCCGCTACCCCGATCCCCAAAGCCACCAGCGAAGCGGGAGTTGTTTGTTGTAGCAGCGCATTTTGGGCCAAGGGCACTGTAGCCGCAGCAACAGCCCCCAGGGCCGTTGGGGTAATTGCCTGCAGGGATCCCTTCACCCAAGCATTGTGCCGTATGCGCAACAGAACCGGAGCTGCCAGCAAAATAAAGGCAAAAGAAGGGGCAAAGATGGCCACTGTTGCCGTCAGGGCCCCCAGCACCCCTGCCACCTTGTAGCCGATAAAGGCTGCCGTCAGCACCACCGGGCCAGGAGTAAATTGCCCAATGGCCACCCCATCCAAGAACTCTGTCGGCGTCAACCAGCCCAACTGATCCACCACCTCGTCGGCGATGAAGGGGATGATCACCAGCCCTCCCCCGAAGATGGTGCCGCCTACTTTCAGGAAAAACAAGGTCAAAGGCCAGAAATAGGCACCAATCCGCTCCAGACCCCAAAAGCTGCTCAGGATAAGGGTTTCCGGTGGAACCGTGGCCACTACCGTCTGGGCCAACGTCAATACTGGCCAAGGGAGTAAAATCGGGATCCCCGATAGTGGGCCTTTTTTGGGCCCATACAGCAGCAGCCCCACCAGAGCCGCCAGCCCGAACAGCAACAGGATATTCACCCCCCCAATCAGCAGCAGGGCAAAGGCCGCCACCGCGATCAGCCCCCGGCTCCAATCCTTCACAGCTTTACGGCCCAGTTTCCAGCAAAAGGCCAGGATAATGGCGATCACCACCGGGGCCACCCCAAAAAACATCCCCTCTAGCTGCGGCACCCCCTGAAAGCGAAAGTAAAGCCAAGAAAAAATCACCTCGATCACAAAAGCAGGGGCAATGAAGCAAATCCCCGCCAGCACCGCCCCCAACCAGCCTGCCCGCATATAGCCGACATAGATCCCCATCTGGGTAGAAGCTGGCCCTGGCAACATTTCACATAGGCCCACCCCTTCGGTAAATTGTTCCTGGCTCATCCAGCCCCGCCGGATCACCGCCTCATCGTGTTGCATGGCGATGTGGGCTTGGGGGCCGCCGAAACCCAGGGATCCCAGCCGCAGGAATACCACGGCAATCTCTTTCAGGCGCGTTGAAAGGGAGGGCAAGTTGTCGGGGGCGTTTTCCGGCCTGGGGAACTGACCGGGAGCAGACTCAGAAGACATGGGCAAAGCCCGGCAAGACAACCCCGCCTATCCTGCCATCTGTCCGGGATCCCTTCAAGAGGACAACACTCGCCCGTTTATCCTTTCACCCAAACTGCCCCCTCAGGTCTTCAGGCTTCGCAACCACTCTTCCAGAGCGCGGATCGGCGCGGGATCCCGGTAGACGCGATCTTGACGTGCTTTCACCTGCTGGCCCATTTGCTCTCGCCACTCTGGATCCAAGCCCAACTGACTGGCAATCTGGACGTATTCATCGAGGGTGTGGGCGATGGTATCCAGGATCCCCATCTGCTGCAGGATGGCGTAGGTGTGGCGGCCCCGCAGCAGGGATCCGGGCAAGGTGACGATGGGCAGGCCGTGGGGCAGGGCTTCCAGGGTGGTGTTGCCCCCTGACCAGCCGAGGCTATCCAGGTAAATATCCCCCAGGGCATTGTAGGCCGCATATTCTGCGGGGGAGAGTTCTGGTAAGAGCACCACATACTCTTCAGCGGCCAGGTCATAGGCCTGAAAGGCTCGTCGCAGCCGCTGCCAAAAGCGCTCGCGGATCCCTTGGGAGAGGCGGCCCCGCAAAAATAGAAATTGACACTTCCCCACTTCCCGGGCGATGCGGGGGAACACCTCGTCGTACTGAGGTAAGTACTTGAATAGGGATTGGGCGCAGAGGTAAAGCACCCTGTCGGGATCCACCCCCCAAGCTTGCCAGTCCACAGGGGCGGGGTCAACTTCTAGGGGAACATAGTAGGTGCCGATGCCAGGCAGGGGCAGGAGCTGCTCGGTGTAATGGCCGGCCCCGTCCGGCGGCTCCATCAGCTCGCTGCTGAGGAAAACGTCTATTGTCGGCAGGCCAGAAGTTTGCGGGTGGCCCCAGGCCATCGCCTGTACCGGCGCCAAGCGGAGGGCGGCCAGTTGGGCACAGACCGGGTCAATGCCCACTTCCGGGTAGAGGAGCACATCCAGCTGTGCCTCTCGAATAGCCGCTTGCCATTCTTCTATGCTGCGGGATCCGGCCACAAAGTGCTCAAAACGAGGGGGCAGGGAGCACGTGACCTCATCTTGGATGACCGAGGTGTGGAAGCCGTAGAGGGCCACTTGAGCACGATCCAGGGCTTCTACCCAGCCGCGAGTCAGGATCTTCCAAACGGAGTGATCCCGAAACAGGCCGGAGACAATGCCCACCCGCACTCGGCCAGGATGTCGCTGCCAGAGGACGGAGGGCTGGGGATAGCGGGCCGCCATCACGTCCCTCACCAAGGATCCGTAGAGCTGCTGCAGATCGCGGTCGTTCTGGCCTTGGTAGGGCAAAAAGAAGGGCTGGACGGAGCCGATCCCGGCAGCTGCTCGCTCCAGGGTTTCGGGATCCCGCGGCAGGTGTTCCCAGCGGCCCTTCACCTGTTGTAGGGCTTGGCAGTAGCGCTCCCGAGCCACGGAAACTTGGTCTGCCGAGGCGTACAGCAAGGGCAACTGGCTAACACACCAGCCCAGGGCCGCGGCCAAGTCGGCGGGATCCGCTTGCCAGAGTTGGTAGAACAGCTCCGCCGCTTCCTCCTCTCGGCCACAATCCCGCAGCAGGATGGCCAGGGTGTAGGCGGCATCGGCAAAGTCCGGCTGCAGCTCCAGGGCCTGTCCCAAGGGGACAAGGGCCGCCTCCAAATCCCCCTGCTGCCGCAGCACCAGCCCCAGCTGGTACAAAACTTCCGCGTCCGGCCCCCCCTGCTCTAGGGCCAGTTGCAGGTGAGTTTTCGCCTCCGCCAGCTGCCCCGCCTGCTTGAGAACAATTCCCAAATTAAAGTGGGCGTCGGGAAACCAGGGCTGGTGGGCAAGGGCCTGCCGGATCAGGGCAATCGCGTCGTCCAGGGATCCCTGTTGCTGCCGACAGACCCCCAAGAGGTGCAGTGCCTCGGGGTGGGTGGGCTGGGCTTGCAGCACCTGCTGGTAAAGTGAGACAGCCTGTGGCCATTGCCCTGCCTGGTGATGGCGAACGGCTTGGGCCAACAGACGCTGCAGGTGCTCTCCTCTGTCCTTTCCAGCTCTGCCTAGGCCAAAGCCTTTCCCCGGTCCAGACACAGTGAGCTCCTCTCGCCGGCGGATCCTGGGCCTCTACCCCATCAGCCGTTGGGGAAATTGAGAAAGCCCGCCAAGGCCGGAGCAATCGGCAACAGGGTCATGACCATCAAAAAGAGGGCCAGCAATGCCAAAGCATCCCGCTGACCGTCGGTTTCAGTAATCTCATCCTGCGGTGGACGCTCTGGCTCGCGGGCGATGAACAGGATCAGCAGCGCCCAGTAGAGGGCCAAGACGTTGCTGATGGCCGCCACCGCCAAGGCAATCAGGGTGATGAAGGTGGCGCGGGCCGCCGTCTTCCGCCCGTACACCGCCTGCACAATGCGACCCCCGTCCAGCTGCCCTGCCGGCAGCAGGCTCAAGGCGGTGATTGCCAGGCCAATCCAGCCCACGGCAACAAAAGGATGAATGGGAACCAGCTCCGCCTGCAACTGGGATCCCAGCACCAGCCGCGCTAGGGTGCCTACCAGGATGGAGCTGCGGAAGATCTCCGTGGGCACATACAGACCCTCGGAGCCGGAGAGCTTCAGGCCAGCCAAGAGCACCAGCAGCGACAGGATCCCGCTCGCTGCCGGGCCGGCAAAGGCAATGTCGAAGAGGGCCTTGCGGCTGGGCACCGGCGATTGGATGCGGTTCAGGGATCCCAGCGTGCCGATCCCCAAGCTGGGGATAACAAAAGCAGGGCTGAGGCGCACGCCGTACTTGCCCGCCATCCAGCGGTGTCCGGTCTCGTGCACCAGCAAGATGGCGAAGATCCCGGCTGCCACCGGCAGGGCTTCCACCCAGCGCCCCGGCGCATCCAACAGCCGGAAGCCCAAGAGATTGGCCCCCACCTCCAACGTGGCGACGAAGCTGAAGACCAGCAACGCCCCCGCCAGGATCTGCGCCCCCACGGAAGCGCGGTAATTGACGATGGGATCCGGCAAGACCACCACCGCCGGCTTTTCCGCCGGATCCTCCACCAAAAAGAGCTGGTAGCGACTGCCCACCTGCTCTTTGAGCTTCTCCACCAGCAGGGGTACCACCACCTCCGCCTCCTGGCGCAGGTTGCCCTTAAAAATCGCCCCTTCCCCATAGGGGACGGTCTCGGTGACGAAAAAGGTATCGAGGCCGAAAATAGACTGAATGGCCTGCAGATCCTCAGCCGAGATCCGCTGCAGAACCGCAGACGCTTCCAAAGGCGCCTCCCCTGCCGAAGGGGCTTCCCCCTGCTCTTCCAGACGAGCCAACTGCTCGCGACGGGCCTGCAGCTCCTGCTGGGCCAACTGGCGGGTCTTGCGCCCCACAGCAATGTAAAGCCCTGTAAAGACCAACAGCAACACCAGGAAGCCTGCAAAATTGAGGTAGATCCCCAGCAGCAGCAGCCCCAGGAAAACCACCCACGGCAACAGGAGCAGGGATCCCTGTAACCACACCCAAACGGCTAAGGATCCCCGCCGACGGGCTCTCCAGAAGCCCCAACCCAAAAAGGCCAGCGTTCCCAGCAAAAAGAGCGGCGTAATCTCAGCGGCAATGTTCATGGCTGACCTATGAGGCTGTACGGGTACCAAGCTGAGGGCAAGACGGCTCAAGCAGAAACAGCCGTTCCTTCAAAACGGGGCTCCGGCTGCTCCCACAGGTAGAAGCCAGCTTTCCGAGGTTTCAGGAGGAACAGCCGCAAAAACTGATAGAAGTTATTCAGGTAGAGGGGCAGCTTGCGCAAACCCTTGAAGGGGCCGGATCCCCGGGCAATCTCCCTCAGCTTAGCGTTGTTGGCCACGCACTTTTGCAGCCGCCGCACAAACTCAGGGTTTTCCACATCCAACACCACCGGGAACACCTTGGCCGCCTCGCGGTTGGTCTTGTAGATTACCTCCATGTCATAAGTATGGGGATCCAGCCCGATGAGGCGGTAGAAATCCGGGCGCTCTCCCACATCGTTGAGGTACATAGTGGCGAACACCGACAGCAAGAAGAAACGGCACCACAGCTTGGCCACCCATCCCTTGAGCAGCCGCGGCTGGCTTAGGAGCATGAGCGCAAAGAAATCGCCGTGGCGGTTCTCGTCCTGGCACCAGTTCTTGAAGAAGTTGAAGATCGGGTAAACGCGATCCTCGGGGTGGGCCTCCAGGTGGCGGTAGATGAGAATGTAGCGCCAGTAGCCAATCTTCTCCGAGAGATAGGTGGCATAGAAGATGAAACGCGGCGCGAAATAGGTGTAAGACTTGTGCTTAGTGAGAAAGCTCAGGTCGAAGGCCATGTTGAAGTCGCCCATAGCGCGGTTCAGAAAGCCGGCATGGCGGGCCTCATCGCGGCTCATCAGGGCAAAGCACTCGGCCAAAACGGGGTTGGTCTCTTTTAGCTTGCGCGACAGCTCCTTGTAGAGGAGAAAACCGGAGAACTCGGCTGTACAGGAGCGCTCCAAGAACTCCACAAACAACCGGCGCGCCTGCGGATCCAGGCGGCTTTCCCAGTCTTGGTTGAACTCCTCACCCCGGACGAAGTGATGGCGGTTGTAGTCGGCGCGAAACTCCTGCAGGATGGCCCGGAAATCGGCCTCTCGATCCCCTAAGCCCATTTTGCCGATGGCCTCGAAATCGGTGGTGTAGAAGCGCGGCGTCAGGATGGTCTCGGTGGGCACTCGCGCTTGAGTTTGAGCAGCTTGCAAACTGGGACTCATAGTGATTTAAAGCGGATGAAAAGGCCAGGTATACTCTCGCAGTTTACCAGCCTCTCTGGCCGTCGTGGGGATAAGAAGTGTTACCGGCAGGCTCTGAGAGATCCTTAAGACTCCACTGCCAGCGGCTGGGATCGCAAGGGATCCGTCAGCTCGCTGCCCTCCTCCGAAGGCGGGATCACCTGCCAAAACAGAGGCAAATAGGATTCCCAATTTTGCAGAATGCGCTCCGCTTTGGGGGAATGGGTGCGGCGATAGTGCTCTTGGATCAGGCTCTTCAGTTGTGCCTCTGCTGCTGCTGTCTGCACCCGCTGAATGCGCACGATCTCCCCGTTGACCTTGGCGGGGAAGTTGCCCTCCTCATCCAGCACATAGGCCAGGCCGCCGGTCATCCCCGCTCCCAGGTTGCGGCCCACCCGCCCCAGCACCACCACCACCCCACCGGTCATGTACTCGCAGCAGTGGTCGCCGGATCCCTCGATCACCGCCTGCGCTCCCGAGTTGCGCACCGCAAAGCGTTCCCCCGCCTGGCCGTTGGCAAACAGGGATCCGCCCGTGGCCCCGTACAAGCAGGTGTTGCCCAGGATTACATTTTCCGCCGGATCGCGGGGCGCCTCAGGGGGAGCCAGGATGACGATCTCGCCGCCGCACATGCTTTTGCCCACGTAGTCATTGGCTTCTCCTGTCAGGGTCAGGCGCATCCCCGCCAGCGTAAAAGCGCCAAAGCTCTGGCCGGCGCTGCCGACAAAGCGCAGATCCAACTGCCCCCCCTGTTGGGCGAAGCCGGTATCTCCGTACAAGCGGGCCAAGGTTCCGGCAATGCGCCCGCCCACACAGCGGTCGGTGTTGGCGATAGGGATCTCCACCGTGGCCGTGCCGCAGGTTTCCACCGCCTTCTGCACCTCCGGCTGAGCCAGGATCTGCTCATCCAGCACCGGGCCGTTGGAATGCACCGGCTCATGCTCCAACCAGTCGGGCAGGGTGTTGGGATCAAAACCGGGGGGAGTTCGCAGCAGACACTCCAAGTTCAAGGATTGGGTCTTCTGCAGAACGGCATCGGCCCGCGGACAGAGCAGATCCACCCGCCCGATCACCTCCTTCAGAGAGCGGTAGCCCAGTTGGGCTAAGACTTGGCGCACCTCCTCCGCCACAAACGTGAAGAAGGTCACCACGTGATCTGGCGTGCCGGGGAAGCGCTTGCGCAACTCCTCCTTCTGGCTGGTCACCCCCACCGGGCAATTGTTGGTATGGCATACCCGCGCCATGATGCACCCCTCCGCAATCATGGCCACCGTGCCAAAGCCAAACTCTTCTGCCCCCAGCATGGCCGCCATCACCACTTCCCAACCCGTGCGAATGCCGCCATCCACCCGCAGGATGGAGCGCTGCCGCAGGCCGTTTTCCAGCAGGGCATGATGCACCTCCACCAGGCCCAGCTCCCAAGGTGCCCCGGCATGTTTGATGGAGCTCAGGGGGGAAGCCCCGGTGCCCCCTTCATGCCCTGAGATTTGAATGATGTCGGCGTTGGCCTTGGCCACCCCCGCCGCCACCGTGCCGATGCCCACTTCCGAGACCAGCTTCACCGACACCTGGGCCTGGGGGTTGACCTGGTGCAAGTCGAAGATCAACTGCGCCAGATCCTCGATGGAGTAGATGTCGTGGTGGGGCGGCGGCGAGATCAAGGTCACCCCCGGCTTGGAGCGGCGCAGCTTGGCAATGTAGGGACTCACCTTTTTGCCCGGCAGTTGCCCCCCCTCGCCCGGCTTGGCCCCCTGGGCTATCTTGATCTCGATTTGCTGGGCGTTGAGCAAATACTCTGGTGTCACGCCAAAACGCCCCGAGGCCACCTGTTTGACGGCTGAGCTGGCGTTGTCCCCCATGCGCAGCCCCTTCAGGTGGGGAAAGCGGGCCGAGGTGCCATCTGGGCCTACATCGGTGATGGGGAGGTATCGTTCCGGATCTTCCCCGCCTTCACCGGAGTTGGACTTGCCGCCGATGCGGTTCATGGCAATGGCCAGGGTCTCGTGGGCCTCGCGGCTGAGGGCCCCCAAGGACATCCCACCTGTGGCAAAGCGTTTGAAAATCTCCGACACCGGTTCCACTTCCTCCAAGGGAATGGGATCCCGGTCGCTGCGGAAATCCAGCAGGTCTCGCAACGCGGTGGGGGTGCGGCTGCGCAGGTGCGCCCTGTAGATCTCATAGTGGGCAGGCTGACCCGATTCGATGGCCTTGTGCAGCAGTTTGGCCATTTCTGGACTGTTGATGTGGTATTCGCCTTTGGGCCGCGCCTGGATAAAGCCAAAGTTCTCCAGCTTTTTCGAGGTGAGTTCGGGAAAGGCCCGCTGGTGATTCACCATGCCCTCGCGGGCCAGATCCGCCAGCGTCATGCCTCCCACCCGCGACACCGTGCCGCGGAAGGCCAGATCGATCACCTCTTGGCTCAGGCCAATGGCCTCGAAAATCTGCGCTCCGTGGTAGCTGGAGAGCAGAGAAATGCCCATTTTGGAAAGAATCTTGAGCAGCCCTGCCTCAATGGCGGCGCGGTACTTCAGTTGCACCTCGGCCAGGGAAAGCTGGGGCAACTTGCCGGCAGCCATCTGGGTTTGCGTCTTGGGCTTGTGCCACCACTGCCGCACAGCTTCATAGGCCAGATAAGGACAAACGGCGCTGGCCCCGTAGCCGATCAAGCAGGCAAAGTGATGAGTGCTCCAGCATTGGGCAGTCTCCACCACCAGGGAAGCGCGTAGGCGCAGCCCCTCCTGGATGAGGTGATGGTGGATGGCGCCCACCGCCAACAGAGGTGGGATCAGAGCCTGCTCGGCATCAAGGCCGCGATCCGAGAGGATTAAAATCTCAGCTCCCCCCCGCACTGCCTGAGCCGCCTGCTGGCAGAGGGCCCGTACCTGGACCTCCAGTCCTTCTGGGCCGGCAGCCACCGGATAGAGAATCGGGAGCGTGTGGCAGGGGAAAGGAGTGTGCTGCAGAGCGGCCAGCTCCGCTTCGTTGAGCACCGGGCTGCGCAACTGCAACAGGCGGGCATGCTCAGGGCGGATCTCCAGCAGGTTGCCCTTGGATCCCAGATACACATCCAAAGACATCACCAGGCTCTCCCGCAGGGGATCGATGGCAGGGTTGGTGACCTGGGCAAAGCGCTGCTTGAAATAGTCGTAGAGGGGATGAGGCTGGGTGGACAGCACAGCCAGCGGCGCATCGTCCCCCATGCTGAAGGTGGGCTCCTTGCCCGTAGCCGCCATCTCCTCGATGATCATCTCCACATCTTCTGAGGAGTACCCGAAGGCGGTTTGGGCTTGTAACAGTTGTTCTTCCGAGAGGTGAGGGGTATTTTCAAAGCCTTGGGTGCTGAGCTGAACGCGATGGGCTTTGAGCCATTCGCCGTAGGGGTGCTGGGCTGCCACCTGGGTTTTGATCTCCCAGTTTTTGCAGATTTGCCCGCTCTGCAGATCCACCGTCAGCATCTGCCCCGGGCCTAGCCGCCCTTTTTCCAAAATGTCGGTCTCCGGCAGAGGAACCACGCCAGCTTCCGAGGCCACCACCAGCAGACCATCGCGGCTGCGAGCGTAGCGGGCTGGGCGCAGGCCATTGCGATCCAACGTGGCCCCGATGGTTTTGCCGTCGCAGAAAACCACCATCGCCGGGCCATCCCAAGGCTCCTGCAGGCCGCCGAAGAACTCGTAGAAATCCACCACTTCCGGGTGATTCTGCAGTTCTGGCTGGTTGCGATAGGCTTCCGGGATCAGCACCATCATCGCCTGCTGAGTGGAGTAGCCCGACTGAATCAACAGCTCAAACACAGCGTCCAGGCCTGCTGAGTCGCTGGTGCCCGGGTCAATAATCGGCTTCAGATCCTCGACCGCTGTACCCCAGCGGGGATGGGAAAGGGTTTGTTCGCGGGCGGCCATCCAGTTGACATTGCCCAGGTAGGTGTTGATCTCGCCGTTGTGGCAGAGGTAGCGGAAAGGCTGAGCCAGCGACCAACGCGGCAGGGTATTGGTGCTGAAGCGGCGGTGGTAGGTGGCGTAGGTGGTGGTGTAGAGGGGGTTTTGCAGATCTCGATAAAACTGGCCCAGAACCGACGATTGCACCATGCCTTTGTAAACGACAACCCGGCAGGACAAAGAGGCAAAATACAGAGCATAAAAGCCAAACCGAGCCTCTACCCGCCGCCGAATGCGCCGCCGCAACAGATAGAGCTGCTGCTCTAGCTCGTCTCCTTCCAGCGTGGGATGGGTGAGGAGCATCTGCCAAATGGAGGGCATGGTCTGCCGCGCCATCGGCCCCAGGCAATTGGGATTGACCGGTACCTGCCGCCAAACCACCCGCTGCCAGTCGGTGGTGGTCAAGTACTCATCGATCACCTGCTGCACCGCCTGACACTCAGCAGGATCCTGAGGCAAAAAGACCATCCCCACCGCGCTGTGAGTGGGATCCCAAGCTCGAATTTCTTCCCTCTCTGCCTGCAACAGCGACCAGGGGATTGCCGTTGCAATGCCCGCCCCATCACCGCTCTGGCCGTCGCCGCCACAGCCACCCCGATGTTCCATACAGGTGAGGGCCTGAAGGGTTTTCTGCAAGAGGTCGTGGCTGGCTCTCCCCTGCTGATTCACCAAAAAGCCGACCCCGCAAGCATCCCGCTCTTGAAAGTGCCAGTTTTCCTGCAGGATAGGGGCCGAGACCTGAGAGGGATGGGGATTCATAGGAGTAAAAACAGTTTGGAATAAATCACGCTTTCAGAGGTGGAAAACCAGCATATCGCACTCCAATCCGACAGGAAAAGGGGGGCAGTCTCAAGTCACGGCTGGCTCTTGCCAACAGGGCAACCGTTGGGGCAATCGGATCAGCGAAGTAAAGACAAAAAAGCTCGCCATGAACAGATTTTTCGAGTTTCTTCTGCAGCTTTCCCCGACGGACTGCGGACGATCTGAGAAAGCTAGGGCGAATGCGCCAGCTCACACCGGCTCCGCTCGCTGGCAACTGGCCCTGTGGAGAACTGCGGTAGGGAGACAGCCGTAGGGTATGTCCAGGAAGAGGGCAACCCCACAGATGTACAACAGATGTACAAAGTCAGGCGTGCAACGGTCTATCGCTGGCTGAACCTAGAAGACCTCAGGCCGACAAAAGTCAAGACCCAGAAGCCAAAGATAGACTTGGCCGCCCTGCAGCAAGACATAGGCCAGGATCCAGGAGCTCAATTGTAAGGATAGAGCTCAGAGATTCGGGTCGCGCCAGCGGGACGGAGCCCTTGCCCTATTGACTATACTGGTGGTGCTCTGGGAGCAATGATACTATTACCCTAGATTTTTCGTGTTTCTGAGTAAGCTCATGCTGACTTGCCCAAGCCGTCATTCTTTTAACTTAGATACGACAAGATCCATAATGGAAAGCAGCATTATCGATGCCAGGATTGTCACAGGCAATTTATACCTGAATCTACTCAAAAGATTGTCTCAGAAGTCAATATATCCCTAGTTAATAAACTTAAGCGACTTTCCATTGCTGCTATATCTTATGTAAATGAACTACCAGAACTCTGGACAAAATTATGTTAATCACAAATCAACTTATCCTTCCCAAATCATGGAGGTCTACCCGTCAAAAGAGGTACTTTGATCCTGCAATGCGACGAGCTATTGCCATTTGTGCTAGCAGGTTGGAGCTTGAAAGCAGGACGAGCTTCCCAAACTTGTTCAGAATGATTGTTCAGAATGACTGTGTCTCCACATGGGTTGGAGTCAGTGTTGCCGAGAAAAGCCATATCCTTGCTAGATTGAAGTCATGGGATCCCTGACTCTACCCGGTAGAACTGAACTTTATGACCGTCCCTCTGATTCACAGCCGTGACGTTCTAGAGAGCCGTCTCAAGGAGATTCCTGCTGAACCCGGCGTATATTTAATGCGAGATGCCACGGATCAGATCCTCTATGTAGGCAAGTCCAAGAAGTTGCGCTCTCGCGTGCGATCTTATTTCCGCTTTACCGGCGACCTGCCTCCTCGCATTCAGCGCATGGTAGCTCAGGTTTGCGAGATCGAGTTTATCGTTACCGATAATGAAAGTGAAGCCCTAGCCCTAGAAGACAATCTGATTAAGACCTATCAGCCCCCTTATAATGTTCTCCTTAAGGACGATAAAAAGTATCCCTATTTGTGTATTACCTGGTCGGAGCCTTATCCCCAGCTTTACATCACCCGCCATCGTCGCCTTGATCGGAATCAAGACAAATACTATGGCCCCTACACCGATGTTGGCCTGTTGCGCCATACCCTTGGGTTGGTCAAACGAATTTTTCCCTTGCGCCAACGGCCCAAACCTCTGTACAAAGATCGCGCCTGTTTGAACTACGACATTGGGCGCTGCCCCGGGGTATGCCAAGGCTTGATCAGCCCAGAAGAGTATCGCAAAACGCTGACTCAAGTGGCCATGATCTTCCAAGGCCAGACAGATGAGCTGATCCGAGAGCTGCAGGAGAAGATGATCCAGGCCGCCGAACAGGAAAATTATGAGGCAGCCGCACGATATCGGGATCAAATTCGCGGTTTGGAACAATTGGGAGAATCCCAGAAGGTCTCTTTGCCTAACTCTACCGTCAGCCGTGATGCTCTGGCCTTGGCCATGAATGATTCACGAGCCTGCATTCAATTGTTTCAGGTGCGGGCAGGCAAGTTGGTGGGGCGGCTGGGGTTTGTGGCCGAAAACCGCGGTGACGACCCAGGCCTTATCTTGCAGCGGGCTTTACAAGAGCATTATCAATACTGCGATCCGGTGGAAATTCCCTCTGAGATTTTGACCCAGTATGAATTGCCCGATCACGATTTTCTGGAGTCTTGGCTGAGTCAGAAAAAAGGCCGCAAGGTCAGCCTTGTTGCCCCCCAACGGCAGAGCAAAGCCGAGCTGATCGAGTTGGTTGAGCGGAATGCCCAACTGGAGCTAACCCGCACTCAGCGCTTGGCGGATCGGGATGCCGCGGCCTTGGAGCGCTTGGCAGAGGTCTTGGATTTGCCGGATGTGCCCCGTCGCCTAGAAGCCTACGATATTTCCCACATTCAGGGATCCGATGCTGTGGCCAGTCAGGTGGTGTTTATCGATGGCCTGCCTGCCAAACAGCACTACCGCCGCTACAAGATTCGCAACCCTGAGGTGCGCCCCGGTCACTCCGATGATTTTGCCAGCCATGCAGAAGTGGCCCGGCGTCGCTTCAGCAAAATGACCCCTGAGGATCAGCCGGATTTGGTGCTCATCGACGGGGGCAAGGGGCAGTTGTCGGCAGTCATGGCCGTCTTGGCGGATTTGGGGCTGGATCACCTGCCGGTAATTGCCTTGGCCAAACGAGAAGAAGAGATCTTTCTGCCGGGGGATCCCGTGCCCTTGCGGTTGCCGGCCCAAGATCCGGCTCGCTTGTTGTTGCAACGCCTGCGAGATGAAGCCCACCGATTTGCTCTCGCCTTTCATCGCCAGCAACGGAAAGCGCGTCAGCATGCCTCTACGCTGGACGAGATCCCCGGCCTAGGCAAGTATCGGCAAAAGCTGCTGATGGAAGAATTTCGGTCGATTGCCCGCATTCAGGTGGCCTCAGAAGACCAGTTGGCTCAAGTGCCCGGCATTGGCCCGAAGATTGCCCGACAGATTTACCGCTACTTTCACCCGGAAACTCAGGCGGAATCCCCGGAGACAGCGCAGGTGGAGTAGTTGAGAATCCGCGCAGGGATCCCTGCCCTACCGGCAGCCCACGGGGTAACATCCACAGAAACCTAAGCGCCCTTCCTCGCCCGTGATTTTACGGGGTTAGGGGGGAACTTGTAGTGCGGGAAACATCGCTTAAGGCAGAAATGATACATAATCCCAAGGACAGGTGTTCTCAGTGCCCTGGTACTGCTTGCCAATAGGGGATCCTGATGCTGGCCGAACTTGATGTGCTCCTGGAAAATGCCCCCATTGGGATCTTTCGTGTGGATCTGCAGGGACGATACCGGTTTGCCAATGCCAAGCTTGCCGAGATATACGGCTATGCCTCCTCCGCTCATCTGATGCGCCATCTGTCGGATTTTGGCCATCATCTCTATGCTGACGCTGCCGGTCGTCGCCAGTTTTTCCAGGATTTGCTTGCAGGCAAAGTCGGCGACGGGAGAGTGGCGCAAGAGTTTTTGATCCACAGTCGCAAGGGCTTGGACTTGTGGGTGCGAGAACAAATTCAAGTCGTCCGCAATCCAGCAGGGGATCCCCTCTGTTTTGAGGGGTATGTGGAAGATATCACGGCGCGGAAGCAGGCTGAACAAGCGCTTGCAGAGAGCCAACTCCGCTACAAAAGGTTGGTTTGTGCTATCCCACAAGCCTTAATGATCTTTAGCCAAGAAGGCAAATGCCTGGAGCTGATTTCTTCCCCGGAGAATGCTTGTGTTGCCTCACTCCCAGCAGAGCACCTTCAGGGAAAAGCAGTGCAAGAGCTGTTCGGCTCTGAGGTTAGCGACCAACTCCGGAGGCTGATTGACCGTTGCTTGAGCAGCGGATCCCGGCAAACCTTGGAATATCCCCTAACCAACTCAGCGGGAGAGCTCCGTTACCAAGAAATTTGCATAGTTCCCTACGGAGCAGATTGCGTGCTTGGCTGCATTCAAGATATCACCGAGCGTAAGCGTCTAGAGCTGGCTTTGTTGGAGATTCAACAGCGATTCTGGGGTATTGTAGAGTCCTGCAATTTGGGCATTTCTCTGCTGCCTCTTGAGCCAGAAGCTAGTCCGCATGGTATGAACTCAGCCCTCAAGGATATAACAGGATATTCTGCAGAGGAACTGAAAGCTTTGCCTCTGGAGGCCTATATCCCAGATTTGGCTGATGTTGAAACCCTAAAAAACCTCTGGCAGGAGATGATCGAGGGTCGGCGCAGTCATTATGAATGGGAACATCGCTACACCCGAAAGAATGGCCAAATCATCTGGACAAAGTCCCAGGTTTATGTTGTTAGAGATGAAGAACAAAAGCCTCTATTTGCCGTTCACTTCCTGGATGATATCAGCGAGCACCGATCTGTCAAATTCGCCCTTGAGAAAATCCAAAACCAGCTACAAGGGATCTTCAACTTCTGTAGCCAAGGGATTGCTCTGATGAGCTTGGATCCTGATCCCCGGTATCTCAGCCTCAACCCGGCAATGGCAGAGATTACAGGGTACAGCGAGGAAGATTGGTCGGCTCTGAAAGCGGAAGATTACACTCCCTATCCCGAAGACCGAGAACGGGGCGAGATACTCTGGAATGAACTGCTTTCCGGGTACACCAACAACTATGAATATGAAAAGGTGATTTGCCGTAAAGATGGCAGAGAGATCTGGGTTCGCTTACAACTCTTCGCGGTGCGAAACGCTCAAAACGAGCCTCTGTTTGCCATCCAATTTCTAGAAGATATTTCCGAGCGAAAAAGGGCCGAAACTCACCTGCGAGAAAGTTTGGCCGATCTGGCCCGCAGCGAAGCACGTTACCGCGCTCTTTACGAAGCGATCCCAGATATGCTTTTGCAAGTGGATCGGCAAGGGCTAGTCTTGTCCTATAAGCCCCCCAGAGGATTTGCATCCGCCTATCCCGATGACCGCTATCTCAACCAATACATTCAAGATCTGTTTCCAGAGCATTGGAAAACCTACTTTGCCCCTTTGCTAGAGAAAGCCTTTCAAACGGGAGAAATTCAGGTTATTGAATATCCGCTTCCTCAAATTTCTCAAGACGCGGCGGAAGCATTGCCGGAATATCGCGAGGCCTGTCTGTTGCCCTTTGGGCCGGATGAGGCCATTGTTTTGGTGCGCGATATCACCCTGCGCAAGCGCCTGGAGCTGGCCCAGCAAACACGAGAAGCTGAATTAACAGCCCTGGTGCAACAGCGAACCCAGCAACTGGAACGCAGTCTGCAGTTTGAATCGATTCTGCGCCGCCTCATCCATCAGATACGGGCAACTCTGGACGAAAAGCAGATCTTGCAGACGGTTGTGAACGAGCTGGGGAAATTTTTGGGCGTTCTTTTTTGCAATGTCGGCCTTTACGATAGCCGCCGAACCTACTCCCTGATCAGCTATGAATACACGACGCTTTCGACCTCTGGGGTCGGGGCTCGGGTTTGGATGAGAGATTTTCCCCTCTTCTACGAACAGCTATGGCGAGGCTGGTGCTTTCAACTGTGCGCTCGGGATCGTCAACGGGATCCCGACACTTTGCCCCCTTATTTGACCAAGCTGGCCTGCCCCATTGCCGACGATCAGGGCATTCTTGGGGATCTGTGGCTGGCCCGGCCCCCTGAGGAGAGTTTTAGCGATTGGGAAATTGATTTGGCTCAGCAAATGGCGGCCCAGTGTGCGATTGCCCTGCGACAGGCCAGGCTCTACCTCAGCAGCCAGGCTCAGGTGACGGAATTGAAAAAACTCAGCCAAATTAGGGATAACTTCCTGGCCGCCGTCTCCCATGAGCTGCGCACTCCCCTTACCAGCATTAGCCTCTCGGTTCACCTGCTGAAACTGAGCCATCAAGTTTCTCCTCTCACCCCCAAGCAAATCCAGTATCTTGAGGTTCTGGAGCAGGCGTGCGAGCGAGAGATCTCCCTAATTAACGATCTTCTTAACGATCTTCTGGATCTACAAAATTTGTCGGGCAATACGCTCAAGCTGCCCTCTGAGAAGGTTAACTTGCCTTTCCTTTTGGCACCTCTCATCAATCGGTTCCAAGACCGGATGCGCAAGCGGCAGCAAACCCTAGAAGTTCACTGGGATCCCCACTTGCCCTATTTGCACACCCATCCTCGCCTGTTGGAACGCTTGGTCTGTGAGCTTTTGACCAATGCCCACAAATTTACGCCCGCCGGCAAACACATTGTCCTAGAGGTTGTTGCTTTGGGTTCCGACCGTTGGGAGCTGCGCTTGACCAACACGGGCACCACCATTCCCCTCGAAGAACAAGAACGCATTTTCGAGCGGTTTTATCGCATCCCCCACTCGGATCCCTGGCAGCAGGGGGGAACAGGCTTGGGATTGGCTCTGGCCCAAGCCATTGCCAACCACTTGGGCGGCTCTTTGCAGGTGGAAAGCACTGCCCACCAAACCACGTTTATTCTTCGCTTGCCCGCAGCAGAATCTTGTTGACGATTCGGTTTGGGCCACTTATGGTGAGATTTACCATATGGGGGGCAGGGTGAAGGTAGCGCTGTTGCAACTGAACTACATCGTCGGCGATCTAAGCGGAAATGCTGAGCGCATCCGTTCGGCAGTCGAGGCAGTGGCGGCGGCGGGAGCAGAGTTGGCCATCACCTCGGAGCTGGCGTTGCTGGGGTATCCACCTCGCGATTTGTTGCTCTACCCGGCCCTGGTCGAGAGGGCAAGCCAGGTTTTGCAGCACTTGGCCAGCCGGTTACAGGCCAGCATTCCGGTAGTCGTGGGATCCGTGCAGCCCAATCCTCTGCCTGAGGGTCGGCCCCTTTACAATGCTGCTGCCTGGCTGGAGGGGGGCCAGATCCGCCATTGGTTCCAGAAGTCGCTCTTGCCCACCTACGATGTATTCGATGAGGATCGCTATTTTGAGCCGGGATCCCAGCCCCAACCCATCGAGTACCGTGGCCGCCGCCTGGGCTTTACCATTTGTGAAGACATTTGGAACGACCGCGACTTTTGGCAGCACCGCCGCTACCACTGGGATCCGGTGGAAGAGATGGCCCGCTGCGGTGCCGACCTGCTGATTAACCTCTCGGCTTCCCCCTTCAGCCTAGGCAAACAGAAGTTGCGGGTGGAGATGCTGGGATCCCTGGCCCGCAAGCACGCCCTGCCCATTCTCTATGTCAATCAAGTGGGGGGCAACGACGATCTCATCTTCGATGGGGCCAGTTGCGCCCTGGATCGCTGGGGTCGGGTTGTGGCCCAAGCGGCTGCCTTTCAGCCGGATCACCTCATCCTGGATGTGGACGAGTTGACGCAGTCTCCCAACCCAGACCAGAGCCCACCGACCGCGGGATCCCGCTGGCCGACCGAACCAGAAGCCGAGCTGTACGAAGCCTTGGTTTTGGGCACCCGCGATTACGTCAGCAAATGTGGCTTTCGCGAGGTGCTATTGGGCCTGTCGGGGGGGATCGACTCTGCCGTAACTGCTGTGATCGCCGCCGATGCCTTGGGGCCGGAGCGGGTGCTGGGGGTGCTCATGCCCTCTCCCTATTCCAGCCCTGGCAGCCTGACCGACGCCTACCAACTGGCGCAAAACCTGGGGATCCCGACCCTGAAGCTGCCGATTCAGTCCATCATGGAGAGCTACCACCAGCTTTTGGCAGAGCCCTTTGCCGGCCTCCCCCCCGACATCACGGAAGAAAACCTGCAATCGCGCATTCGCGGCACCCTCCTCATGGCCCTTTCCAACAAGTTCGGGCGGCTGCTGCTGACCACAGGCAACAAATCAGAGCTAGCAGTGGGCTACTGCACCATTTACGGGGATATGTCCGGCGGCCTGGCGGTGATTTCCGATGTGCCCAAGACCTGGGTGTACCGCTTGGCTCGCTGGATCAACCGACAGCAGGAGCGGATCCCGCTTGCTACTCTGACCAAGCCCCCCTCAGCGGAATTGCGACCCGGCCAACAAGATAGCGACAGCTTGCCCCCCTACGACCTGCTGGACAAGATCCTGCAGCGGCACATCGAGCAGCATCAATCCGGCCCGGAGTTGGTGGCTCAAGGGTTCGATCCCGACACGGTGCAGCAGGTGCTGCGGCTGGTTCAGAATGCCGAGTTCAAGCGACACCAAGCTCCCCCTGGGCTGCGCATCACCGATCGCGCCTTCGGCACCGGCTGGCGGATGCCAATCGCCAAGCGTCAAGAAGGGATCATCTAATGAAACTAGTGGGATACCCTCACACCAGCTCCTCCGTCAGAGGGAGAAAGGGAAAGATTCGGCGCTGTCGGAATTGCTTGGAGTAGTTGGTGCCCGCTCAAGCCTTGTTGCCATTCAGAACGGCTACAACTGGTGCAGTCACGCTTCCTGCTCAATACCCTGCTCAATACAATAAAGGGCCTGCAAGCCAGCAGACCCAAGGAAAAGCCAAAAGGCGGTAAGTTGAGGTCTCTTAGATCAGGCCCAGCCAGGAAGCAACGCCTTGGCCCGTCACCGCTTCGATGACAATGGCCAACACAAAGCCAATCATGGCAGCCCGACCGTTGAGGCGCTCGGCATACTCGTTAAAGCCAAACTTGGGCTCAGACAAATTGGGATTAGACATGAGAACCTCCAGGGTAAATGGGAACGACAGGGAGTGGGATCCGTAAAGAACGAAAACGAGAACGGCACTTGACCTTCAGTATAGTTTGCATTTCTTCATGATCGCAAGCAAGGTGGTCACCCGCTGCCGATGGCGGCGATGATCTGCCGCGCCAGGGGAATGGCCGCCTCATAGGCTTTGCCCTGATGCAGGTGCAGCACCAGCGTCCAGTTGGGATCCGGCAGGGGCCAAAAGGCCAGCAACCAGGCTTGAAAATCTTCTGCCCAGAGAATTGGTCGTCCTCGTCGTTGAGGATTGAGGATGGTGCCAGACTTGGCTGCCACTGGGATCCCTTCCGGGGCAATGCCGCGACAGGTGCCCGCTGTTGCCGCCAGGCTCATGCCAGCATGGAGAGCCTCCCAAATCCAAGCCGGTAAAGAGAAAGCGGGCAGAGAGACCTCGCCAGAAAGGGGAACACCGCGGCGGGCAATCACGCCCCCATAAACCAACAGCTCCCAGGGATCCACCGGCCCAGCCAGACCAGTCGCCAAGAGCGGAGCCGGAGTTGTATTCTGCACACTCCCTAGGCCGAAGCGCCGCAGCCACTCCACCAGGGTATCGGCCCCCAGCTCCCAGCCCAACTGGTAAAAATGCACGTTGCAAGAGTGGGCCAGGGCCTGGCGCAAGTTCAAAGCCCCATGGCCGCGGGGATCCCAGCAGGGTAGGCGGCCCAACCCCAGTTGCGGCGGCGGATCCCACCAACCCGGACAGTGGATCAAGCGCTCCCCAGAGCTGATCCCGGTCTGCAGAGCAGCGGCGGCAACGGCGCATTTGACGGTTGAGCCAGGGCTGGCCCTGATTCTGGAAGCCTGCTCCGGCTGCCAAACCCTTGTTAAACGACCGGTGTTCAGGTTGAGGACGGCGGCAAAATCGCGCGGATGGGGCAGCCCTGCAGATTTCCCCTGCAAGCCCCAGGTCAAAGCAGAACCCAATAGCCAGGCTCCACAGGTGCGACGGTTCATCTGCTGTCGGCCCCGAAAACCCAGGAAGACACGGGCGGATCCCTGTTACAAAAATTCGGAAATCGCAGCCTTCTCACGGACTAGGGTAATCTGAGTTCAGGTCAATGGAGATAACCCTCATGGCAATTCAGCGTGGTGCCAAAGTCCGTGTGCTGCGGAAAGAATCCTACTGGTACCGGGATGTGGGAACGGTTGCGGCGGTGGATACCAGCGGCATTCTCTATCCGGTGATCGTTCGTTTCGACAAGATCAACTACTACAACATCAACACCAACAACTTCCGCGAAGATGAGCTGGAAGTGTTGGAAGCTCCCAAGGCCAAGGCCAAAGCCGCTCCGGCCAGCTAAACCAACAAGGGTTCTGATGCCGGGGACTGTGTTCTTGAGCAAGTCGTTCTGTGCCTGAACTGCCGGAAGTTGAAACAGTTCGGCAAGATTTGCAACGCCTCACCCTGGGGCCGCGGATACTTGCGGTGGAGGTGCTCCTGGCCCGCACCATTGCCTACCCTGCAGGGGAGATGTTTGGGCGGAGCTTGATTGGCACCCGTTTCACCCAGTGGCAGCGGCGAGGAAAGTATCTCCTGGGATCCCTGGATTCGAGAGCTGTTCTGGGCGTGCATCTGCGCATGACCGGGCAGTTGCTCTGGGTGCAGGGATCCACCCCTTTATCAGCTCACACTCGTGTTCGTTTGGCCTTCGAGGAAGGGTGGGACTTGCGCTTTGTGGATCAGCGCACCTTTGGCCAGATGTGGCTGGTGCCTGCCGGTGTTGAGCTGGAGGCGGTGATCCCCACCCTGCAGACCTTGGGGCCGGAGCCCTTTTCGCCAGCTTTTTCTGAGGCCTATTTCCAGGCTGCCCTGCAGAAGAGCCGCCGTCTTATTAAAACCGCGCTGCTGGATCAATCGCTGGTAGCCGGGGTGGGCAACATTTACGCCGACGAAGCCCTGTTTCTGAGCGGCATTCACCCTTTGACGCCAGCAGTTCAGCTTTCGGATGTGGCCAAGGCACGCCTGCGAGAAGCTTTGATCGAGGTGTTACGGGCCGGGCTGGAGCAGCGGGGCACCACCTTGCGGGATTACCGGGATCTGCGTGGGCTCAACGGCAACTATCAAGGGCAAGCGTGGGTGTACGGTCGGGAAGGGGATCCCTGTCGCCTCTGTGGCACCCCAATTCAGCGGATGAAGCTGGCAGGTCGGTCGGCCCACTTTTGCCCCCGCTGCCAGCCGCAACAGAGCTAGTGGCGCTCCTCAAGATATGGGGGATCCCTGGAGAAATGGGCCAGAGCGGCTACCATCAGCAGTAGGAGGGGATCCCGGTGAAAACCATGGGATGGGCACGGCTCCAACCTGTAAAGCCCTTGATGAGGGGAAGTCGCCTCTGGTCGGGAGCGCTGTTGGCGCTGGGGATCCCGACGGCTTCGGCCTTTGCCCAACTGGAGTTGGATGCCCAACTGGGCCGCTCCCAAATTGTTTTTCCCAGCAAAGATTGCCCCGCCTGCAACCTAACGGGGGCAGAACTGCCGGGAGCTGACCTCAGTGGGGCCAACCTGAAAGAAGCGATCCTCAGACAGGCCAATCTCCAAGCTGCCGACCTCTCCCAAGCAATCCTCAATCTGGCCGATTTGAGAGGGGCCAATCTGAGTGGCTCAGCTCAGGCAGGGGCTTTCTTGTGGGAAGCCGATCTGGCGCAGGCCAACCTGCAGCAGACAGATCTGACGGGTGCCAATCTGCAGGTGGCCAACTTAAGCGGGGCCGACTTGCGTCGAGCCATCCTCACCGGCGCCGACCTCACAGGGGCCAAGTTACACAATGCCGATCTGCGGGGGGCCGACCTGCGAGGCGCTTTTCTGGAGGGGGCGGATCTGACCGGCGCCCTGTACAATGCCCAAACCCGGCTGGATCCCACCTTTGACCCCCAGGCCCGCGGCATGGTCTTGGTGAAGCCATAACCCCCCTCTCCCCAAGGGAGAGGGGCTGGGGGTGAGGGCGCTTTATTTGGGATCCCCCCTTGGGCAGATTAAAACCAGCACCCCCTCGGCTGGGATCCCCTGCCATGACTTCCCCTGTCCGCGTTCTCATTGCCGATGATCATCCCCTCTTCCGGCTGGGGCTGAAGTTTGCCCTGCAAGCCCAAGGATTTGAGGTGGTGGCCGAAGCCGAGACGGGATCCCAGGCCGTCCACCATTGTCGCAGTTGCCCCATCGACGTAGCCATTTTGGATGTGCGCATGCCGGATGGGGATGGGATCGCCGCCTGCCAGCAAATCACCGAGCTGGGCCTGCCGGTGGTGGTGGTGATGATGACCACCTTTCAGGAGCCGGGTCTGATTGAGGCAGCCCGCCGCGCCGGGGCCAAAGGCTACCTTTCCAAAGAAACCGACCCGGCGGAATTGGCCCGCGTCATCCGTCAGATTTTGTCCAACCCCGAACGAGACTGGCTGCCTGCCCGACAGGAGCTGCCCAAGCTCACCCCCCGCGAGCTGTGTGTGCTGCAACTGATGAGCGAGGGCTTGGCCAACAAACAGATTGCCCGCCGCTTGGGCCTCAGCATCGAAACCGTCAAAGAATATGCCAGCACCGCCTACCGCAAGCTGGATGCTAGCGACCGCGTCACCGCCCTGCTCAAGGCGCAGCAACTGGGGATCTTGTGAATTGGAGAAAGGGCTTGGGGATTCCCCCCAGAGGTGGGGATTTGCGGCGGCCATGATCACCGCCATACTGTTGCTAGCTTGGCATCTTGACAAGGGATCCCTGGGGTGCCGCCTTCCCCTTCACGTTGTCCGAGATACGGTATGTCTGCTCCTTCCACGCTGCTGCTCAAGCTCACCCTGCGCTTGCTCGCCTCTTTGAAAGCACGGGTGGATCGGCGCAAGATTCGCGAGCGGGGCTTCGTCCTGCCGGTTGCCATTTTGATCGTGCTGGTCTTGAGCTTGGTGACGGTGGGGCTGCTGACCCGCTCCACTCAGCGCAGCATCCAAACCCAGGTGGAACGAGCGGGGCAAACCATTAGCCGACAACTGAATACGGCCATTGACCGGGCTAGAGCTAAGATCGAGTACCTAGTTCGGGATCCCCGCCTGCCCAACAGCGCCCCGACGGATGCGCAATTTGCCGCAGCCCTCATCAACGATGGGGCAGGGGGTCTGCTTCCTCGGGATCCCGATGAGCCCTACATCCTCCCCGACGAAACTCAGTTCGTGATCGCCACCAACATTCAGGTGGAGGATCCGCAAAATCCGGGACAAAACTTGAACGTCCGGGTTCAGGCGCCCGCTTGGTGGTTCTTGGCGGATACCGACAACAATGGCATCAATGACTCCGTAACGGTTTATACTATTCTGAACACCCGTCGGGCTGCCGGCGGCGACTTTGAGGCTAACCTGACGGATACCGAGCGGGCGCGGCGGCTGCTGATCCGCAGTGGGCCACTGCAGGGTTCGGCCTTGGCGGGGTGTACCGATTCTCCGGCTGAACAGACGGTCAACCCCAACGTGGGGGATTGGTTCCAGGTTGGCTCTGCGTTGTACAAGCCCTTTCAAGTCTATGCCGTCACCTTGCCTATTGCGGGTGCCGACTCCACCACCCGTGCCATTTCGGCTTTGCAATTTCAGCAGGATCGGCGGAGGGATCTGCTTAACAAATGGGGAGCCTTCAGCCGCGGCGACCTAGAGTATTTCTTCACTCCTGGCTACAACTGGAACGGTGCCATCTACGCGGGGGGCAGCCTCTTTTTCCGTTACGCCAGCAACAATTTGTTCCGAGCTTTCACCATCAGCTCGGAGCAGTCTTGCTTCTACATGCCGCCGGAAAACTCCGAGATTACCGCCTTCGGAGAGTTGGTGGCAGGGGCCATTGGCTACGCCGGACAGGAGGCGAGCGATACATTGATCTTTGATGCCCACCCTAGGGTGGCGAAAGTGCCGCCAAGTACGCCGCTTCCCCGCCTGAATAACCTCAATTTCGATTCGGTTCAAAACACCGCAGCTCCTGAGATGGTAGCTCTGGATCCGCTGGAGCTACAGCTTTTTGGCCGCATTCGCACCCGCGGAACCTACGCCCAGGATCCAGCGGGATGGTCAGTCTCTCCAATTAATGTCAGGCGGAATTCAGAGAGTGGCCCACCAGGACGAGTTCAAGCAGGCGGCTTTCAGTCAACGGAAGACCAAGTCTGCCCCCCCTACGTGGACGATGTTTACCGGGCCGACAACCGCTTTGGCCCCAAGGCCAGCTATGACCGCCCACCGGTCAGCCCTGATCCGGCAAGGGGCTGCGATGTGGACACCTTTACTCAAACGTTTGGTGTCAGTGCTGGTGCTCCGATCCCTGGGGATGCTCAGAACAACCAGAGGGAATCTCTAACGCAAGACAACCCACCCCCAGGCGCCCTTTCCGAGGTGGGCTTGGATGGCTATTGGGAGCGGCGGGCCCGCGTGGAAGGGCTGCGGGTGATCGTGGGCCAGCGGCTGGAGCTGACTCGCACAGATTCTTTGCCTTTGCCTTTGGTGCCCACCGGGGATCCCAACGATCCCACCAAGTTGCAGCCCATTTTCATCAGCAACGAGGCGCGGCAACGGCTAACCCTGCGAGATAACCCAGCGGCGGTGCAGGCTACAGCCGTTTACCACTACAGCCACAGAGATGGCCGCTTTCCGATAGCCTGCCTGGCCACGGTGGCTCACCCCGGCTCTCCCTGGAGCTTGCAGCGGGCTTCCACCTTCCCTACCGGCGACCAGCGCACTCAACTGGGGATCAACTTCTTTACTGGAGAGGGCACCAACGTTTGGGAGTATGACCCCGGGCCGATGCGGGAGCAACTGCGGCCTGGCACTCCTTTGTGGACAGCGCTCACCAACCTGGCCAATTTTGCCGGCGATCCCGATGGGGCCTATCCGCCGCGTCAAGAGGCGGGCCGCATTCACCCGGATCCGTTTATTACGGCTTTTGGCAACTTCTCGGAGCTGCGGCGAATCATTGAAAACCCGACAAACCTCAGCTTGGCGGATCAATCGACACTGCAAACGGCAGGCTGCATGTTGGGCATGCTGGCCGACAACATCCTGCGCATTGAGGCGGCTGCCAATGCCGGGGATCCAGCGGCTCAAACCCTCTGGAACGACATTCAAGCCAGCCGTGCCGGGAATCGAGAGGCGGCCAATCGGTTTTATCTGCCGCTGCGCTACATCTTCCCGACCACCAGTTTCAACCAGACGGATACCCTGGAAACGGAGCGGCGCAGCGCTTACTCCTTCCTTCCGAGCACAGTCAGCTATCAGGCTGTAACCAACTTAAACGAGGTTGCTCTGGAGCCCCGTTCTGGAATTGGCAACTGGGCTTTGCCCTATGCCCCAGCCAATTGCACTGATGCTGGCCCCAATAGCAACCAATTTGATCTCATTCGGATTGGCAACCAGTGCTACCGCGTGCCCTTCAAAGATTCCGTCTTTTACGATGGCCGCGAGGCAATGGCGGTGCGGGCCCTCAACATCGACCTGGCCCTGCTGACCAACAACGTCAACGGACAGGCCAACGGGTTGATCAACAGAGATACTTACAGAGATACTTGGCTGCCTGCCGGTGTGCAAGAAGGCCGCGAGGGTGGCATTTTCTACGCCTTCCGGGAAGATGCCGTGCGGGAAGATGCCATTGCCCGCCCGCCCTTGGGCACCTTTGCTGCCTATCAACAAGCTTGGCGAGCGGCAAATGCCCGCGGTGACTTGGGCAGCGCCGGTATTATGAACGCCGGTCAGCCGAATCGAGGCACGGCCAATGGCCAAACGGTCTGGGATCCCCCTGTTTCTGATCAAAACCTCAGCCCCAAGCCGGTGGACTACTATGCCGATCCGGATCGGCGGCCCTATGGCTTCCGGCTGCGCAATGGGGCAAGGCTGGCTCGCGGCGGGTTTAACCTCGATGAGGCTGTCTTTGGTCTCTCCTTTGTTTCTGATAACCCCGTCTACATCCAAGGAGACTTTAACCTGCACCAGACGACGGGAGGCCAGCGGCTGGAGGAGTTCACAACTCTTCTTGAATTCGGAGAAGGTGGCCTCTACAGCAACTTCTACGGGCGGCGGCGGGCCAATGAAGATCGGAGCTTTGCCCGGGCAGCCCAGGATCTCTGGCGGCCTAGCGACGTGTTGGGCGACTCGGTGAACATTCTCTCTGCCGACTTCTGCGATGGCAGCATTGATGATGCCTTTGTCCAGGATGGCACCCTCAATGGCGGCGGCGTTAACTACAACCCCGGGCAGGACTACAACGGTGGGCGGGCATCAGCCCCTCGGCGGTGGGATTACTACGGCTGTCTCAGGGGTGAGAACGGCAGGGATAACCTGGGATTCAACACCTCCTTCCTCAACCAAGCGCTGGTGATCCGAGGCAACAACTGGCCGGCTCCGGATCCCAACAGCGCTGGTGCTGGCGTTCTGCGCTTTGACAACACGAACGGGGCGCAGAATTTGGGCGACAACCTCAACCAGCCGGGTTGGCCGGATGTGTTTGCCCGCGACACCATCTTTGCCCGCCGCAACAGTACCGATGCCAGCTCCGGTCAAGCTGACCGAACCGCAGGGCTGGGCGTGCCCGAAGTGCGGCTCTTGCGGGCACCCGATACGGGCTATGCCAACTTTGGGGTGCGCATCTCGGCTTTGGGCAACCCGGTGCTGGATACCTCCCGCTGGGTGATGGTAGCTCCACCTGGGCCTTGCCCGAGCCCTGGTGGCTCTGGGTTGCTGGCCGAGTACTACAACGGCTGGATAACCAGCCCGCAGAACCAGTACGACCGCAACACAGGGTTTGCCGACCCCAATAATCCTCTAGGTCCTGTAGGTCTGCTCCAAACTGCCCAAAACCGCAACCTGCCCTACCTGCGGGCGGTGCGCTGGCCGGATCCGATATTCCCCGTCGACTGGGAACCGATGCCGGACACCATCGGCCAGTACAACAACGGCTACACCAGCAGTGCGCCCACGTGTAATCCAAATGGGAGCGGTGGGCAGCGCTGGGCCTGCGTGCGCGATGCTATCAGTAATGCGGATGGCACCGTCAATCCGAGCAGCTTTGCCCGCAGCGGCCCTGGTTTCCCCTGGTGGGGCGGCTTCCAGTACCGGTTCGGCGGGAGCAACGATCTGAATTCCAACTCTCCCTTTAAGCGGCGGCTGTATAATAGCACCCCTGCTTGCAACGCCACGCTGATTGATACTATTTTTCAGCCACCCCTCACCATCCTGCAGCCCCTTTGCCGCCTGTCGGTGCCGATTCTCTCGCCGCCGAATCTTTGGGAGCCTCGGCCACCTTTCAACCCGCCTGATCCCAGTCCTGATCGGCGGGATCGCGGCGACTGGTTCTGGATGCCCAGTTGCGGAGAGCCGGACGGCAACAACCGCCTGCCGAACGCGCCCATCGATGCGGATGATATCGGCTATTCCTATAAGCCTGTCGGCAACCCTCGCATTGGATACAGGCTCCTCCCCAACGGAGAAGGAACTAGCGAGCTCGTATTCAACAACCCCAACCAGTTCAACTTCCTGCGCTCCTGCTGGCGGCGCAGAAGCGGTGGATCCGGCAGCGGCAACAACAACGGCAACGACTTCTTCGTCGTTCGCTGGGTAGGGGAGATCTATCCGCGCTGGCCGGGCCTGCAGAGCTACCGCATCCTCGATGCCGATGATGGCGTGCGGTTGATCATCCGGCGCAACCCCGGCTACACCCCTCCCAACCCCGCGGAGCCAGCCACCTTCATCAACCGCGGAGTTTGGAACGGCACTCCCCTCAACCTAGGGCCGGACGCGGCAGGGGCCGAAGCCTGGCAGGATAGCGGCAGCAACATGGTCACCCTGCGCTTGGAGCTGGAGTGCGCGCCTGCAGAAGGGCCTTCTCCTTACCTCGTGGAGATCCAGACCTATGAAAATAGCGGCAACGCTCGCGTGCGCTTTGCCACCCGCGATGACAGCGAGCTGGAAGACTACGACCTGCGCTACCTGAAGCCGCTGCCGGGGGTGAATAAACCTTGCGAGCCAGATCCGATCAAGGGTAGCCAGCTAGATCAAGATCAAAATCCTGTTCAGCGCTCCTGCGCGGTCAGCCTCAATTGTGATCCCAGGTGGACTGACTGGACGCCCGCTTGTAGAACCGATATTTGTCAACCCACCACCATCACCCAGACCAAAACAGCCACCTTGCCTGCCGGTTGCCCTGGCACTCCGCCAACGCCGAGAACTCGGACGATCACCTGCTACCCTCAGTACAACTACGGGACTTGGTCAGATTGGACGCCTCAGTGTACCCAGCAGCAGCAGTGTAGCGGCACCAGGATCACCCAAACCCGCACCCGCACGGTAACGCCGCTCTGTACCAGCCAAAGCCCCTTTACTGAAACCCAAAACCAAACCATCACTTGCCAACCTCCGGGGGCTACCTGCACCTATACAGACTGGACTCCTGCGTGCACGGTGGCCAACGGCGGCCTGCAAGTGACCCAAACCCGCACCAAGACCTGCACGTCGAGCTGCGGAACCACCACTACTATAGAAACCCAAACGGTCACCTGCCCGGCCATTTGCAATGACTACACCTTTGGGCCTTGGACTCCTGACTGTAGCAGTCTTACCATTGCCTGCGGCACTAGCCAGCCGCTCAACCAAACCCGTACTGGCACCAAAGGCCCCAATAACAGCCCCACCTGTCCGGCCACCAAAACCGAGAGCCAGACGATTACCTGTACCGGCAAGCCCTGTGGGTCACAGAGCTTTGCCCCTGAGGCTCCCGGCAAGAGCCCCTTGGGCGAGTGGATGGCAGCCAAGCCCAACACGGTGGAGCTGCGCCCCATTCAGGCAGTCGAGGCCGATCCGGAGCCGGAGACCATCAGCGTGAATACGGTGGCCGCGGCTCCTGCCGAAGGCGTGACGATCGCTCTGCAGCCGGAGCTTTCCCCGGTGCTGGAAGTGAAAGCAGGGGTGCCCAAGCTGCCCAAGTGGCCCAGCCCTGCCGAAGCTTTGCAAGCGGCCTTCAATTGGATGTTTGGTGAGCCCGCCTATGCTGCCCGCGCCGGACTGAGAGGCAATTTGCTCTCCAGCCAGATCGCCAACCCCAGCAAAGAACCCGGCATTCGCCCTGCCGAGAGTGGTGCTTCTCCGATTTCCGGAACTCTTAGCCTAGGCACCGACGACTGGGCGCGGCAACTGCGGCGGCGATTGCTCAATCCCAATGGAACTGTTCGCTGTGACTCAGAAGAAAAGGTCACTCCCACCGACGGTGGCTTCTGGGTGCCGGGGGTATTTCGCCCCAACTTCAACGACCGCTTCAAGTACACCGCCTACACCGGTGACAGCCGCCCCAGCACGTTGCGCATCAAAGACTGGAACGGAGACGGCCAACTGAACTTCTGGGACAAGGACGGCGACGGCGTTCGCGACTCCAACGAGCCTTGGGATGTTTTGGATCGGGATCCGCTGTTTGGGTTGGATCTGGTTCCTGAGCCTCCCGGCAACTCCATTCAGCTAGAAATTCAGCCGCAGATGGTGCTCAACCCCTATGCCCGAGTCAACAAAAGCGCCACGGCTCAAGCCTATAGCGCCACATCCAAGTACGAAGATGGCTACTACATCGACCAGAAAGGTTCCGAAGATATCCGCAATGGCCTGTGCTTCTACGTCAAGCCCAACGGCAACACCATCCAGGTGCAGGTTGATCGGGATGGCGGCAGTGGCAATAAACCGGAGTGGGTGGACGTAGAGCCCTTCACCCTGGATCTGAACAAGCCCACCACCGGCTTTGCCGGCAACAACCCTGTGCTGGGGGTAATCCTGGATGAGGTGACCCGTCGGCCCATTCCCATCCCGAGCTTCCAGGAGCTGGCTTCAACCGATGTGAACCAGCGCCGCCGCAACGACAACGGCACCCAAAACCGGCAGCTCCAGCCGGCCAGGGAAACGCGGGTAAATGCCATTGCCATCAGCGGTGTGATCCCGTCTCGGCTGAATCAGACGGGCGGGGGCATGCACAACTTCCTGCGCCTCAACGAGCTGTGGAGAAATACCGACCTCTTCTTCAGCGGCTCGATGATCCAGCTCAACTACAGCACCTATGCTACCGGCCCCTTCCTGCAGCACAGCTTTGAGCCACCCGATCTGGTAGCCGATCCAACCTTCGTGCGCGGTTACGACTACTACTACCCACCCAACCGCCGCTTCGGCTACGACGTGGGTCTGCAAATTGCCCGTCGTCCCAGCGCGGTGTCGGCTCGCTTCCAATTCCCCTCCAATGCCCGCACTGAGTTCTTGCGGGAGTTGGATCCTCAGGATCCGTATGTGCGGCGGCTGCGCTGCGCACTCCAGAATCAGCCGGGTGTGCAGTTGGATCCGTCTGCCCGGATTGGTGGCTGCGAGGAGTTTAACTGATATTGACCTGGCCGGTCAGGGGCAGATTTAGGGTAGGGGCAGAAGAGGGAGGGATCCATGAACAAGTGGCGGCTTTGGCAGCAACACCAAGCGGAGGGTTTCACCCTCATTGAAGTCTTGGCTTCGGTCGTCCTCGTGGCCCTGGCCATGGCCGCCCTGGCCCCTACCCTCACGGTAATTGCTTACCGGCGCGCCATGAGCGAGCGGGTGGAGCTGGCCAACCGCCTAGCCCAGGAAGAGGTAGACCGCATCCGCACTCTGGTGGATATCGAGCTGGCTGCCAACCCTCGCGCTTTTCAGGATCAACTGGCCCGTCTGCCCAAGGTGGGAGCCAACCCGCTGGCAAATACCTCACCTCCCACCAACATGGACAGAGAGGGGAACAACTATTCCATTCGCGTGGCTCGGGTTCAAGTGCCGGGGCGTAACCCCGAAGAATACGTCATCCAAACCTTCCGCGACGCAGGGGCACCTTGCATCGACCGCCGTGAAAGCAGGGTCATTCAGGGGGTGCCCTGCAGCTTTCGCATGGGTGTGAGGGTTTACCACCGCTTTTCTTTTGATCCAAACACTCGCCAAGCGCTGCCTGGCTTGAGGGCGGAGGTGGTTTCGGCTAACCAGAACTTGGCCAATGCCAATGTCTGGCTCTTTCCACTAGCCACCTCCTTTGTAGAAGTTAACCCTGCTGCCAACTTGGGAGATGTTTGCCGGCAGATAGCCATTGCCAGAGGCGAGGATCCCAACCAGAGGTGCCGGGCTTTCCCCTTGCCTAACTGACCTGCTGTACCCTGAGGTAGAGCCTAAGTTCCTTCCTGCAAAACCTGTTGAAAGACGGAGGTGTTGGCCTGTGTTGATCTTTCGCCGCCAAGCCAGCAGAGGGTTTACCCTCATTGAGCTGTTGGTCTCACTGCTGGTTGCCTCCATCTTTCTCCTGGCCACCGCGATGATTGTCATCGAGACGATGCGGCTGGATCGGGAAGAGACAGGGCGCACCCAGGTGCAGGCAGAGCTGACCCAGGCCATGCAGCATATCCAGCAGGATCTGGCAGAAGCGCTTTACATCTACAACGATGCGGAACAGCCCAACGGAGACGGAACGCCAGATCTCATTCAAAGGCTTTACACCCCCGGCTGGATTCGCCGCCCCGATGGGGCCATTCCAGTGGTCGCCTTTTGGAAGCTGAATCCGATCCCACGCGATTGCTATCAAGGCCCTCCGACGTTGCAACAAATTCGAGAAGGCCGAGTAACTTTGAAGGAGAGACCTACGGGTATTTCCGAAGCTGACTGGGATAACATCCGCAGCCGCCGTAACATTTACACCTTGGTTGTGTACTACTTGCAACGTAACTACAACAACGCCGGTAACCCAGACGGCAACACCCCTTGGGAGGGCAACGCGCGCATTGCTAGGTTTGAGTTGCAACCTCTTAATGACACATGCACTGAGCGCAGCCGATTTTTTGTCGAGGATCCGGATCCCTTCCGGGAAGGCTTTCTGGTTTGGCCCTCTGAGCAAGCTAGGGCTCGCCAAACTCCCATTGCTGGGGCAGGCAATCAAGGTAATCGACTGGTAACTCTGGTCTCCAACATCTTCAGCAGCCGGCAGGGCAGCCCGCAGGTTGCCCCGAATTGCCCACAGGGCTATGCCTTTGGAGGGGGCAGGCCCGACGGAGTCACTTTCTCAGGCCTAGAGGTCAATCAAAACGACGTGGGCTTCCATGTTTGCGTTCGGCGCAGTACCGACGCCAGCCTTCCCCAAGATGTGATTGTTACCATCACGGCAACTGCCATGGAGCGAGCCAATCCCGGCCTGTTCCGGCGCTACATCCAAGATGCCACCAGCGTTGATGCGGAGCAGGTGTCGCGGTATCTGACGACAATGCAAACTCGGGTGTTGGCCCGTGGTGTGTTTAATCGTCAAGCCTAGTCAAGCCTATGTGACTTATTCGGAGGGGGGATCCCTGCCTATGCTGGCCTCAGTGAGCCGATTTAGACGGATTGCACCTGCCCAGACAAGGGGCTTTACGCTGATAGAAGTCTTGGCGGTTATTGTCATCATCGGCATCTTGGCTGTGCTGTCCGTTCCCTCTGGGATCAACATCTGGGCGCGGATCCAGCTTGAGGATGCGCAGAACAGGCTGGAGCGAGCCTTGCGCACTGCCCGCACTAACGCCAGGGCTTCTCTCCTGGGCCGAGCTTGGGTGGTGGGGGTGGACAATTCAGAGCCAAACGTGCCGACTCTGGTTATCCAGGATGAGGAGGGCCTCTGCGATGAACCTACCCCCTGTCAGCGGCTACGCCTGAACAATTTTGTAACTGTAGCCAACACCTTCAATGACGGAAGGGCGGTTTTTGAATCCGATGGCCGGGCCCGTCAACTGGGTCGCTTTGTGGTCAGCAGCACCTACTCTCAGGGAGAAAACCGCTGCGTGGTGGTGAGCACCTTGATAGGCACTATCCGCAAGGACAACGACCCGGCTTGTGCGGGCGGAGCATATGCGGAAGACTAGCCAGCCTTGCAACCTCCTTGAAAGGGGGTAGGATGGTCAGGCCGATGTTTTTGGGTGGAGCATGGCTTCTCCTTCCCTGATCCCTCAGGAAAAAACCTTTCCTTGGCAATCTCGTCAGCCTGCCCTGCTGATGCTGGCGGATGGTGCTTCCTTTGCCGGTTGGTCTTTTGGGGCGCCGGGCACGGCAGTGGGCGAGGTGGTGTTCAACACGGGCATGACCGGCTACCAGGAGG
This sequence comes from Thermostichus sp. OS-CIW-32, assembly GCF_054060415.1. Taxonomy (NCBI): domain Bacteria; kingdom Bacillati; phylum Cyanobacteriota; class Cyanophyceae; order Thermostichales; family Thermostichaceae; genus Thermostichus; species Thermostichus sp. OS-CIW-32. Next base: position 396,696 of record NZ_JBSSDD010000001.1, on the reverse strand, counting down.
TGATCACCGACCCTAGCTACCGGGGGCAGATGGTTACCTTCACCTGCCCTGAGCTGGGAAATACCGGAGTGAATGAGCTGGATGAAGAATCGGCTCGGCCCCAAGTAGCAGGGGTGATTGCCCGCAATGTATCGCGCTTGGCCAGCTCCTGGCGGGCTACTTCCACCCTCCCCGAATACCTGCAACGATATGGGATCCCGGCCATTGCTGGGGTAGATACGCGGGCTTTGGCACGGCGGCTGCGCTCTCAGGGGGTGATGAACGGGGCCCTTTCCACGGAGACTTTGGATCCCCAGGTTTTGTTGGAGCGGGTGCGCCAGGCTCCTTCCATGCAGGGGTTGAGCTTGGTGGCGGAAGTTACTACTCCCCAACCCTACGAGTGGCTGGAGCCTACGCCTGCCGATTGGGACTATGGGCGCAGCCAAGGGATCCCGATCCCGGAGCCGCCCCTGCGGGTGGTGGCCTTGGATTTCGGCGTTAAGCGCAACATTCTGCGCCGCCTTACCCGCTATGGCTGTCGGGTGATGGTGTTGCCGGCCAATGCCAGCCCGGAGCAGATTTTGAGTTACAACCCCGATGGGATCTTCCTCTCCAATGGGCCAGGGGATCCGGCGGCAGAGACCACGGCCATCCGCACCACCCAAGCTCTGCTGCAAACCGGGAAGCCCCTATTTGGGATCTGCCTGGGCCATCAGATCCTCAGCTTGGCCCTGGGGGGATCCACCTACAAGCTCAAGTTTGGCCATCGGGGCCTCAACCATCCCTGTGGGCTAGAGCGGCAAGTGGAAATCACCAGCCAAAACCATGGGTTTGCAGTAGACGCTGCTTCGATCCCGGCTGAGGACGTGGAGATCACCTACCTCAACTTAAATGACTGCACTGTGGCCGGGATCCGCCACCGCCAGTTGCCCCTCTTTTCGGTGCAGTACCACCCAGAGGCCAGCCCCGGCCCTCACGATGCCGATCACCTCTTCCGCGAGTTTGTGGAGCTGATGCTGCAGCACCGCCGTTTAGCGGGATAGATGGGCTAGACGCAGAGCAAGGGCCTCGCGCGCTTCTTCCCGGTCGTCAAAGTGAATCTTCTCAGTGCCTAGGATCTGGTAGTCTTCGTGGCCTTTACCGGCAATGACCACCGTATCCCCTGGCTGGGCTGCGAGGATGGCCAGGCGAATGGCCTGCCGCCGATCCACCTCCACCGCCCTGGGGGATCCAGGGATCCCGGCCAAAATATCCCGTAGGATCTGCTGGGGATCTTCGGTGCGGGGGTTGTCGGAGGTAACGATCACCTGATCGGCCCAGGTGGCGGCAATGCGGCCCATCTGCGGTCGTTTGCCCCGATCCCGATCCCCGCCACAGCCAAAGACGCAGATAAGTTGCCCTTGCACCTGGGATCGCAGGGCCTTGAGCAGGTTTTCCAGGCCGTCGGGGGTGTGGGCGTAGTCCACAACTACCGCGATATCCTGCCCCGGCAGGGTCACCCGCTCCATCCGCCCCGGTACGCCCGGAAAGTGGGGCAGGGCCGACTGGATGATCTCGACAGGGATCCCCAAGTGCAGGGCTACCCCCACCGCCGCCAGCAGGTTGGCCAGGTTGAAGGATCCCACCAGGGGGGCTGCCACGGCAAAGGCGCCAGAGGGGGTGTGGAGCGTCGCCTGTAAGCCGTTGGGGTGCAATTGAACGTTGCTGGGCCAGAGGCCGGGGATCCCCTGCAGGGGCTGCAGAGAATAGGCCCAGGGATCCAAAGAGGGTTGGATGGCCTGCAAAAGCCGCCGCCCCCCGGCATCGTCGGCGTTGATCACCGCCCGCCCTTGGAGATATTCCTGTCGGAAGAGGGTGGCCTTGGCCTGCCAGTAGTTCTCCAGCGTCTGGTGAAAGTCCAGGTGATCCTGGGTGAGGTTGGTCCAGACGGCAGCGGCAAAGGAACATCCCCACACTCGATCTTGAGCGAGAGCATGGGAGCTCACCTCCATCACCGCCACCTCCGCCCCGGCTCTCTGGGCTTCCCTGAGGCTGCGCTGCAGTTCAGGCGGAAAAAGGGTGGTGTGGGGAGCAACTTCGCTGTGGCCCGGCCAGCGGTTGTACAGAGTGCCCAGCAAAGCCGCGGAGCGACCGGCAGCCTGCACCAAATGTTCAATGAGATGGGTGGTGGTGGTTTTGCCATTGGTGCCCGTCACCCCCACCAAGGTCAGTTGGCGGGCGGGAAACCCATAGAAAGCTGCCGCCACCTGGGCCACGGCCCTGTTCAGGCTGGCGCGAGGCAAAACCAGGACGGGCTGACTTCCCCATCCAGCCTCTCCGCTGACGCTCTCCCACGCCTCTTGGGAAATGAGGGCCGCCACTGCCCCTGCCGCCAGGGCTTGGGCCACGAAGCTACCTCCATCCACGCGGGATCCCGGCATCCCCAAGAAGAGATCCCCCGGCTGTACCTGGCGAGAGTCGGCACAGAGGCCCCAGACCTGCACCCCCTCCAGGGATCCCTGGGCCAATCGGGGCTGGATCCCAGCTTGGTGGAGCAATTTGGACAAAGTGATCCCAGCAGTTTCCATCGTTGCCACTCCCCACAGCTTTGCCGGTTAGGGTAGCGGCCAGGGATTGCCGCCGTCAAATTAGGCCAGGGCTTCCTCCAGCTTTTGCTTGGCCCACAGAGAAGCGTAGAGGCCCTTCTCGTCCGCCAGCAATTCGGCATGGGATCCCTTCTGCACAAGGCGGCCCTGGTCCATCACCCAAATCTGATCGGCCTCCACCGCAGCCGTGAGGCGATGGGTGATGAAGATCACCGTTTTCTGGGCCGTGACCCGACGCAGATGGCGGAGGATGGCTTGGGCCGTCTGGTTATCCACGCTGGAGAGAGAGTCATCCAGGATCAAGATGGGAGCATCCACCAGCAAAGCCCGGGCCAAGGCCACCCGCTGTCGCTGGCCACCGGAGAGGGTGATGCCCCGCTCTCCCACCAGAGTGTCGTAGCCCTTGGGAAAGTTGAGGATCTCGGCGTGGATGTGGGCGGCTTTGGCCACCCATTCCACCTCCCAATCTTCGGCATCCGGCTTGCCGTAGCGGATGTTGTCCCGAACCGTGGCGCTGAACAGGAAGCTCTCCTGGGGCACATAGGCGATGGCCCGGCGCAGGGATCCCAGTTGAATCTGGGTGATATCCTGCCCATCCAAAAACAGTTGCCCCGGCTGGATCTCCAGCAGCCGAGGAAGGGCATTGGCCAGAGTGGACTTGCCCGCCCCAATCGGCCCCACCACCGCCACCATCTGGCCCGGTTCTATGCAAAAGTGCAAATCCTCTAGAGCCGGAGCTGCCGCAGGGCCGGCGAAGGCAAACGCGAGACCTCTGGCCTCGATGCGGCCCTGCACCCTCTCCAGAGGCAACGGCAAAGCGCCTGGGGCGTCTCGGATGGTGGGTTCTACCCCCAACAGAGCATCGATCCGCTCCAAGCTGACCTGCCCCCGCTGGTAGGCCGTGATGGTGAAGCCCAGCAGGGCGGTGGGAAATACCAACCGTTCCACGTAGAGGGTGAGGGCCGAAAAATCCCCGATGGTCAGCGTCCCTGCCGCAATCTGCGGCCCCCCCACCGCCAGCAGTAGCAACAAACTGAGGCTGACCAGCGCCACCAAAGAAGGGAAAAGCAAGTTGCGAGTGAGGGCCAAGCGCAAATTGGCCTGCAGCAGCCGCTGGTTCTGGCGGCGAAACTCCCGCTGCTCGTGCTGTTCCTGGCTGTACACCTTGATCAGGGCAATGCCGTTCAGGTCCTCTTGAATGAGATCGCTCAGATCCGCCAACTCCTGCTGCACCTGGAGCTGCTCCTGCTGCAGGCGGTTGCTGCTCAACTTCACCAGCACCAACATCACCGGAAACACCGACAGCGCCAAGGTGCTCAGACGGGGCTCGATGCCAAACATGGCGGGCAAGGTGGTGGCATAGGCAAAGATCGTGTTGGCCAAATTGAGTAGGGCGAACCCCAACAGGCGGCGGATGTTTTCCACATCGCTGGTGATGCAGGTGAGAATGTCCCCGATGGTCTGCTGGGCAAAGTAGGAAGGCTGCAGGGTGAGCAAATGCTCGAAGATGGCTTGCTTGAGGTGAAACTCCACCTGCCGTCCCACCCCAAACATCCACACCCGCGAGGCAATGCGAATGCCCATCATCAGGCTGGAGACGACCAGCACCGTCAAGGCGTAAAGGGCAATGCGCCGGGCCGACAAAGTGGCCAGGTTCTGGCTCAGGTCATCGATGACCAGCTTGACGTACCAGGGCAGGAACACCCCCAGGCCATTGACCAGGAGCAGGGATCCAATGCCCAACCCCACCTGTCGTCGATAGGGGCGCAGATAATGGGCCAACTGTCGGAGATGGGATCCCGATCCGGTCACTCACTTGCTCCCTGCATCCTCTCCCACTCTAGCGCTCAGCCGGATCCCCCCGGTAGGGATCAGACCAGAACCTGAGCCGGGGCTTGCTGGGCCAGTTGCGCCGTTTCCCGCCGTGCCCAGGCATCTGCCTGCAAAATGTCCTCCAGGCTGGGATCGGCAATGACTTGATGCCGCTCACAAACCCGCTCCAAGAGACGGGGAATATCCAAAAAACGGATGCGCTCCTGCAAGAACAGGGCTACCGCCACTTCATTGGCCGCATTCAACACTGCCGGCAGCGTTCCCCCCCTCCGTCCAGCGGCATAGGCCAACTCCATGCAGGGGTACTTGCGGTGATCCGGAGCCTTAAAGGTGAGGGATCCCAGCTTGACCAAATCGAGGGGATCCCAGGGGGTGGCCAGGCGTTCCGGCCAACTGAGGCCGTAGAGGATGGGCAGGTGCATGTCCGGCCAGCCCAACTGGGCCAGAACCGAGGTATCGGCCAGCTCGATCAGGGAGTGGACAATGCTCTGCGGGTGGATGAGGATGTCGATGTGGTCGTAGTCCAGGCCGAAGAGCCAGTGGGCCTCGATCACCTCCAGGCCCTTGTTCATTAGGGTAGCCGAGTCGATGGTGATTTTGCGCCCCATCACCCAATTGGGATGCTTGAGGGCATCGGCCAGGGTGACCTGATCCAATTTTTCGGCAGGCCAATCCCGAAAGGCGCCACCCGAGGCAGTCAACAGGATTCTTCGCAGGGATCCCGCGGGCACCCCCTGTAAACACTGGAAAATGGCCGAATGCTCAGAGTCGACGGGGATCAGGTTCACCCCGTACTGCCGCACCAAGGGCAGCACCACCGGCCCCCCTGCCACCAGGGTTTCTTTGTTGGCCAGGGCAATGTCTTTGCCGGCACGGATGGCCGCCAGGGTTGGCAACAAACCAGCGCAGCCGACGATCCCCGTCACCACCCGCTGGGCCGCCGGGTGAGCCGCCACCTGACACAGCCCCTCCGTTCCGGCCACCAACTCCGGCAGCGGTCGGATCCCCGTCAGCAGCGACCGCAGCTCCGGCAGCAGTTCTTCCCGGCCAATGGCAACCATCTGGGGCCGAAACCGCCGTACCTGCTCGGCCAAGAGGGCAACGTTGCTGTAGCTGGTCAGGCCAACAACCTGAAAACGCTCCGGATACTGGGCCACCAAGTCCAGAGTTTGGGTGCCAATCGAGCCGGTGGAGCCGAGCAAGGTGATGGCTTGCATAAAGGATCCCTTTGCACCTGAAAGAGCGTAACGTCCTCCCAACGCAGACTTCCCCTCGCGCAACTTGCCCAAGGACTCCGTCCCGCTATTGCGAACGGCCCCACCTCGCGTTCGGGGATCCCTGCCTCACGCCCCTTCATCTTATTCTTATCTGGTTCTGATCTGGAATCTGTGTGCTCCCTCCGATCCCCGACAGCGGGATCCTATGCGGCTGTGGGGTCCGCGATGCCCCCCTTCCCCAGATTTTGGTTTCAAACCTTTCCCGACTGAGAACGCAGCCACTGGCTGAGCAGCGTCTCGACTAACTCTGAGAGATCTTGATCCGACTCCAACAGAAGGCGCTTCACGGCTCGGTGGGTCTCTTTGGGGATTTGACATACTCCCCTGCCTAAAGACAGGGGATTCTGGTTCCTAGTTCTGCGACAGCGCTTACCGTGTCAGGTTGCCCTTCCACGGCAGCGGCGCTCGTCTCCCCAGGCGTTCCCCCTTTCGGGGCGGTTCCCTTTTGCCCAAAGGTACCGTTGTTCCACTCCTCACCCAGCAACTCCAGCCCTTTGCGCAGGATGTTGATGGCCGCGTTCTCGTCCCTGTCGATCACCGCCCCACACTGCGGACAGCGGTGGGTACGAGTGGACAGCGTCTTCTTCACACGGTGGCCACATTGAGAACAGTCCTGACTGGTGTACTGGGGCGGCACGGCCACCACTACCTTGTTGAAGACCTTCCCGTAGTAATCGAGCCATCCGGTGAATAAACTCCAGCTCGCATCGTGAATCGACTTGGCCAAGTGGTGATTCCGCACCAGATTGCGCACCTGCAAGTCCTCATACGCCACGACGTCGTGAGACGCCACCACGCACCGGGCCAGCTTCACGGCCCAGTCTCTACGCTGGCGTTGAACCTTCAGGTGTACCTTGCCCAGTCGCTTCCTCTGCTTGTGGTAGTTCTTGGATTGAGGTTTGGCCCCTCTCCGAAACTTCCGACTTAGCCTGCGTTGCTCTCGCTTCAACCTCCTTTCGGCACGACGCAAGAATTTGGGGCACTCTACCTTGTGGCCGTGGCTGTCGGTGTAGAAGTGCATCAAGCCCACATCCAGCCCCACCACCTGGCCGGTGTACTCCACCTGCTCACGACGCTCCACGTCCAGACAAAACTGGGCGTAGTAGCCATCGGCCCTGCGTATGACCCGCACCCGGTTGATTTTCAGGGTGAGGATATCCCGCCGTGCCTCGCCGTTGCAGTAGAGGGCAAAGGTGCCCGCCTGAAAGCCGTCCGTGAAGGTGATGGACATGCCGTCAGGAGACAGCTTCCAGCCGGACAGCTTGTACTCCACCGACCGACAGTGTTTCTGGAACTTTGGATAGCCCTTCCGGGCTTCCTTCTCCTTACAGCGGCGGTAGAAGTTGGAGATGGCAGACCAAGCTCGCTCCGCACTGGCTTGCCGGGCTTGAGAGTTCAGCTTCTGGGCGAACGGGAACTCTCTGGCTAAGTCCTTGCAGAGGGAGTACAACGTGGCCCTGTTCACCCCTTGATGATCCATCCAGTGGCGCAGGCACTTGTTGCGCACGAACTGGGCAGTCCGGATGGCCTCATCCAGGGCTTGGTACTGCTGGGCTGTGCCGTTGAGGAGCTTGGCTTCGAGGACGCGCATGGGCCCACTCTAGCGCAGGTTAGCAAGATAAAAGCCGCCCTGGCCGCGTCAGCGGGCCGTAGGCCTTAGGGCGGGGCTTTAGACCCAGTTTTTTGGTAACTGTTCCGAGGTGGGACGGGCAGGGGTGTCAATCACCGTGTGCTGAAAGCCCGTGGGCGTGGGAGTGGTGGGATCCCCGGCCAATACCTTGATAGCAAAGGATGATCCCCGTTCTGCCCAGCGAGAGGCCGAGCGATTGGGATCGGCGTCGATCAACAGGGCCATCCCCGACCCACCCGCAGGAGCTGCCCCTTGTTTTTGCTGAAGGTAGAGGGCCAAATGCACCGCTGTAGTGGTTTTGCCCACGCCCCCTTTGAACCCCAAGACCGCGATATTCATCTGCCACACACCCTCCCACCCTGGTTTTACTGCCCAGGTGCACGGGCGGCAAGAGGCAAAAGTGGGCATTGGGGTCTTGGGGCAACTCGGGAGAGCCGGCCGCGGGGAGAAGTTCTCCCGGTTGCGCAATCCTTAGGCTTCGCCGGTAGGATATCCTTGGCTAGCACAACCGGCTGGCTTTGGAGAATCTGACCATGCCTCATCTCTCGCGATCCCATTCCCCCCTTGGCTTGGCTCGCTCCTGGTCTGTTCTGCTGGGGTTGAGTCTGGCCTTGAGTGTGAGCGCCTGTGGCGGTGGCGGTTCCAGTCGCCTGCTTCCCCCAGTCTCGGCCCCTCCCACAGGACGAATTGAGGGATCCCATTTCGACGATCTCAACGGCAATGGGCTGCGGGATCCGGGGGAGCCGGGGCTGCCGGGCATCGCCACCTTTTTGGACTTAAACGGCAATGGCCGCCTCGACCCGGGGGAGCCCAGCACCGTCAGCGATGCCAGCGGTAACTTTCGCTTCTCCAACTTGCCCCCTGGCACCTACCGCGTCACCGCCCTTTTGCCCCCAGGGCGAATCTTCACCACGCCGCGCTCAGGCTTGGGGCTGGAGCGGATTGTGGGCGGCAGACCTGCTCCCGAAGGGGCCTTTCCCTGGATGGTGGCCTTGCTGAACGCGGCTGAGCCAGATCCTTTTCAAGCGCAGTTTTGCGGCGGATCCCTGATCGCGCCGGAGTGGGTGCTCACCGCTGCCCACTGCTTTTTCGACGATCAAGGCCGGCAGGTGGTAAATCCCCAAAATCTGGATCTGCTGTTGGGTACCAACCGCCTACAAATCGGCGCCGGTCAACGCATTCGCGCCGCGCAAATTGTCCTCAACCCCGGCTACAACCCCCAGGTGGGGAAACTTGGGGGGAACGACATTGCCCTGGTGCGCCTTTCTCGGCCAGTAGCTTTGGCCACCCTGCCGCTGGTGCAGCCCAACCAAACCAACCTGACAGCCCCCGGCACTGCCGCCACCATCCTCGGCTGGGGAGCCACCTTCCCCCGCGCCCTGGATCAAGAACCCAGCGGCTTTCCCCGAGATTTGCAGCAGGCCACCGTTCCCATCGTCTCCAATGCGGTGTGCAACGCGCCCCAATCCTACAATGGCACCATTTTAGATACTATGCTCTGCGCCGGCTTTCCTCAGGGGGGAGTCGATACGTGTCAGGCTGATAGCGGTGGGCCTTTGATTGTGTCCAGTGGCACGGGTTTTGCCCTGGCCGGAATCACCAGTTTTGGCATCGGCTGCGCCCAGCCCAATTTCTATGGGGTGTATACGCGGGTGTCTAGCTTCACCGGTTTTGTGCAATCGGTAATCGGCAGTGCCCCCAGCCCAACTCCAGCACCACCCTCCCCTCCACCCCCCACCGGGACAACTGCTTCATTCGTTGTCAATTTGAGGGAAGGTGAGGTGGTTGCGGGGCTCAACTTTGGCAGCCGGGCGCAGTGAACACGAACTGTGGCAGCAAGCAGTGGTGTGGCGATCGTTTAGCTAGGCCGCCGTTCGCGCTAGCGGGACGGAGTCCTTGAAGCCCCGCCCTCTGTCCGTAGGACGAGGGTCGGAATGAAAGGCGGACATCCCCTGTTCTATAATCAACCTGGCTGTGCAAAACGGCATTGCCGGAATCTGGTACAGCTACGCGGTGGGGCATCCCGTGTCTGCTCGTGGAGGGTTCTTGCACTAGCTCCCCAATGAAGCGAGAAGCCCGCTCCGTACCGCCAGCAGTCGGAGTCGGGAGTATGTCACGATAGGGATCCCTGTTGTAACCGAGTCCATCCCATTGATTGACGGAGGAGATGTCTTGCTTATGACCCAAGTGACGATTGGCGAAAACGAAGGGATCGAATCTGCGCTGCGTCGCTTCAAGCGTCAGGTTTCTAAGGCGGGCATTTTACGGGACTTGCGCAACCATCGGCACTTTGAAACCAACCTAGAAAAGCGCAAGCGCAAAGCGGTGGCCGTCCGGCGCAACCGCCGCAAGTCCATGGCCTAGGCTACTGCCGACACTCGGAAATCTGAACCCCTCTGAACAGGGCTTGTGGCCTTGCCTGAGGTTCTGACGTTAGTTTCTCGGAATCTGGGTTGGGCCAGCCTGCAGGGATCCGCTCAACACGTCGATTTCCAGCATCAGTTCTTCGCCAACATAGCTCTCGGGCAAAGGAGCAAAGGGGGCTGAGCGCTGGATGGCACTGAGCACGGCTGCATCCAACAGGGGATCTTCTGAGGGGGTTTGCAGGCGCAGTTCCCGCAGGGATCCCTGTCGATCCAGACGCACCTGCACCACTGTTACGTAGGAGCCGGATGCTCGCCGTACCATCCAGTGTTGGCGAACCCTTTCTTGGAATTGAGCCAAGTAGTCTCCCCAATCTGGATCGGCGACGGCATTTAGGCTGGGTGGGCCTGCCTGAGAGGACTCGATCCCACTGGTGCGACCGAAGTCGGAGTTGTGGGATCCGGTAGGAAAAGTCGGGGGCAAGGTGGGAGAAGGCTCTTCCAACGGGGCTGCGATCGGCTCTGGAGAGGGCAAAGTTGGATGCGGATCCGCTGGAGCCGACAGGTAGGGTTGTGGCAAAACCTCAGGAGAACTTGCTGCTCTTTCGGGTTGAGGCTTGAGGGATTGAGCAGGAGAGATCTGAGCCGATTTGGTCTCCACTGCTGCTGCCGAGGAGGTAGCCAGTAGGCTTTGCAGATGCTGACGATAGTCCTGCAGTTGCTGGCGCTGTGGAGAGGACAGAGGCCAGTGATCCAGCCATTCTTCCGTCAGATGTAGCGCCTCCGCCCAATTGTGATCGGCAACTGCCTGCTCCAGAGCTGCTAAACCCGCTGACAGATTTTCTAACCTGGCCTCTGGCTGCTGCTGAGGAGAGGCAGAGTCGCGGTTGGGTTGGGGCATCTCAAGCTCCCTTGTCGGCGGAGAAAGGATCCCAGGGACAGGACTCCCTGCGGCTGAGGCAACCAAAGGCTGTGCCGCCGCAGAAGTGGCCTCTTCACTTGGGCTGGGCACTTGCGACTGCCGCACCGATACATCGTCCCAGGGTTCAGAGACACCGAACTCACGGGCGGAGACGGGCGCAATCCACTGCGGCTCTGGGGGCGGCTCATCCGCCATCTCCACCCACTGAAAGGAGATTATCTCCTCCTCCGGGATCCCAGGCCGCCAACCCATCCAGCTCATCGCCATGAAATGCAACGCGATGAAATGCAACCCTGCCGAGAGCACGTTGGCCAGCCCCAGGCGCCAAGGTAAGGAGCGGCGTTCCTGCTGTCGTTCTTGTTGAGAACGGCTGAGGCGGGGCTCTGGATCCACCTCTCCGTCTGTCAAGCAATTTGCCTGGCTCTCAGCAGCCGGTTCTGGTTTGGGGGAGGTGGACTCTGCAGTAGGTTGGGCCGGGATCCCTGTGTTACGGAGATCTCGGTTGGGGTTCAATTCGTTTTGCACCTTTCCACCTCTCCCCACAGCCACATGCCAACAGAAGCCCACTGACACTTTTCTACTTCCCTCAATCAATAGCCCATCTCTGGATAGAGGGGGAGTTGTCGATGTCCAAACGCGACCGCTGTGGCAGGGCAAAGCTGTGTTGGCTTATACGGACTTCTGCCATTTCAACGCCTATCTTTTTCACGGGGGGCGGTGCTTTGAGCCACCTAGGCTCACGAAAAGCCAGCTCATGATTCTCCGAACTAGAGCTTGTGGAGCGGGTTTATGCTTGTTACCCAGCAACCTGTCCTGAGGCGGTTTTGGTACCCTGTGATCCCAGTATCAGCTCTGGAAGCCGGCCCACAAGCTTTCACGCTGCTGAAGACCCCTTTGGTGCTTTGGCTCAATGAGTTGGGGCAGCCCTGCGCCGTTTTGGATCGCTGTTGCCATCGCTCCGCTCAACTCTCCAAGGGGGTCGTCTGCAATGGCCACATCCGCTGTCCCTATCACGGCTGGGAATTTGACGGCTCTGGCACCTGTGTGAAGGTGCCCCAACTTACAGACAACTTCATCCCCCCTACCTACAAGGTGGAGGGGTTTCGCTGCCAAGAGCGCTACGGCTATGTTTGGGTGGCATTGGCGGATCCCTTGACCGATATTCCCGAGATCCCAGAGGTGGCGGATTCCCGGTTTCGCCAAATTCATCAGTTCTATGAGGTCTGGAAATGCGCCGGCCTGCGCCTGATGGAAAACTCCTTTGACAATGCCCATCCCCACTTCGTCCATCACCAGAGCTTTGGGGTGATCTCCGAGCCTGTACCCCCCGATCTGGACAGCCTTGAAGAACTGGAATATGGCCTTCGGGCCACCTCTGTTTTGCCGGTGTTCAACAGTGACTTGCAGAAGCAAAACTTGCGGATGTCAGAGGATCGCACAGTGCGTATCCTGGAGGGCACCTGGTTTATGCCTTTTGGTCGCAAGCTCAAAATCACCTACCCCAACGGCCTCATCCACATCATTTTCACAGCGGCTACCCCCATCGACGACCAAACCTCGCAGGTGGTGCAATTCTGTTTACGCAACGATTCGGAAGCAGAGGTGAGTGCTGAGAGTATCATCGCCTTCGATCGGCAGGTGACCCTTGAGGATCAACGGGTTCTGGAAAGCACCGACTATGACGTTCCCCTCGATATCAAGGCGGAGCAGCACATGTTTACCGATAAACCCAGCATCGTCATGCGTCGCAAGCTGGCTGCCCTCTTGAAAGCTCACGGAGAGGTGGAAGCGCGGCGGAGCAGGGATCCCGAACCCACGCCAATGGTCGGGCAGACCCAAAAGAGGGGCCGGAGCAGCCCCCCTTGGGTTTGAGAGTCTTGATTAGATTCCTCGTCAGAGCAGGGAGAGGCGCTCTCCTCGTAACTGGAACTACTTGATCTTGACGGTGGCGCCGGCTTCTTCCAGCTTTTTCTTGATGTCGTTGGCTTCCTCCTTGGGAACTCCTTCTTTGACAGGCTTGGGAGCCGCCTCGACGAGATCTTTGGCATCCTTCAGGCCCAAGCCGGTCAACTCGCGCACCACCTTGAGGATGGCGATCTTCTTGTCGGCTGGCACAGCCTCGAGGATGACATCAAAGGCAGTTTGCTCTTCCACCGGCTCAGGGGCTGCCGCCGGAGCTGCCGCCGCCGCTGCCACAGGAGCTGCCATGACCATGCCGCCGGCTGGGGCTGCTGCACTGACGCCAAAGGTTTCCTCGATGGCTTTCACCAGCTCGGAAGCTTCCAGCAAGCTCAAGGCTTTCAACTCTTCCAAAATCTTTGCAACGCGCTCTGAAGACATGATGGTTTCTCCTTGGGGGTAACAGAATCGATACACAGGTTTGGGCTGATGAACTGAAGCCCTTTATGCGGCCTCCTTGTCGGCAATGGCCCGGATGGCCCGCCCCAGAGAGGCTGGGATCTCGTGGATACCGCGCGCCACTTGCGTGGGCACAGCATTGAGCCCGACCGCCAGGCCGGTGGCCACCGACTTGAGGCTGCCCGCCACTTGGGCCATGAGCACTTCCTTGGGCGGTAGCTCGGCGATGGCCTTGGCCTGCTCCAAGGTCAGGGATAGCCCTTCAATGCCAGCACCGCGGAACTCGGTTTTCTTGGTTTGCTTGGCAAAATCTTGATACGCCTTCAGGGCGGCTGAAATATCGCCCCGAATCAAGATAAAGGCCGTCGGCCCCGCCAAAAAGGGAATGATCCCTGCCCAAGCTTTTTGGTCGGCGATGGCTCGCCGCATCAGGGTATTCTTAACAACCATGCAAACCGAATCCGACTTGCGCAGCTCTGCCCGCAGTTGGTCCATCTCCGCAACGGTCAGCCCCTTGTAGTCGATCACCAGCACCATTTGGCTGGCCTGCAGCAGGGATCGGACTTTATCGACGATCTCCGCTTTCTTCGCTAAAGGTTGCTTGCCCATGCGCTCACCTCCTTTGTTGTCAATGGTCACCCAGGGTTAACGGGTGGTGAATCTGGGTTCTGCCAAACAGAATGCGTCCCAGCCGTGGCCGAGACGCATGGAGATAAGCGCACCATCAAAAGCGATCCAAGAAGGGATCCCTTTGAACTTCGCTCAAACCTCGGCAGGACATTAAGCCCGCGGGCACCTGCTGTCTTCGGCTTGCTATTCGACTGGGGAAAGATGTTCTGCCGGGATCCTCCTCCAAATTCACTCACTCAAACCCTTTTCAACCCATCGCAGCGCCGAAGCCAGGCTTAGGTCGCCAACTTCAGCTCCCGCAGGGCATTGATATCAACCTCAATCGAGGGGCCCATTGTAGCAGAAACATGTAGGGTTCGCCAATACTTGCCCTTGGCTCCAGAGGGACGGTTGCGATCGATGGACTCCTGCACTGCCTTTAGGTTCTCCAGCAGAGCTTCGACGGGGAACTTGCACTTGCCGAAGATCAAATGCACAATGCCGGTGCGATCCGCCCGGTACTCCAGCTTGCCGGCTTTAAACTCTTTGATCGCCTGGGCCAGATCCATGGTTACCGTTCCCCCCTTGGGAGAGGGCATGAGGCCGCGCGGCCCCAACAGCCGCCCCAGCTTGGCCACTTGGGGCATCACATCGGGGGTGGCGATCAGAAGGTCAAAATCTATAACTCCCTTGCCGATTTCCTCGATCAGGTCTTCATAGCCAACCCGATCCGCCCCTGCATTTTGGGCCTCCACCACTTTCTCGCCGCGGGCAATCACCGCCACTCGGATTTCTTGGCCGGTGCCCCTGGGCAAGACTACAGTGGTGCGCAGTTGTTGGTCGGCGTACTTGGGGTCGATCCCCAGGCGGATGTGAACCTCTGCCGCCTCTTCAAATTTGGCGGTGGCCGTCTCTTTCATCAGGGCCAAAGCCGCTTCGGGAGCATAGGCAATGGGCTTCACCTTCTCCCGCAAAGCCTGCATACGTTTGGAAAGCTTTCGAGCCATCGTTTCTCCTCGGGGTACTGGCGAGAACTTCTCTCCCCCACAGTGGTTTGCTAGAACAACTTTTTCAAGACCGTGAACACCTCAGACCGGGCAAGGGATCCCTCCATCAATCCACCACCGTCACCCCCATGCTGCGAGCAGTTCCGGCAATAATTTTCATGGCCGCCTCCACATCGTGGGCATTCAAATCCGGCAGCTTCTGCTCGGCGATCTGGCGCAGTTGAGCTCGGGTCAGGGATCCCACCTTGGTTTTGTGGGGCTCGCTGGAGCCAGACTCAATGCCCAGAGCCTTCTTGATCAACACCGAAGCCGGCGGCGTCTTGAGGACGAAGGTAAAGCTGCGATCCTCGAAGATGGAGATTTCAACAGGCACCACCATCCCGGCCTGATCCGCCGTCTTGGCGTTGTACTCCTTACAAAAGGCCATGATGTTGACCCCGTGTTGACCCAAGGCTGGGCCAATGGGGGGAGCGGGGGTGGCCTTGCCCGCCTGAATGGCCAACTTGACCACGGCCACCAACTTCTTAGCCATGAAACGCAGTTACACCTCTTTTCGCACTTGACCAAACTCTAATTCTACCGGGGTATCGCGCCCGAAAATCGAGATCAACGCCTTGAGCTTGCCCCGTTCTGGGCTGACCTCCACCACCTCGCCGTAGAAACCCTGGAAGGGGCCGGATAGCACCTCGATGCGATCCCCAGGGGCCATGTCGATTTTGAGGGGCACTTCCTCCACCTCGACGCTGCTGAAGATGCGCTGGACTTCGCTTTGGCTGAGGGGACGCGGTGTAACATGCCCCCGACCGCGACCGTAGGCCCGCTTTTCTTCCGTGCCAACAAAGTTGATCACGTTGGGGGTTGTTTTCACCACCATCCAAGTGTCGTCGTTCATGTCCATGCGCACCAGGACATAGCCGGGAAAAATCTTCTCCTCTTGCTCCTGGCGCTTGCCGGATCGATCCAGCTTGAAGCCCGTCCGCTTCGGGATCACCACCTCGACAATTTGATCCGCCACATCCAAAGCAGCCGCCCGTTGCATCAGGGTGCTCTTCACTTTGTTCTCGCAGCCTGAGGCCACCTGCACGGCGTACCAGCGCAGGTTGCGACGCTCTTGACCTTCCCCCTCGTCTGGTTCCGGGATCGCGTCTGCAGGCTCAAAGTGCTCCACACGGCCCCCACGACGTTTTCGCTGCTGCTCTGGCCTCATCACCTCACATCCTCCCTGTAGCCATCCTTGAACATGACTCTCTTGCCCCTCAGGACAGAACATCACAAGAACAGCTGAGTGGCTACCCAAGCAAACACTTGATCGACCAGGTAGATGAAGGAAGCAAAAGCCAACACAATCAGTAAGACCCCTACCGACTCGCCGATCAATTGCCGGCGGCTCGGCCAAACAATCTTGCTTAATTCTGTGCGGGTCTCTTGAATAAAACCCGGGATCCCTTTGAGTTCGGTGGAACTGTCTTTGGAGTGACCCCGGCTGGCGGGATCCAAACGCTGTTCCGTATCGGCTTTGCTGGAGGGGGTGCTCTTAACCACGGCGGTGTTCTCCTAATGGATCCCGAAAACGGTGTACCGCATTTCAGCAGGCACGGGATCGGCTTTGCGATCCTAACAGATTTACCGGGAATGGGATCCAACCTTAGGGAGTGGGGGTGGGCTCAGGTGCCAAGGAAGCGGGAGAAAGCAGCAGGGAGCGGCGGCGGGATTGGTTGAATTGCTCCACAGCAGCATCAACGCTGGCCTTGCCGTCCCAGCGGGAAGCAGCATTCTGGCGAGAGAGGAAGTCGGCAGCCCGGAAGAGATCGTTGACGTTAATGCTGGTGCCATCGAACAGAGAGGGATTGCTGTCGCGGCGAATGGCATCGTTGACACTTCCGCTTTGGGCCAGGGCCACCCCAGAACCGCTCAGAACCGAGCTCAAGGCCATTCCCACCAGAAGCAGCACTGGGGGCGAGGGGATCCCACGCCAGCAGACGGGCGATGGATTCAGGAGACGGTTGAGAAGCTTGCCGAGCATGATTTATTTCTCCGCTTCGTTTACACGAGGGTGCTGCTCCGCCAGCCCCTCTACCAACAACTGCTGCTCTTCGGCGGTCAAGGGGCGCTTGGCCAACAGGTCTGGCCGCCTTTGCCAGGTTCGAACCAGCTGCTGCTGCAGACGCCAACGGGCAATGGCTTGATGGTCGCCTGAGAGGAGTACCGGCGGCACCTTGTACCCCTGAAACTCTGGCGGGCGGGTGTACTGAGGATAGTCCAGCAGCCCCGCCTCGAAGCTTTCCCTCTTTAACGAGTCTACCTTGCCCACGGTGCCCGGCAAGAGCCGCACCACGCCGTTGATCAGGGCCAGCGCCGGAATTTCCCCCCCGGTCAGGACAAAATCCCCCAGCGACACTTCACGGGTAGCCAAGTGTTCCCGGATGCGCTCGTCAAAGCCCTCATACTGGCCACACAGCAGGATCAGTTGCGCCTTCTGGGCCAGCTCCTGCAGCAGCGCCTGGTTTAGCGGTTGCCCCTGGGGCGTCAGCAGAATGATCTCGCAGGGATCCAACCGGGGCAGGGAGGCGACAGCAGCGAAGAAAGGCTCTGGCTTGAGCACCATGCCCACCCCACCCCCGTAGGGCTCATCATCGACACGGCGGTGCTTATCGGTGGCGAAGTCGCGTGGATTGGTGCAGTGGACTTCGGCGATCCCCTGCTGTAGGGCTTTGCCCACCAGCCCAATGCGCAGCGGCGTTTCAAAAAATTCGGGGAAAAGGGTAAGGATATCGAACCGCACAGGACTCAGGACGAGGTGCGCAACCGCTCCAAATCCAGGCGCAAGGACTCAATCTGATGGATCAGCTCCATCAACTCAGCCATCTCTTCTCTGGAGATAGCCGGCTTGTTGGGGGAGGAAGCTGGTGTCGGGGGAGCATTCTCGACAGGCGCTTCAGAGTCAGGACTTGCCGAGGGGGCGTTGGCGGCTGGATCCCTGAGACTCTCAACGTAACGAACTGCCTCCTGCTCGATCAACTCTCCCTTTTGCTCCAGCTCCGCCGCCAGTTGTCCCAAGTCCATCGAAAGGCGGTTGAGGTTTTCGGTGCGCTTTTCCGGGTCTTGCAGGATCTCCACCAGAGCGGTGGCCGTGCCGTAAAAAATGTGGCGAGCCCGCGTGAACCAATCTGAAGAGTGAGAACTCATGGCAGCAGAAAGAGGTGGGTTGTGGATTATTCTAGGCGATCCACCCACCGGGATTGACCCAAGCATTGCAGACTGAATACCCAGCGCCGAAGGACAGACTGGGATCCAATTCTCCAAAATCCTAGGGACACTCTCAGTCTTAAGGCAGGGCTCAATCGACAGCGCGGATCTCGCCACTGTTTAGGCGCTCCACAATCGATTCCAGCAGTTCGTGCTCTTCTGGGGAAATTTCTTGATCGGCCATGACGGCACTGAGAATCTGCTGTTGCTCGGCGCGAGTCAAGACTTTGTCCGCCAAAGCTCGGTTGATTAGAGCTCTCAGCTCAGAGGGTTGAGAGGGTTCCACCGTTTTTCTCCTAGCGCTGGAGGGCAAGGGGTCCCATAATGGGGTTCTGGATCCAAGAAGCAATGGACAGCGGCCCACCACCCAGTATAACGGTACGGCTGTGGAAACCCAGGTATCCTCAAAAGACCAGAGATCCCAACCTGTGGGGGTGATTGGCGGCGGGCAGTTGGCGCAGATGTTGGCCTTGGCAGCTCGCCAGATGGGGATCCCGCTGGTGGTGCAGGCTGCTGCTCCCACCGATCCGGCGGTGGCAGTGGCCGATGGGGTGGTTTGGGGATCCACAGCCGACAGCCAGGCCACGGCCCAGTTGTTGGAGCGCTGCCCGGTGGTTACTTTTGAAAACGAGTTTATCCCTCTGCCGGAGCTGAAAAAACTGGATCCGGAGGGATCCCGCTTTCGTCCCAGCCTCAGCACGCTAGAGCCGCTGCTGGACAAGTTGCACCAACGGCAGTTCCTGGCGCGGTTGGGGTTGCCGGTGCCGACTTTTTTTCCGCTGGAGGCGGTGTTGGATTCGGCAGACCTGGCTGGACTGGGCTTTCCGGTGGTGCTCAAGCGACGGCGGCAGGGCTACGATGGGCAGGGCACCCGCATCTTGCACGAGCGAGCGGCTTTGCAGCAGGCCCTTAGCCAATCTGAGGGGATCCCGCTATTGCTGGAGGAATGGATCCCGTTCGAGCGGGAGCTGGCGGTGATGGTAGCGCGGGGGCTGAAGGGAGAGATCCGGGTTTATCCGGTGGTGGAAACTGTGCAGATTGAGCAAATCTGCCGCCATGTCCTGGTGCCTGCCCGCATCCCCCCAACCACCGAGGCCGAGATCCGGCGCTTGGCAGCCGATCTGATGGAAAAATTGGGTGCAGTTGGCGTGTTTGGCATCGAGCTGTTCTGGGTGCCGCCGCCCCACCCCAAGGCCGGGATCTGGATCAACGAAATCTCGCCGCGGGTCCACAATTCCGGCCACTACACCCTAGAAGCCTGCCGCACCTCACAATTCGAGCAACACCTGCGGGCCATCCTCGGCCTGCCTTTGGGGGATCCCTCCCTCAAGTGTGGGGGGGCAGTGATGGTCAATCTCTTGGGCTATGAGCATGCCACCGGCGATTACCCAGAAAAGCGGCAGCGCTTGGCCCAGCTCCCCAATGCCACGGTGCATTGGTACCACAAAACCCCTGCCCGCCCAGGGCGAAAACTGGGCCATGTAACCGTCTGTCTGCCGACTGCTCCCTCTCCTTTCGAAGCAGCAGCCCTTGTCCGCACCCTCGAATCCCTCTGGTACCCCCAGCCATGAGCCAAGCGCAGGATCCCTCATTTTCTCCAGCCACACAAGCCCTGATCCAGGCGATGCAACGGCGGGATGTGCCCGCGGTAGCTCAGCAGGTGAACGGCTTGTCCCCTCAAGAGCGCCCTGCTGTGTTGACCCCTGCCCTCCAATACCTGGCCGAGGTGGATCCCGCCAGCGCCCAGTGGTTTGTTCGCCACCTCATGGCCCCTGCGGTCAAAGCGCAACTGCGAGAAGGGATCCTCAAAGCCGCCCAAGACTACCTACAGGAAGCCGGCTTCACCGAAGGGATCGACTACGAACTCAAGCCTGTTCGCGAAAGCGGTGCGGAGCACCATCCCCAATCGGGGGGCAACATCTTGAGCATCAGCCGCAGAGCCTTGCCCTACGC
Organism: Thermostichus sp. OS-CIW-32; assembly: GCF_054060415.1. Classification (NCBI taxonomy): domain Bacteria; kingdom Bacillati; phylum Cyanobacteriota; class Cyanophyceae; order Thermostichales; family Thermostichaceae; genus Thermostichus; species Thermostichus sp. OS-CIW-32. Next base: position 376,934 of record NZ_JBSSDD010000001.1, on the reverse strand, counting down.
GGCTCCCGATGACGATCCCTTGGGGCAGTTGTTGTTGGCGGAATTCTGCGAATTGCGAGACTAGGCCACCATGAGCGGTACGAGTTATCGGCTGCAGCTGTTGGACATCACTGCCCTGCCCCAACTGCTGGAGCTGGATCAGCGGTGCTATGGGGGATACTGGGGAGAACAGGGATATCGAGCGGAGCTGGAACGACCCACAAGCACGGTGATTGGGGTAGTGGCGGAACCCGCTGCCGTTGGCGCCCCGTGTGGCTTGGGCCAAACGGAGTTCCCCCTTCCCTCTCCAGGCCCCACCTCGCCGACGCAGGTGACAAAAGAGCTGGTGGGCTTCGGCATTCTCTGGCGCATTGAAGAAGAAGCGCATATCATCTCCTTGGCGGTGGATCCCGAGCACCGGCAACAGGGCTTGGGCCGGCGGATTCTGGAAGAACTGCTGAACCAAGCGAGAGCAGCAGGCTGCCGCTGGGCCACTCTGGAGGTAAAGGCTTCCAATCAAGCGGCAATCCGCCTGTACGAATCGGCAGGGTTTCAACGGCTGGGACGTCGCAAGGGGTATTACAACGGAGAAGATGCGCTGGTGTATTGGAAGAAACCGATTTAGAAGGCTATCAATTGTAAATTGAAGAACTGCAAACGTATTTCGGGATACACCTTAGGTCAGACAGTGAGCAAGCCAATAGGCTAAGCATATCAAGGCTACAGGGGATCCAACCCATTGACCGAGTGTCGATTGCCCGTTTGATTCTTTATATAGGTCATCAAAATGCTCTCATTCTGTGGATGCAAACTGCCCGCTACAGTTCCTCCCAGCAACACTGACTCTAGCCAATGCAGCCGCATCCATCGCACAACAGAGATCCTGACTTAATCTACAAAGCTCCTGCTCGGTGGGGAAAAGCTATAATCTGCGGTATCAACAACTTGAATTCGATCCTTGCTGTTCGATGGCCCATCGGAGCTTTGACTGATGGCTGGAGCCCTTGGGTTAATAGAATGTGAAGTTTTATTTCGAGATCCGACATTTCTGCTTCAATATATATTTTTCATATCGTATCCCCCCTCTGGCCAGCTTGCCTGAAAAAACACTTCAGGTTAGCCTACACTTGTTATCTGTCCATCCTGAGCATTTTCAAGCTGTGAGGATCATTATGGACACCTCTGGAAACACCATTGGAGATGAGGCCATCTCTTTTGTCGTCAGTCTTTGGTCTAGGCTTATCGATTTTATGCCCAATCTCCTTGCGGCGATTGTCATCTTAATTCTGGGTTGGATAGTGGCCATGGCAGTAGCCTTCGGCGTTAGAGGACTGCTCAAAAGGACGCAACTGGACAATCGCTTGGCTGCTTGGGTTTTGGGCCAAAAGCCCGGCGAGAAGCTGCCCCAAACGGAGCGCTGGGTGGCCGCTGCCGTCTACTGGGTGATTCTTGCTTTTGTGTTGGTGGCGGTACTGAATGCCCTGCAGCTTCAAGCTGTCTCCGATCCGCTCAACAGGTTTTTGGGGGAAATCTTCGTTTATCTGCCACGGGTGGGTGGGGCGCTGGTGCTGCTGGCTGTGGGCTGGGTGGTGGCCACTGTTGCTCGGCTGGCGGTCATCCAGGGGCTGCGGCGTTTCAACCTCGATGAGCAGTTGGCCCGGCCTCTGCAACAGGAAAGCACTGCCGGTGAGGCAGGTGCAGAAGGAACCCCAACCGGCCAAGAGGGAGGTACAGAGGTCACCCCTTTCCTGCTGAATGAAACTTTGGGCAATGCCCTTTACTGGCTGATTCTGCTGTTCTTTTTGCCGATCATCCTGGATACCCTGAACCTGCAGGGGCCGCTGCAGCCGGTGCAAAACCTGCTGGATCAGTTGCTGTCGATGGTGCCGCGGATTTTGGGAGCGCTGATCATCGGTGCAGTGGGCTGGTTTTTGGCCCGCATCGTGCGTGGGATCGTCTCCAATTTGTTGGTGGCAGCAGGGGCAAATCGGTTGGGGGCACGCTTTGGCGTTCCCCAGTTGGCCCAGATCGTCGGGACGGTGGTGTATGTCTTGGTGTTGATCCCGGCGGTGATTGCGGCGCTGAATGCCTTGGAAATTCGGGCCATCTCCGATCCGGCGGTGGCGATGCTGGAGCAGGTGTTGCGGGCCATTCCCTTGATCGCGGGATCCGCTTTGATCCTGGCCGTCTTTTACTTGCTGGGGCAATTTTTGGCCAGCTTGGTAACCCAGTTGCTGCAGGCGGTGGGTTTTGACCGTCTGGTCGCGGGGCTGGGCTTGCCCCTGGCCGCTGCTCCTGAGCCTGAAGGGGATCCCGCTGCCAAACGTCGCACTCCCTCCGAGATCGCCGGCTTGGTGGTCTGGGTAGGCGTGGTCTTGTTTGGGGCGGTGCCGGCAGTGGAGTTGCTGCAGTTTGCCGCCCTAACCGACATTGTGCAGGGGCTGTTGCTGATTTCCGGTCGGGTGCTCATCGGCGCCCTGGTGTTTGGGATCGGTCTTTATTTGGCCAATTTGGCCCACTCTATGATCAAGAGCTTGGGTAGCCCTTCCTCAGGGGTACTGGCCCAGGCGGCGCGGGTGGCTATCTTGGTTTTTGTTGGCGCCATGGCCCTGCAGCAGATGGGCGTGGCCACCGACATTGTGGTGTTGGCTTTTGGTCTGGTTCTGGGGGCGATTGCCGTGGCGGTGGCGTTGGCTTTTGGGTTGGGAGGTCGCGATGTAGCTGCCGAGCAGATCCGGCAATGGCTCAAGAGAGAGTGAGAGCAGGTTTTGTAGATATCGCCAAGGGGGACTTTGGTAGAATCACTCGGCTGTGCTACCACCTAGACGATCTGCAATCTAGGCTGAGCAAAGCGCCGAGGCCCAAGCGTAGGCGAATGCGGCAAGCGGCGTTTCGTCTGCGGGAGAGAATCAGGAACTTGGTGGACGAGTGCCATCGCAAGGTAGCGGCGTTCCTAACGGATAACTACCGATTGATATTCCTCCCCACTTTCGAGTCAGCCAAGATGGTTGCCAAGGCAGGGAGGAAGTTTGGTGGCAAGACAGCAAGGGCGATGCTCACCTGGGCGCACTATCGGTTCAAGCAGTTCCTGAAATTTCAAGCCAAAAAGAAAAACGTGGTCGTCGTGGAAGTATCGGAAGCGTACACCAGCAAAACCTGTACCAAGTGTGGGCACATCCACACTAAATTAGGTGGCGCAAAGGTGTTTAGATGCCAAAAGTGCAACCATAGGCTACCACGAGACTGGCAAGGCGCTCTGGGCGTCATGCTCAGGGCTTTGCGGGATACCGCCTTTCTGTTCGGAAACGGACAGAATGCTATCGCTTCACCGTTGAGCAGTAGTGCTCAGCAGTGTTCAGCGTAAATGTATCAGCCTTTCTCTGTAGACGTTCGATTGCACCTAAAAAATTGCCCCGCCCATCACCGGGCGGGGTTATTGCTGCATCCTCAGGCCAGCTTAAACTGCCTCTGGAACTTTGGCCTCTTCCGCCGCCACTTCCTGCACCACGATCTTGCCCCGGAACACCACGTAGTTGTAGATGTTGTAGGACAAGATAACCGGGATCAGGAAGCCGATAAAGGTGAGCATAAACACCAGCGAGCTGGGGGAGGCTGCCGCTTCGTAGATGGTGACGCTGGGGGGGATGATGTTGGGGAAGACCATGAACCCCAAGCCGACAAAAGAAAGTGCAAAAATCAAAAAGGTGTAAACCAAAACGCTATTTTCTTCCCGCCGGCGCAGGCTGCGCAGCAACAACGCCACCAACAAAAGTCCCAGAACTGGGATGGCAGCAAAGATGTAGAAAAGAGGGGGCGAGAAAAGCTGAGCACGCGCCTGCTCGGACATGATAGGAGTGCTGATGGTGATAAACACTGCCCCCAGTAAAGTTGTCCAGGTGGCGATGGTTGCCGTCTTGTAGTAGGTTTCCTGAAGCTCGCCGGTGGTCTTAACGATTAGGTAGGCTGAGCCGATTAACACATAGCCCTGGATCAAAGTAAGAGCCACCAACAGCGTGCGCCAGGTCAGCCAATCCCAGGGGCTGCCGGCAAAGTGGCCGGCTTCGTCCACGCGGATCCCTTCGAAGACGCTGCCCAAGGCAAATCCCTGGCCCAAGGCTGCCAAAAAGCTGCCCACTCCAAAGGCCAGGTTCCACACCAACTTGTTGTCGGCGTTTTCCCGAAACTCGAAGGAAACGGCCCGCAAGATCAGGCCCACCACCATGATCACCAAGGGTATGTAGAGGGCATTGAGAATGGTGGCGTAGGCGAGAGGAAAAGATCCAAATAGGGATCCCCCCATCAACACCAGCCACGTCTCGTTGGCATCCCAAACATTGCCCAAGCTGGTCATGAGAATGCTGCGCCGCGTCTCGCTGGAGGCCGTCAGGGAGAGGATACCAACTCCCAGATCAAACCCGTCCAGCAGAACGTAGAGAAATAGGAATAGGCCCAGGATAAAAAACCAAACCTGGGGCAGAAACCGCTGTAAAGGCTCAAAAGATTCCATCGCTGTTCCCTCTGCTTTGAGTATTTCTGACCAGTGCGAGACAGTTCCCGATGGCGATCCCCAGTCCCTCTCCCTCTAGGGAAGGGAAGTTGGGAGTTGACGTAGCGAAGGGTTTCACTGCTGTGGGGAATGGGCCTGCTACGTTGCCCTGTTGCTACTTGGAGTCACCAGTTAGATGGCTACCAAACTGCTGCTACCGAGCTTCTGCAGGACGGCGATCCGGTTCGTGGCGGGCAGGCTCGACCACGATCACCGGCTGCGTTGCCGGGACAGGGGCGGGCAACTCCAGGTTTGGCCCTTCGCGGATGATGCGGCTGCCAAAGTAGAGAGCGGCAACGAAGAACACAGTGTACAACGCGGTCAGGCCAACCAGAGAAAACAGCACTTCTCCTGCCGGCAGGGGCGAAACCGATTCCACCGTGCGCAGTTGTCCATACACAATCCAGGGCTGCCGACCCACACAGCGGACGATCCAACCGGTTTCAACGGCGATGTATCCCAGGGGTGCTGCGAAGATCCAAGCTCTCATCAGCCACTTTTGCTGAGAAAGGGCCTCCACTGAGAGCTTGCCCCTCAGCCATTGCACAAGGGTAACTCCGACAAGCCCGGCCAGAAAAAGACCAATGGCCACCATCGTTCTGAAGGAGTAGTAGATCAGGCCGACCATGTGGGGACGATTTTGGGGATCCCAGCTTTTGAGCCCTTGAATGGGTCGATCCAGCCTGGGTTTGAACTCCAGCAGATAGCCCAGCGCGCCAGGGATCTTCACCTCCCACTCGTTGCGCTCTTCGCGGTCGTTGGGCACAGCCAACAGGCTCCAGTCTGCCCGCTCGCCGGCAGGGATCGTCTCCCACTGGGCCTCCATGGCCGCCAGCTTGGCCGGCTGATAGCGATAGACTTGCTCCGCGCTCAGATGGCCGACGAACACCTGCAAAGGGGCGACCACTAGGGTCATTGCCAAGACCACTTTGAGGGAGCGGGAGAAGAACTCGCTGTGCCGCCGCTTGAGAATGTACCAGGCACTGATGCCACCGATAACAAACAAAGAGGTTTCCAAGGTGGCAAAAAACATGTGCAGAAAGCTGTTGACCATGAAGGGGTTGACAATAGCTTGCAGGTAGTCCCGCACCACAAATTTCCCATCGACGAACACGCCACCTGCCGGCGTCTGCAGCCAAGAGTTGGCCGTCAGGATCCAAAAGGTGGATAAGTTGGCGCCAAAGGCCACCAGGATCGTCGAGATCCAGTGAATCACCGGCGGGACGCGCTCCCAGCCGAACAGCATGATCCCCAGAAAGCTGGCCTCCAGCATAAAGGCCATCGTGCCTTCAAACCCCAGGATGGTGCCGAAAAAATCTCCCACTGCTTCGGAGAAGGGCGCCCAGTTCATGCCAAACTGAAAGGCCATCGGCAAGCCTGAGGCCACGCCAATACCAAAGTTCAACACATAGAGTTTTGACCAGAAACGGGCGTGACGGTAGTAATCTAGGTTGCGGGTTTTTAGCCAAAGCCCCTCAATCACAACAAGATAAATGGCCATTCCTGTTGTTAAGACCGGCCACAACATGTGAAAAATAGCCGTGAGGGCAAATTGTAGCCGAGAAAGCGCGACGGTGTCTAGAAACATAATTTGTACCAAGTTTAGGTGGATTGATTCATGCAGCTTTTTCCGACAACATCTGCTGCAGTTGATGCAGCTACATCTCCGGCATGAAAAATATCTTGCTCACTAGCAGACATTAGATGAGGTCGGGAAAGCCGTAGTTCGTTGTTCCTTCTAACATCGAATCTTGGCCAAGACAATCGACAAGCTGTCCGACTCTAAAGGTTAATTTTAGGATTCTGTGAAGTATAGGCTTTTTTGTGATTTAGACTACAAGGCAAAAAGTGCACTGTGAACCCAGCGGCCGAAGACTGGCAGGCCATTGACATAGGGTTCTGGTTTTCTTCGTCTTTAAACAACAAAACTGTTGTCCCAATAGATCGAGGAGCAATTCCCAGCAAGAGGCGACTTCCCGTCTACAGCGCCAGCAGACGGCTGCTGATTGTCCCCGGAGCCTGCCAGAATTGGGATCCCAGTTTGCAGGGTGGGGTGGAAGATGTCGTTTATTCCGCTGGTGCGCTTTCTAGGCCAGTCCGGCTTGATTCAAGAGCTGGCCGCCTGCTTGAGATCGCAGCGACGGGCAAATCTGCAGGGGGCAGGGCGGATTGCCAAGGGGTTGATCGCCTCGGCTTTGGCCCAGCAGGAGGGAAGATCTCTGCTGGTGGTCACCGCCACCTTGGAGGAGGCAGGCCGCTGGACAGCGCAATTGGAGGGCATGGGCTGGGAGAGCGTGCAGCTTTACCCCACTTCAGAGGCTTCCCCCTACGAACCTTTTGACCTGGAACCGGAGCTGGTGTGGGGCCAGTTTCAGGTGCTGGCCGATTGCCTCCAGGGGAAGAAGGGCATGGCCATTGTGGCGACAGAGCGGGCCCTCCAACCCCACCTCCCTCCCCCAGAGGTGTTGCGGGCCTTTTGCCTCCAGCTGGAACCCGGCCTGGAGATGTCGCCGCAGCAGTTGGGGCAGCAGTTGACCCGTCTGGGCTACCAGCGGGTGAGTCTGGTGGAAAGCGAGGGGCAGTGGAGCCAAAGGGGCGACATTCTCGACGTTTTCCCGGTGGCCTGCGAGTGGCCGGTGCGCCTAGAGTGGTTTGGCAACGAGCTGGAGCGGCTGCGGGAGTTTGACCCAGTCAGCCAGCGCTCCCAAGATGGGATCCCCCACGTTTGGCTTACTCCCACCGGCTATGGGCCTATCCTCTGGCCCGCTCTGCAGGAAAAAGCCGATCAGCTCTCCCAGGGCCTACGGCAGCAGTTGGAGCAGTCGCCCACCCCCCCGGAAGGCTTGCGCCGTTTTCTCGGCCTGCTCTACACCCCTCCCGCCAATCTGCTCAGCTATCTGGATCCCACCACCCTCATCCTGATCGACGAGCCGGAGCAGTGCCAAGCCCACAGCCGGCAGTGGCTAAGCCACGCCCAGGAGCAGTGGCAGCTGGCCCGGGCCAGCGAGCCGGCTCTGCAGCCCTTTCACCGCCCCTTCGATCTCCATGCTCCCGACTGGGATCCCTTCCCCTGCCTGTTGGCCCGCACCTTTGCCCCTGCTGGCGAAGCCGAAGCTGCCCTTGACCTAAAAAGCCGGCCTGTGCCTACTGCTCCCCACCAGTTTGGATCCCTGGCTAAAACCCTGCGCGAGTACCGCAAGCAGCAGTTGCAGGTGTGGATCCTCTCTGCCCAGCCCTCCCGCACCGTAGCTCTGCTGCAGGAACACGACTGCCCCGCCCAGTACGTGCCCAATCCCAAAGACTTCCCGGCCATCGAGCGCCAGCTGCAGTCCTACACCCCAGTGGCCCTCAAGTATTCCGGCCTGGCCGAGCTGGAGGGGGTTCTCCTGCCCACCTTGGGGTGGGTGGTGCTCACCGACCGCGAGTTTTTCGGCCAGCACAGCCTGGCCACCCCTACTTATGTGCGCAAGCGCCGCCAGGCCAGCTCTCGCCAGGTGGATCCCAACCTGCTCAAGCCAGGGGATTTTGTCGTTCACAAGGCCCATGGCATTGGCCAGTTTCTGCGCTTAGAAAGCCTCACCATTGGGGGCGAAACCCGCGAGTACCTGGTTATTCAATACAGCGATGGCCTGTTGCGGGTGGCTGCCGACCAGGTCAACTCCCTTTCCCGCTACCGCGCCAGCGGGGATGGACCACCTGCCCTGCACAAGATGTCCGGCAGCACCTGGGAAAAGACCAAACAGAAGGTGAAAAAGAGCCTGCGAAAAGTGGCCTTTGACCTGCTGCAGCTCTATGCCAAACGCGCCGAACAGGAGGGCTATGCCTTCCCGCCCGATTCTCCTTGGCAACAGGAGCTGGAAGATTCTTTCCCCTATCCCCTGACGCCGGATCAACTCCGAGCTGTCCAGGAGATCAAGCGGGATATGGAATCTCCACGCCCTATGGATCGGCTGCTGTGTGGGGACGTGGGCTTTGGCAAAACAGAGGTGGCAATCCGTGCCATTTTCAAAGCCGTAACCGCCGGCAAGCAAGTAGCTCTCCTGGCGCCAACCACCATTCTTACCCAGCAGCACTACCACACCCTCAAAGAGCGCTTTGCTCCCTATCCTATTCAAGTGGGCTTGCTCAACCGCTTCCGCACCTCGGAGGAGAAAAAAGAAATCCTATCCCGTCTCAAGAGTGGCGAACTGGATGTTGTGGTGGGCACCCACCAGCTTTTGGGCAAGGATGTGCAATTTCGGGATTTAGGCCTTTTGGTTATTGACGAAGAGCAGCGCTTTGGCGTCAACCAAAAAGAGAAAATCAAACTTCTCAAAACCCAGGTGGATGTACTCACCCTCACCGCCACCCCTATTCCCCGCACTCTGTATATGGCCTTGTCGGGTTTGCGGGAAATGAGCTTGATCCAAACTCCGCCTCCTTCCCGCCGGCCTATCAAAACTCACCTTTCTCCCTACAACCCCGAAGTCATCCGCACGGCTATCCGCCAAGAGTTGGATCGCGGCGGTCAAGTCTTCTATGTCGTCAACCGCATTGAAGGCATCGAAGAAACCAGTGCCAAATTGCGGGAGTGGGTGCCCGGTGCTCGCATTGCCATTGCCCACGGGCAGATGCCGGAAGGGGAGCTAGAGGCAACGATGCTGGCTTTTAACAATGGGGAAATCGATATCCTGGTCTGCACGACGATTATCGAATCCGGTTTGGATATTCCCCGCGTCAACACCATTTTGATTGAAAATGCTCAGGAGTTTGGATTGGCTCAGCTATACCAGCTGCGGGGGCGGGTGGGCCGGGCTGGGATCCAAGCCCATGCTTGGCTGTTTTACCGAGAAGACGGGATCCTCACCGAGGAGGCCCGCAAACGCCTACAGGCCATTCAGGAATTTACCCAACTGGGATCCGGCTATCAGTTGGCAATGCGGGATATGGAAATTCGTGGCATTGGCAACCTGCTGGGAACGGAACAATCCGGGCAAGTCAATGCGGTGGGCTTCGATCTTTACCTGGAAATGCTGCAAGAAGCCATTCGAGAAATTCGCGGCCAGGAGATCCCACAGGTGGAGGACACACAAATTGACCTCAATGTAACCGCTATGATCCCGCAAAGCTATATTCCCGACGAAGATCAAAAGATGCAGGCTTATCGACAACTGGCCGCTGCTGGCTCTCGGGTCGAGCTGTTGCAAATTGCCCAAGAATGGCAAGACCGCTTTGGCCCCCTGCCCAAGCCTACCCAGGAGCTGCTGCGGGTAATGGAGCTGAAGGTGCTGGCCCGAGCCCTGGGCTTTTCCCGCATCAAACCGGCCAAAGAGCATGTGCTTTTGGAAACCCCCATGGAGGAGCCCGCTTGGAATCGCCTGAAAGAGGCCCTGCCCACTCACCTGCAGCCTCGCTTTGTCTACCAACCGGGCAAGGTGACGGTGCGAGGGCTGGGGATGGTACCGGCAGCGCAGCAACTGGAGAGCCTTTTGCAGTGGCTGGACAAGATGAGCCTGGCCCTGAGCCGGATGGAGGCTGGGATCCCAATGACCCCCTAGATCTTGCCGGATCCCTCTCGAGGCGGGCCCATGCTCTGGTGTGAGAGAGTGGAATGGCCGGCCCTCCTCTCTTCAGCGCTCCTTTTTGCATCGGCTTCGCGTTTGCATCGGGTTCGCGTCATGAAAGTTCTAGAAGCTCACCACCTCCAAAAAACCTACCGGCAAGGAGGCAGGGAGGTGCGGGCGGTGGTGGATGTATCCCTGACGCTGGCAGCAGGGGAGATCCTGGCTTTTTTGGGGCCCAACGGGGCCGGCAAGACCACCACCATTAAGATGATTGCCGGGCTGATCCAACCGGACGCGGGCACAGTGTGCGTTCTCGGACGGGATCCCCACAGGGATCCTGGCACATTGGCCCAAGTAGGGGCGGTGCTGGAAGGCAACCGCAACCTCTACTGGCGGCTGACCCCCCTCCAGAACTTGGAGTACTTTGGCGTGCTGCGGGGGCTACCCCCCAGAACCGCCTGGCAACGGGGGCTAGAGCTCCTGGAGACCTTTGGCCTGTGGGAAAAGCGGGATGTTGCCGTGCAAACCCTTTCGCGGGGTATGCAGCAGAAGGTGGCCATTGCCGTTGCCCTCCTGCACCAGCCGGCCCTGTTGTTGCTGGATGAGCCCACCCTAGGGCTGGACGTGGAAGCCGCCCAAGCGGTGAAATCCCTCATCCGCCAGATTGCTGCCTCCGGGCAGGCCATTCTGCTAACTACCCATCAACTGGAGATGGCGGAGGTGCTGGCGGATCAGGTGGCTGTCATTCAGCAGGGGGTGATCGTTGCCCAAGCCCCCACGCGCGAGTTCATCCGGAACTTTGCCGGCGCCGTCAGCACTTATCGGATCGAGCTGGAACAGGGGCTGGATCCCTGGAGGGTTGAACAACTGGCCCGCCAAGGGGTGGAGATTCTCGGATCCCATCAGATGCGCTTCAGCGGCCCGCCAGAGAGGCTTTATCAGGTGCTAGAGATCTTGAGGCCTTTGCCCTTGCTCAGCCTCAAACGAGAGGAAGCCGATCTCACCCACATCTTCCTCAAGTTGTTGAAAAGAGGGGATAGACAATGCCAGTGATCCACCTGTTTTGGGCCGAACTAAAGCGGGCCTGGATCCAGTACATTCGCTATCCGGCGGAGGCCCTGGGCGGGATCCTGATCACCACGTTCTTCTTCTATGCCCTCTTTGCCGGCGCCCAATATGTGGCAGGGCCTGCCTCCCAATTTGGCGAACGGTTGGATGCGGTGGTGATCGGCTATGTGCTCTGGACGCTGGTCATTTTTGTGGTGAACGACATCGCCCTCAACCTGCAGGTGGAAGCCCAGACAGGCACCTTGGAGCAGGTGTTGCTCTCGCCATTTTCGGCAGCCACTCTCTTCTTGGCACGGGCTTGTGCCAGCTTGGTGTTGCGCTTTTCCATTGTCGTCGTCATTCTGGGCGTCATCTTATTGCTGACGGGCAGCCGGTTGCGGTTTCCCCCTGCTCTGGTGTTGCCTTTGGTGAGCGTGGTGCTGGGGGCCTACGGTTTTTCGTTTTTGCTGGGATCCGCTGCTCTAATTTGGAAGCGAATTCAGCAGCTTTTGATCATCAGCCAATTCGGCCTGCTTTTCCTGTTGGCTGCTCCCACGGAAGAATGGCCGGGATCCCTGAGGTGGCTAGGGCAAAGTCTGCCCATGACGGCGGGGGCTGGGCTGCTGCGAGACGTGATGGTGCGGGAGGCGGGCTTGGATCCCGTGCGGCTGATCATGGCTCTAGCCAGCGGCATTTTCTACTTCGGCCTGGGTCTGCTGGCCTTTCGCTGGGCAATGCGGCTAGCCAAACGTCAAGGGATCCTGGGATCCCAGTAGAGGTCTGCAGGAGGGCATCTAGAGCGAACGTTGGTCGGGGGAGCGGTGCAGCAGGTGAGGGAAGTGGTATTCTACCGCTCCAGTGACCGGGTTGTTTTCGGGGAAAGCCATGCTCCGCCGGCTCAGCTCTTGCAGCGCCTTTTCAATTTCGTCAAAGTCGGCAGGTAAGTCGATAGCTATCTCCGCAAGGGTGAGGATCCCTTGCCGCTGTTGGGCTAGCCGCAGGATCTCCCGCATCAGAGCTTGACCTTTGAGGGGCTGAGGAGGTGCTGAGGTGGTTTTTGAGGAAGCTGGGGATGGGGAGGGTCGGGATCCCTGCAGGACGGCCAGCTTGAAGTTGTAGTTCTCCACCATGCCTGGGATCAAAAACAGGTCAATTAACTGGCCAAAGCCCAGCAGGCCAAAGGTGAACAGCCAGAGGATGCCTGTTCCAGTCTTGCCCAGGTAGAAGCGATGGACGCCACAGATCCCGAAGATGCCCAACGCCCAGAGGATATAGGCAGTACCGACAGACTTGGGTTCAGCGGGGGGCAGCAGGTAGCGAGAACTCATGGGGATTTGACGAGATAACTCCGAGCGGGTACTTCCAGTTTGTCATCTTCTGGTCTGGACGGGCAGAAGAGAACCGGCGTGATCTCTGCAAGCAAGCTGGGATCCCTTCTACGCTCTTGTCTGAGGGAGGGCAGCCTCAACGGGAAAACAACCGGAATAATGAGATCCAAGTCCCCCAGGCTCAAAGAACTCCGTCTCCCGCTCACGCAAGCAGTGGACATGCCTATAGAAGGCAAGGGAAAGTCGATGTTTGAGCCAATTTTAATCGGGTTGAGCGCTGTGCTCTGGGGCCTCCTCTGGGGCTACGCTACACTGCTGGTTGTGCTGGTGAACTTTAAGGAGCAAGGATCGGTTTACGCCTACCCTATGCAGGCGGTGCTGGATCGCTTTGTCGAATCCTTGGGGCTGGGCTGGCTTAAGGATCTGCATGCCCTGCAACTGAGGCCGCTGCGCCGGATCAGCTATGCTCTGTTTGGTGCCGTCACCCTAGGGGTGGCTTTCATGCTCTGGGTGTTGGGGTGAGGCGATGACCAGATCGACAGGCGCATTCCCGCAGCAACTGCAAATGCGTTAACCCAACCCGAGTTCTCGACAGGCTCATAATGACCGCTGCCCAACTGATTGCTATTCTCTCCACTGCCATTGCCACCGCCACACCGGTGGTCTTCGCCTGTGTGGGGGAAACCATTACCGAGCGGGCAGGGGTGATCAACCTCTCCGCAGAGGGGACGATCATGCTGGCGGCCATGGTTGGGTTCGCCGTGGCCAAGCTGACGGGAAGCTTGGTATTGGGCTTTTTGGCTGCCGCCGCGGTGGGAGCGCTGTTTGCTGGGATCGTGGCCTTTGGCTCGCTGACCCTGAAGGGATCCCAAATTGCCATTGGTTTCGTCTTGACCCTATTGGGGGCGGATTTGTCTTCCTTTTTGGGCAATCCGTTCGTGCGGATCCCAGGGCCAACGGTGCCCAGCCTGCCCATCCCCTTCCTGAGAGAGGTGCCGCTGCTGGGGCCACTCCTGTTCCAAGGGGATCTGTTGCTGTACGCCAGCTACGCGCTCATCGGGGGAACTTGGTTCTTTTTGTATCGCACTCAGCCTGGCCTGATGTTGCGGGCTATGGGAGAACAGCCGGCGGCGGCTTTTGCCCGCGGCACCGATGTCATTTTCTGGCGCTATGTTTACACCCTTGTGGGGGGATCCCTATTGGGCTTGGCGGGGGCTGCCTTTTCTCTGGATTTCAAGGCCGGCTGGAGCCACCGACATACAGCAGGGTATGGCTGGATTGCCTTGGCCATCGTCATCTTCGGTGGCTGGAACCCCTTGCGGGTAGCCCTGGGGGCCTACCTGTTCGGCATTTTGCAGTCCTTCGCTGGGGTTGCCCAGACTACCATCCGCGCCGTGCCCACCCAAGTTTTCACGGTGGCCCCCTTTGTGTTGATGATTTTGGTGTTGGTGCTCACTTCTGGGGAATGGTGGGAGTGCTGCTTGCGCGGGATCCCACCTCGGCTGCGGCGCTGGATCCAGCAGGCGGTGAAGGCCACGCCGCCGGCAGCTCTGGGGCAGCCGTTTGAACCGGGCTAGAGGTTGCTTCCGGCACTGCGGCTTGGGGGTCGCTGATCAGCCAGATCGGAGAGGGGAATCTGAAAGCGCTAGAAAATAGCCTGCAGTTTTTTAAGGCAAGCCTGGATCTGCGCCATCTCCGAGGGATCCAGCTTTTGGAAGCGCTCTTTCAAGTAGGCGACGTGGGCCGGGAAAATTTCCTCAAACAGTTTTTCCCCCGCTTCTGTCAGCACGACCTTAAAGCAGCGTCGGTTTTCCGGGGGCACTTCCCGGCGCACCAGCCCTTTTTGTTCCAGGCGATCCACAATGCCGGTCAGTGTCCCTTTGGTCACCAGCGTTTTTTGGGCCAAGACATTCATGGTCATCCCAGGGGTATTGCCAAGGGTAACCAACACATCGAATTGGGGGGCCGTCAGCCCCATTTGCCGAATGTGAACCCCGGCGTAATTTTCAAAAGCTTGGTAGGCCCGCGCCAGATCCCGCAACAGCCCCAAAAAAGGCTCACGGGCCGCCAATACCGTCCCCCTCAGCGGAACAGAGTCCTCAGGCTTGAGAACCTCGTCGCTTTGGAGAAGGGGGGATGGAGAGGAGTCAGCGGGAGTGGGCATGGTTGAAGATCGCAGTTCGCGTTGGTGGAACAAACTCAAACCCAAAGGACAGTCTCGGCTCCATGATAGCCCACTGTAGTACAGTTCTAACGCAAAATGAACTACGTCTATCTGCTTTGCTGAGCTAGCCCCTTCGCCGTTATGTGGTTCTCATAAAAAAAGGGGATCCACTGGATGGATCCCCCGTGACGGACAGAGCTTGTGGGGCAAACACCCGCCCAAGGCAGGTGACCACAGCAGACACTAGGGCTTCAGCTCGCTGGGGATGCGCTCCCCGAAGAGCACGAAGTAGAGAATGCGGTAGATGTCTGTGTTCAGGATTCCAGTGACCGGCACTAGCTCTCGAGCGTTCAGGCCCGCAGCGCGAGCAATGACTCCACTGCCGACGTCATCTCCGCTAGCCCAAGCCACGGCAAAGGGAAAGCGCTTGCCATTTTTGTCGGGAGCGGAAATGAACGGCTTGCTACCGGTGCCGTCAACTCCGTCAATGGGGGCACCACTGCCTTCGGGGTCAGTAGGGGGCAGCGGCTCCTCGGCGGACTCGACATCCACCAACTGCATCCCGCCGGCGTTGCTGTCGCTGGTGGTGATCATGAAGGTCTTGGGATTCTTCTCGATAAAGTTGAGAATCACCCCGATGGCATCGTCGGCCCGCTTCATGGCCTCCAGGCAGCCAGAGGCATTGAGGTTGTTGCACATGTTATCAGTGCCCTCTTCTTCGATGACGGCGAAGAAGCCCTTAGGATTGCGGGAGATCCGCGCCAGGGCAAATTCGGTCATCTCGGCAATGGTGGGGGCGCTGGCGATGTAGTTGGGCAAGTTTTCTTTCCGCAACTCTTCTTCAGGCTTGTCGTAGAAGGTGTCCTCGACGTTGAACACCCCCAAAACCTTGGAGACATCTGCCGGCAGCTTGAGCAGCTCGTCGCGGGTGTAGACAACGGCGTACCCCTTTTTCTTGGCCTCCTCAATCAGGTTGCGGCCATCCTTGCGCTTCCCTTTGCCAAAGCGGCCCTGGACACCTTCCGGCAGCAGCCATTCCTCGCCAGCGCCGAGGATGATGTCTACCCCTGACTCCACCACCTGCAGGGCAATCTCCTCATAGTCGCTGCGCTTGGCAGCTTTGGCAACGAAGGCAGCCGTCCCCGGCTCAATGATGGATCCCGTTTGCACCAGAGCCGTACCCAAGCCTGCCGCCACAGCCTCTTCCATGATCGTGTTCAGGGTGCCGTTGGCAGAGGGGTACTCTTTGCCGTCCGGATCCAACCCAAAGCTCTTGGCGTGGACACGAGTTCCTGTGGCATGGGTCACCGCTCCGGCGTTGGAAGTTCCCCCAAGCTGGTCGAAATGGTGCCCGCGATAGGTGGTAATCACGGGAAGACGATCCCAGTTCAGAAAGCCATCGGGGCCGTAGTAGAGAATGCGCGTGATGTCCCAGTGGGAAGCTGAGGTTCCATCTGGGTGAAAGAAGATTGCACCGTTGCCGGTTGGCTTAGGCGCCGCTTGAGCCACACTAGAGGAAAAAACTGACGAGGACAGCAGACACAAAGTTGCAGCCAAAGCCGCCCTCAAAGAGTAGCTACGCATAGCTAACACGCCCTTGCTCGTTCGAAGCTGAACGTTAGAAACGTAACACAGCTTCAGATGAGTTTGCAAGGGCATAGCAATGCAGCAGCGCGAAACGTGCCTGAAGCGAGTGCGCCACTGAGCGATTTCCCCGTCTGACAGTGCAGCTTACGGGGTCTATAACTAACGTTAACTATCTCTTAACTGTCTCATAACTGTCAAGGCTTCTCGCAGGGCTTTTGGGGTACCTGTTCTAAGGCGCAGCCGTCCCTCTCGTCAAGTGGCTCTTCTGGAGGTGATGGCGGGGTTTTTGGCCAGTGGCTGCCATGCTTGCCTAAGCTGTCTGAGTTGCTGCTGCCAGCGCTGCAATTCGCCCGCCTCCAACGGGATCCCACCGAAGCGCACCTCCATGTAGCGCTCCAAGAACCGGATGGCCAACTGGGCTTGTGGCAAATCGGAGTGGCGCAGGTGCTCAACCCGTTGCGCTGGCCCCAAGTGCTCCGGGATCCCCACCGCCGTCGCCAGATCCCGCAGTTGCAGATAAAGCCTTGAGATAAGCTGGCGGCGCTGCTGCGACTTGGGTAGAGCCGCCGGGATCCAGCGCATCCCAGCAAAGGCCAGACTCGGTAGCAAGAGGCCAACCATCCAGGTGGGCCAGGGGGGCGGAGGCTGCCACAGGGATCCCAGCAAAACCCCATTGCCGGCAGTGGCCAACAGAATCCACCCCCCATCCTGCCAGCGCAAAGCCCGATAGCGGCGGCGGCGACCCCAATAGGCCATGGATCCGGTGATCAAAACCACCCCCAACACCGGCAGGCCATTCTGCTGCAACGTTTGCCCCAAGGCAACCAGGCTGCGACGGAAGCCAGCACCGACATCCTCTCGATCCGGAGAGGCGGCTACAGCGCTGGCCAGCTCCTGGATCTGCCGCCAGATCTGCCGCTGGGTGGATAGGTCGTACTGGATGACGTACTTAAACCAGCGGAAGCGCAAGCTGTCGTAGAAATCTTGAAGGGGATCCCACCAGCTCTGCCGCTGACTAACATTGGCCTCTGCCGGCGTAGCGTCAAAGATGACCCAGCCGTAGGGGCCAAAGGGGATCTCCGTCCAGGAATGGGCGTCGGCATTGCGTACTGCCAGATAATTTTCCTGCGCCACCCAGCGCCCGCCCAAAAAGCCATTCACCATCCGGGCCGGGATGCCAATGCTGCGGGCCAGTATCGTCAGGGCTGTGGCGAAATATTCGCAGTGGCCCCGCCGATGGGTGAACAGAAAGGCTTCCAAAGGCGGTTCAGGGCCGGGATCCGGCAGATCGGTGGTATAGGCGTAGTTCTCCAGCAGGTAGTTCTGCAAAGCCGTCACCTTGCCAAAGACATCGGGGATCCCAGCGGTGATCTGCTCCGCCAAAGCCGGAACGCGCGGATCCAAATCTTGCGGTAGTTGCAGATAGGCTTCCCGTTGAACCGCATCGAGGGCATTGAGCAGCTCTGCGTGGCTCAGCCGGCGCAAGCGCGGGCCCAACTCCCTTGGGATCCGGCTCCGGGCACGGTAGAGATGGGGCACCTGCCGAGGCAGAGAATGGCCGATATCTCCGGTCTCGCTCAGGATGAGGCGGCGATTCTGCCGTTGCCAAGCTTGTTGCACCGTCGCTGCTCCGCCCCGCTCCAGCCATTCCATCTCCACCAGTGGGGCCACCCCAAAAACGGTGTTGGTGGCCAGCGGCTCCAGATAGATGAGCTGCTCCAAGGGGAGAAGCAGCAGGTCGGGAGCAGTGGGGATCAAGCTGGAGGCAGAGAGATCAAATACCCCTGCTGCGTTGGGGAAAATGGGGATGAAGCGGTCTAGCGTTCGCGACCAGGCCCGTCCATCGTAGCGATCGAAGCTGATCCCGCGCCAGTAGAGGGACTCCACACGGGGCGGCACCCCTGCCGGAAATTCCACCCGCATGACAACGGTGTTATCGGTTTTGAGGGTGCCGAATGCTCCCAGGCTGACTTCCTCGGCAAAGCCAGTGGTCATCACCGGCGAGCGGGCCTGGCGACCCAGAATTCCTAAACTGACCCGCGGGAACAAGAAAAACAAAGCCACGGACAGGATCACCGCCAGCAAAGCCAGGGATCCGAGAAAGCCCAAAAAGTTGAGGTTGATGCCACGGGTTTGGCTGGCTGCTTGCGGGTGCTGCTCTGCTTGCAGGCGCAGGTGGTAAAGGGTGAGGTTGATTAGCCCTACCCCCACGTACAGCAAAAACAGCAGCCCAAAGCTGATGTCTTCGTTGAACAGGGTGGCAATGGCCATCAGCAGCAGAGACAGCACCGCCAACTGGATGTGATCGGCTGCCCGTTCCCGCTGAAACAGCTTGGCCCCCGTTAGGTAAAGCACCAAGCCAATGGCCCCATCGGAAAAGGGAAGGATCCCAAAGATAACCAAAGCCAGCAGGCTGAGCAACACCGCCACCGTCAGGGGCATCCACAGGGGGGCATAGCAGGCAAAAGCAATCCTTGGCGGCTCCCAAAACCAACTGCAGGCCCCTGCGGCCAAGCAAACGGCAATGACCGGTGGCGACAGAGCCTGATCCCCCAGACAAAGGGCCGTGAAGGCGATCCCCACCAACAGGTAAACAAACACCTTTTGAACGGATGGCAGTGTCCAGGTCATGGCCCTTGGGATTCAATCCTTTCCAGCATAGCCAAGTCTTTTTTGCTACCGATTTGTCGTCCCCTGGTCGGCTGGGATCCCCTTCTGGACAAAGCGAAGGGCATTAGAATCGTTAGCTAAGAATCGTTAAGATTTTGTTACTCGCCGGTCTCGACGGGATACCTGTGACACGCTGCGCGAAAAGGTGGTGAGATGTCCAGCCAAAACGAAATTCACGTGGTGGGGGCGCGGCAGCACAACCTCAAAAATGTCAACCTGCGGATCCCGCGGGATCGCCTGGTGGTATTCACGGGCGTCTCCGGATCGGGCAAGTCCTCCTTGGCTTTCGACACCATTTTTGCCGAAGGGCAGCGGCGCTATGTGGAATCCCTCAGTGCCTATGCGCGGCAGTTTTTGGGGCAACTGGACAAGCCGGATGTGGATCGCATCGAAGGGCTGAGTCCGGCCATCTCCATCGATCAAAAGTCCACCAGCCACAACCCCCGTTCCACCGTCGGCACCGTTACCGAAATCTACGACTACCTGCGGCTTCTGTACGGAAGAGCTGGGATCCCGCACTGCCCCCATTGCAACCGGGTGATCGCCCCCCAGACGGTGGATCAAATTGTGGATCAGATCCTGGCCCTGCCGGATCGGACGCGGTTTCAGTTGCTCTCGCCGGTGGTGAAGGGGAAAAAGGGCACCCATGCCAACCTGTTGCAAAGCTTGCGCCAGCAAGGGTTTGTGCGCGTGCGTGTCGATGGCCAGGTGCGGGAGCTGAGTGAGGAGATCACCTTGGCCAAAAACAAAGCCCACGACATCGAGATCGTAGTGGATCGGCTGGTGAAAGGCCCGGATTTGGCAGAGCGACTCACCGACTCTCTGGTTACCTGTCTGCGGCAGTCGCAGGGGATCGCGGTGGTGGAAGTGATGCCTCGCGAGGGCGAACAAGAATTCCTGCTGCAGAAAGTGGCCGAGTCGGCGGGGCAATACCTGAACAGCAAGCCAACGGAGCTGATTTTTTCTGAGCAATTTGCCTGCCCGGAGCACGGTTCGGTGATGGGCGAGCTGTCGCCGCGCCTGTTTTCCTTCAACTCGCCGATTGGGGCCTGTCCTGTCTGCCACGGGCTGGGTTTTGAGCCCATCTTCGACCCCGAGCGGATCGTGCCCGATCCCAAGCTCCCCTTGTACGCGGCCATCGCCCCTTGGGCAGAGCGGGAGAACCCCTACTATCTGGCTTTGTTGGCGGGAGCCGCCAAGGCTTTTGGCTTTGACCTCAGCAGCCGCTGGTGTGATCTCACCCCCCAGCAACAGCAGATCATCCTCTACGGCGCCGACCAGGAGGTCTACATCGCCGAGGTAGAATCTCAGTACCGAGGCCGGGGGTACTATCGCCGCTATGAGGGGGTGATTCCCCAATTGCAGCGGCACTACCAGGAAACCACTTCCGAAATCTATCGGCAAAAGCTGGAAGCCTACCTCACCTACCGTCCCTGTTCCGCCTGTGGGGGATCCCGTCTCAAGCCGGAAGCTCTGGCCGTGCGCATCGGCGGCTACCGCATTACCGATCTCACCGAGATCTCCATCCGCGACTGCCTGCACCGCCTGGAGCAGTTGAAACTTACCCCGCGACAAGTGCAGATCGGCGAGCTGGTGCTGCGGGAGATCAAAACCCGGCTGCAGTTTTTGGTGGATGTGGGCCTGGACTACCTAACGCTGGCCCGCCCGGCCATGACCCTCTCCGGGGGCGAGGCGCAGCGGATCCGGCTGGCCAGCCAGATGGGCTCCGGCTTGACGGGGGTGCTCTACGTGTTGGACGAACCCTCGATTGGCCTCCACCAGCGGGACAACGAGCGCCTGTTGCAAACCCTGTTTCGCCTGCGAGATCTGGGCAACACCCTGATCGTGGTGGAACACGACGAAGAAACCATCCGTGCCGCCGACCACATCGTCGATATCGGCCCTGGGGCCGGCATCCACGGGGGGGAAGTGGTGGCCCAGGGATCCCTGGCGGACATCATGGCCTGCGAGCGCTCCATCACCGGAGCTTATCTTTCGGGGCGGCTGCGGATCCCTACCCCTGCGCAGCGGCGGGCTGGGAAAGCGGTTGCCCTCAAGCTCACCAATGCCCACAAAAACAACCTCAAGCACATCGATGTGGAGATCCCTCTGGGCAAGTTGGTCTGTGTTACAGGCGTCTCCGGCTCCGGCAAATCCACCTTGGTCAACGAATTGCTCTACCCTGCCCTGCAGCACCATCTTGGACACAAGGTGCCCCAACCCGCGGAGATGGGAGCACTTGAGGGCATCGAACACATCGACAAGGTGATCGTCATCGACCAATCTCCCATTGGCCGTACCCCCCGCTCCAACCCTGCCACCTACACGGGTTTGTTTGATCCCATCCGCCAAGCCTTTGCCCAAACCTTGGATGCCAAGGCCAGAGGCTACCCATCCGGCCACTTTTCCTTCAATGTCAAGGGGGGGCGCTGTGAAGCCTGCAAAGGGCAGGGGGTGAACGTGATTGAAATGAACTTTCTGCCCGATGTGTACGTCACCTGTGAAGTCTGCGGGGGCAGCCGTTACAGCCGCGAAACCCTGCAGGTCAGGTACAAGGGCAAGAACATCGCCGAAGTCCTGGATATGACGGTGGGGGAGGCGCTGGAGTTTTTCGCTGCCCTGCCTCCTGCCGCCAAGATCCTGCAGACCTTGGCCGATGTGGGCCTCGATTACATCAAGCTGGGCCAGCCAGCTCCTACCCTCTCCGGTGGGGAAGCGCAACGGGTCAAGCTGGCCGCAGAACTGGCCCGCCGCTCCACCGGCAAAACCCTCTATCTGCTGGATGAGCCCTCCACCGGCTTGTCTTTTTACGATGTCCACAAGCTCTTGAACGTCCTGCAACGGCTGGTGGATACGGGCAACACCGTGCTGGTGATCGAGCACAACCTGGACATTCTCCGCTGTGCCGATTGGATCATCGACCTGGGGCCAGAAGGCGGCGACCGCGGCGGCCAGATCATCGCCGTTGGCACTCCAGAACAGGTGGCTGAGCAGCCCGGATCCCATACGGGGCGCTATTTGAAGCAGGTTTTGCAACAACATCCCCCAGGTCGCTGAGCAACTCAGCCTGCTCCAGGGAGAAAGTTGACCGAAAGCGGCCCAAAGTGCTCCGCACCGCGAACGGTTAGCCTGAGTCTCACGTCGCTATGGCATGATGGGTCGGAAGGAAAAGGTTCGCACTCTCCCCATGGTAGGGCAGACCCTGGGTGGCCGCTATCAGATCTTGGAAGCACTGGGATCCAGCGGACAAACCTACTTGGCACAGGATAGCCATCATCCTGAGCGGCTTCGGGTGGTGCTCAAACGCTGGCAGGCCGGCCAAAATGCTCCGCACCGCGAACACAGTGAGGACTCCGCCTCGCTACGGCATCTCTTTCAGCAAGAAGTGGCGCTGCGGGAGCACCTGGGATCCCACGAGGGTATCCCCCGCCTGTTGGCCTGCTTTGAGCAAGAGGGGGAGTTTTATTGGGTGGAAGAATGGGTTGAAGGGCCCACCCTGGAACAAGCTCTATTGCTAGGTAACGCAACCGAGAGGGGCCAGCTAACGACTCCGTCCCGCCAAATGCACTGCCATTGGGGGCACGACTGGACAGAGGCTGAGGTACGAGCCTTGTTGCAGGATGTGCTGCAAACCTTGGCCTTCCTGAATGGGGAAGGGGTGAGCTGCTGCAACCTGCAGCCCTCTCGCTTGATCTACCGTCAGGCGGATGGCCGATGGGTGTTGTTGAAGTGGGGGGGTGAGGAACAGGGTCTGGCTTTTTCCGGCTCTGGCTTCGGGAACCCCTATGGCCCCAGGCATTGCAGCGACCTCTATGCTCTTGGGCTGATTGCCCTGCAGGCCCTCTGCGGGATCCCGCCCCAGAAGCTGTTTCGCGACCCGTTGACGGGGGAGTTGCGCTGGCACGATCTGGCCTCTACTAGCGCTCCTTTTGCTGCTTTTCTGGATCGTTTGGTGAGCTGCAACCCACAACAGTGCTTTCCTTCAGCAACAGCAGCTCTGGCCGCTTTGCAGGCTTTGCCCCCCGCCGAGAGCCCCCCTGCCGCCGAACTCCTGTCCCAGCCCAGCCCTGTCGCCGCCGAGCCCTTACAGGAGCCAACCACCCCACCGCGTTCTCCGGTATCGCTGCGGGCGCGTCCCCGGATCCCACCGGTTTGGGCAGGAGGCAGCTTGGCGGCTTTGCTGGCGTTGACGGTGGCAGGGGTATGGCAGATGAGGGCGAACTTTGGCCTGCGGGGGGAGCCCAAGGATTCTGTCCCGCTCACGAGAACGGGATCCTCTGGCCCGGCAAAGCGCAACGGCCTGGGACTCCGTCCTACTCGCGAGAACGGTTCTCATGCCTCCGTCCCCACCGCCGTCACGGTCGCGGAAGCGTCGCGTAGCGATAACGACCCGGCAGACTGGGCCAAGTCTTTGCAGCTCAAGGCTACGCTGGAAGGCCCTGTCGCCGTCACTGCTCTGGCCATCAGCCCGGATGGAAATCTCCTTGCTGCCGGGGGAGACGACGGCGTGATCCGGCTTTGGGATCCCCAGGCTGGCCAACTGCTCCAGAGCTGGGCAGGCCACGAGGGATCCGTTGAGGCACTGGCCATCAGCCCAGATGGTACCTTTTTGGTGAGTGGGGGGGCAGACAAGACGGTACGGGTCTGGGATCTGGCGACCCTGGGGGATCCGGCTCTCTCGCCTGGGGATGTGCTGGCGCGGCTGCAGTTGCAGGGACACACGGAGCTGATCAACAGTGTCGCCATTAGCCCCGATGGTCGTTGGATTGCCAGTGGCAGCGCCGACCGCACCATCCGCCTTTGGCAGGCCGACAACGGCCAGTTGATCCGCACCCTGGCGCCTCCCACTGCTGCCGCCCAGGAGACCCCTCAGAGGGCTGGCATTACAGCAGTGGCCTTTGGCCCAAGACCTACCCGTATGAATACTTCCCACCAATCTGAAGGGATCCCCCCTTGGATCTTGGTGGCCGCCAATGGAGATCCCACCGTTCACCTTTGGGATCCTGGCAGCGGGGCCTTGCTGGAAACCCTAAAGGCCGACTACCCCATCGAGCAGGTGCTTCTGAGCCCAGATGGCCGCTATTTGCTCGCTGGCAGTACCGGTGGCATCTTGGTCTGGAACTTGGGCACGGGATCCTTGGAGCGCACCTTGCCCCAGACTTTGTCCGGCTTGGCCGCCCTTGCCCTCAGCCCTGATGGCCGCTTGCTCGCCAGCGGCACCGATTACCGCGCTCACCAGATCAAGCTCTGGGATCTGCGCAGCGGAGAACAGTTGCGCACCCTGGGCGGCCAGACTTGGATGGTGAGCGTCTTGCTGTTTGGCCCCGGTCGCGGAAGCGTCGCGCAGCGATATGGGCAGACCCTTCTCAGTGGTGGCGCCGATGGCTCAATTCGCATTTGGGGGCCAGCCGACCCAGCTCAGCCCTAGTGGGATCCAAGCAGATAAAATACTCGACGAAGAAGGGATCCCGGCAGAGCATGGGCAAAGTTGTCATCATTGGGGCGGGGCTGGCCGGCTTGGCTTGCGCCAAAGTGCTGAGCCAGGCGGGGTGGAGGGATGTCCTGGTTCTGGAAAAAAGCGACGGCCCTGGGGGGCGGGTGCGTACCGACAAGGTGGATGGCTTTCGCCTGGATCGCGGTTTTCAGGTGCTGTTCACCGCCTATCCCAAAGTGCGACAGCATTTGGATCTGGGCAAGCTCGATCCCCGTCCCTACCGGCCCGGCGCTATTTTGGCTCAACCCGGTCGCTGCTGGCTGTTGGGGGATCCTCTACGGGATCTGTCCAGCCTTCTCCCCTCTTTGCTCAACCCCTTGGCCAGCTTTGGGGACAAGCTCAAGGTGCTGCAATTGCGATCCGAGCTGGCGCGCCGCAGCCCGGAGCAGGTTTTTCAAGAAGGGCTAGGGGGATCCGATTGCTCGCTGCGGGAGTTTCTGGAGCAGTACGGCTTTTCCCAACAGATCTGCCAGCACTTTTTCTACCCCTTTTTCCGCGGGATCCTTCTAGATCCGGATCTGGGCAGTAGCGCCCGCCTCTTTGCCTTTTATTTCAAGATGATGGCCGAGGGATCCATTGTCACCCCGGCCTTGGGCATGGGAGAACTGGCCCGACAACTGGCCGGTCACCTGTCCCCCGAACAGATTCGCTACCAAACCCCGGTGGAGCGCATCCTGGCAGAAGACGGGAAAGTGCGCGGGATCCGCACCGCCAAGGGTGAAGAGATCCCTGCCGAGTGGGTAGTTTGTGCTACTGATGCCCCTCAGGCACGGGCCTGGCAGGCGGAGCTGTGCCCTCAAGCCCCCACCCCCATTCCCACCCAGGGGCGAGCGGTGACCTGTCTCTACTTCTGCGCCCCCTTTTCCCTCAGCCGCGGCGCCTACTTGTACCTCAACGCCACCGGCCAGGGCTGGATCAACCATTGGGTCCAACTTACCCGCATCAGCCCGGCGCTGGCTCCTCCTGGCCAACACCTGTATTCGGTGGTGGTGCTAGGGGATCCCCCCTTGAGGGACGAGGAACTGGCCCAAGCCTGCCGGGCCGAGCTGCAAACTTACTTCCCCGTCGCGGCAGCGTCGCGTAGCGATAAAGCCCCCTTGGAGCAACTGCGCCTGTTGCGGGTATACCGGATCCCTTTTGCCCAGTTTGTACAACCCCCCGGCTTTCAGCAGCATCTGGTTCCCACCTTTAGCGGCCTGCCGGGCCTCCTTTGGGCCGGGGAATACACCCACCAGAGCAGCCTCGAGGGATCCCTGCGCAGCGGCGAACAGGCAGCGGCGTGGATCCTCCAAAAATCCGCCTAGATCTGTACAAAGCAATACAGACTTTCTTAAGCCTGCTCCCAGAACCAAAGCCGGGATCCCGTGGTATGAAGGGGGTGAACTTGGTCGCCCACGAGGATCCCTCTGTTATGCAGAATGTTACCCTCAACCCCTTCTCCCTTTTGCAGCGCTCGCTGGAACTGGTAGGCCCTATCTATGGGCCGCTGCTGATCCTGGCCTCTCCTGGCTTTATCATTCCCATCGTCGCGGAGCTGATCCCGCTTGCCGGGGGGATCCTCAACTTGGCCTATGGCCTGATCGGCCTGCCCATCCTGGCAGGGGCAGCCTTTTGGCTGGTGGATCAGCACTTGAAGCAGCGCACTCCTCCCCTGGGCAACAGTCTGGTTCAAGCTGTCTCCAAGGCAGTGCCTCTGGTATTCGGCAGCATCCTGCTGGTGCTGATTGTCTCGCTGGGGATGCTGCTGCTTGTACTTCCCGGCATCTACTGGGGGATAAGGCTGGCTTTCACGCTCTGCGCGATTGTCCTGGAAGACAAAGGGGCCACAGAAGGGTTGGGCTACAGTTGGAACCTCGTCAGGGGCCGTTGGTGGGGGGTGTTTTGGGCATTTCTGGCTGTGGGTTTGATCTTCGGCATCGCGATCCTGATTTCGTTTTCTGTTGGGGGGATCCTGGGAGATACCCTAGGTGCGGCTGTGGTTGGGAATGCTGCCGCCACGGCAGTTGCGCCTATCCTCGATATCTATACAGTGCTCCTGTTCCGATCCCTGCAGCAGCTGCAAGCGCAAGCAGCGTAGTTTGGCTTGCCCTCACCCCCAATCCTTCCCCCCTGGCGAGAGGGAAGTTGCAGTTGGCCTAGGGGGAAGGGCGCTCCAGGATCCCTCCCCCCAGCAGGAGATCCCCGTGGTACCAGACGGCGGCTTGGCCAGGAGTGACCCCAAACTGCGGCTCGGCAAACTGCAGCTTTACCCGCTCTGGCGATTCCGGGATCACCATGGCGGGCACTGGGGGGGTACGGTAGCGCACCTGAACCTCAACAGCCAAGGATGCCGTCGGCGCCGGGATAGAGACCCAGTTGACTTGGCTTACCCACGCTTCAGCCTGGGTAGCCTCCTCCCGTTCCCCCACGACAACGCGGTTCATGGCCGCATCGATGCGCACCACGTAAAGCGGACGGGAAGAGGCAATCCCCAACCCCTTGCGCTGGCCCACCGTGTAGTGGTGGATGCCCTCATGGGATCCCAGCACTCGCCCCTGGGTATCGACGATTTCCCCTGGCCTTTGCCCAAGGTACTGATCCAAAAAGCTCCGCATCGAGCCATAGGTTTCAATCAAGCAGAGATCCTGGCTTTCGGGCTTGTCGGCTGTAACCAGCCCGTAGCGGGCAGCCAACTGACGGGTTTGGGCCTTGGTGTACTCGCCCAAGGGGAAGAGGCTATGGGCTAGGTGCTCTTGGCTGAGGTCGTAGAGAAAATAGGACTGATCCTTCTGCCGATCTACCGCCCGCAGGAGTTGGTAACGTCCTAGCCCGGCGTTAAAGCGCACCCGTGCGTAGTGGCCGGTGGCCATCTGCGAGATGCCCAGCTTTTCGCGGGCATAGGCCAGCAACGGGCCGAATTTCACCAGCTTGTTGCATTGGGAGCAGGGCAGGGGAGTAATGCCCTCCGCGTAGCCGGCCACCAGATAGTCCACAATGTTGGCCTGAAACAGCTCGCGGCTATCCACCACATGGTGCGGGATCCCCAGCTGCTCACAAATGGCTGCCGCATCCACCAAGCCTTCGGTACAGCACTGCCCCTTCCCCCTCATGAGCCAGAGGGTGACCCCCTCCACGGCGTAGCCCTGTTCCTGCAAAAGGGCCGCCACCGTAGAGCTATCCACACCCCCAGAAAGGGCCGCCACAATGCGGGGCCGCGACGGGGATGCAACGGGTGAAGCCGATGAGTGGGGGCTAGTAACCATCAAGGCAAGGGATCCTAGGAAAAGAAAGGCTCAGCCGGAAACAGAGGAGGCCTCTCTCTGGGGACTGGGGAACCCGGAACAAGCTGAGCCGGGATCTTTACTTTAGCCTTCCTCAGAATTGGCTGGCCCGGATCCCTTCTCAGGGGTGGTTTCTGAGATGCCCCTTTGCCGCAAGCGCCGCAGCGAATCCAGAGCCGCCGCCGCAACGCTATCGTGGGGATCCCTGGCCAGGTAGTTGAGAGCAGAAACGCTCTTGGGGGAAGGCAAATTGCCCAGCGCTTGGGCCAGCCGCTGCCGCACCAGCCAGTCTTCCGATTGGGCAAACCGCAGGATGTGATCCAGGGCCCGCAGATCCCCCAATTCCCCCAAAGCCGCAATGGCCGCTTGCTGCAGCAACACCTCCGGCCCCTCCAACGCCCGCAGCAGCACGTCGTAAGCCCGCGGATCCTTCAAGTTCCCCAAGGCCACCGCGGCACTGAAGCGCACCAGCCATTCTACATCCTCGTAGAAAGCACGCACTAAAGCTTCAAAAGCCCGCGGATCTTCCAAGTAGCCCAGGGCACCTGCCGCGTCGGCGCGAATGCCATAATCCGGGTCTTGGGTGAGGATTTCCAGCAATTTGGGCAGACAGGCGTCCGTTTGCTTGATCCCCAGGGCAAAGACGGCAAAAGAGCGCACCTGCAGGTTCTCATCGTCGATGACCTGCAAAATCAGCGGCACCGCCTGCTCTGCCGGCACATCCCGCAACTGGGCCAAGGCCACCATCCGGTCCGCAGAACGCGGGCTGCGCAAGCGTTGAGCGATCTCCTGTAAACGGGCGGGGTTGGCGGGATCCAAAGCAGAGACAGTCATGGCGTTAACAAATATTTACAATCTTTCTTCAGTATGGCAAACGAGGCTGCGCTTGGACAGAGGCCGTCTTTGTCTGGCCCGGTCGGGATCTCTGGGGACATGGTGCCACTGTTTCGATCGACAAATCCTAGCACTGTTGTCGAGAAAAGCAGGTTGACTTGGCCCCATCACGAAGATTTTGGATATTTTGGTGGAGAGGATACGAGGCTCTCTCCCGGTGGTCTCTATGCTGAAATCGCTGCCTGCTCGCCCATTGTCCTGCTTTCTTGTAGCCGGCCTGCTGTTGGCAGGGGGCGTTGCGTTTTTGGCCCCCCGTTGGTTCCCGGCTCTGGCCAACGAACAGGCTGTTCCTGAGGCCGAACTGGCGCTTCGGCCCCTCTTGCCTCCGGGATCCCGGATCCTCAGCTCGCGGCGATTGAGCGACACAGAAGCGGAAATTTGGGTGGAGTCTCGGGGGGGAACCAGCCCTGTGATCATGCGGCTGAATGCTGCAGGGACTTGGGAACAGGATATGAGCGCCACCTTGGCCCGCGGAGCCAGCCAGATGCAAGCTCTCGCCCGCCAACAAACGGTGAACTTGCCTGCCGGCTTTGGCCAGACCGCCCCCGATCAACCCCCGCCGCCGGTGCCCTCCCTTCTGCAGGCTACCCAAGCTGCCTCTAGCCTGATCCCGCCAGTGGATCGAGAGCAGGAAACCCAGCGGGCCTTGAGTGGGGCTGGCCGTGTGGATCCCTTTGTGCCTCAAAACGTGCGTGCTCCTGAACCGCAGATTGTCCTGCCGCCCCTGCCTCCACCTCCGGTTTTGCCCCCTCCTGGCAGCGGCAATGGCGCCCCTGTAGCCGTGGCTACCCCGATCCCAACGCCTACCCCTGACCCAGCTGCGTTTGCCCGCAGTGTACAGGTTTCCGGGATGATACAGATTGGCGGCGAGTCCTTTGCTCTGGTTTCTGGCCCAGGTGTCATTCCCGCTGTGGTGCAGGCCGGGCAAAACTACCAAACCGCCAAGGTGGCCGGAGTATCGGTGCCAGAGCGACGGGTTGTGCTCTCGGAAGGGGGAGAAACGGTCGTGAAGCAAATGGAAGACACCAGCGTGATTGTAGGTGCGCCCTAGCTTCAGCAGCAGCAAGACACCGACGGTAGAACGGGCTTATTCCAAGTAGCAGCCAACTAGCAGTAAAACAGTTGGCTGGCTTGATTCCCAACTCCCCCTTCCAGAGGGGCCGGGGGCAAGGGTCAGAGGCTACTTGAACGGGCTCGGAACAACCCTAGTTGGAAGATAGGAGTTGCCAGATCTCCAGATCCCGAGATCTTGGCGGCAAGGCCGAGAAGACTTCAAAAGCGGGGTTCGCTGCTGAGGCGGGAGGGCTGCTGTTTGAGATAACGCAAAAACTCCCGCAGCTCGGCGTCGCTTAGTTGGTGGCGAGATTTCTTCTGAAAGCGACGTTCCAAAAACTCTTGTCCTTCCTTGCGGCCCCAGCCAATGCGCTGCATCTCCACATCCGTTTGGGCAATGATGTCCGATAGGTCATCCCCATAGGCCGCCGGCTCACTTAGACCGGGCAGCTCTGGGGAACTTGGCTTTGCAGGGATCCCTATCGACTCGGGGGCTGGAGAAGCAGGGGAAGACTGAGCGTGTCCGTTGGCCAACTCAGGAGTTGGCAGATAAGGCACCCTGGCGGCAGCAGAATCCATGCCCAAACTCAAAGAGGAAGTGGGGCGACCAAATCCTGCGTGGTGGAGGGCGCGCTTCAAGGCAGCATCTTCCGCCTCTTCGACGGTGTTCGAGCCAGCCATGCCACTGCCCAAAACCGTGTTGTTCACCACCACCTGGGCTCTGACGATGTAGATCCCTTCTTCCACCCGCAACAGATCGGTGAGCAAGCTGCCCATGGGGTACCGCTCTCGAAAGTCTTGGATCATGTTGGCGTCAGAACCTGTTGCTGCTGAAGCTCTGACTACAAGCTAGCCCGAAAGTTAACTTGGCATCCAGATCTCAATCCAATCCCACCCTCAATATCGACATTGAATTGATATAAAGCGAGAGATCTCAACAAGAGGGAGCTGTCCGAGCAGATAACATCCCGGCTGGTGAGGGTATGCTATGGCCAAGGAATCCAGTTATATTAAGCAAGCGTCAACCCACGTGGCTGGCTTGGAAAACCTGAATTATCAGCAGCTCAGCCTTGACTCTTAGCTCTATTGTCGGCGCCAAGACAGATGGGGGACTATGGCCAGCGATACCATCGGGGTCAGCTCAGCGAGTTTGGGACGGGCAGCCATTCGAGAGCGCAACTACGGCACTGCTTTGCAGTTGCTCCGGCGAGCTTATCGTGCGGATCCCAGCCCAGAGAATGCCCGTTGGCTGGCCACTGCCTACGAGGAGGCGGGTTACCTTCAATTGGCCGCTCTGTACCGAGAATTGGCCCAAGAGGGCAGGGAGACTCCCAAAGCGATTCAATTTCAGGCCCCCAAACCTCCCAGCACCCTTGAGGAGCTGAAGCAGCCATCTCCTGAACCGCCGGATCGCAAGACCATTCCCTTGCCGCAGCCGATCCCACGCCCAACCCCACCCGCATCTCCTCCGGATCAGCCAATTTGGGTTTACAAGCCCACCCCCATCGATCCCAAAAGCATCAGCCGCCAAGCGCCCCTTCGACCTCAAGCTGCAGAGCCTGCCCCTTCCCCTCAACCATCGGCGGAGAGGGACGACTATCTGCCGGTTCAGCACGCCCCGGATTTGAAAAACCCGCAGCAGGGATCCCCCTTTGTGCGGCGACTGAACCAACTGCATCGCCAGTTTAAGGATCAGCCCACAGCGGAACTGGCGCTACAACTGGCGGAAGCCTACGACGAGCAAAAGAACTTTAAAGAGGCCCAGCGCTACTACCGAGAGGTTTTGGATCTGGATGACTCTTGGCTGTTACGACCGATGGTGCAAGAGCGCCTAGAAGAGCTGCGGCAACTGCAGGAGCCAACAGCCGAACAGAATCCTTGGGCAGATCTCTCAGCCCAAAACTTGCTCAAGCTAGGAGAAAAGTTGGAACGGGAAGGGGAAGTGGCTCGTGCCGAGCAAGTTTACCGGCAGATCCTGAAAATGGATGCCACCCTGGATGTCCATGCTAAGGCTCGCAAGGGTCTAAACCGGCTCTATCCCGACGGAAAGCGGTGATTTGCAGGCCACTCCATTCCCCTCACTCGGCGCAATGGGGAAGCAGCTCACCCTTCCCGAGGATCGAGGGCGTCCCGCAAACCATCCCCCAGCAGGTTAAAGGATAGAGAGGTCAGCACCACCATCAAAGTGGGGGCCAGCACCAGCCAGGGTTGTAGGATGATCACCGAAGCGTTGGTGGCCAGCGAGAGCATGTTGCCCCAAGAGGCATCCGGCTGTTGGATCCCCAACCCGATGAGGCTCAGCACCGACTCTGCCGCAATGTAGCCGGGCACCGCCAAGGTTGCCGAGATCACCACATAAGTAGCTGTCTGGGGCAAAATATGCCGCACCAGCAGATACAGGGATCCCGCCCCGGCTACCCGCGCTGCCTGCACAAAGTCCCGCTCTCGCAAGGACAGCACCTGCCCACGAATCACCCTGGCTAGGCCCGCCCAACCCACAAAAGAGAGGATCACCACAATCACCAAGAAGCGCTCGGCATTGCTGAAGGGCACCCCGGTCAGCGGATTCACCTGCAACACCGCTGCCAGCGACACCAGCAGATACAGCGTCGGAATCGACATCAACACCTCTGCCAAGCGCATCAGGAGCGTATCCACCCAGCCCCCAAGGTAGCCGGATATGGCCCCCACCAGCAGGCCAATGGGGAAAGAGATGCCAATGCCCACCAAGCCGATAAACAGGCTGACGCGCCCGCCATAGACCAAGCGACTGAAATAGTCCCGACCTTGATCATCGGTGCCCAGCAGGTGTAGCCGTGCCACAGAGGGCTCTTCGCCGATTGGGGATCCCACCTGTCCCTCTTCTGCAACAGGCCGCAGCGGGACGGTGCCAAACAGATGCCGATCCCAGGGGATCAACCCCAACCAACGGTAGGGAGTACCGGCCACAAACAAGCGGATCCCGGCTGGACGGCTGGTATCCACCAAGAGCGGGCGTTCTCCCGTTTCCAGATCCACTGGCCCCTGGCGGGTTGGATAAACGTGGGGCCCAATCCAAGCGCCCGATTCATCCCAAAAGTGAATGGCGGTGGGCGGCAGAAGGGATCCCCCCGGCTGCGATTCCAGCGGGCTGTAGGGGGCAACAAACTCGGCAAAAATGGCGCAGGCGTAGAAAACAAGAAGAATGTAGGCTCCTGCTTGGGCCCATCGATTGCGGCGAAGCCGTTTCCACCACTGCATAAGGCAGAGATTCCAGTCGAGTCCAGTTGAACCAAATGCCAGCAGTGTAGCTGATCGTGTCTTGTTCCAGTTGCAGAGAGGGCTGCAAGGTGTCACCGATTCATGCTGGCAGGACGAGTCCCTTCCCCAGTCCAAGACAAGCTCAGCCTGCCAAGGAATAGCTGGGGCTGTAGAGGGCCGTCATCTCCATCCGCACCGCAGCAATCGTCTGGGGCAGCACCCCCACCAGCCGTGCCAAAATGTCATCGGGCAATTGGCTAACCAAATCCGCAGAGAAAAATTCCTCTAAGCTAAAGAGCAAAACCCGCGCCCGCTGGGCCGGCAAAGGATTGTCGGTGATTTGCTGCAGCCAACGCATCCAGTGCAGCCGCTTGGCATAGGCACTTTGCCGCTCTTGGTAGTCTTGCGGATGCAGCAAAACCACATCCCCAATGGGGACAACGCCGCCGGACTCCACATCCAATGGCCCCCCAACAGCAGCACCCGGCCCGGCAAACTCAGCATGAAACGTCTTGCAGATGATCAGGGCGTTGTGCCGCTGGGGATCCACCATCAGCAATTGCCCACTGCTGAGGGTTCGAATCAGCTGGCCAGGCTCAACTCGCTGAACCAGACTACGGCTGGGGGGAAGCTCGCTCATAGCTCTCAGGATATCTCAACCTTCCCTTGCCTCACATGGTATCTTTAACTTTCTCAGAGCTGCTTGACGCAATCTTCATACTGAGCCCTCTATCGAGACTTTGCATGAGACTTTGCATGGTGAGTATTGCCAGAGGGTCTTCTTCAGGCTGCCGCTGGGCTGAGGCTGATCTTGCCGGTAACATGGATTCTGGTGTCTCCAGCTTGGCATCGGCCAATGCGACGGGCGTAGGGGTAGCCGGCACTGTGCAGCTCTTGCAAGAGGTCTGAGGTGTAGCCGGGATCCACCGCCACCAGCAAGCCCCCGCTGGTTTGGGGATCTGCCAGCAGCAGTTGCTGCCACTCGGGCAGGGATTCTGCCTGTACCCCCTCATAGCCCTGCCAATTGCGACGAGCCGCCCCTGGGAAGATCCCCGCCTCTGCCAGCGAGAGCGCTTCTGCCAAAAACGGAATGGAAGCCAGATCCAAACTGGCCCCCACCCCCGAGCCGCGACAGACTTCCAGCAAGTGTCCCACCAGGCCAAACCCTGTTACATCCGTCATGGCGTGAACTTGCGGTCGCCGAGCCAGTTGCGAGCCGATGCGATTCAGCTGGGTCATCACCTGCAAAACTTCCGCGTAGCCTGCCGCACTGAGCTGACCCTTTTTCAGAGCGGTGGTCATCACCCCGATCCCCAGCGGCTTGGTCAGGATCAGATCGTCCCCGGCTTGGGCCGTGGCATTGCGGCGAATGTGGTGTGGATGGGCCAAACCTGCTGCCACCAAGCCGAAGATGGGCTCCGGCGAATCGATGGAGTGCCCCCCTGCCAAAGGGATCCCGGCTTCTTGGCAAACCTGGATCCCTCCGGCCATGATCCCTTGGATGGCCTGCATCGGCAGGGTATTGACCGGCATGCCCAAAACCGCCAAAGCCAGAATGGGAGTGCCCCCCATCGCGTAGACATCGGAAAGGGCATTGGTCGCCGCGATCCGACCAAAATCCACCGGCTCATCCACAATCGGCATGAAGAAGTCGGTGGTCAAAATTAGGGCTTGGTGGTCGTTTAGTTGATAGACAGCCGCATCATCGCTGGTTTCAGCTCCCACCAACAAAGCCGGATTTGGGGATAGCAGGGGCACATCCTTAAGAATTTGTTGCAGCAGGGCCGGGGCAATTTTACAGCCGCAGCCACCGCCGTGGGAGTACTGGGTGAGGCGAATGGGAGCATCCATAGATTCAAGAAAAGGGAAAAAACATCAGCTGACTTTACTGTAGCGGCATCTGCAGGCAGTCGAGAAATGGACACGCTGAGTTAAGGTTAAAGGGATCCCACTATCCATAGCGTTGCCATGTCTTTTGTTCCTTTGCATCTCCACAGCGAATACAGCCTCTTGGATGGCGCCAGCCAATTGCCGCGTCTGATCGAGCAGGTGGTGGCTATGGGTTTGCCGGGGCTGGCCCTGACGGATCACGGTGTCATGTATGGGGCATTGGAGCTGGTGAAACTGTGTAAAAGCAAAGGGATTACTCCAATCATCGGCAATGAAATGTACGTGATCAACGGCGATATCCGCGACAAAAGCCGCAAGTACCCCAAGTATCACCAAGTGGTTCTGGCCAAAAATACCCAGGGCTACAAAAACTTAGTGAAGCTAACCACCATTTCCCATCTACATGGCATTCAAGGGAAAGGGATTTTCTCTCGCCCCTGCATTAACAAAGAGTATTTGGTGCAATACAAAGAAGGGCTGATCGTCACCAGCGGCTGCTTGGCAGGAGAAGTGCCTCAAGCTATTTTGCAGCGGCGGCCAGAAATTGCCCGTGAAGTTGCCGCTTGGTACCAAGAGCAGTTTGGGGATGATTATTACATCGAGATTCAGGATCACGGTTATCAAGAAGATCGCTTTGTCAATGTGCAGTTGGTGCGCATCGCCCGCGAATTGGGGATCCCGATCATCCTCACCAACGATAGCCATTTTATTTCCTGCTGGGATGTAGAGGCCCACGATGCGCTGCTCTGCATTCAAACAGGCAAATCCCTTACTGAAAAAAATCGCCTTCGCTACACCGGAACCGAATACCTGAAAAGCCCAGAAGAGATGCGCCGTCTCTGCCGTGACCATTTGGAACAGGAGGTGATTGACGAGGCCATCGCCAACACCCTGAAGGTGCTGGAAAAGATCGAGGGCTATGACCTATTTGGGGAAATGCGCATGCCCGACTACCCGGTTCCAGCGGGCCATTCTGCCGATAGCTATCTCACAGAATTGGCCTGGCAGGGGCTGGCGAAGCGCTGCGGTGTTGCTCAGCCGGATCAGATCCCCCAAAACTACCAGGAGCGCCTGCGCTTTGAGCTGAACATCATCCAACAAAAGGGCTTCTCCAGCTATTTCCTGGTGGTCTGGGACTACGTTCGCTATGCCCGCGAGCAGGGGATCCCGGTGGGGCCGGGGCGAGGCTCGGCAGCAGGATCCCTGGTGGCCTATGCCCTACAAATTACCAACATTGACCCGGTTAAATACGGCCTACTGTTTGAGCGATTTCTCAATCCAGAACGTCAATCGATGCCGGATATCGATACGGATTTTTGCATCGAGCGGCGGGGAGAGCTGATCGACTATGTGACCCGCAAATACGGCCAAGAGCGAGTCGCCCAGATCATCACCTTTAACCGCATGACCTCTAAAGCCATTCTCAAAGATGTCGGTCGAGTCTTAGACATTCCCTACTCAGAAGCCGACAAAATGGCGAAATTGATCCCGGTATCCCGAGGCAAGCCCGCAAAATTGGAAGAGATGATTGGCGAGGATACTCCCGCTCCAGAGTTTAAAGAAAAATACGAGAAAGACCCAACCACCCACCGCTGGATCGAGCTGGCACGTTTGTTGGAGGGCACCAACAAAACCTTCGGGGTTCACGCTGCCGGTGTGGTGATTGCTAAGGATCCCTTAGATGAGATCGTGCCTCTGCAGTACAACAATGAAGGCCAAATTATCACCCAGTACTCGATGGAAGATATCGAGTCTTTGGGCTTGCTGAAGATGGACTTTTTGGGTCTGCGCAACCTGACGATGATTCAGCGGGCAGTGGAACTGATCCGAGAACACAATGGCGTCAATATAGATCTGGATAACCTACCCCTAGACGACAAGAAAACCTACCAGCTTTTGGAAAAGGGAGAGCTGGAAGGGATCTTCCAACTGGAATCTTCTGGCATGAAGCAGGTGGTGCGGGAGCTCAAACCTTCCAACCTGGAAGATATTTCTTCAGTATTGGCCTTGTACCGGCCAGGCCCATTGGATACGGGAATGATCCCCGACTTTATCGATCGCAAGCACGGTCGCAAACCGGTAACCTATGCCCACGAACTCCTCAAGCCCATTCTTCAGGATACCTACGGAGCCATCCTCTACCAGGAACAGATCATGCGCATTGCCCAAGACATGGCCGGATACACCTTAGGCCAAGCCGATCTGCTGCGGCGAGCGATGGGGAAAAAGAAAGTCTCCGAGATGGAGAAACACCGCGAGCAATTTGTACAGGGGGCAGCCAAGCGGGGTGTAAGCCAAGAAGTTGCCACAGAATTGTTTGATCAAATGGTTGCTTTTGCCGAGTATTGCTTCAATAAATCGCATTCTACTGCCTATGGGTTGATTACTTTTCAAACAGCTTACCTCAAGGCCAATTACCCAACGGAATATATGGCAGCCTTGCTCTCTTCTGTGGGGGGAGATCAGGACAAGGTACAGCGCTACATTACCTATTGCTTGTCAATTGGGATCCAAATTCAGCCGCCGGATATCAACCGTTCTGGAATGGACTTTACTCCCCAGGGATCCAGCATTTTGTTTGGTCTGGGGGCAGTGAAGAATGTAGGGGAGGGGGCCATTCAAAACATTTTGGCTGCCCGTCAAGCTGATGGCCCCTTCACCTCTCTGGCGGATTTTTGCCAGCGGGTGGATCTGCGCATTGTTAACCGTCGTGCCCTGGAGGCCCTGATTTGTGCGGGCGCTTTTGATTGTATTTCTGGAAATCGTAAACAACTAATTGCCGATTTGGATCCCATCCTCGGTTGGGCAGCGCAGCGAGCCAAGTCCAAAGCCATCGGCCAAGCCAGCTTGTTCGATCTATTGGGGAGCAATAGCAGCGCCGGCAATGGATTTGTGGAGGCTCCGCGTGGGCCGGCTACTGAAGATTTTCCACCTCAGGAAAAGTTGAGGCTAGAACGGGAGCTGCTGGGGTTTTATGTCTCGGATCATCCGCTGCGGCGCATTCAGGAGCAAGCGCGGCTGCTGGCCCCTGTAAACCTAGCTGACTTGGGCGGCTGCGCAGCCGATGCCTCTGTGGGCGTTCTCGCCCTGGTGACTGCCATTAAAAATGTCACAACCAAGAAAGGGGATCGCATGGCCATTTTGCAACTGGAAGATCTCACCGGCAGTTGTGAAGCAGTGATCTTCCCCAAAACCTATGAACGTTTGCGCGGTTGCCTGGAGGTGGATCAACGGCTATTGGTTTGGGCCAAAGTGGATCAGCGGGATGAACAGGTGCAACTGATTGTGGAAGATTTACAACCGATTGAATCTGTTAGTTGGGTAACGGTGGAGATCCCTCTCGACTCTGCTGGGACACTGGAGGATCGATACCGTTTACAGACGCTAATCGCTCGCCAACGCTCGGAAATTAAAGAAGAAAATCGCATTCCTGTCGTGGCTGCCATCACCGCCCATCCCCATACCCTTTGGGTGAGAATGGGATCCCAATTTTGGGTTAACAATGCCCAAGCCGCCGTTGAAGCCCTGCGTCAAGCCGGCTACACCGCCCGCAGCGAATCGCTGCTCTCTCCATAGGCATGGCAGAGAAAGCTCCGGCAGCAGCAGGAGAAATTCAACGGAGCTGTTTCTCAAGCCAAGCCCGCAACTGGCTCACCGTCAGCCGAGGGGAAGGACGTGGCAAAGGTCGCTCGGGATCCCCTGCCAGGGTGAGCACGGGAACTTCCAGTTGGTATTGCTCCCACCAACTCGGGTTGGAGGTGATGTCGCGGACTTCCAGATCACGGATTTCGGGGATCTGCCGCAACTTCTCCACCAAGCTCTCGCAGAGGTGGCAGCCGGGTTTGCTGTAGAGAATCAGGGGGGGCCAAGGCACAGCGGATCCCTAGCGGGTGACGGTGCAGGCCAGCCGACGGTGTTGTAGGGAAGGCATCTGTCGCCTGACCAACTGGAAACGCTCTGGGTTAATTTCAGCAATGGCCACCCCCGGTTTTTCGCCACCCGCATCCGCCAAGATAGTCCCCCAGGGGTCCACGATCATGGCATGGCCGTGACACTGTCGCCGCTCGTAGTGGGTGCCCACCTGGGCGGGGGCTATCACGTAACAGGTGTTCTCAATGGCCCGGCATTGCAGCAAAACCTGCCAGTGATCCCGACCCGTGTAGGCCGTGAAGGCGGCAGGGATGAGCAAAATCTGGGCTCCGCGATCCACCAGGGATCGGTACAGCTCTGGAAAGCGTACGTCGTAGCAGACCGACAAACCGAGGTTCCCCAGTTGCTCTTGCTCGCAGGTGACCACCTCATCTCCGCTGACCACCGTGTTCGACTCGCGGTAGGTATTGCCGTCGGGCAGATTGACATCGAACAGGTGGATTTTGCGATAGCGGGCCAGCTCTTTGCCGTCAGGGCTGTAGAGGGCAGCGGTATTGTAAACTTTGCCCTGCCCGTCCGGCACAGGATACCCTCCTCCCAAAATAAATACCTGGTAACGCTGGGCCATCTTGGCCAAAAACTCCTCCGCCCGCTCCGCAATCTCAGGAGCAAGGCGGGCTTTCTCGGCTTCCGGCCCCATGAAGGCAAAGTTTTCTGGTAGCGTCACCAGCTCGCACCCCTGGCGCGCCGCAAAGTCGATCCACTCTTCCGCCTGCTGCAAGTTGCTGGCCAGATCGGGAATGCTGGTCATTTGAATGGCGGCTGCCAGATAAGAGCGCATAGACGGAAACTCCAAAGGATGCTAAAGGGGATCCGGCCGGCTAGCCGACCAGATGCCACCAGCCGAAGGCAGGCCCTACAAATCGGATCACCACCCAAATGATGGCCAGGAGAATGATGCCTGCCCAAGCGCCACGGGTTGTCCAATTGTAGATGGCGCGAGCCTGCCCTTTGGTGAGGGGAATATCCTTGAGGTTGGGAAACACCAGCTCTTGGTCGGGATCTTGGCTGATGCGGGTTTTACGGCGCTTCGCTTCGCCCATGGGGTGGCCTCCAAGTTCTTCGCTGGGGTGGCGACTTTTATCTTAAGGCCTTCTGCCTTGGTCACAAGACTGGGTTGACATCCATCTGCATCACAATCGCCTACTTGTGCCATCGGGCCACGCCAATCCATCCCTAGCCGGAAATCCACAAAGGGGATCCTTCGTGCTCTTGGGGACGCTCGCTGTCCTCTTCGCTAATGGCCACAGCCCGCACCCATTCTGCAGATTCAAACACCGGCGGTAGGCGCAGCTCCTGTTGGCGGTTTCCTGTTTCATCCACCGGAAAAGCTGCCATGAGGATGGCCCCCGCACTATCGGTGGTGAAGGGCGCCTCAGGATCCACCACCACCCACAGGGCATAGACCCGGCCTTCCGGCAGAGGTGGCAAACCTTGGGCCACCAATCGCCCTTGCAAGCGCTGGGGATCCACCTCAAGCCTGACCGAGCCGGTTAGGTTCTCCGCAGTCGGCTGCAACTCATAAGTCAACACCTCGGCAGGGATCCCTTGCGTCTGGGCTAGCTGCAGCCTGCGCCACAGGTAGAGGTTCCCCAGCCCCAAAGCGACGATCAAGCCTGCGGCCACCGCCCCCAAGCCCCGTTGCCAGAGACGGGATCCCTTGGCAATCCAGGCGGGGGTGCGCATCGGTTGGGCTGCCTGCTCCGCATGTGCTTGCAACAGAGAAGCCCGCAGGGCGGGGGGAGGTTGCTTTTCCTCCACGCCGTAGGCTGTCTCCAATGCCTGTTGCAATGCTTGCAGTTCTCGGTGCAGCTCCGGGCGCAGCTTGAGCAATGCCTCCAGCCGGTCGGCCTCTTCCGGGGAGAGATCCCCCAGCACATAGCCTGCCAGCCACAGTTGCAGTTCTTCGGGAGACACAGATTCGGCTTTCATGAGGGGCCTCCCAACAACTCGCGCAGCCGCAGCAGAGCCCGCCGAGCTCTGGCTTTGACCGTTCCCAAAGGCAGATCCAGTTGCTTGGCAATTTCCGTTTGGCTCATGCCTTCGTAATAGGCCATCTTCAAGACTTGCCGCTGACTTTCGGACAACTCGGCCAAAGCCGTTTGCACCTCAACCACCTGCTCTGCTTGAGCCAACTGCTCCAAGGCGGGATCCGCAGCAGGGTTGCCCTGTAATTCCACTCTGCCCCGTTCCAAGGAACGCTGTCGACTCCGCCAAGAGCGCAGCCGATCCAAACAGCGAGAGCGGGCCAAGATGCTCAGGTAGGTGCGCAGGGATCCCCGCCTGGGATCGAAGGCAGAACGGGCCAAGTTCAAAAAAATATCTTGGGTGAGATCTTCGGCTTCGGCAGTGTTGCCCAGCATTTTGCAGGCAATTCCGTACACCAAGCCGGCATGTCGGTCGTAGAGAATGGCCAGAGCTTGTGACCGGCCTGCTTTTAGAGCCGCAAACACCTCTGCATCGGTTTTTTCCTGCAGGGATCCCTCAGCTTTGTCGCCCTCGATCTTCATGAGCGGGAAGAGGAAACGGGATGGAAGAGAGAGAGAAACTGCAGAGGCACAAGCATCGCCCAGAGTAATCCAAGCAGGGCAGCGGCTCTCATAATTTATCGTCTGCATAGGCGGAGGTCAACCCCGAGCTAAGGGGAGATAGAAGGCCCAATCCTGAGCTGGGATCGGGCCACGCAAGGGATCAACTGCGGCAATGATTTCAAAAAGTTGATCCAAACCCATGAATTCAAAATGTTGATTAACGCTGATGAATCTTGATTTAGATAGGCAAATAGGAATCGGCCTTCCTAGAGGGCAGCCAAGCCAAAGAACGGCCCACCCGGCAGGGTGCCCAGGGATGTGGCCCGACCGGTGTTTAGGTCAATTCGATACAAGGTGGAGCCGCCGATGGCAAAGCCGGTATCCACCCCATCAGCAGTACGGATGTCAAACCCGCCCACAGGGCCGAAGTTCACCCCCAGGGGGCCAATGGGCACCTGAACCCCATCGTTGGGGGGATTCTGCAACACCAGCAGGTTCCGTTGCCCGTCGATGTTCAGCAGCCGCGTGGATTGGGCACCCGCCACATTGTTGGTGTAGGCGGCGGCGGTGATGGCCGGCTGGGATCCCTGTAGTTCCATTGGGCCAAAGGCCAAAGGTCTATCTTGGATCACTTCGCCCGTATCCACATTGATGCGGAAGTTCTGGCCATTGGCTCCCACCAAGCGCAGCCGATCCGGAACAGGGTTGAAATCCATGCCAGAAAGCGTGCCCGCGGTGAAGGGAACCGACAGAGTGCTGGCCACGGTAGCGACACCGGTCTGCAAGTTGATGGTGTAAAGGATGCTGGTGTCGGTCAGCCCGTAAAGCAGCCGGTTGGCAGGACGCACATCGATACCAATGAGGTTGCCGTTCACTCCTGTTACCGTCAGGGATCCTTGCACAAAGGCATCGGCGGAGCGGATAAAGGTGAGGCGGTTGCCGCTGCTCAAAGCCACCAAATCCGCTTGGGAAGGCATCATCGAAGACGAAGTGCTGCTGCCACAGCCCAAGAGAGCAAAACTGCCGGCTATCACAGATGCTGCTACAAAGCTTGTGTGTTTGTGCATTGAACAGGCTCCTCAAAAGATCGACAAACCATCAAAACCACTGACAGACAAGCCCCCCTAAACCACAGAGCCTGTGGCTGCAAAGCGCTGCAGTGAAAACTTTTTTGCCCTCAACCCAGAGAACTCTGCGATTCCCTCTGCCTTGTACTGAAGGCAGTTGTTCTCCGCGATGTCAGCGCATGGGGCGCGTCTGTAGAAATTACTCAACTCCCCAGAACTCGGATGCCTGGGATCCAAGCTTTTTGGCCCAGACTTTAACTGGAAGCGCTGGTGTAGAAGCGCAGGGCAAAGCGCCAGAAAAGATGGGATCCCCACAACAGCCCTGCCGCCAGCAGAGCGGATCCCAGCAGCCACGGCCATTGGGCTCGCCCCAGCAGGGTCTCCGCCGGGATCGTTGTCAAGAAAGCCACCGGCACGACGAAGGTGAAAAACACGCGGTAGGCCACCGGATAGGCCACTATCGGAAATCGTCCTGCCTCTACCAAGCCCCGTAACACCTCGGTCACGTTGTAGATTTTCACAAACCAAATGCTGGTGGCTCCCAACATAAACCAGAGGCTGTAGAGGATGATCAGCCCCAGCAGCAGAGGCAGCAGCCCCAGAGCATAGGCCCAAGCAGGCAAATGGAGCTGGATCCCGGCGTAGAGAATCAGCAACAGGCCAAAGCCGATATCCACCAGGCCCCAGGGGGAAAACACCCTGGCCGACAGCCAAAACTGGCTGCTTATTGGCTTTAGCAAAACAAAATCCAAGGTGCCTTCCTGCACCTGCTGCACAATGCGATTGAGGTTGACGTTAAAGAGACTGGCCGACACCCCCTGCAGAATGGTGAACACCCCCAACACGATGAGGGCTTCCGGCCAACTCCAACCGCCCAGCCGGTGCCCCTGCTGGTAAAACAACGACAGCCCAAACAGAGCGGATCCCAAGCCACCCAAACTGCTGAGGCTGGCAAAGAAAAAATTGGCACGGTACTCCATTTCTGCCGCGATTGAGGTGCTCCAAAACAGCCACAGTATCCGCAAATAGCGCAGCACCTTGGTTTTC
This sequence comes from Thermostichus sp. OS-CIW-32, assembly GCF_054060415.1. Classification (NCBI taxonomy): domain Bacteria; kingdom Bacillati; phylum Cyanobacteriota; class Cyanophyceae; order Thermostichales; family Thermostichaceae; genus Thermostichus; species Thermostichus sp. OS-CIW-32. The sequence continues at coordinate 333,664 of NZ_JBSSDD010000001.1, read as the reverse complement.
TCCAATCAATCTCAGCTTTTATCCCACTTGCGGTAACAGCGGGCGGTAATGAAATAGGGGTGAAACACCTCCAAAAAACGGCTTTGCAGCACCTGAAAGAATTGCTCTACCTTTTGCGGGTCGTCCAGGTGAAAAGGAAACTCGCCGTTAAACCCCTTGAAAAAGTACCAGTTGATCAAAAGCTTACCTGACGGCTTGAGCCAGTCGTAAAACTGCCGCAACTGCGCTGCCGGATCCGCCAGATGTTCCACCACATCGAAGCAGATGACCGTGTCAAAAAAGATCTCTTCTGGGAAGTTTTCTGGACAGTGGATGCGCTCGGTTAAGCCCAGCTTTTCCGCCCGCCATTGCACAAACTGCCGATGGATGGGGTTGATATCCCAGAAGATCACCTGATCCACCGCTGCGCAGAGGGCCGCCCCGATAGCATGGGTGCCGATGCCGCCGCCAAAATCCAACACCAACCCGCGGGCATGATCCGCCACCAGGCGTAAGGTATCGCCGATGTAGTCGGTGCTGCTCAGGTGCCAAGCCGCCAAATCCAGCAGATAGGCGGATCTCACCTGATCCCGATAAAACGCATCTGCCCGATCCCAGCCAAAGTCTCGCCGGCCCAACTCCGCCAATTGCTGCTGCCCTGCCCGCAGTTTCTCCCGCAGATCGGCAGCCCCAAGGCCCAGGAAGGATCCCAGATGGGCTTCTAGGTCAAAGGCATTTTGCCAGTAGCCGCTCAGAGCAGGTGGGATGGGGGGCACAGGAGGATTCAGAAGACTGGTTGGGTTGGCTTAGGCAACAGTGAAATCCTCTTCCTCTGGCTGAGCCAGGTTTTCCGGGTTCGGCTCCGTGTCTTTATTAAAATCAAAGGTGGATGGGGATGTAGAGCTAGCAGCATCCAGAGGCTGCAATAACTTGGCTAGGGTTTCCGGGCTGAGTCGATCCGTTGTCTCCACAATTGCTGTTACGTTCGGCCCAAACCTTATCTTATCTAGGAGCTGAAGGCGATGGGACAAAACCCGTTTTCCGTTGACGAATAGGCCATTGGTGCTGGGCCTGGATCCCGGACTGCCATCGAATACCATGTAGCTGTACTGCAGGGATCCCTGTGCAGTTGGCCCTGAACCTGGGATGCGGATGAGGGAAGCGTGTTTCCGAGAGACGCAGGGATCGTAAAGGCGAATATGATTGTCTTTAGACCGTCCCACTGAGTAATAGATACTATCCAGAACAACCCCCCTCTGCCCCAATCGATCCCTGAAGATCAAGACCCAGTGAACAGGGACAGGCTGAGTACTGCAGCGAGCAGAAGAGGCCATGATGAATCAAGCTGCACCTAGAGTCGCTGGTGTCAACAAAAGGGAAACTCAATGAAGGTGGGTAGTCACTTAGCTCTTAAAGGCCAAAGCAGCAGCTGCTTTCCCCATTATAAGTAGCCATCCCCCTGAGTCCAAAAGCCCAAGTTCAGCTAGGAGTAGGGGTGTTGCCGAAACAGAAACCGGCCCAGAAAACCCATTCTTATTGGTCTAAGATGCATCCAGAGTTACCCCGTTTTGGGGAAGAACCCTGAGAGCTCAACTCTCGGCAGGCTGGCGAGCAGTCTAGCATGCCCAAAGTCTTTTAGACTAGAGCGCAGGGAGGTAGGTTGCAGGTTTGGCTTGGACAGGAGATCATAGAGTTTCGTCGAAACCCAAAGCTCCCATTGACAGCGTGACGGTGGAACACAAGCACATTCAGTTAGACAGTCGGCCCGTTGGCCTGAACACAGCCACCGGTACCATCAAAGCCCAGTTGGACTTGCTACTGCTGGGGTTGGAGTCCCTGAGCGGAGAAAGTTCCGAAGCGGTTCTGGCCGCAGCCAAAGCCCTCAACTTGGAAGAGCAGATTGGCGACCGGGTGACCCTCTGGCGACTGCGCAATGCTAACCCCTTGCGCCGCAGCAGCGGTGGGCGCAAAAAGGTCGATATCGAAGAGGCCCGCGCCCTGGTGATGGTGATTGCCTATCTGGCTGCTCAGCAACAAGCCCGTATCCGCAGCACCTTGGAGCAACTGGAAGCCGCTGTCGATCAAGAGCTCAGCCCCTTCCGTCAGCCGCTGGTGGGAGATTACTTGGATGAATTCCTCTCTCACTACCGCAGCCGCATGGTGGATGGGGACGTGCGCGATGAGAATAGCCTCACCGAGCTGGCCCTGCGCATCTTGATTGAGCTGATGTTCTACAGTAGCCCGAAAGGCGCTCAGCGCCTGTGGAAAGCCTTGCTCAGCCGTCCTGAGATGGATTTGCCTGCCGGCAGCGATCTGGAAGAAGAGGGGGTAGCCCACAGCTCCGGCCCCGATACCTCACCCTCTTCTTGAGGCAGTTTTGTCAATTATCGCCTCTGTAGCCCTCTACCCGTGTTGTTCGCCCGCAGTTGCCATGCCCAGCCTCACCCTGATTAGCCACACCTATCAACAACCCACTTCTACGCTGACTGTACGGGGAGAAGCCCCTGCCGATTCCAATTCTTCAGACTCCTCTGCAACGCCGCCGCTGCAAGCCATCCAGCGCAGCTTCGAGTGTCAGTTGGAAATCCGCCAGGGGGAGACAGTCAAAACTTTACACGGCGATAACGTTTGGCTCAACGATTTGATCACCGTAATCGACCGCTACGTGGGATCCCACTTGAGTGGGGAACCCAAGGGAACCTTCAGCGGTACCGTTGCCATCCGTCCGCTTGATTTTATTTTTCATCGTCTCACGGTGCGCCAAGGGGAAGATCGCATCGCGCAGGTGGATTTGTCGATGACGCAGTTGTACGACCTGCTGGAGAACCTCTCCCAGGTGGCGGATGACATTCCCCAACTGGCCAATCTGGGAACTCCGGTGACGCGGGCTTGGTATCGACAGCCCACTGGGATCGCGGCCCTGCTGGTGGGAGGGATCGCAGTTGTGGCCGGTGTTGGGATCTGGGCCAGTCGCCCCCCTAGGGATCCCACAGGTTCCCCTTCCCCGCAAGAGCAGCTCACCATCCCTGCCTTGACGGGTCAATCGCAGCCTTTGGCCACATCCCTCCAAGAATCTGACCCAACAGCGGGAAGAGAGGCAGCAGGGGCGGATCCCCTTTCCCGTCTGCGAGACATTTTGGCAGAGCAGTGGCAGTCTCCCCCCGATTGGCCAGAGAGCTTGGTCTACCGGGTAACGGTGGATAGGACGGGATCCCTGCTGGCCGCCGAGCCGGAGGATGCGCTGGCCCGGGAGCGTCGCGCCGAAACCCCCTTTGCCAACCTGCCCGATCTGACACCGGATCCCTTGCCGGCAGGCGCCCAACAGTTCCGCGTCAGCCTAGAGCCGGGCAACCAGGTGGAAGTAACCCAGGACAGGTAGGCATCCCGACAGGCCAAGCTGGGGTGGGTCAGCACTATAGTCTACCTAGGGATGTTATCGATAGTCACTTCAGGTTAGGGTGAGACCCGTGGGCCACTGAGAACAGCTCTCTGGCCCCCTGCGTTCAACGTTTTAGGTGTTGGGTGCATTGTCCCAGTTTGAATCGAAATAACCCTACTTTCAGGGCCAGGGGATTAGAGGAAGCAATCTGACCCTGAAGAGTAAGCCAGAAAGAGAGAGGCCGCCGAGTTGGGAGAGCCAGGGCCACACTGGCGACGCCGCCAATGCCGAGGCGCAAAGGCTCTACTGATCGCATCTGAGAGGTTCACCCGGCCTCAGGGGACAAGGGCAATGAGGGTAAAGTGGAAGAGTTCCCTCTATATCGGATCGCTGCCACTCTATGACCGCAACCATCGAAGTGCCTAAGCGAGGCTTACCTGTCACCATCATCACAGGTTTTTTGGGCAGTGGGAAAACCACCCTTCTCAACCACATCCTCAACAACCAGAAAGGGATGCGCACAGCGGTGCTGGTCAACGAATTCGGCGAGATCAGCATCGATGCGGAGCTGATCGTCTCCAGCGAAGAAGACTTGGTGGAGCTGAACAACGGCTGCATCTGCTGCACCATCCGGGACGACATCGCCGAAAGCGTGTTGCGGTTGATGGAACGTTCCGACAAGATCGACTACCTGGTGGTGGAGACTACGGGATTGGCGGATCCCTTGCCGGTGGCCCTCACCTTTTTGGGGCCAGAATTGCGAGATCTGACGCGGCTAGACTCGATTATCACCCTGGTAGATGCCACCAACTTTGCCCCCGATCTGTTCAACAGCAACGTGGCCTACAGCCAAATTGCCTATGGGGATGTGATTCTCCTCAACAAAATCGATTTGGTCGAGGAAGCCGAGATCGAGCGTCTGGAAAAACGCATCCGCGAGATCAAAGAAGATGCCCGCATTTTGCGCACCGTCAACAGCGCAGTTCCCCTGGAGCTAATCTTGGATACCGATTTGTTTCAGGCCAGTTCCTTGCCCCAAGAAGAAGCCCATGATCACGACAGTCACGACCACCATGACCATGAGCACGATCATGACCACTGCGAGCACCCTGACCATCACCACTCCCATCCCAGCCACATCGAGGCCGACGGCTTTAACTCCCTAGCCTTTGAGAGCGATCAGCCCTTCTCTTTGGATGCTTTCCAAAATTTTCTCAACGAGTTGCCCGATGCAGTCTTTCGTGCCAAAGGGGTGTTGTGGTTTGAGGAAAGCCCAGAGCGACATATCTTTCACCTCAGCGGTCGGCGCTATACCCTCAGCAGCGATGATTGGCCTCGCCAGCCCAAAAACCAGTTGGTGCTCATCGGTCAGCGGCTCGATACAGCCCAGCTGCGGAAAAAACTCCAAGCCTGTCTTGCCCGCCCGGCCACGCGGGGTCAAGGGTTTGGTCGCTGAATCAGGGATTGGCGGCAGTCCAGGCTCAAAACAGTCGGGCAATGTTCCAGCAGCCTCGATCATGAAGCCCTGAGGTGATGGCGCACCCTCCATGTCTGACATCTTCGTGATGATCCGCAACCAGGCCAACAACGCGCTCACCTCTATCGATGGGATCCCTTTTCTCAGTTTCCTGGAGCGAGAGGGGCAGTTGATTGCAGAAGAAACCATTGAGTTGATCTATGCAGACGCTGGATTTGATGACCTGCCGATTGGAGAATACACTGTGGGGGTACGGCATGAACGGGTGGAGCCCCCGAAAGCCACCTGCCCGGTCAGTATTGCCTCTGAGGACGAGGTTGTTTTGGTAACATTTGTTTACCTTGAGCCCGAGCGGGTTCTGCTGACTATTCACGTCTCTGTGGAGAAGAGGTTGTAGCCATGACTGTCAAGGTCATCCCATCGCGCTCGATCAAAGCCTTTCGCTATCGGGTGTTTTGTTTGGGACAGGATCTCTGGAATGCCCGGGATCCGATTAGCCGTGCCAACCTTGCTCTGCAACTGGCGGATGCCGCTACGACTTTGGCCCGAATGGAAGTCCAAGCCGCTCAGCCCTTCAGCTCAAGCCCTTCCTATTCCCTGCCGGAAGCTGGCCATAGGTAGCCATCGATCCAGCCGGGAATCGAGGCCAGACGCAAGGGATCCCGCCTACTCCCACTCGATGGTGCCAGGGGGCTTGGAGGTGATGTCGTAAACCACGCGGTTGATGCCGGGCACCTCGTTGACGATGCGGTTGGAAATGGTGGCCAAGAGGTCGTAGGGAACTCGCGCCCAATCGGCGGTCATACCGTCTTCGCTGGTAACCAGCCGCACCACCACCGGGCAGGCATAGGTGCGCTTATCCCCCATCACCCCCACCGACCGCACCTCTGGCAGCAGCACGGCAAAGGCTTGCCAAAGTTTGGGATAGTAGCCGGAGCGGTTGATCTCCTGCCGCACGATCATGTCCGCTTCTCGCAGGGTTTCCAGCCGTTCTTTGGTAACCTCGCCTACAATGCGGATGGCCAGCCCCGGCCCCGGAAAAGGATGGCGGCCCACAATCTCTTCCGGCAGACCCAAAGAGCGGGCCAGTTGCCGCACCTCGTCTTTGAAGAGCTTGCGCAAAGGCTCTACCAGCTTAAAGCGCAGATTTTCGGGCAGGCCGCCGACATTGTGATGGCTTTTGATCTTGACGGCAATGCGTTCTCCAGTAACCGGATCCACATGGGTATTGGCAGACTCGATCACGTCTGGGTAGAGAGTGCCTTGGGCTAAGTACTCAAAAGGACCCAGCCGCTGGGATTCTTCCTCAAACACGCGAATAAACTCTGCCCCAATTCGTTTGCGTTTTTCTTCGGGATCGGTAACCCCCTGCAACTGCCGGAGAAACCGCTCCTGGCCATCCACGTAGTGGACGGGAATGTGAAATTGCTCTTGGAAAAGGCGCAGCAGCCGCTGGGGCTCTTCCTTGCGCATAAACCCTTGGTCGATGAACACGCAGGTGAGCTGGTCGCCGATGGCCTTGTGCAGCAGAAAAGCCAAAGTAGAGCTGTCTACCCCCCCCGAGAGGGCCAACAGCACCTTCTTATTGCCCACACGGGCACGTACCTCTCGAATGGCTTCCTCCAGAAAAGCTGCCGTTGTCCAGGTGGGCTCGCAACCGCAGATGTGATAGACAAAGTTGCGGATGAGAAAGGCGCCAGCCTCTGAGTGGGCCACCTCCGGATGAAATTGCACCCCGTAGAGACGACGCCTTGGATCGGCAATGGCGGCACAGGGGGTGTTGTCGGTAGAGGCCAAGGTGTGAAAGCCCGGCGGCAGTTCGGTAACCGAATCCCCGTGGCTCATCCACATGATGCTGTTTTCCGGCAGGTTGGTGAGCAGGTCGGTGGGATCCAAAATGTGCAGAGCGGCACGGCCATATTCCCCCTTCTGGGCTGCTTCCACCTTGCCCCCCAACTGCTGCACCATGAGTTGCATGCCGTAGCACACCCCCAGAACCGGGATCCCCAGGTTCCAAATCTCAGAGTCACACACCGGAGCGCCTGGCTCATACACCGAGTTAGGGCCCCCGGAGAGGATAATGCCCTGCGGTTGCAGTTGCCGCAGTTGCTCAGCAGTGGTGCGATAGGAAAGGATTTCCGAATAGACGTGGGTTTCGCGGATGCGGCGGGCAATCAGCTCAGAGTACTGGGATCCAAAATCGAGAATGACGATCATCTGGCGCTGCACTTCGAGGGGGGAAAGGCCGGAACTGGGAGGAGATGCAGAAGGGATCACAAAACCTGGCACAGTGCACAATAAAAAAGCCGGTCCAAGAGACTAGCTTGGCTATGGATACGATGGATACGAAAGAAACATTAAGGGCTCTTCCATGGTAACAGGGGTGGAGAGCTTGCACGCGGCTGCCTGCTCTAAAAAGCCTCTGTCAGGCTTGCCGAGAAAACAGCGCTTCTCGGAGGAGTCTCGCCGAAAAACCGCCTGATGAGCCCCTGAAAAAGCTGGCCACCGGCTGGGCATGACTCCCGCCAACAACGCAATACAGAAGCCAGATGGCCTAGCAAAGTTAAGACTTATGATCGTGAAGGAGCGCTCCAGGCCGGTGGGGGTATTGGTAGGGATCCGCAGTGCCATTTTTTTATGTCGATTGTTGCCGAGTCCTTTCAAACCTATCTGCGCCGCCGCCGTCGTCTTCTAGCCCGCCGTCTCAAGCGACAGCAGGGCTGGGTCGTGGTTTTGGCTCTGCTGGCTTTGTACTTGCTCAGTTGGGATGCGCTGGGCGAAGATGGGTCACTATCGCACCTGTGGAGGGGACAACCCCTGTGGCTGGTGTTGATCCCGCTGTTGGGGGGAGGGCTGTACAGCTTGGGCGCCGGGGTGATCTGGATGCTGCGCCAGCGCTGGTCTGCCCAGCTGTTGGCCGAGATGATCAGCTTGCCCCATTTGACTTTGGCTGCCCTGATCTGGCTGGGGTTAGCCGTTTGGGGAGAGCACCTTTCGCCTTTCCTGTTGCGACAAAAAAACCAATTGTTGGCGGGCCTGTTGATCAGTTGGCTGTTGGCCCAGGGGTGGAGTTTTTTCCAGACAGGTTGGGTAGTAGAGGCTGGGCAACTGTGGGCCGACTATCTGCAGGAGCTGCGCGGTTCTGTATTACAGCCCTGCTACCAGCGCCTGGAAACCTGTCGTCTTTCGCTCCATCTTTACCACGCCATTTGGCAAGACCTGCAACTGGAAGAACTGGAGGCCCAGCACCTGATTCAACTGTTGTCTGAGTCGTTGCTGCCGCTGACCCTGCCGCTCAAGGTCTATGCTCAGCGGGTTCACCATTGCTGTCAGCAGTTGGCAGCCCTGCTGGCGCAAATGCAGGAGCGGGTAGAGCGGTTGGAGCAGGTGCTTTTGAATGTAGAGCTGGAGTTGGCCTCTCATCAGTTGCTTCAGGCTCAGCCGCAGCCGATTAACTTGCTGGCGGAAGACTGGGCCAACTGTCAGGAGCTGGATTTGCAGGAGTTGGTTTGCTTAAACCAAGAGCTGCTGGGCACCGACCGCTCTTTGCAGGGCTTGACCCAAGAGCTGAAAGGCTGGGCCGACAGAGCCATCCCCGCTGGATTGAAACTGGGATCCCTGGGATGAAGAAGGCTGACGCTTCTTCCTCTGAGCCCCCACAGCTCAAGACGCTGTGGGAAAGCTGGCTGGCGGAGCTGGGTTGGCAGCCTTCTGAACAGCAGCAGCAACAACTGCAACAGCTCTATCCGCTGGTGATGGCCGGAAACCGAACCCAGAACCTGACCCGCATCACCGATCCCATCGACTTTTGGGAGAAACACCTGTGGGATTCGCTGCGGGGCCTACGCCTGCTGGGATCCTGGGAGGCAATCCAAGCTCAGCCCTGGCGGGGGATCGACATCGGCACCGGGGCAGGGTTTCCAGGGATCCCGGCCCAAATTGCCCTGCCTCAGGCCAGCTTTACCTTGCTGGACAGCACCCAACGCAAGATTGCCTTTGTGCAGGACATCTTGCAAAGGCTCTCTCTCACCCAAGCGCGGGCGGTGGCTCAACGGGCCGAAATTTGGGGACAAATCCGGCAGGAACGGGGCAGCTATGATGTCGCTCTGGCCAGGGCTTTGGCCTCGGCGGAGATCTGCGCCGAGTATTGTCTGCCACTGCTCAAGGTGGGGGGACGCGCCATCCTCTATCGCGGCCATTGGACGGAGGCAGAAGCCCAAACGCTGGAGCGGGCCCTCAAGATCCTGGGCGGAAAACTGATCCATGTAGAAGCCTTCACCACACCCCGCAGCCGTGGGGTGCGCCACTGCCTACTGCTGGAGAAAGTAGCCCCCACGCCGCCTCCTTATCCCCGCTCTCCCGGCACTCCCAAACGCCAACCGTTGGGCCAAAGCAATCGCCCATGAAGGTTAGGATCCTGAGTTTCCATCTTGCTACAAAAGTTCTCCCAATTCTCGGACAAAAAGCTGGAAGGATGGCTTTGCAAATGCCATTGGGAAGACTAAGATGTGGTTGGCATGAGGTTCGGATTGAGCGAATGGTTTAACCAGGTGAGCCTCCGAACTGAACGCTAAAGGGTAAGGTTCGGAGTATGCTACGCCATGACCATTTTTGTGGGTAATTTGTCCTTCAAGGCCAGCGAAGAAGATCTGCGGCTTGTGTTTGCCGAATACGGCACCGTTAAGCAAATTAAGCTGCCGGTGGATCGGGAGACTGGCCGTAAGCGAGGTTTTGCCTTTGTGGAACTGGAAAACGAAGCCGATGAGCAAAAGGCCATCGACGAGCTGGACGGTGCTACTTGGATGGGCCGGGATCTGAGGGTCAACAAGGCGTTGCCTCGGCAGACCAGCGCAGGCGGTCGGGATGGCCGCTCTTCCCGCTTCTGAGTTGACTACCTACCGCTTTCTACCCTCTCTCAGATGAGGTTCGAACCAGGGATCCCGACCTGCGATCCCTGGTTTCTAGCGCGTTCCTGAGAACACTCTGCCCAGAAAGGCCAGGCTAAACCAGGCGGAGGCCACCAGGACGATGGCCGGGCCGGAGGCCACATTGAGGTAGTAGCTGGCGTACATCCCCAGCAGGCTGGCGCTCACCCCAAATAGGGATCCCAACAGCATCACCTGGTGCAATCGAGGCACCACCAGATAGGCGGTTGCCGCTGGCGTGATCAGCATGGCCAACACTAAGAGCACGCCCACTGCCTTCATGCTGGCCACCAACGTCAGGGAAGTGAGCACCATCAGCCCCCACCCCAGCCGCTCGGTGGGCAGGCCGGCTGCTTTGGCCCCTAAGGGATCGAAGCTGTAAAAGGTCAATTCCTTGAAGAAGAGGGCCACTAACCCCAACACCAAAAGGGTGATGCCCACCACTGTCAGCACATCGACAGCATTCACCCCCAGGAGGTTGCCGAAGAGGAAGTGGTTGAGATCGATGCGAGCCCGCCGTTGGATCAAAGTGATCAACAGGATCCCCAAGGCAAAAAAGGCCGAAAAGACGATCCCCATGGCTGCATCCGGCTTGAGGGGGCTGGCGGAGCGGATCCATTGAATTAAGAGGGCGCTGAGGAGACCGGCCACAAAGGCTCCCACAAACAGGTTGAGGCCCAGCATGTAGGCAATGGCCAGGCCCGGCAGCAGCGAATGGCTGATGGCATCCCCCAGGAGGGCCAAGCTTTGCACCAGCAGATAGCTGCCCACCACGGCACAGAGAATGCCGACGGCCACCGCCACCAGCAGAGCCCGTTGCATGAAGGCAAAACTCAAGGGATCCGCCAGGCTGTGCCAGAGCCATTCCATAACGTTGTTGACCTCAAACTCTCCCTAGGCAGCTGAGTCCAGCAGCAGGGCTCGGCCATAGGCCCGCTGCAACACCGCTGGCTGCAACACCTCCCGCGGGGATCCCTGGGCAATTAAGACACGGTTGAGGAGGAGCACTTCGTCGAAGTAGGCCCGGGCCTGCCCCAAATCGTGGTGCACCACCATCACGATGTGGCCGGCATCTGCCAGCTCCCGCAACACCTGGAACAAAATAGCTTCGCTGGGCTGGTCGATCCCGGCAAAGGGTTCGTCAAGGGCGTAGATCTCCGCTTCTTGCGCCAAGGCCCGCGCCAGGAACACCCGCTGCTGTTGTCCCCCCGACAGCTTTCCAATGGGGCGATCCCGGTAGGCCCCCATCCCCACCCGCTCCAGGGCTTGAGCAGCCCGCTGCTGCCCCTTTTTCCCGATGCGGCGAAACCAGCCAGCAGCTCTCACCTGCCCCATCAACACCACATCCCACACCGTGGCGGGAAACGACCAGTCGATGGCCGAGCGCTGGGGTACATAGGCCACTTGCTCTCCCCGCAGCGCTTGTCCGCCGTAGCGCACTTCCCCCCGTTCCAGCGGCACCAACCCCAACAGCCCCTTGAGAAAGGTGCTTTTGCCGGCCCCGTTGGGCCCGAGGATGCCCGTGATGCGCCCCGGCGCGATTTCAGCTTGGATCCCTTGCAGCACCTGCAGGCTGCCGTAACGCACCGTCAGATCCCGCACCACCAGGGATCCCCTGGCCGGGCGAAGAGGGAGAGGAGCAGATTGCTTTTTCATTTTGCTTTCATTTTCGAGTAAGTCCAGTGTACCCTAAAGGGGTACCTAAATCATGAAACGATAATGAAAAGTCCTGTCTTCCTTTGGGGGCGGCGCCGTTGGGTAGCGGCCTTCGGCTTGGCGATCAGCAGTTTTCTGGCCTTGGCCGGTTCGGGATGGGCGCGTCCCCGCGTTGTGGCCACCACCACACTGATCGCCGATTGGGTGGAGCAGGTGGGCCAAGATCGCATCCAGCTCACCAGCCTGCTGCAGCCGGGGATGGATCCCCACATCTACGAGCCGGCACCGGCGGATGGGATGGCCCTAGAGCGGGCAGACTTGGTGTTTTACAACGGCTACAACCTGGAGCCGGGGTTGATGCGCCTCATCGAGGCCACAGCCCAACAGGCGCGGCGGGTTGCCTTGGCCGAGATCCTCGATCCCATCGTCACTAATGAGGAGGATGGGATCCCCACTCCCGACCCCCACGTGTGGGGCAATGTGGAAAACGTCATCCTCATGGTGGAGCGCATCGCCCAAGAGCTGGCGGAACAGGTGCCTGGCGAGGCGACCTTCTTCCAAACCAATGCTGCTGCCCATCGAGCAGAGCTGGAGGAGCTTCATGCCTGGATTGGGGAGCAAATTCAGACCATCCCCCCTCCCAACCGGGTTTTGGTGACCACTCACGATGCCTTTGCCTACTACACCCAAGCCTACGGCCTGAAAATGGGGGGATCCCTGCTGGGGATCAGCACCGAAGAACAGCCCAGCGCCCAGACAGTGGCCCGCTTAGTGGAGGAGATCCGCGCTCTACAGGTGCCGGCTGTCTTTGCCGAGACCACCCTCAACCCGGCCCTGATCCAAACGGTGGCCGCTGAAGCGGGAGTCAAGGTAGCGGAACAGGAGCTGTACTCCGATTCTTTGGGGGAGCCAGGCAGCGGCGCCGAAACTTACGTTGCCATGATGCGCCACAACACCTGCACGATTGTGGTAGCCCTGGGCGGATCCCCTGACTGCTCTTGAGAAGCTGAGTCGAGGCAGGAGGTCTGAGTTTTGTATGATAGGGGCTCAGACCCTTGTTCTCTCACCTCTTCCATGCCTGCTGCCATCCATCGCCCGGCCCGCACCCTCTACTGTGGCGAAGTCCGCCCGGCCCACATTGGCCAGACCGTCACCCTCTACGGCTGGATCGACCGCCGCCGCGACCACGGGGGGGTGATCTTTCTGGATTTGCGGGATCGCTCTGGCATTGTGCAACTGGTGGCGGATCCGCAGAAAACTCCGCAGTCATATCCACTGGCGGGGGAAGTGCGCAACGAATATGTGGTGCGGGTAACGGGAACTGTCCAGCAACGGCCCCCCGACTCCTTCAACCCTCGCCTGGCCACCGGCGAGGTCGAGATCTACGCCGAACAGTTGGAAGTGCTCAGTCCAGTCGGCAAGCAGCTCCCCTTCAGCGTCTCGGGAGAAGAAGCAGAGGAAGTGCGAGAAGAGATCCGCCTGCGCTATCGCTACCTGGATTTGCGGCGGGAGCGCATGTCCCGTAACCTGCAACTGCGCCACCGGGTCATCCAGGCCATCCGCCGTTTCCTAGAAGACGAGGAGGGCTTTGTCGAGGTGGAGACTCCCATTCTCACCCGCTCCACCCCAGAAGGGGCCAGAGACTACCTGGTGCCCAGCCGCGTCAACCCCGGCGAGTGGTTTGCCCTGCCGCAGTCGCCCCAGCTCTTTAAGCAGCTGCTGATGGTGGCTGGCGTGGATCGCTACTACCAGATCGCCCGCTGCTTTCGGGATGAGGATCTGCGGGCGGATCGGCAGCCGGAGTTCACCCAGTTGGACATGGAGATGAGCTTCATGGATCAAGAAGGGATCCTGGAGCTCAACGAGCGACTGATCTGCCATATCTTCAAAACTGTCAAAGGGATCCACCTGCCCCGTCCCTTCCCGCGCCTGACCTATGCCGAGGCCATGGCCCGCTACGGCTCCGACAAGCCTGACACCCGCTTTGGGATGGAGTTGGTGGATGTTTCGGAGGTGTTTCAGGGATCCCGATTCAAAGTCTTCGCCAAAGTGCTGGCTGAGGGCGGTTTGATCAAAATCCTGCCAGTGCCCGGCGGCGATGAAAAGATCTCCAACACCCGCATCAAACCAGGCGGGGATCTGTTCAAGCTGGTCACCCAGTATGGGGCGGGCGGCTTGGCCTTTATCCGGGTGCGGCCCGACAGCCTCGATACCATCGGCGCCCTGAAAGAGAGCTTGAGCCCCGAGCAGGAGAAGCGGTTGCTGGATCTCACCCAGGCCAAGCCAGGGGATCTGTTGCTGTTTGGGGCAGGGCCGGCGGCAGTGGTGAACGAGTCTTTGGGCCGGCTGCGGCTGCACCTGGGCCAGGAGCTGGGTTTGATCCCAGAGAACGCCTTGAATCTCCTCTGGATCACCGACTTTCCCATGTTTGAGTTCAACGCCGAAGAAAATCGCCTGGAAGCCCTGCACCACCCCTTTACCGCCCCCCACCCCGACGACTTGGCCGACCTGAAAACGGCGCGGGCCCAGGCTTATGACCTGGTGTGGAACGGCGTGGAAGTAGGAGGGGGATCCCTGCGGATTTACCAGCGGGAAATTCAGGAGCAGGTTTTTCAAGCGATTGGCCTCACCCCCGAACAGGCGCGGGACAAGTTTGGCTTTTTGTTGGAAGCCTTTGAGTATGGCACCCCGCCCCACGGCGGCATTGCCTACGGCCTGGATCGGCTGGTGATGTTGCTGGCCGGGGAAGATTCCATCCGGGATGTCATCGCCTTTCCCAAAACCCAGCAGGCGCGATGTTTGCTCACCGGCGCTCCTTCCAGCGTTGAGGCGAAGCAGCTCAAGGAACTGCACGTGGCTTCCACCTATCAGCCCGGTTGAGGGAGGTATCTTCCAACGACCACGGGTGCTCGATGATTTCGGCACGGGTAACAGGGCTGCGGAGATCCAGCAGACAATATTCCTTTTCAACCAAAAGGACTTTCATTGTGAAAGCCGGGCCTTTTTAACGGGAGTTCAGGAGTGCCTGGGATCCCTTCTCCCAGCCCCAGCTCCCACCTGTGGGAGGATAGAAAGGAATACACCCCTACTTTTTTTGCCATGCTACAGCTGACGGGAAAGAAAGCCTTGGTAACCGGCATTGCCAACGAGCGCTCCATTGCCTGGGGCATTGCTCAGCAACTGCACAAAGCGGGGGCCAGCCTAGGGGTTACCTATCTGCCGGACGAGCGGGATCGCTTCAAAACCAAAGTTCAGCAACTCACGGATCCCTTGCAGCCAGATTTTCTCCTCCCCTGCGACGTGCAAAGCGATCAGCAGATCAGCGATCTGTTTCAGGGGGTAACCGAAAAATGGGGTCAGGTCGATATTCTGGTTCACTGCCTGGCCTATGTCAAAAAAGAGGAGCTGAGCGGCAACTTCAGCGATATCTCGCGGGAGGGGTTTGCCCTGGCCATGGATGTGAGCACCTACTCCCTGATTGCCCTCTGCCGGGCTGCCAAGCCCCTACTGAGATCCGGCAGCAGTGTCCTCACCTTGACCTACTTGGGAGGAGTGCGAGTGGTGCCCAACTACAACATGGCTGCCGTCACCAAAGCGGGCCTGGAAACCTGTGTCCGCTACCTGGCTGCCGAGCTGGGCCCTGCCGGGATCCGGGTGAACGCCATTTCTGCCGGCCCAATCCGCACCTTGGCCTCATCGGCCATTTCCGATTTTCATGCCATGCTGCATGCTGTGGAGGAGAAAGCTCCCCTACGGCGCAATGTCACTCAAATAGAGGTGGGCAATGTGGCGGCTTTTCTGGCCAGCGACCTGGCCAGCGGCATTACCGGCCAGGTGATCTACGTGGATAGTGGGTATAGCATCCTGGGTTTTTAAGCGCTTTGGGATCCCTTGGGGATGGCTCCGGCATGAATCGCTTCTCACCCTTGCAGCGGTTGCTGCTCACCTGGATCTTGATCGTCATCAGCGGCTGGCTGGCCATACAGGTGGGTCGGCTGTTTGGGCATTTGCTCACCACCATCCTGACAGCGGCGGTGCTGGCCTTTTTGCTCAACTACCCGGTGCAGGTGCTGCGGCGCTATCGGGTCAGTCGAGGTTTGGCGGTCACCCTGGTTTTTGCTCTCTCGGTGGTGCTGCTGGTCTTGGTGGGGATCGCCGTGGTGCCGGTCTTGGCCAAGCAAGTGGTGCAGCTGGGGGCGCGGATCCCAGAGTGGGTGGACACCTTACAAAATTGGCTCGACCAGATTAGCCTTTGGGCCGCCGAGCGCAACATCAACCTTGGCCAGACGGAGCTGGTCAATACCCTTCTCAACCGCCTGCAGGCCAGCGCCGAGAAAATTGCCGGCCAATCCCTGGATCTCCTTCTGGGTACGTTCAACCAGGTGATCGACTTGGTGCTGGTGCTGGTGTTGGCCCTCTACATGCTGCTCTACGGGGGCCAGTTCTGGCAGGGGTTGCTCAGCCTCTTCCCCAAACCTTGGGGGCCGCGCATTGGCGAAGCCCTAGCCCTCAGCTTTCAGAACTTCCTCATCAGCCAGTTGGTGTTGGGGTTCATCATGGCCCTGATGCTGGTGCCGGTTTTTGGGTTTTTGCGGGTACCTTTCGGGCTCCTGTTTGGCCTGCTGATCGGCCTGCTGGAGGTCATCCCCCTGGTGGGGGGGGTGATTGGCATTGGGGCGGCGGCGGTGTTGCTGGCCTTTCAGGACATTTGGCTCAGCCTTAAAGTGGTGCTGGTTTCCCTGATCGTGCAGCAGGTGAAGGATCGGGTCATCGCCCCCCGCCTGATGGGAGAGCTGATCGGGCTAAATCCAGTGTGGATCTTGATTGCCCTGTTGGTGGGGGCGCAACTGGGGGGCATCCTGGGCGTGATCGTCGCCATTCCCCTCAGCAGTGTGGTGAAAAGCCTTTACGAGATCGCCCGCTCTGCCGACCTGGCCGCCGAAGATGGGTTGGGTTCCGGTGTAAAAGGATCCCCGCAAGGGCTCCGTCCGAGTAGCGCCAACGGCGAACCCCGCCGGGATCCTACCCTGCCCAAGCCGGAGACCCAGCAGATCTAGCTGCTCCAAAAGGGAAGAGGCTCTGCCCATGCGATTCAGGCGATCGCGTTAACCGGCAGGCAAACAGAGGCTCAATCCTGGTAAGCCCAGTTGCTGGGCTATCGATGGCCACCCTTGTCCTCAGGGAGAGGGGCTGGGGGTGAGGGCCTCATCCTAGCGAATCTTGCCCTCGATAAAAGGCACCTCCAGCACTTTTTCGTGGTGGATAGGGCCGTGGCCGAAGTAGCCTCCCTCCCCAAACAGTTCGCCGTGATCGGCTGTAACCGTGATGTAGGTGTTTTTGGGAACCAGGTCGAACAGCTGTTCAAAGATCCCATCCAGGTAGCGCACCGCCTGGATCTGTCGCTGCCGTAGCTCTTCCAACTGGGCCGAATCGAAAAAGGGGATCCCGTCCTCTTCTCCTTCATCCAGCCGCTTCAACACCCCATTCACCCCCGAGATGCGGGGCCACAAGCTGGGATCCTCATCGGGCAGCGCGTAGGGATAGTGAGTTTCGCCCACGTTTAACAGGTAAAAGCTGGGGCGATCCGGCTCGAAGCGCAACTGTTCCACCATGGCCGCCATATCGTTGTGCTGGGGCATGAGGCGGTAGGAATCGAAATCCCGATTCAGCAGCGTGCTGGGGTTGAGCACCGGCATGGAGACCATGGCGTGGGTGGTGTAGCCCAGTTGGTGCTTCAGCAGCGTCGGCAAGTAGAGATGGGGCAGCAGATGCTTGAACTCAATGGGTTGCCGGGTGCCGAGCCGCTCGTTGTAGCGCAGATAATCTTGCTTGTAGTGCTCGGACGCAAAAACGTGGATGGGGCTGGTGTGGGGCAGCAGGCCCATGAGCAGGTTGTAATGGGCAGGGGCCGTCCAGGAAGCGTAGCTCCAGCGCTTTTCCAGAGGGCCCAACTTCAGCAAGTGCTTGGGGTTGGCCGCCAGCAGGCTGTCGAAGCGGCAACTGTCTAGGACGATGAGCAGATAGTTGTTCTGTCCCCGCGGTTCAGGGCGGGGGTCGGGCTCAGACGCAGGAGCGGCAGACGATTTCCACCAGTTTAGGAATCCCATCCTTCCTCCTCCTCGTCGGCGTAGGGCCGCTGGACAATCCGCCAGTTGGGAGCTGCTGCCGCATCGTCGTCCTCAGGAGCGGGATCGCGAATGCGTTCCGGCGGGATATTGGAATAGGAATAGCGGCTTGCTTGGGGATCCGGCTCGTACTCCGGCAGATCTTGGGGCAAATAGTGGTCGGGGGGAATCAGCTGGGCTTCCAAAAAGCGAACTCGGTCGCTCAACTGAGTTAACTTACGGATTGCCTGTCGCTGGAACACCCGGTCGTGCAATCGCCAGGAGCCTACATACAAAAATCCCAGCCCCATCCCTGCCCCATAAGAGGCCAATAGCACCAACGATAGAGGAAGCGGGGATCCCGATTGCCCACCCACCACAACCCTTGCCGGGGATCCCCAGTTTTGGATGAGGAGAACGAGCAGGCTCAAGATCCACAAGCCCAGGAGTATGAAGCGAAGGTTTCTGATCGCGTTAGCGGGACGAAATTCTTGCATGGCCTCAACCCTACCCTTTATTAGGCTACCATTCTTCCCTTTCTCCACTGGCCTGGCAGCAAAGACGCTGGAAGCTCAAGCGGAGTTGTTCTCAACAGCCATTAGCCCTCTCCCTAAGGCGCGCTCCAGGGAGACCCCGGGGCGGAAAAAGTCGTTTCTAGCCGCCTGTATCTCTCCTCCAGGAGAAGGACTTGGACTGTTGAAGCTCGCTGCAGGAGCAGGTTTGCGGGTATGGGCGGTACAAGATTCGAACTTGTGACCCCTTCCGTGTGAAGGAAGTGCGCTACCACTGTGCTAACCGCCCGTAGATACCACTCTAGCAGCTATCGACTAGAGCAGGATCTCTATATTACCACGTCAGCGATTGAGCCAGAGGATTCGGATCGGCATGGGAGATGGCTAGAGATAGCCGGGATCCGGCCTGAGGGCTACAGTAAGGGTCAGGGAGCTGTGGGGTGCTATGGCCTACTCACCGACCGAAGAGGCAATTGCTCTGCTCATTGATTTGGCAGAACGAGGCGAGATCGATCCCTGGGATGTGCAGGTCATCGAGGTTATCGATCGCTTTCTGGCCCGTATGGCTCCCACCAGCAGCAGCCATGACCTGTCTGAGTCGGGACAAGCCCTGCTCCACGCTGCCATGTTGGTCTATCTTAAGGCGATGGCTTTGGCAGAACCAGAAGCAGAAGAAAGTGAGCCCAGCCCGGTGGAGGTAGAAGTGGATCCCTGGCCAAGCTGGTCTTTGGCGCACTTGGATCGCGTGTTGCAACCCAGGGCAGCGCCACGTCTCCAACGTACCCGGCCCATCACCCTCAAAGAACTCATCGCCCACCTGCAAGAGCTGGAAACCCTGCTGGAACACCAGCCCGAAGCTGCCCCAAAGCCGCTGGCCCAACGGATTTCTCGCCAGCAAGCGCTGTCGGCCATCACTCAGCTAGCCCACCCGGAAAACCTTTTGGAAACCACCGCCGAGCTAGAATCTCTGCTGGCTCAGCTTTGGCAGCAGGGTCTGACCCAGATCAGCTTTGTCGATCTCCAGCAACACTTTTGCCAAAAAAGCTATCAAAACGGCAGCAGCGGGACCATTCACCCCATTCAAGTCTTCTGGTCATTGCTGCTAATGGCTGCCCGCTCTCAGGTGGAGCTGTGCCAAGAGGAGTTCTACGGCCCACTGACCATCCGACCCTGCACAAGTAAACTACCCGGCTCCGACCGCTAAGCGGTACGGAGCGGGCTTTCAGTAGCCCTGAGCCTGCTCTGCCCTACCAGAGAACAAAACAGGCCCGAACCTCTAGGCTGGTTTACGGCAGCCCCCAAGAGCGCAATCACATTCGCACCATTCAAATCCGCATCTCCTTCCCATCCACAGTGCCCACACTTGAACGACTTGCCACTGCGGTAGGACTTGCCCTGCTCAGGGTGGATGTGTAAACACTTGTAACAGGTCTGCGACGTGTAGGCGGGCGGCACAAGAATCAGAGAAACCCCTGCAACCCTCGCCTTGTATTCCAGAAATTGACGTAGTTGGTAGAACGCCCAACTGTTGGCACTGCGCCTTTCGGTTTTGCTGCGCGGCTGTTGATTGACTCTTTTCCGGATCCCTGTCAGGTCTTCCAGGGCGATAGCGCTGTTGGTAGCTTTTGCCCTAGAGACAATAGCTTTGGAGATGCGATGATTGACCCACGCCTGAAAACGTCTCTCCTTGCCAGACAGCCGTTGCAGCAGTTGACGGCATCTGCGCCGCGAACTGCGTGTGCCCTTACTGGCTTTGCGTTGGAGTGCCGCCCTCAATCGAGAGTAGTGGTCGCGGACTCTGTTCAACTGCTGTCCATTCCAGTTGTCCCCCTCTGACGTATGGGCAATATCCGTCCTCCCCAAGTCCACCCCCAGCACTCTGCCCGTGCGTTGCGGTGGGGATGGCTCCGCTTCCACACAGATTTGAATGGAGTAGGAGCCGTCTTTACGCTTGACCAGGGTGGCAGATTTGGGGTTGGAACCAGCCAGCCGTTCTCTCTGGTAGCGGCCAATCGCCAGCTCAAAGCGCTCCCGACCCTCCACCGTGGTCAGCGACACCGTCCAGTCTTTCTCGCGGAACGAAAAGATACGAGCGTCGTAGGTAGCGAAGCCCCCTTTGAACGCTTTGACGGGGCGGTTTTTCTGTTGGGCAACTTTACGGGCGCCGGCCAGCCGCCTGCAGACCTGCTGAGCCAAGTTACTGGACAAGCCGAACCGGGCACGGATTTCGCGGTAGCACAGAGACTGGAGCTTAACGGCGTTGGCGACTTTCTCGGGTGTGTTTTGGTTGACCCAGTTCAAGGCTTGGCCAAAAGCCTCCAAAGTCGCGTCCAATTTGGCGGCTTGCGACTGGGACACCTTGAGCTTGCAGGATACGGTCAGGACTTGGGTCATGGTTCTATTGTGACTTCCGCATTCCTCCCGGCACTGACCCTACGGGTACAGTGCGGGGCTCCTGCGATTTCTAGCTGAGGATGTCAAGCGCTCTTCTGCGCCGCTCTGGCAAACGGAGAACTCAATCCGTGCCTTCAGCATCGTGCCGGGCACGATCCGCCCGTTTGAGATCTTCCCCACTGGAGCGCACCGGCAGCTCGGCAGGAGCCTCCCGATCCAGGTAGTAATCCTCCACGAGGCGCTCGCTGCTGGGATGATCTTCTCCTTCGGTAGGCAACAGTGGCGGATGCAGCAATTCAGCCGGAGGGCAGTCTTCTGAGGTGAGCAAATCTGACGTGCTGAGCATCCCCTTGGGAATGGTGGAAAGGCGCTGAGCAACAGCTCCAATGCTTTCCAGGCGAATCATCTCCTCCCAGGAGCAGATCTCCTCCTCATCTTCTGTCTCGTAGCGAACTAGGATGGTGTCCCCTTCGATATCGAGGATCTTGGCCCGTTCCAGCCAGCGTCCCTGATCCCGCAGATAGATCCACACATCCTTGCCTTCGCGGCTGAGTTGATAGATCCTACGATGAAGCACGGTCCCCTCCTGAAGTGAAAGATCCGAGTGAGTTGTGGGGGCTACCCAGCTCATCCCTCCATCTTAGCGGCTGGACACCGAGGCTGTATGCCTTTCCCGAGGCCAGACAGAGTCTCTTTAGGTTGGGTCGGTTTCGGCCAGAGAGACCCCTTCCATCGCCAAGGCTGTCTCCGCTTCTTCTGCCTGCACATCCCGCAGAAAGGATTCCAGAGAGGCATGGGCTTCCGCCTCAAGTTCTGCTCCGCCAAGGGTTATGCTCTCTTCCGGCAGCCAGCCCAAAAACGGCAGGGGCAAGAGGGTAGAAAGGTTGGTCAGGATCAGCAGCAGCCCCAGCCGGCTGAAATCGGTCTCCGTTACCCCCAGCCCATGCATCAGCAGGGATCCCAGCTCTTGGGAGAGAAACCCCGCCAAATTAAAGGCCGACATCAGCAGAGCAAAGAGGGTGGCCTCGATCCCAGGGGGGCAGAGGCGGGCGGCCAAGACCAGCACTGGCATAAAGGCAATTTGTCCTGCCACCGTTAGCACCAGGCTGTCCCCCAAGCTAAACCAATGATCGTCGATGCCCCAATCCCGGTTGAGGTGATAGACCAAGATAAGGCTGGTCAGGCCCAACCCTGCCGAGATCACGGTCATCCAGCCGAACAGGGGCCGCAGTGGGATCCGCCGCAGATACACCTGGAAGATCCCTACCCCCAGCAAACTGGCGATGCTGGTTACCAAGCGCACCTGACCCAAAAATTCCGGCCCAAAGCCGAGATCGTTGGTGACAAAGTAAAAAAGAGCCGCATCGGCGCTGGGAGTGGCCTGCCAAACGAACACAAACAGCACCGGCAGCAAAATGCTGGGTTGCCGCAGCGTCCGCCACACCTGCCCCACCTGTTGTTGCAAGGGATCCCAGCCCTGAGACAACACCACCGGTTGATCGGCGATAACCCAAGCTGCCAGAGCGATGAACAACGGCAAAAAGGCCGTCAGCCCAAACACCACCTGCGGCGGATAATGGGCTAAGAGCGCTCCTCCCAAATAGGCGGTGAGCAGGGATCCCAAGGCCGTTGCTCCCCAAGTTAAAGATTGCAGCGTGCCCGTCCCCGCCCAGTCACTGCCGTGTACCCGCTCCACCACCAGCGAATCTACGATTACATCCCCTACCGCCACCGCCAGGGATCCCAAAACCATCCACAGGGTGGCCAGACCAGCCGTCGGTGCCCACAGGGCCATCCCCAGCCAAGCCCCACACCCCAGAAGCCCTGACAACAAGAGGTAGGGACGACGCCGATAGCCCGCCACCGGTACGGTATCCGACAGCAGGCCGTAGAGGGGCTTGAGGATCCAGGGGCTCATGGCAACGCCCATCAACGCCGCCACCTGAGACGGGCTGAGGCCCAAGCTATCCTTCAGGTAAAAGCTGGTGGCCAGCCGTGCCAGCCCCACCGCCCCCTGCACAAAGTACACCAAGAGGATTCCGAACAATTCCGGCGTCCAGTGGATATCCCGCAGCGGGGTCAGGGTGGATTGGTGCAGCCGTTGCAGCAGAGGATGAATCATGAGCGGTCGCAGTGTAGCGAGATGTTAGTTGGTGCGGTGTTGCCTTGGCAACAGCAAAACCATAAGAATCTTAACAGTCTCTTCACCTTAACCTGTCCAACTGGCTTCCGGCTCCGACCTCCTTGGACGGGTTGCGCTTCCCAGCGCTCTTTCTGCTCAACCCAGCCGAGCTACAAAATCTACAAAGTAGTGAGGTCGAAATGAGGTCGAAAGCTGATCCCCGGGTGCTATGCCATCCAGCCAAGGGCGGGGATCCCAAGAAGTCCAGCATGCTTTCGTCCCATGTTGACCGGCCCAACCCCACCTCGGCGGCACCTGAACCCGCAACTGCAGCAGCAGGCAGGGCAGTAGAGACGGGAGACAAAGGCATTCCGAAGCTATGATGAACAGGGATGGCTCTGAGTTTCTACCTACATCTTTAACTGGGTCTGTTTTCAGGCTGTGCTGACTGCTTCTTCTGCCGGTTCTGCGGTTGATGCCATTGCTCCTTTTGCTCCCCAAGTCTGGAGCTGGCGCGGACATGCCATTCGCTATGTGGTGCAGGGATCCGGATCCCCCCTGGTTTTGGTGCATGGATTCGGGGCTTCCATCGGCCATTGGCGGCACAACATCCCCGTGCTGGCTGCGGCAGGATACCGGGTCTATGCCCTGGATTTGCTCGGGTTTGGCGGCTCGGCCAAGCCTGCCCTCCCCTACACCCTGGATCTCTGGGCGGAGTTGCTGGTGGATTTTTGGCAGCAGCACATTCAGCAGCCTGCTGTATTTATCGGCAATTCCATCGGTGCCTTGCTCAGCTTGATCATGGCTGCCCGGCATCCCCAGTTAACGGCAGGAGCAGTGTTGCTCAACTGCGCCGGGGGGTTGAACCATCGCTCCCATGAGCTCAGCCCGATTTTCCGCCTTTTCATGAGTGTTTTCACCGCTCTGGCGGCTTCTCCGGTGACGGGGCCGTTTTTGTTCGATCGGGTGCGGCAGCGGCAGCGTATTCGCGCAACTCTGGAGCAGGTGTACCGCAACCCCGCCGCCATTACGGATGAGCTGGTGGAGATTCTCTATGCCCCTTCCTGTGATGTGGGCGCTCAGCAGGTGTTTGCCTCGATTCTCACCGCTCCCCCTGGCCCAACTCCTGAAGCCCTATTGCCTCAGGTGCGCTGTCCGCTGTTGGTGCTCTGGGGAGAAGGGGATCCCTGGACACCCATTCAACGGGGCCGCGGCTTTCAAAACCACGTGCAAGGGATCGACTACCAGTTCTTGCCCATTCCCAATACAGGCCATTGCCCCCACGACGAGCGCCCAGAGGTGGTCAACCCTCTGATTTTGAGCTGGCTGCCCAGAGCCTTTGCGGCAGTCTAGCCTTTTTTAGAGGTTCCTTTGCCGGAGAGGCCCAACCAACCTCGGATTTTGGCCATCCAGACTTGAAGGGGTGAAGGCTGGGGACGGATCGCCACCTGGATCGGCTCGTCTTGGAAGTCCTTGTCCTTAAGGCGAAACCCAAACTCCAGGTCATCTTTCACCTTGCCGAGACGGGGAAACAGCCTGACGGCTGCTTTTTTGAGTTCTTCCTCGTTTTGGAAAATGGCCTGGTGAATGGCGCTGGAACGCCCCACTGCCAGGGATCCCACCGGCAGCCAAGGGTTGGGCTGGCCAGGCGCGGGCTGGCGACGGCGGGCAAAGATGTTGAACTCCGGCATCCCCTTGGCTTTCAGCTCGTCGTACCGTTGGGCGGCTTCCTTACGCTTGGCAGTGTTGGAGCTGGCCGGTTTTTTCTCAGGCTTGGATTTGCGGAAACCCTTAGACTGACTCATACTTGGGCTGACGAGAGGGGGGATTTTTGCAGCTTAGCGCAGATCGGATCCCCTTCTCTGCCGGGGATCCCTTGTCATCATTGTTCGTAGCCGGCGTGCTATACTTGTTGAGCTTCGGCGGGCGGTTAAAGGGGCCTGTCAGTCGGGATGTAGCGCAGCTTGGTAGCGCACTTCGTTCGGGACGAAGGGGTCGCAGGTTCGAATCCTGTCATCCCGATAGGCTTGAAGTTCACTTAGCTGTCAACTGGTAGTTTTTCGGGTCAGGGTGAGACGCCTGGGCTGCTGAGAAAAGCCCTACAAGCCTGTGCATTATTGCTCCGCAATGCTGACGCGAAGATGCGACGACGCGACCAACGTTTTGGGTGTAGGTGCAGTGTCCTATTTTGATGAATTGAAATGACCCTAATCTTGGAGTTGTAAGTGACGCAGCCAGGCGTTGACGTTAACCCGAATTCGCTGCCCAACCTGTAAGAGGCGGTGCAGGTTTTCGGCAGAAATGTCTCGGCAGTCTTCTTGGGGCCAAGCTGGGCAACGCGGGCCAATTTGACGCTCCAGCGCTGTCAGATAGAGCTCTTGCAGGCGATCCAAGTTGATGGGCAGGCGCAGGTCTGCAGCCAATTGCAGCCATTCTTCCAGGTTGTAGAGCTGTTCGCCGAAGGTCTCCGGCTCAAAAGCGTGGGCAAGGTGCCACATCCCCCGCTGTAGGAGCCGATCCAGAACCCGGGCTGCCTCTTCCCGCCGCAACTGACACCCCAACTGCTCGGCCTCGCGCACAATTGCCCGCAATTCCAGCAGGTGATCCCGCTTGCCCTCTTCCATTTCCATCGCCCGCAAACTGGTCAACAGGCGTTGGTTGAGGGTGATCTGAGCGGCAGCCAACAACTCTTCCGGGATCGGCAGGCCGTCGGCCCGAAAGGCCATCAAGACCCCGTAATTGTCCAGGTAGGTTTGGCGGTAGAGCTGGGCCAGGCGGTCTAGGGTATCTTGAGTGAGCCAGCGCATCATCTGCTGCCGGTCTTCGTCGTTCAGGGCGTTCAGGTCGAAGGTTTCCGGCCCAAACAGATCTTGCAGGATCAGGATCATCTGGATCCGACTGTGGGATCCGGCCAGCAGCCGCGCTTTTATCTGCTCGTAGATGCGCCGCCCAGCAAACGGCTTGACGCCACATTGAAAGTCCCAGCCGCCGAGGTGGAGCACGGCGTAGATTAGATCGTGCTCTTCGCGGGTGGTGGGAAAAGTGAGCTTCACCCGCCCGATAGCCAGTGTCGACCCGCCTATCGTCAGGCGCTCTTGATCCACTTGATCCAGCACATATCCTTGGGAACGGGGGATCCCGTTAAACAGGGAAAACATGGCGTGCTGAGCCACCAGCCGTTGCGGGCTGATCAAGCTGGGGCGCACCAAGGCGCAATAGACCCCCTTGCCGTCTCTGTAGAGGTCGAGGTTGCTGGGGGCCTTGCTCAGGCGCTGCAAAAACTCCTCTTCTAGGTTGACATCCGCCACTGCTGCTGCCAACTGGATAGCCCGTGCCGCGTAACGCAGGATCTGCACCCCTTCAGGACGGGATAGCTCCTCGAAAAACCAGCCACAACTGGTGAACATCAACTGGCTGTAGCGCTGCATCTCCAACAGACGCAAGACCTGCACCCGATCTTCGGCGGTGAGGCGGTGGCTTTGGTGCTCCTGCAAAAAGGCATCACAGCGCTCCCGATCCAAAATCACCTCGATGTAACGATCCCGCGCCAGCCAGGGATCCCGCAGGTAGGCTCTGGCCTCCGTCTCGTAGATCTCGGCTAGCTGATCCCGCAGCCAGTTGAGGGCCTCCCGTAGCGGTTGCCGCCAGCGTTGGTGCCACCCTCCCACCGCTCCGCAGCCACAGTCTCGCGACCACCGTCCTACCCCGTGGGCGCAGCTCCAGGCGGTGACCGGTTTCAGTTGCACCTCCCAAGTGGGGGGATGTTGGCTGAGAAAATGGCTGTAGTTGCCCACCTGCCAGCCCCGGCGGGGAAATTCCTCGCAAAAGGCATAGGCCAGCGTGCGTTCTACACCCCGCTTGTGGTGGCCAAAAGTCTCGCCATCGGTGGCACAGTTGATCAGATAGGCTTCCCCCTCTTTGTCCGGGCGCAGAGCGGAACGGATCCGCTCCGCCAGAGAGTGGGTGCTGTAGACGATATCCCCAAAGCCCAAGTCACGGGAAATGGGGCCATCGAAAAAGAAAATATCCAAGTACCCCTCCCGATCGGGGGTAAAGCAGCGGTAGGGCCGACGGGGATCGATCTGGCCTTGGCTAACGTCGATCCACTCCGTTTGTCCCAAGGGGCGAATGCGCTGCGCTTGGCTGGGGGCCAAAATGACGAAGCGGATCCCACATTCGACCAAGGCCGTGACCGTTGCTGCATCAATGGCGGTTTCGGCCAGCCACATCCCCTGGGGATGGCGCCCAAAGCGGTGTTGAAAATCGGCAATTCCCCAGCGGATCTGGGTGTACTTGTCTCGCTCGTTGGCCAGGGGCAGGATGACGTGGTTGTAGACTTGGGCGATGGCATTGCCATGACCCTCCAGCCGCTCGGCGCTGAGACGGTCGCCGGCCAAAATGCGTTGGTAAACTTCAATGTCATGCTCCTCTAGCCAAGAGAGGAGAGTAGGGCCGAAGTTAAAGCTCAAGAATTCATAGTTGTTGACAATGCGCACCACCCGTCCTTGGTCGTCCAGAACGCGGGCAAAGGCGTTGGGGCGGTAACATTCCGCCCAAATGCGCTCGTTCCAGTCGTGAAAGGGGCTGGCGCTCGGCTGTCGCTGAATGCGGTTGAGGCAGGGATCCTCTCGGGGCGGCTGATAGAAATGGCCGTGCAACACCACGTACGGCCGCGCAGAGGAAAGCTCAGCAGCACCTGCCGGAGAAGGAGCCGCTTGCATCGGCGGGTCGGAGACCAAATCGCTGTGCCCTGACTGTGCCGCTGGCCTATCGGAATTTTTGGAGCCACTCGGCATCATGAGATTACACTCCTTTTAGAGGCCTCCAACTGGGTTACAGGGGAAGGCAATGTTAACTTAAGTTCATATCCATACGTTACAGCGATCCCCGATCTGCAACGGTGAATGTAAAAGAT
The DNA here is from genome assembly GCF_054060415.1 of Thermostichus sp. OS-CIW-32. Lineage (NCBI taxonomy): Bacteria > Bacillati > Cyanobacteriota > Cyanophyceae > Thermostichales > Thermostichaceae > Thermostichus > Thermostichus sp. OS-CIW-32. The sequence continues at coordinate 306,201 of NZ_JBSSDD010000001.1, read as the reverse complement.
TCAGTTGGAAATTTGACAGGGAACAAACATCGGTCAGTAATCTTTGCGTTTTCCTCACAACAGAAGGGATCCCGGGACTTAGCGGGTGGGGGCCGATCTGCCGGTGGCCATTTCCCACGCCGAACAACCCGTTTGAGGTCAGGCCCCCATTGGAATCCCGGTGGATCCCCAGCTCGAACTCACATTCCGGTCCAGTGCCACCAGGCCCAGCCCAGCCCCACCAGCAGCGCCGTTATCCCATAGAGGGATCCCACCACCTGCACCTCCGACCAGCCCCCCAGCTCCAGATGGTGGTGCAAGGGCGACATGCGCAACAGCCGTCTGCCTGTGCCGGTTTTGCGTTTGGTGTATTGGAAGTAGCCCACCTGCAGCATCACCGACAGCGCCTCGGCCACCAGCACTCCCCCCATCAGGGCCAAGGCCCAGAGCTGATCCCCCAGCAGCGCCAACCCGGCCAGAGCGCCCCCCAACCCCAGGGATCCGGTATCGCCCATGAACAGCCGCGCCCGGTGGTGGTTGTGAACCAGGAACCCCAAGCAGGCACCGCTCAGGGTGAAAGCCAACACCGATAGCTCTGGATCCCTGTGAAGGAGCCCCAGCCCAATCAGCAGGATGGCCACCACCCCTGCCGCCAAGCCGTCCATACCATCGGTGAGGTTTACGGCATTATTGGTGCCCACCAACACAAACAGGGCCAAGGGCCAGAACAGCCAGCCCAGAGAGAGGGTGCCTATCCCCGGCAAGGTCAGACTGGTCGGGATCCCCTGCCAGGCCAGGTAGACACAAAACCCAAGGGCAACTCCCACCTGGAGCAACAGCTTGTGTTTGGGAGACAGCCCCTTGTTGGATTGCTGTCGGATCACCAGCCAATCGTCCAGCCAGCCGACAAAGCTGTAGGCCAGCGTGAGCAGCGCGACGGCCAGCCAATGGGGATCCCAGCCGCTCCAGATCCCCGCCACCAGCAGCCCCACGGGCAAAAAGCTGATCCCGCCCATGGTGGGTGTGCCTGCTTTTTTCTGGTGGGATTGGGGCCCCTCCTGGCGGATCACTTGCCCCGCCTTCCAGCGCCGCAACCCGGGGATGAGCAGGGATCCCAGCAGGGCCGAACCCAACGCGCTCAATCCAAAAGGAACGACCACCTGGGGGCGGATCCCAATCACAAGGGTCGAGAGGGCCAAACCCAGCCCCAGCGAGAGCGCCATCCCGCCCCACTCCGTCTCTTCCACCTCCAGATCGGGAAGTGTATCCGCATCCACTCTTTCTGAACCCCTCACACCCTCAACCTCCAAACCCTCAAAAACTCTATCCTGCCAGAGCTCAGAGGCGAAAGTTAGTTGAGTGGGGATCCCTTCAATAGGGCCACTTCCAGTTGCGCACCTCCGGCAGATCTTCTCCATGCTCGCGGATGTAGTGTTTGTGCTCCACCAGCTTGTCCCGGATAAGCTGCTGGACGTGATCCCGCCGGTACTTGAAGCGATCCACCCGCTCCAAGACGTCGTTGGCCAAGTTAAAGCGATCCACCTGGTTGAGAACGCACATGTCGAAGGGGGTGGTGGTGGTGCCTTCCTCCTTGTAGCCGCGCACGTGCAAGTTGTGGTGGTTGGGGCGACGGTAGGTGAGGCGGTGGATGAGCCAAGGATAGCCGTGGAAGGCAAACACGATGGGCTTGTCGGGGGTGAAGATACTGACAAACTCCTTGTCGCTAATGCCGTGGGGGTGTTCGCTGGGCGGCTGCAGCTTCATTAGGTTCACCACGTTCACCACCCGGATCTTGATCTCCGGCAGGTGCTGCCGCAAAAAGTCCACCGCCGCCAGGGTTTCCATGGTGGGCACATCGCCACAGCAGGCCATGACCACATCCGGCTCTGAACCCTGATCATTGCTGGCCCATTCCCAGATGCCCAAGCCCTGGGTGCAGTGTTTGATGGCCGCATCCATGTCCAGGTACTGCAGGGCCGGCTGTTTGCCTGCCACGATCACGTTCACGTAGTGGCGACTGCGCAGACAGTGGTCGGCCACCGAGAGCAAAGTATTGGTATCCGGGGGCAGGTAGACGCGGATGATTTCGGCCTTTTTGTTGACCACGTGATCCAAAAAGCCGGGATCCTGGTGGCTGAAGCCGTTGTGATCCTGCCGCCACACATGGGAAGTCAGCAGGTAGTTGAGGGAAGGAATGGGCCGCCGCCAAGGAATGTGACGGGTGGTTTTCAGCCACTTGGCGTGTTGGTTGAACATGGAGTCCACCAGGTGGATAAAGGCTTCGTAACAGGAGAAGAACCCGTGTCGCCCGGTTAGCAGATAGCCTTCTAGCCAGCCCTGACAGACGTGCTCGCTGAGGATCTCCATCACCCGTCCATCGGGGGAGAGGTGCTCGTCGCAATCGTAGATGGGAGCTACCCAGGTGCGGTCGCTGGCCTCAAACACAGCATCCAAGCGGTTGGAAGCGGTTTCATCGGGGCCAAAGAGGCGGAAGTTGTGGGGGTTGAGCTTCATCACATCCCGCAAAAATTGCCCCAGCACTCGGGTGGCTTCGGCTTCGGTGGTGCCGGGGCGGGGGACAGGCACGGCGTAGCGACGGAAATCCGGCATTTTCAGCTCCCGCGTCAGCAGGCCGCCGTTGGCGTGGGGCAAAGCCCCCATGCGTTTTTCCCCTTTGGGGGCCAGCTCTTGCAGCTCCGGCAGCAGACGGCCATTTTCATCGAAGAGTTCTTCCGGCTTGTAGCTGCGCATCCAGTCCTCCAGAGCCTTGAGGTGCTCCGGTTTTTTGGCCAGATCCGCCAGGGGCACTTGGTGGGAGCGCCAGAAATCTTCCACCTTTTTGCCGTCCACCTCTTTGGGGCCGGTCCAGCCTTTGGGGGTGCGCAGGATGATCATCGGCCATTGGGGACGAGTGGGATCCCCTTTGCTGCGGGCATGCTGCTGGATTTCTTGGATCTCGTGGATCACCGTGTCCAAAGTGGCGGCCATCAACTGGTGCATCTCTGCCGGCTCGGAGCCTTCCACAAAGTAGGGCTTGTAGCCGTAGCCCACAAACAGATTTTGCAGCTCTTCACGGCTGAGGCGGGCCAAAACAGTGGGATTGGCGATCTTGTAGCCGTTCAGGTGCAGAATCGGCAGCACCGCCCCGTCGTGGATGGGGTTGAGGAACTTGTTGGAATGCCAGGAAGCGGCCAAGGGCCCAGTTTCCGCCTCTCCATCCCCCACCACACAGGCCACCAGCAGATCGGGGTTATCAAAGGCAGCCCCAAAGGCGTGGGCCAGGGCATAGCCCAGTTCTCCCCCCTCGTGGATGGAGCCAGGGGTTTCCGGAGCCACGTGGCTGGGCACGCCGCCGGGGAAGGAGAATTGCTTGAAGAGCTTGCGCATGCCTTCGGCGTCTTGGCCGATGTTGGGATACACCTCGCTGTAGGTGCCTTCCAAGTAGGTGTTGGCCACCAGAGCAGGGCCACCGTGGCCGGGGCCGGTGATGTAGAGGATGTTGAGGTTTTCCCGTTTGATGATGCGGTTGAGATGCACGTAGATGAAGTTCAACCCGGGTGTGGTGCCCCAGTGCCCCAGCAGGCGTGGCTTCACATGTTCCAGTTTTAGGGGTTCTCGCAGCAGCGGGTTGTCCATCAAATAGATTTGCCCGACCGACAGATAGTTGGCGGCCCGCCAGTAGGCATCCATTTTGCGAAGCTCGTCGGCGGTGAGCGGTTTTGTCGAGAGCTGTTCTGCCAGAACCATAGCTGTACCCCATAGGTATCTCTACTCCTATGGTGATCCGGGTTTGCCCAATTGCCGGGGGATCTTGGGATTCCTTTGGATTTGGCTCATTGGGTGAGCGGTAGGCACCTGTTACCACCACCAGGGCTTGATCGGGGTGCCGTCGGGAAAGATCAGGCCGGCAATCCGGGATCCGCTGTGCTTTAACCCTTCGATCTGAGCTCCTTCCAGGTTGGCTTGGGTTAGGTTGGCCCCGCTGACATCGGCCCGCCGCAGGTTAGCCCCCTGAAACTGGGCCTGACGCAGCTCGGCGCCGCTGAGATTGGCCCCTTCCAGGTCGGCATTTTGCAAGTTGGCCCCCCGCAAGTCCGCCCGCTGTAGGTTGGCTCCCCCCAAGTCCGCTCCCTCCAGGTTGGATCCGCGCAGATCGGCCCGGTTCAGATCCGCTCCCCTCAGCCGGATCTGACAGAGCACCAGTTCTCGCAGATCGGCTTTGCTCAGGTCTTGGCCGGAGAAATCTTGCCCCTGTCCCCCCCAGTTTTGCAACTGCCAAATGTGGCGCACCCGTTCTTCCAGGTGGGTCTCTTCCGAAAGCCGGGATCCCCGCAGGCTGGTGCCGCTAACTTTTACCCCCCTCAGGTCGGATCCCCGCAGGTCGGCTCCCTGTAAGTCGGCTCCGCTCAGCTTGGCCCCTTGCAAATCCGCTTGGCGCAAATCCGTTTGCCGCAGCCGGGCGCCGTTGAAGTTGCAAAAGCGCAAGTTGGCCCGCCTCAGGTTGGCCTCCCACAGGTTGATCCCCCCCAGCCGTGCTTCTTGAAGGTCGGCTCCCTCCAGGTCTGCATAGGCAAAGTTCCGCTCCCCACGCCGATAGGCCACGATCACCCCTTGCGCTCCCCCCACCGGGCGAAAAGGGCTGTAGGTGCGACAGGCCCGTTCTGCCTCCGGCTGGCCAAGCTGAGACAACAGCCGCCAAGCTGCCAAGCGGACTGCCCAAGAGCTATTGCCGGCGAGGGCTTCAATGAGTTCGGCCAGGCCCGCCGACCCGTACTGCAGCAACTGGGGCAGGGTGGCCAAGCGCACGGCTTCATCGCTATGGGCGAGTCGTCGCCGCGCCCCCTCGAGACCTCCCAGCACTAAGGCATGGGCCGGGGCGCTCCCGGTTGCCATTTGCCCCCCCAACACCAGATCCCAAGGTTGGGGCCGGGATCCCTGGCCAGTCCTGACAGCCGGCTGAGGCTTACCTACCATGGGCGGATGCCGATGGGCCTAGCTATACCCAACGCCCCACCACCACGCGGATGGTGCCATCCTCCAGCACTTCTTCGGCCTCGATGGTATAGCCCTGCTCACGGGCTGAGCGCAGCAAACTTTTGTGGGCGTAGCGCTGCAAAATCGGCTCCAGGAAGGTCTTGGGATCGATGCCCGCCCCCCACAGATCGGCCACCAGCTCGTAGTGATCCCCGTTGCGACGAAACCCGATGTCGAAGCCATTCTTTTGCCGGATCACCAGATCGGCGCGGGTGCGGTTCCAGAGATAGCCCCGCAGGCTGGCATTCCGCTGCACAGCGTAGCCCAATTCCTTCAGAGTCTCTTCCAGGAGATCGGCGTCTTTGATTTGCACTTGCAGGGTGGTGAAGTGAGACATGGCCCTTCCAATCCTTTGACCGATGGAGACCGGATCCTCACTATAAAGCGCCCTTGGGGTGGTGGAAGAAATGTAAACCATCCTGCGGTGGGTCGAGCGAGCGGAACGCAGCTCCCCCTTTCTCCCGCAGGAGTGCAACACACCTGGGCCTGGAGGGTCGCTGGGCTGGCCTGACCTGCCTTCTTATGTAGGCGCGCGCTGCGGCATTCGCGATAGCGGTACGGAGCACCAAGGCTGAGGCATCCGCGCCTGGCGTGTTCGGTAACACAGAAATCTTGGATCTACATCTAGCGTCTAAAGTCAAGAATTGACGATAGTCTCCACTATGTTTGGAGGCAGCAGCAAAAATCTGTCCCACAGGGATCTGTTCTCGTCTGTCTCCGGCTGGAATTGCCGGCGATGAGGTACCAAACCAGCCCCAAGCCGTTCCAAAAACCCGCCGATGACCCTTGCTGTGCCTTGCCAAGTAAGCTTTTCCGATGGCTCTGCGAACAAAAATACTCATCTCTAGTCCCACAAATTGGATGAAAAAATTGCTTTTTTGTCTCTTGAAGATCTCTTGAAGATCTGATTTGGTACCAAAAACTGGTCAAGCAAGTGGAATAATTTTTTCAATCTATCTAGAACTTAAGATTGAGTTTATAAAATAGTTGATCTCTTCCCTCCTACTTAAGGTAGAGTTACTACTCAATAAAAAAGGACTTAAAGCACTGCCGGTAGTGTCTAGTGAAGCAGCCTCAATAAATTTAGTGAGTCAAACACCGAGTTCTGGATTAGATTTTTCGAAGTCAAAGCCTTTACGAAAAGGCTTTTGTGCTGGTATGAATAAGGTGCTGTTTGCAGAAAGGTCAGCTTCGTGTGTAGGAAGAGGGCCCGATGCAGCAGGAGAAGTAGAGATTCTGACAGGACATGAATTTATGGTGTGGGGTTTGATATGTCAGAAAGTCTTGACTTGCAAGATGCGGTGGGGCGTTTCTTAAAGACGATTGGCCGCTACTCGTTGCTCACCGCTGAAGAAGAGCTCCGCCTGGCTCACCAGGTGCAGCGGATGGTGACGCTCTTGGAGCAACGGCAGCCCCATGAGTCTGTGGAAGGTTGGAGCCAGCGGCTGGGGATCCCTTTAGCAGAGCTGCAGCAGATCCTGCGGCAGGGGGAAGCAGCCAAGAAACGAATGGTGGAGTGTAACCTCCGCTTGGTGGTGTCGATTGCCAAGCGCTATCGCAATCGAGGCTTGCCGTTTCTGGATCTGATTCAGGAAGGCACCATCGGCCTCACCCGCGCCGTGGAAAAGTTCGATCCCACCCGTGGCTACAAGTTCTCCACCTATGCCACTTGGTGGATCCGGCAAAGCGTGAACCGGGGCATCCAAAACAAGGGGCGGATGATCCGTCTGCCGGCCCACATGTACGAAAAGGTCTCCCAGGTGAAGCGGCGCTACCGCGAGTTATCTGCCGAAAGGGGATCCCGTCCCCAAGCGGAAGAAGTTTTTGATTCTCTGGATATTGGCGATAACTACCGGGAGCTGATCACCCGCCACATGGCAGAGATGCGTTCCTTGAATGTGGGGGTAGGGGATGAAGACGGCACCGAGCTGCAGCACTTCATCCCAGATGAAGACAACGACCCTGTTGAACACCTAACCCAGCTTGCCCGTCGAGAGGAAGTCCGCGCGCTGGTGGGCCAACTGAGTGAACGAGAACGACAGGTGATCGTGGCTCGCTATGGGCTGGATGGATCGAGGGGCCTAACGCTGCGGGAAATTGGGGAGCACATCGGCCTTTCGCGAGAGCGAGTCCGACAAATTGAGCGGCGGGCCTTGCGGAAATTGCGGCGGCTGCAACAGGAATACTCCACGCCCAAAGCTGCCAAACCCTGGGTTAACGGGAACCTGTAACCGTTTGCGTCAGCGGTGCGCAGCACTGTAGAAAGGTTTTTTCACCACTTCGGCAGGCTGGCGCTGCCCCCGAATTTCAATTTCCAGCCGGGATCCCACCTTGGCCCAAGCCGGAGCGACATAGCCCAAGCCGATGCCGTAGCCCAAACTGGGAGAATGGGTGCCGCTGGTTACCCGTCCGATCGGCTCAGGGGAGTTGGGAGCGTAGATGGCATAGCCGCTGCGGGGGATGGCCGGATGCAGCATGCGAAACCCCACCAGGTGGCGAGGGATCCCTTGCTGCCGTTGGCTTTCGATGGCGGGCTTGCCGATGTAGTCCCCTGGGTTGTTCACCAACCAGCCCAAGCCGGCTTCTAAGGGAGTGGTGCTCTCGTCCATGTCCTGCCCGTAAAGATGGAAGGCAGCCTCCAGGCGCAGGGTATCGCGGCAGCCCAGCCCACAGGGTTGTACGCCGGCCTGAATCAGTTGCTCCCAAAGGCGGATGCCGTCTTCGGGGCTGAGCATGACTTCAAAGCCATCTTCTCCGGTGTAGCCAGTGCGGGCCACGAAGATAGACTCTCCCAAGGCTCCCGCCGCTCCGGCAAACTGACCGTGCTGAAACCGGCGCAAAGCCTTCAGGGATCCCTCCAAAAAGGGCTGGAGAACCTGTTCGGCTGCCGGCCCCTGCACCGCCAACAAGACCCGAGTGTCGGAGTGATCCTGAAGGTTGACTCCGGGGATCCCTTGGAAGTGGTGGTTGAGCCAATCCCAATCCTTCTGCCGGGTAGCTGCATTGACGATCACGCTCCAGTGCTCCAGCTCACCCTCCGGTGGATGCCGGTAGAAGATGACATCATCCAAAATGCCCCCCAGTGGATTGAGCAGGACGGTGTAGCGACCGGATCCCACAGGAACGGCGCTCAGATCGCTGGGAACCAGACGGCTGAGGTGGGATCCCAGCTCCGGCCCCCAGAGGGTGAACTTGCCCATGTGGGAAATGTCGAATGTCCCCACCCTCTCCCGCACTGCCCGATGTTCTGCTATCACTCCCCGATACTGCAGCGGCATTTCCCAGCCGGCAAAAGAGACAAATCGCGCCCCCAAAGCTTGATGAAGGGAGAACAAGGGGGTGCGTTGCAGAGGCGTTTGGCTCATCAAGGGATCCTCAACGGTCTAAAGACTAAAAGGTCAAAGACTAAAATAAGTGCAGCATCGCCCATTTCTCGGAGCTTGTGCCATGCGCCTTCTCCACACCATGATCCGCGTCGGCAACCTGGAGCGCTCCCTGCGGTTTTACCGAAAAAACGCCGTAAAGCCCTGCCCTTGAGGGCAGGGATGTATCGCCATTGGGGTTGAGGATATCTACAGCACCTGCGAGGTCATCAAGGCGCGGGGCGGCAAGGTGGTGCGCGAGCCCGGCCCTATGAAGCACGGCAGCACGGTAATCGCCTTTGTGGAAGATCCCGATGGCTACAAAATTGAGCTGATCCAGATGGGATCTCTGCAGGAAGAAGAGGCCGCTCTCGAGAAAACGGCTGCCGCCACTGCCTAGACCCGGCCAACTTGGGATCCCCAACCTCAGTTGGCGGATCCCCCTACAGTCAACTGGCCCAGCACGTTGATATCAAAGGTGAAATTAATTGTCACCGAGTTGCCCTCGTAAGCCTCAGGCAGCGGCAGGAAGGGAGCTGCCCTCTGGATAGCCGTCAGCGCTGCATCGTCTGTTTGTTGGCTGCCGGACGTGCGCCCCAGGCGAATGCTCTGCAGATCGCCAGCTCGACCCACTGTAAAGATCACCACTGTGCGGCGCGAGGTACCGGTCTGCCCAGGTATCCAATTTTGCTCCACTTTCCGTTGCAAAGCGGCCAGCCAGGGGCCCCAATCCACATCGGCCCGCGCTGCCACACTGGGGGGATTGGGAGCGGATTGGGTGGGGTTGGCCAATCCACTGGCTCCACTGCCCTGGATCCCGGCTCCATTGCTGGGAGCAGAGGCACTGACCGGAGGCCCCAACTGGGAAGAGTCAGAGGGCCGCTGGGCGGGAAGAACCTCTGTCACCGGTTGCGGAGCGGGCGGAACGGGAGCCAATTGGCTGGGATCCGAAACCCGCTCGCTTGGCTGTATGGGCAAGGGCTCCGCAGTCGGCGGGGGAGTGGGCCTTGGGGAGGGAGCAGCCGCCACAGGCGGTGGAGTTTGGGTCGGAGTAGGTCTGGGGACAGGCGTGGGAGGGGGCGGTGCCGCAGTCGGGGTCGCGGTGGGCTGAGGGGGAGCGGGGGTTGGGGTAGGCGTGGGCTTGGGTGGAGGGGTTGGAGTTGGGGTTGCCAGGGCAACTGCAGCCGGGGCAGGTGGTGGTGGAACAGGGGCAGGCGGTGGCGGTGGTTGGGGTCTTGGCGGCGGCGGCGGAGGGGCCTCCTGGGGAGGGGCGGCCTGAGATTGAGGTGGACTGCCTTGAGACGGAGGGGCTTCTACCCGCTCACCCCCATCGCGGGAATCAACTTCTGAAACCAGATCTGCTTCCTCTGGGGGCTGCAGATCTTCTGGATCCAGAAGGATAAACTCAATGGCTTCTTGTTCTGGCTCGCGAGTGAGCCAAAGCCGCCCCAAGTGGAGCAATCCCAGCAGCACCAGCACGTGCAGCAGCAGCGACAGCGCCACCATCCAAAAAAAGTTGCGAGATTCATCCTCGCGGCGGCGCTGCTCAATCCAGATGCTGGTCATAGCCAAGATTGCCCTTTCCTTTCTTCAACGCTCTCAACACACCGAGTTGTCTGTTGCAGACTGGGCCACGGGGGTAACACCCCAGCTAGTGTTATAGCATCCGAGCAGTTGGCACTCCTGCGCAAAGGCGTATAGTCTATCTCGGGCTCGGGAAGGGATCCCACCTTGCAGCAGCTCTAAGATCGCCTACCTTGAAAAGAGCGGGGATCCCATTAGCCGGGGAAAAGCCCCACAGCTCGGGGTGCTGGCTCTGATGTTGGCTGGTGGGGCACTTTTGGTGGCTTTTTAGGAGCGACGTTATGGAACCCATCCGCTTTCATCTGGCCTTTCCAGTTGCCGATATTGCCTTGGCCAAGGCCTACTACGGCGATGGCTTGGGCTGTGAGATCGGTCGAGAAACCTCTGCTGCCGTTATTTTTAACCTGTACGGCCATCAACTGGTGGCCCACCTCACCCACGAAGAGCTGACGCCCCAGCGGGGCATCTACCCTCGTCATTTTGGCCTGATCTTCCCCACCCAAGGGGATTGGCAGGCGCTGGCCGACCGTGCCCTGGAGCGAGCCTTGCCCTTTTATCAGGAGCCGCGTTGGCGCTTTGTTGACACCCCCTTGGAACACGGCACCTTCTTTTTGCAGGATCCCTTCCATAACCTGCTGGAGTTTAAGTACTACCGCAACGCTTCCGCCATTTTCGGGGAGCGGGAATTGGCCTTGGTCGGGGACAGTGCTTCCCACCGCTCGCGCGAACGATCCCCGGCCCGCTCAAGTGGCATGTAGTGCAAACAGGAGGAACCTTTGGCCACTCAACCCCTGCGTTCTGGCCCTGCGCGCGGCCCTATCTGGCAGATGGATTTCAACGCCGTCCCCCTGCGGGATGAGCAGAACCGAAGGGTTTGGGAGCTGTTGGTATGCGATCCCACCGGCCGGTTTCGCCAAGCGCAGTATTGCAGTAACCAAGAGGTGAATAGCACCTGGGTGGCACGACAGTTGCGGAGCTACCTCGAAGCGGCTCCCCAGCCTCCCTCGGCCATTCGTGTGTTTCGAGCCCGCATGAGTTCCATCCTGCAACGGGCCTGCGATGCGGTTGGGATCCCGATGCTGCCCAGTCGTCGCGTTTACACCCTCAAAGCTTGGATGCGAGAACGGGCAGAGCAGGTTTACCCTCAAGAGACTCAGTTTACCTACAGCCCCGAACCTCCTGTGGATCCGGATCCGCCGGATCCCATCCGTCTGCCGGACAAGTTGCAGGGAGAACGCTGGGCCTTCGTGACCTTGCGAGCTGAGGATCTGCGGGAAGCCGACGCCTGGCCGATAGAATTTGGCGAGCTTTTTCCGGTTGCCTGGGACACTTTGACGCCCGACCCATTGGCACCAGTGGTGCGGAGCACCCTCATTCCCGGCTTGGTGATTACCTCGCAGCGGGCTTTGCCGATGGCAGCCTGGATGAGCGGTATGGAGCCCGCCTACTTGAGTGTGGCAGACGGACGGCTACTGCTCGAGGCGGGCCTCAACGATTGTTATCTGTTTGCACAATTGAGAGATGAAACACTGCGAACAGAGGCAGAAGTCTTTGCCCAGCGCCAGCAGCAGGCCCAGGGGCTCCACTTTCTTGCCATTCAAACCGATCTCAGGGCCCAGTCTTTCGCCGGCTTCTGGCTGATGCAACATCCGCTGTAAGTAGCAGCCGTTACGGCCTGTTTGTAAATTACAGTCATTTCAAACTAGATTGAGACACTCCCCAAACGCTCCGCGCCGCTGCCGCGACCACCCCCAGCTCCTCTCCCAGAGGGAGAGGGGAGTTAGAGACCAATGCGACAGAAATGTTTCATTACCTGTTTAAAAAATGACTACACTACTTGAAATGACTGCGTTTTCGATTCAAACTAGGGCCCTGCATCCGCACCCAAAACCTTGAATGCGCAGGGCCAGAAGGCTTTTCAAGGACTCCGTCCCGCTGGCGCGATCAGTGGCCTAGGCGTCTCACCCTAACTTGAAACCACCATATCGCCAAAGTCGCCAAAGAGAGAAGGGATCCTCACTAGGAAAACACAGCCTCCAGCGCCTGCAAGGTCTTTTTCACCTTGGCCTGGGCTGCCTCCACCTCGGGTTGGTCATAGGCTTTGGCGGCAAAGTCTAGTTGTTCTAAGCTGCGGCCCATCTCCTTAGCCAGGCGCAGCACTTCCCGCTTTTGTTTATCTGGCAGGGTAGCCGCCAGGCCGGTCAAGGTCTTACGAGTGAGTCCCATCGGCCCGTGGATGTAGGAGCGGATCTCCAACCAGTCCTCCGCCTCCACCAGGCTTTGCAGCCGCTCTACCTGTTGCTCCAGTTGTTGCAGCTCTCGGGGCAGGCCAGCAGCCGCTTGCACAGAAAGGGATCCCAGCCACAGCCCCAATGTCAGGATGGCAACCAGCAACACACTCCGCCAGCGACAGATCATCATATACCTCCCACATGCCTGCAACAGGCTTGACTTCTTGGCCATGATTGCCATCAGCTTTTTGGCAATCATTTGGTAATCAAATGAATAGTTTACCCGCTGGCTGCACCTCAGCCCCTTGGCTGCCTCTCGAAGAGCACAGCAAATCGGTTAGGCTAGGGATGTAAAAGAATGTAAATGGCACTCTCATGCAACGCATCATCCTCATGACCGGCAAGGGTGGAGTCGGCAAAACCTCGATGGCGGCGGCGACCGGCTGGCGTTGTGCCGAGATCGGCCTGAAAACTTTGGTGCTGAGCACAGATCCGGCCCACTCTTTGGCCGATAGCTTCGATCAGCCCTTGGGCCATGAGCCGGTCGAGGTCAAACCTAACCTTTGGGGGGCGGAGCTGGACGCCCTCAACGAACTGGAGCTGAATTGGGGATCCGTCAAAACCTACATTACCCAGGTGTTGCAGGCGCGAGGGCTAGATGGGGTGCAGGCACAGGAGCTGGCGATTTTGCCAGGGATGGATGAGATCTTTGCCCTAGTGCGGGTGAATCGCCATTACGACGAAGGCAAGTTCGATGTGTTGATCATCGACTCGGCCCCTACAGGCACGGCCCTGCGCCTCTTGAGCCTGCCGGATGTTTCGGGCTGGTACATGCGCAGGTTCTACAAACCCCTGCAGGGGCTGGCGCAAATGCTGCGTCCTATTGCCGAGCCGATTGTGAAGGGGCTGACCGGGATCCCGCTGCCGAATGACCAGGTGCTGGATGCTCCTTATGAGTTCTATCAGAAGATTGAGCGGCTGGAGCGCATCCTCACCAACAACCGCATCACCTCAGTGCGGCTGGTCACTAACCCCGAAAAGATGGTGATCAAAGAATCGCTGCGGGCCCACGCCTACCTCAGCCTTTACGGGGTGGCCACCGATTTGGTGATTGCCAACCGCATCTTGCCCGATGGAGTGGTGGATCCCTACTTTGCCGCCTGGAAGGCAGCCCAACAGAAATATCGCCAGGAAATCCACGAAAACTTTGCCCCCCTGCCGGTCTTCGAGATCCCGCTGTACTCCGAGGAGTTGGTGGGATGGGACGCCCTAGCCCGCCTGAAAAAAGACCTCTGGGGGGATCGCAACCCGGCGGACGTGCTCTATGCCGAGCAAACCCTGAATGTGGTAACCGACAACGGCCAGTACCGGCTGGATCTTTACTTGCCCGGGATCCCGAAAGAGCAGGTGGAATTGACCAAAACCGGGGATGAGCTGAACATCCGCATCGGCAACCACCGCCGCAACTTGGTTCTGCCCCAGACTTTAGCGGCCATGACCCCGGCCCGCGCCAAGATGGAAGAAGACTACCTGCGCATTCATTTTGCTGCTTGAGGCTGTAGCTGCTCTTGGTTGCGTCAGTGTTGAACGGCAACGGGGCAGCGTCAGCGCCAGATGGCACAATGAGGGTGTTCCCTACTTCTAAAGATGGATCGCCGAGGATCCCTTCTCAGAAGAGGATGAGATCATGCTGTTGCTTCGTATCTTCCTGGTGGCTCTGCTCATCGCTTTGACAGGTTGGTTTTCCCCTCCCGCCAGCGCCCTGCTCAACGACGACCGTTACGATGGCAACATCTTTGCCCTCTACGGGGCCAATGGCGGCATGATCCCCCCCCGCGTTTCCTTGAAGCAGGCGAAAGAGCAAGGGATCCCGGCCCTCCTCGTGTATTACATCGATGACAGTAGCGATTGCAAAAAATACGCCGCCACCGTTGCCAACCTGCAGGTTCGCTACGGGCTGGGGGTCTATTTCATCCCCTATTCCGTCGATTCCCTCCTGCCCGGCGACGAGCGCGGCCAATACTACACCGGACAAGTGCCTCAAACCCTCCTCTTCGACCCAGAGGGAAATATCGTCTATCAATCCGTCGGCAACCGCCCCATCACCGAGGTGGAAAACGCTATTCGCGCCCTCTTCAAGTTGGATCCCGTTCCCCCAGGGCTGATCAAAGCCAAACCCTTCAACGAGATCCAAACCGGATTTGCCGGATCCCGTTCTCCCCAAGCCTACCCCCCTACAAAGGCCCAGCCGTGACGGCCAATCCCGATCCCTTTGATCCTCTCGAGGCTCTGCAGGAAAAACTCCAGAGTCTCCAGGCTCGTCTTGCCGACCTCAGAGAATTGGAGCGCATAGCCCAGCTTTCCCCTGAACAATGGGCCGAAATCCAAGCTGAAGCCAGTCAACTGGAGCAACGCCTGCAGGCTTATGTGCTAGAGGTGTTTAATCCTGTCCCCGCTACCTTTTGGCAGGTGGTACGCTTCGGCGGCCTTGGCCTGCTGCTGGGCATTGCCCTGCAGCGCTGGGTGCTGAGCTAGCCAGCACACCCCTTAAGATAAAAAAGCTCTTGGATCCCGGAGCCCTTGCCCATGCGCATGCGACGCCCTAGACCATTTAGTCTTGACCGCAAGACTTCGCGCTTTCTGCCTCTGCTGGGCCTGCTTTTGGCGCTGCTGACCCTCCTGCCCCGTTGTCTGCTGGTTGTCCAACCCGGCTACGAAGCCGTCATCTTCAACCGCCTCACGGGAGTGGAAATGACTCCCCGCCGCGAGGGGATCCATCTGCTGATTCCGGTGCTGCAGTTCCCCACCCTTTACGATGTGCGCACCCAAACCTACAACATGACCAGCCGAAGTGAAGAGCGCAGCGTCAAAGCCGACGATACCCTCACCGCTCTCACTGCCGATGGGCAACGGGTGGATCTGGATGTTTCGGTGCGCTATCGCCTGGATCCGGATCGGGTTCCCGAAATCCATCGCAATGTAGGCCCCGATTACCTGAACAAAATTATTCGCCCCGCCTCCCAAGCCGTGGTGCGCAATGTTATCGCCCGCTATTCGGCCATTGGCGTTTATTCTGAGCAACGAGCTGAAATCCAAGAACAAATTGCCGCTGAGCTCTCTCGCCTAATGCAGCCAGAAGGGCTGGTGCTGCAGAGCTTGCTCTTGCGCAATGTGGAATTTTCCAAAGAGTTTCAGTCGGCCATCGAAGCCAAACAAATTGCCGAGCAAGAGAAGCAAAGAGAAGTGTTTCGCGTAGAGCAGGCTCAACTCATCAAACAACGAATGATTGTCAAAGCCAGCGGTGAGGCCCAAGCCATCGCCCTCAAAGGGGAAGCGCTGCGCAGCAACCCGAACGTCATCCAGCTCGAGTATGTCCGCAACTTGCCCGACGACATCCAAGCCATCGTCAGCGAGCAAAACACCATCCTCAATCTGGGGGACTTTCTCAACAAGTAATCGATTCGAGAGTCCCAAGTTAGGATTGGATCCATCCAGTTCAGGTGCATCCACTCCAAGCCCGTTCTCAACAGACCATCAGCCCCAGCCCCTCTCCCAGAGAAGTGTTGCTGCTGTGCCCCTTAATTTCTTGATGGGCCGTAATTCTCGGCCTTTGCATTCATTTTGCATTCATAGAGAACCCAGCACTCTCCGGTACTCCGGGGGCCAAATACCGGGCCCGACACTCAACTGGCAAGCTGACGTAGGAGCCTGGGGAGTTGACTGGGGCATCCACTCTCCGGAGCATCTGTATCAGACTAAACAGAAGGAGGCTGCCAGGATATCTAGGCTTTGTACAATTGCTCACAAAGCCCTGGGTTGATGGGAGCATGACTCTAGTCAATAATAAGCTCAACTATACTGAAAATAATGTATAATATGTTCAGTACGGATTACTACCAGTTGATCTTTCTGTTTACTTTCGAGTCTGCCAACATGGTAGCCAAAGCAAAGCAGAAAATTGGTAGTAAGACGACACGGAAACTGCGCTTTGGGTATTCTACTCAAAGCTTTGCGGGATACCGCCATTCTGGTTGGAAACAAACAGAATGCTATCGCTGCATAGTTGAACAGTGATGTTCAGCAGTGTTCAGCGTAAATGTATCAGAAAACCCTTCCCTTTCCCGGAGCAGCTCAGTGTAAAGCCTGATGCTCTTTTTTCTCTGATGGGATTACCGTAGAGGTGTTGCTACTGGGATCCTGCAGTGACCAGCTTTTCCTGTGCCCAACTCGCCAAACTCGAGATGCCCAAGATGCCCGTGACAGTTGGGATCCCTGTCACACCTTCTGCGGATGAGGCGGATGAGACAGAGATCGGTCATCTTTTGATCGTCGATGATCAGCCCAACAGCCGCCTGCTGCTGGGGGATCTGCTGCAGAGCATTGGCTATCGGGTCAGCGAGGCCGAAAGCGGCAATCAAGCCCTGCAGATGTTGAAAACCTTCCAGCCGGATCTGATCTTGCTGGATGTGATGATGCCGGGGTTGGATGGGTTCGAGGTCTGTCGACGCATCAAAGCGAATGATGAGACACGCTTGATCCCGGTGGTATTGGTTACAGCGGCCAGCGATCGCAAAAATCGCGTGCGCGGTATTGAAGCTGGGGCAGATGATTTCTTGAGCAAGCCCTTTGACGAGTCGGAATTGTTGGCGCGGGTGCGTTCCCTCGTTCGCCAAAAGCACCTCAATGAAGACTTGGATCATGCTGCCCAGGTTTTGTTCGCCATTGCCCGCAGTGTGGAAAGCCGGGATCCCACCACCGGGGATCACTGTGAGCGCCTGGCACAAATGGCCAAGAGCTTCGGCGAGTTTTTGCATCTGCCCCGTCCCCTGATCAAGGTGCTGATGTGGGGAGGTTACCTGCACGACATCGGCAAAGTGGGCATACCCGATGCCATCTTGGGTAAAACAGGCAAACATACCCCGGAAGAGTGGGAGGTGATGAAATCCCATGTCTTGATCGGGGAGCAAATCTGCCGCCCACTACGCACCATGAAAGAGGTGTTGCCCCTCATCCGTCACCACCACGAGCGTTGGGATGGCAGCGGTTATCCCGACGGCCTCAAGGGGGAAGAGATCCCCCTGGTGGCCCGCATCTTTCAGATCATCGACATCTACGACGCCCTCACCTCAGAGCGACCTTACAAGCGAGCGTTCACCGTTCAAGAGGCCATAAGCATCTTGCGGGAAGAAACAGACAGGGGTTGGCGGGATCCCCAGTTGGTGGAGTATTTCTTTGAGTTTCTGCGATCGCGGGCGCCAGATTTGGAGTAGGCTAGATAGGGCTTGCTTGTAGTGTATCAGCAGGATAGAGTCTCTTGCCGGGTGCCGATCCGCTGCGCCGTTGTGTAGGGTGTCGCCAGTTGTTTCCTCGCTCACAACTGTGGCGGCTGGTCAGACAATTTGATTCCCACCAAGTGCTTTTGGGCGGGGGTATGGGGCGCTCTGCCTATGTCTGTCGGCGGCTGGAATGTCTGCAAGCAGCCCGGCGCAAGCAACAGATAAACCGAGCCCTCAAGGCACCTGTGCCTGACTCGTTGTTCCAACGGCTGCTGGATTCTCTTGAGCAAGATTCCCAGGGACATCTTCTCCAAAAGCCTGAGCCTTAGAGGTATTCCCAATGTAGGTAAGATATTCAAAGCGCCTCTTCAGGTTCGCTAAGTTGCGAACCACACGGCAGCCCCTCTCAACTGTCAGAATGGGAGTTGGCTGGAAAACTGAGGCCAAGTGGGATGAACTGCAGAGAGGTTATTCTGGAGGCGCTGTTGACATTTGCTCGTTCTTCCTCGGTTGCTTTACTGGATGTCCCCTGTGGATGTTGCCAGAGCAGCTTCAGACCTGGGTTCCCTTCAGGCCGGATCCCCGGAGGATTGCCGAGCTGTTCTCGATGCGCCGGAGGAAGCCCCCGCAAGCCCGAAAGGTTCGGCTCAACCCAATAACTTGGTTCCCATTGAGTTTGGATAGTAAAACTGACGAGGAGAAAGGAGCAGAGGCTAGCAGACGAATGACCGATAAAGTTCGAATTTATGATATTGCCCGTGAGATGGGGCGTGACAGTCGGGATGTGCTGGAGGTTTGTGAGCAACTGGGGATCCCTTTCAAAACCCACAGCAGCACCATTTCTCCGGAGCAGGCTGAGTTGGTGCGCAGCAAGCTGGGCGCCTCCCGCATTGTGAAGCCTCCTCGACCCCGGCCCAAACCCCCATCTGAAAGCCTGCCGCCGGAGCCTCCTGCTGAAGCTAAAGCCGGTGAGCGCCCTCAGCAGAAAGCGCCCGGCACCGCCAGCGCGATCGTCGGCATTCGTCGGCCCGCGCCTGCTCAGCAGCCAGCTCCAGTTGGCGAAGCCAAGACTGCTGAAACTCTGCCGGCTGCCAAGCCCTCGCTGTCTCGACCTGAGCGAGTCTCCCCCGAAAAGGGATCGGCTGGTGGTGCTCAGCTCATAGGCCCACCGCGGCGGCAGGTTACCCCTCTTGTCCGCTCGTCTGAGGCCACCCAAAAGCCGGAGACTGTTTCTCAACCGGCAACCCCTCCCACTCCCTCTGAGTCTGCCGCGGCCAAAGCCAGCGGCTCGGAGCCCAGTCCTGTGACCAAGCGCCCAATCGTACTCTCGCCCCCTCAACGAGCTACCTCCGGGACAAAACCGCCGGCAGAGCGGCCTGAACCGCCGCAAAAAGCTCCCGAGCCCAGTCGCCCCAGCCCCTCAGAAGCACCATCCCCCAGCCACGCCCGCGTTCCTCAGCCTGCGGAAGAAAAAGCTCCTTCTCCTCCACCTGCGCAGCGCCCCCGTCCACAACTGGTGAGCGCACCCGTTCGCCCTGGCACGCGCTCCCCGGCAACCAAAGAAGACAGTGTCAGCAGCAGCAAAGTCGGTGAAGCTCCTCGTCCGCAGCGGCGGATGGAATTGGTGGGGCCCCCTACCCGTCCTGTGGCCAAGCCGGCTCCCCCTGACCCAGATGCTGCCTCTCCCTTGCCAGAAAGAATCCCTGGGGAACGTCCCAGCCCAGTGTTGGCGGAGGCTCCCGTAAGACCTACCCCACCCAAGGTCAAGCGCAAAACGGAAGAAGAAGAGGACGACGAGCTACAAGCTCTCAGTCGGCGGGCTGCCCGCGTCCAAGCCAAACGCAAACGCAGTCGGAGACGGGGGGAAGGAGATGGAGATGGTTTGGATTTGGATCCCATGACCATCATTTCAGCGGTCAAGCAGGCTGAGCTAAACGCCCTCAAGCCCTTGGCTCGCCCCACCGCCAAGCCTCCTTCCTATCGCCCACCCGCGGCAACGGCTGCTCCCCCTGCCCGCCCCCGCCCTGCTGCCCGTTTGCAGCAGCAACCTACCTCCGCTGAGGCTGGTGCTGCCGATCGCGCTAGCGGGACAGAGCCCTTGCCCGAAGAGAAGGTGTTGCTCTTGGATGGCAGCCTCACCGTTCAGGAATTGGCCCATCGCCTGCGCGTGGCCGAAACTGAGATCATCAAAACCCTCTTTTTCAAAGGGGTGATGGTGACCATCAACCAAGTCCTGGATGAATCGCTGGCCGAGTCGGTGGCCAAAGAGTTGGGCTATGAGATTCGCCGACCCGAGGCAGAACCCGAGGCCAAAAAAACCGAAATGCTGGATGTGGAGGACATCGACCATCTGGTCTCGCGTCCGCCGGTGGTGACCATCATGGGCCACGTGGATCACGGCAAAACCACCCTCCTCGATGCCATCCGCGACACCAAAGTGGCCCAGGGAGAGGCTGGCGGGATCACCCAGCGCATCGGTGCCTACCATGTGGATGTGAACTTTGAAGGCCAGAAGCGGCGCATCGTTTTCCTGGATACTCCCGGCCACCAGGCTTTTACCGCCATGCGTGCCCGAGGAGCCCGCGTTACCGACATCGCGGTTCTGGTGGTGGCCGCCGACGATGGGGTACAACCGCAAACTCTGGAAGCCATTAGCCATGCGCGGGCGGCTCAGGTGCCGATCATCGTGGCCATTAACAAGATCGACAAACCCGGCAGCCAGCCGGAGCGCATCAAGCAGCAGTTGGCGGAGCATGGCCTATTGCCAGAAGAGTGGGGTGGGGATACCCCGATGGTGGAGGTGAGCGCTCTCACCCGCCGTAACCTGGATGCTCTGCTGGAGATGATCCTGTTGGTGGCCGATGTGGCCGAGCTGCAGGCCAATCCCAACCGTCCCGCCCGTGGCACGGTGATCGAGGCCCACCTGGACAAAGCTCGCGGGCCGGTGGCTACTTTGTTGGTGCAAAACGGCACCCTGCGGGTGGGGGATACCCTGGTGGCCGGCGCAGTGCTGGGCCGGGTCAAAGCGATGATGGACGACCGCGGCCAGCGGTTGCAAGAAGCCGGGCCCTCTTCGGCGGTACAACTGCTAGGCCTGGATGAAGTCCCGGCAGCCGGCGATGAGTTCCAGGTTTACACTGACGAAAAAGAAGCCCGTCGCATTGCCCAAGAGCGGGCAGAAGCGCTGCGGCAAACCCGTCTGCAACAGGCGCTGCTGTCTCGTCGCGTGAGCTTGGGTAGCGTTTCCGCCAAAGCCCAAGAAGGCCAGCTCAAGGAGTTGAACTTGATCATCAAGACGGATGTCCAGGGATCCGCCGAGGCCATTCAGACAGCGCTGCGGGATTTGCCCCAAGAGGAAGTCCAGTTGCGGGTTCTGCTGGCGGCCCCTGGCGAGATCACGGAAACCGATGTGGATTTGGCTGCGGCCAGCGACGCCATCATCCTCGGTTTCAACACCACCCTGGCCCCCGGCGCCCGCCAGGCTGCCGATGACAAGGGCGTGGATGTGCGGGAGTACGACATCATCTACAACCTGCTGGACGATCTGCGGGCGGCCATGGAGGGCCTGCTGGAGCCGGAAGAAGTGGAGGAGCCGCTGGGTCAGGCGGAGGTGCGCATGGTGATCCCCATCGGGCGCGGTGCGGTTGCCGGCAGCTATGTGCTCTCGGGCAAGGTGCAGCGCAATGCTCTGGTGCGAGTTCGCCGCAGAGGGGAGGTAGTTTACGAGGGACGTCTAGACTCCCTGAAGCGCTTCAAGGACGATGTGCGGGAAGTGGCTGCGGGCTTCGAGTGTGGGATCGGCATCGACAAGTTCCAATCCTGGCAGGAAGGCGACATCATCGAGGTGTACCAGATGGTCACCAAGCGGCGGACGCTGGCCTCTGTCTAGCTTCATCAAGGCACTTCAGGTTGGCCTGCCGGTCAGGCCTGTGTTCTCGGGCAGAGGATCCCAGACAGGGCGGGAAAGTTTGAGCTGATCGTGCGAGCGGGAGGAGTCCTCAGAGGGGGGAATGGATGCAACAGAGCCAGAGACTGAGCCAGATGCTGTTTGTAACGCTGCGGGAGGATCCCGTTGAGGCCGAGCTGCCCAGCCACAAATTGCTGCTGCGGGGCTGCTTTATCCGGCGGCTCTCCCCAGGGATCTACACCTATCTGCCGCTCCTCTGGCGGGTGCTGCAAAAGATCTCGGAGATTGTCCGGGAGGAGATGAACGCCATCGGCGCTCAGGAGTGTCTTTTGCCCCAGCTGCAGCCGGCAGAGATCTGGCGGGAGTCGGGCCGCTGGGAGGTGTACACCCAGGCGGAAGGGATCATGTTTGCCCTTAAGGATCGCCAGGGACGTGAGCAGGCCCTAGGCCCCACCCATGAGGAGGTGATCACCTTGCTGGCCCGGGATCTCATCCGCTCCTATCGCCAGTTGCCGCAGACGCTCTACCAGATCCAGACCAAGTTCCGGGATGAGATTCGACCCCGCTTTGGCCTGATGCGAGGGCGGGAGTTCATCATGAAAGACGCCTACTCCTTCCATGCCAACGAGGAAAGCCTGCGCCAGACCTACCAGGATATGTACCGAGCCTATAGCCGCATCCTCAGGCGCTGTGGGCTGGAGTTTCGCGTGGTGGATGCTGATGCCGGGGCGATCGGGGGGCCATCGGCGGCCTCGCAGGAGTTTATGGTGCTGGCCTCTGCCGGAGAAGATGAGATTCTCTACACGCCCGATGGCTCCTATGCTGCCAATGTGGAAAAGGCCGTCTCCATCCCGCCGCCAGCGGCAGAGTCTCCCTACACCGCCTTCCAGGTTCTGGATACGCCGGGAACCGAAACCATCGAGAAGCTGGCCGCTTTCCTAAAAATCTCCTCTACCCTGATCGTTAAAAACGTCCTCTACCAAGCCCTCTACGACAACGGCCTGCGGGTGGCAGTGCTACTGAGCATCCGTGGGGATCAAGAAGTCAATGAGGTCAAACTGGCCAACCACCTCAGCCGCCTGGCAGAGCGCTACCAAGCCAGCAAATTGCTCAAGCTCGCCTTGGCCGATGCCGAGATCCAAAACAGTTGGCAGGGGGATCCCATCCCGGTGGGCTACATTGCCCCCGACTTGCCGGATAGCTGTCTGGGCCGGCAAAAAAACCTTGCCCCCCAGATCCTGCGCTTGGCCGACCAGACGGCAGCTCTGCTGCAGAACTTCGTAACCGGCGGCAACCAGGTGGGGCAGCACGTGGTGGGGGCCAACTGGGGCGAGCAATATCCCCTGCCGGAAGTGGTGGATGTGCGCAAGGCACAGGCGGGGGATCGGTGTTTGCTCAACCCCGACCAGATCCTGGAAACGGCCCGTGGCATCGAGATCGGCCATATCTTTCAGCTAGGCCTCAAGTTCTCGCTGCCAATGCGGGCCACTTTTACCGACGAGCAGGGATCCGAGCAGCCCCTCTGGATGGGCTGTTATGGCATTGGGGTATCCCGCTTGGCCCAGGCGGCGGTGGAACAGTCCCACGATGCCAACGGGATCATCTGGCCGGTGGCCATTGCCCCCTATCATGTGGTGGTGGTAGTGCCCAACATCTCCGACGCCGAGCAGATGAGCGTGGCAGAGAAACTGGTGCAGGATCTCGCTACTGCCGGCATCGAGACCCTCTGGGATGACCGGGACGAGCGGGCCGGGGTGAAATTCAAAGATGCGGATCTGATCGGGATCCCTTACCGCATCACCACAGGGCGCAGCCTCAAACAGGGCAAGGTGGAACTCACCGAGCGGGCCAGCGGCCAAGCCACGGAAATTCCCATTGAAGAAGTGGTGACTACCCTGAAAGAGCGGATTGAAGCAGCCCTAGCTGTGCCAGACTGAGCGTGGCTTCTCCTGAACCCGATGCTGAACATCTCCATTCTTAAAGAAGACGAATCCTATACTTTTCGCTCTTATTTTGAGATGCCCTACGAGCCGGATGAAATCTTGGCTCAGTTCGGCTATCAACTGGAAATTGGGGAGTGGACATGGCCTGTTGCCCCTGCTCCACCTCAAACCCCAGTTCTGAAAGATCGGATCCGACAATTGTTACCTTTGGTTAGCCTCACCAGCGAAACAGCGCGGCGGGAATTGCTGGTGGCTCCTGTGCTGACCGAAGTGGCTCTCCATTGTCGAGTTCCTTTGCGGCTGGAGTATCCCCTGATGGTCAACAATTGGTTGAAGGGCAGCCTCGATTATCTGTTGCGAGGGAAGAACATCCTGCTGGTGGTTGAAGCCAAAAAGGACGATCTAACGCGGGCCTTTGTGCAAATGGCTGTAGAAATGATTGCCCTGGCGCAGGTGGAGCAGCAGGCTCAGATCTACGGTGCAGTGACGATGGGGTCTATCTGGCAGTTCGGACAAATTCTTGTCCATCAGCAGATGATCAAACAAGACTTAACGCTGTATCGAGTACCTGAGGAGCTGGAAACCATTGCCGGCATTCTCACTGCCATGGTCAGCAACCCTAGCCAATCGTGAATTAAAAGCGTGAATTAAAAGTAAGTCATGGATCGAAAAACAGTCTGGTTTGCCCTAAAATTGATGCTGGCTGCTGCCGGGATCAGCACAGCCATCAAGTATGGTGGCCCTTACTTGGCCTTGCCGGAGCAAATGCCAGTGGTGATCGGGATGATCGTTTTGCCCACCTTGATCATGGCCGGGATCCTGTGGCGCTGGCAACTACAGTCTCCTCTCTCAAAAACTCCCCTGCCAGCCGGCAAGGGATCCCTGGCAATGGAAAACGATAAGGCCCTCACCCCCAGCCCCTCTCCCGGAGAAGAGAGGGAAGTTTGAACTGCTGGACATGCCAGGATTTCCAGATCCCCTGATGGGTGGGGGGAAGTCTATCGGGATGGGCTGGGATCCCTTGAACCCCTACTGCTGGGTAAGGCGCAGGGTTACCGTTGGGCTGGTTTGGTTGCCGGAAGTGGCCGTGAGATTCACCTGATACACCGTGCCAGAGGCCGGAATGGGAGGCCGAACGGTGATGGTGAAACGGCCCTGGGCATCTGCCTGCACCGTTTGGTTGGTCACGGTCTGTTGGGCGCTGATGATGCCCCCCAGAGAGGTCGAAGCCGTTACATTCACCCGCACCGAAGCATTGGGAGCTGTAGTGCCCTGCAGCGTAAACGAAGAGCCGGAAACCCGATCCCCATCCTGCAGGTTGGTGATCTGAGGCAAGAGTGGGCCAGGGGCGCTGACCGTGGCGGAAACCTCTTGGGTGGTCAGCCGCTGGATGCCCCCGGTGGCCCCTTCGATCAGGCGGGCCGGTTGTTCGGCGGTCATGAAGCGCACTTGGCCGCCATTTTCCAAGCGGGCGACGACGATCCCCTCACGGGTGGTATCCTTCGCCTCGATTAGGGCATTCACCACATAGGTGCCGCTGGAGACTTCCTGAGCCGGCAGGGTTTGCACTTGCCGTCCATCTTGGATGAGGTAAACCGTTACCCGGCTGGAAGGAGTGCCTTTGACGGTGACCAACAGGATTTCTCCCGCTGCCAAAGGGCGACTGCCGGCATTGTGATCCACTAAGTCGATGGAAGCGCGGACAGGGCTGCCCACAGTGAAGCTCCAAGTCACGCGGCGGGTCACCCCCTGGGTATTGGTGAACTCCAGTAGAACTTCCCGGCGCCCCGGCGGCAGGGGTTGGGCAGGGCGATAGGTGAAGAAATCGCGGGTAATCACCGACTGGGAAGTGACGTCTTGGCCATCCAGGAAAACCCTCACCGTTTCCGGGCGCACGCTGACGCCATCTTGGCTGCGGAAAGAAGCCGAGATTGGGGAGGTAGGTTCAACATTGGTGGCCGCTTGAGCTGGGCTGGGATCCGTAATTTGCTGAGCCCTTGCAGGCAAGCTCGACAACCCCACAACCGCAGCGCCAATCACCAAGGCCCGGGGAAACCAGGAATACAAGTTATCGCTCATGAGACCATCCAAGAAAAAGATAGAGTACAGACAGACTACACAGGCAACAAGCCCAGAGAAAGGCTAAACAGAGTCCGGCAGAACATCGGCCTCGATATCCTGTTCGAATCCTGTCACAGGGGATGGCCCCTGTCGATACGCCTAAACCTCTGATTGGCTCTCCAATAGACTCAATCCCAGCGTCAAAACCGGGCAAAGTCAACTGCCATCTGCCGTGCCGGATCCCACGTCCATCCTGGCAAAATCCAGAAGATGACTGTAGGTGAGGATGTAAGGGATCCCTTTGATCAACTAACTTGTGTCGTGACCGCCGATCGCCGATCGATTTATGTCAGTTTATTGATATCAATTCACAAAAATAGCCCCTGTCTCTTGCAGATCGAGGCAATGATCGCCGGAGACATCGTTGACCAGCCGCACCTCTACGGTGATCACATTCAAGGGATCCACGCTCACCTGGTAGCCCACAGGAGCCAACATCGGCGTGTTGATGGCCATGCAATTGGGGATCAACAGGTTGCTCAGGCGCAACGTTTCGCCTGCAGGCAGTTCCGAGACTTTCTGGCGGGGATCGGTAAAGCCGTATTCCAAAGGCAGACCGGTGCGATTGCGGATCACCAGCTCTGCCGGCAGGTCGGGGTTGAAGCGGGCCACTGGGCGATCGAAGACCGATTGATCGACACCCACAGGCAGGCGCGGCAACGGCACTGTCTGAAAGGTAGGCTGAGCGGCAACCCAGAGGGATCCCTGCAACAACCCTCCGCCAACCCAGCCGCCCAGCAGAGTCGCCAACGTCAAAACCATTCTTTTGCTCCGTTCTGCATAGCTCATGGCTTTCGCCTCAGGATGTGCTTCCAGACTGGTGGGAGTTGGATCCCTTGCCTGCTTGTATTGTTCCCAAAAACGGCTGGCCGGGCCAGATGGCTGCTGTTTTTTCCAGGGTATGCCCCAACCAGCTAAGATCCCGTGGGGGGGAAGTTAAGTTAGAGTTGGCAATGCAAAGGGAGGCATGGCCATGCCAGCAGAACCGAAAAAGTCGGAGAAAAACTTCTCGTGGAAGGGCAGTGCCGACGCGGGCCGGGCGCTGACGATTTTGGCTGTCGTGGGAGCCGCGGTGATTTTACTGGCGGGGTTCCTACAGTAGGCAAACAGTAGGCAAAGCTGTTTGTGTCTGCAGCCGGCACAAGCACCTCAGCACGGCGGCGGAAGCCAAAGTTTCTTCTTCAAGGCGATTTCAAGGCGATGGTGGCAGCCTGCTCGACTTCCAACTTGCCTTCAAGGATCATCCCCGCCATGGTTGAAGATGTCCTCAAGGCAAAGGTGTTGTCTGCGGGGCAGGAAGCCGCCCTCGACTGCGTTCTCCGCCATGGCTGCCCTACAGAAAGAAGCAGATCCGGATGCTTTGGAAGTCCTGCTGATTGGTTGATGCGAGGTTCGCTACGCCTGTCCGGGTCACGCCGCTGGGCAGCAGGCTCAACAGGGAAAAAAGCCCAGCAGAGAAGGGATCCCTGCTGAGCCCCTTGAAAGCGCCGAGGAAGGGGTAAAGTGCCCTCAGCCCAGCAACCGGCGGGCAGTGTTGAGCACGTTCTCCACCGTGAAGCCGAACTTCTCCATACACACCGGGCCGGGGGCGGAAGCGCCAAAGCGATCGATGCCAATGGCCACCCCCTCAAACCCCAGGTACTTGTGCCAGCCGAAGGTGCAGCCTGCCTCGACGGAGACGCGCTTGGTGACGTTGGGGGGCAGAACCGAGTCTCGGTAGCTCTGGGGCTGGGCCTCAAACAGCTCCATGCAGGGCATAGAGACCACCCGCACCGCCCGGCCTTCCTGCTTTAGTTGGGCGGCAGCTTTCACTGCCAGCTCCAGTTCAGAGCCGGTGGCGATCAAGATCAGCTCTGGATTGGGGGCATCCACCACCACATAGGCCCCTTTGGCTACGCCTTCAACAGAGGTGCCTTCCACCGGGTTGACCGCCTGCCGGGTGAACACCAGCACAGAAGGGGTGGTCTTGGCTTCTAGGGCCACCTGGTAAGATCCCACCGTTTCGCGGGCATCTGCCGGGCGCAGCACATAGAGATTGGGAATGGCCCGCAGGGAGGCCAAAGTTTCCACCGGCTGGTGAGTGGGGCCATCTTCCCCCAAGGCGACGGAGTCGTGGGTCATGACGTGCAGCACTCGCACCTGCGAGAGGGCGGACAGGCGGATGGCAGGCCGCATGTAGTCGGTGAAGATCAAAAAGGTGGCGTCGTAAGGGATGAGACCTCCATGAAGCGCCATGCCGTTGGCAATGGCTCCCATGCCGTGTTCCCGCACCCCAAAGCGGAAGTTACGCCCCTCGTAAGATCCAGCCTGAAACTCTGGGATCCCCTTTAGATAAGTCATGTTGGAGTGGGCGAGATCTGCGGATCCCCCCAGCAGTTCCGGCACCGCTTTGGCCAAGGCATTCAGACAAAACTTGGAGAGGTTGCGGGTGGATTCTCTGCCGGTTTCGGCAATGGGGGCCAGCGCTTCTTTCCAGCCCACCGGCAGCTCCCCGGCCATGATGCGCTTGAACTCGGCGGCCTCTTCGGGGTAAGCCTTCTCGTAGGCGGCGAAGCGCTCGTTCCACTCCGCCTCGGCCTTGGCCCCTTTTTCGATGGCCTGGCGGAAGTGGGCCAGCACCTCGTCGGGGATGTAAAACTCCGGCTCCAGAGGCCAACCCAGGTTTTGTTTGGTGAGCTTCACCTCTTCCGGCCCCAGGGGTGCCCCATGGACGCTCTCGCTGCCGGCCTTGTTGGGGGATCCGTAGCCGATGGTGGTCTCGACAATAATCAAGGACGGCTTGTTGGTGACTTCCTTGGCTTTTTGGATGGCCTCGGCGATCCCTTTCAAGTCGTGGTTGCCATCCTCTACTTTTTGCACATGCCAGCCGTAGGCTTCATAGCGTTTGCCCACATCTTCCGTAAAGGCGATTTCCGTTCTGCCGTCGATGGAGATGTGGTTGCTGTCGTAAAGCATGATCAGCTTGCCCAGTTGCAGGTGGCCGGCCAGAGAAGCTGCTTCAGAAGCCACCCCTTCCATGTTGCAGCCATCCCCCAAGATCACGTAAGTGTAGTGATCCACAATGGTGTGGCCGGGCTTGTTGAAGCGGGCGGCCAGATGGGCCTCGGCAATGGCCAACCCTACCGCATTGCCCACCCCTTGCCCCAGCGGGCCGGTGGTCACCTCCACCCCCGGAGTTTCAAAGTTTTCCGGGTGGCCGGGGGTTTTGGAGCCCCACTGGCGGAACTGCTTAATGTCCTCCAGGCTTACATCGAAGCCGGTTAGGTGCAGCAGCGCGTACTGCAGCATGCAGCCATGCCCCGCCGAGAGCACAAAGCGATCCCGATCCACCCACTTGGGGTTGCGGGGGTTGAACTTCATGAACTGCTGCCACAGCACATAGGCCATGGGTGCTGCTCCCATCGGCAGGCCAGGGTGGCCGGAGTTGGCCTTCTGAACAGCATCCACCGCCAAAAAGCGAATCGTGTTGATGGCAAGTTGTTCCAGAGAGGGAGGAGCAGCAACAACCATGTGGGATCCCTATCGCTCGACATTTGCTTTCCAGTATGCCGTGTTTTGGGTCTTGCTTCCGAGGCGCTAGGGATCAATTGGGCCGGGAAATTGGCTTTGTCCAAATTCCAACGGGGCCAAATGGCAGGCTAAGCTGAGTGATACCGTCGCTGCTGTTTCGTGCTGGAGCGCTTCTTTGACTGTTGTTTCTTCTGGTAGCAAACCCTCCTGGCTGCGGGCCAAGGCCCCTCAACGGGTGGGATCCGTCAAACAACTGCTGCGGGACTTGGGCCTAAACACGGTTTGCGAAGAGGCTTCCTGTCCCAACCTGGGGGAGTGTTTTGCCAACGGCACCGCCACCTTTTTGATCATGGGCCCGGCCTGTACCCGCGCCTGCCCCTACTGCGATATCGACTTCACCAAACGCCCTCTGCCCCTGGATGCCACTGAACCCCTGCGGGTGGCGGAAGCAGTGGAGCGCTTGGGATTGCGCCATGCGGTGATTACGTCGGTGAATCGGGACGACCTGCCCGATGGGGGAGCCAGCCAGTTTGTGGCCTGCATTGCGGAAATCCGCCGCCGCATGCCCCAGACCACCATCGAGGTCTTGATCCCAGACCTATGTGGTAACTGGCAGGCGCTGCAGCAGATCTTGGCCGCCCGACCGACGGTGCTCAACCACAATACCGAAACGGTGCCCCGCCTCTATCGCCGTGTACGCCCGCAAGGGAACTACGAGCGCTCCCTCAAACTGTTGGAGTTGGCACGGCAATGGGATCCCGGCCTGTACACCAAGTCAGGGGTGATGTTGGGTCTGGGAGAGACAGCCGAGGAGATCTTGCAGGTGATGCGGGATCTGCGCCGGGTGGGTTGTGACATCCTCACGCTCGGCCAATACCTGGCGCCCAGCCCCAAACACCTGCCGGTGGAGCGCTACGTTCCCCCCGAAGAGTTCGACCATTGGCGACGGGTGGGGGAAGAGCTGGGCTTTTTGCAGGTGGTGTCCTCCCCTCTCACCCGCAGCTCTTACCATGCCGAGGCCGTACAAGATTTGATGCGCCACTCTCCCAAAGGGGGATCCTGAGTAGCGGCTCTCCACCAAGTTAGACTGCTGAAAGCCCGAGGCTGGTGTGTTCCTGACACCGCCAAGGAGACCCAAGACCGGGAACCCAATCATGGATATGAACAGGATCCCTCCTTCTACTAGCAGCAGCTCAGAAACCGGCTTGGTTCCCTCACCCCAGGGTTGGCCACAGCCTCTCCGCTGGCGGCCACCACTGGTCACTCCAGAAGAATATGCCGAGTTGATGGTGGGATTGATGCGGGAGTCTCGCCTCAGCCTGAACTACTTGATGTTGGTGCTCGGCTCCTGTGTGATTGCCACGTTGGGGTTACTGGCCAATAGCCCGGCCGTGATCATTGGGGCGATGATCGTGGCTCCTTTGATGCTGCCGATTCGCGGCATGGCCATGGGGGCTTTAGATGGGAATGTGGTCTTGTTTCGTACAGGCATCCTGTCTTTGACCGTGGGAACTGGTATTGGGGTGGGGGTGTCTTTCCTGCTGGGGTGGTGGGTAGGTCTTCCCAATTGGGGCAGCGAAATTTTGGCCCGCACTCAACCCAACCTGTTGGATTTGGGAGTGGCGCTAGCAGCAGGGGGAATTGGCGCTTTTGCTAGGGTGCGTAAAGAGATCGCCGACAGTTTGGCAGGGGTTGCGATTGCTGTGGCCTTAATGCCGCCGGTGTGTGTGATTGGTTTGGGACTGGCCCGTGCCGACTGGGAGATCAGCCTAGGAGCAACCCTGCTCTATTCCACCAACCTGTTGGGGATTGCCCTGGCTTGCATGGTTACGTTTTTGCTGATGGGCTACGCCCCCTTGCACAAGGCCCGTTCTGGATTGGTGTGGATGTTCGGTTTGGTGATGGTGTTGCTGGTGCCGCTGGCAGCCAGTACGACTCAACTGCTGTATCAATCTCGGTTGGAACGGGCGCTACGAACCGCCTTGCTAAACAGAACCATCACCTTCCAACGGGTAACCCTATTGCGCAGCGAGTTTAACTGGTTGGTCAATCCCCCAGAAGTAGTGCTGTCGGTACGAGCAGACGAGCCGATTACCCCCAGGCAGGTGACTTTGCTGGAGGAATTTGTGGCGGCGGAGGTAGGTCGCCCCTTTACCCTGATTTTTCGGGTGGTACAAGACCAAGAGGTGCGCCGAGAAATGCCTGCCCCAGAAGAGCCTGAGTCGGATCCCGAGGTTAACCCTACAGAGGCAACTCTTTCCCCACGACCGAGGGGGATTATTCCCCCCTACTGAATCGCCGGGTGGGCTTGCTACAACGTCAGGGATCCCACATTTTGTTCTAACAACTGGGCCAGATCCTGCAGGAAAGCCGCCGCATGAGCCCCGTAGATGACGCGGTGATCACAGGTAAGGTTCACTTGCATCTGGGAGCGGATGGCAATCGCTTTTTCCGGTGTCGCTACTACCGTGGGGCGAGAAGCGCCAACGGCCAAAATGGCCCCTTGGCCAGGCGGCAAAATGGCATCGAAGCGATCCACCCCGAACATGCCCAGGTTGGAGAGGGTGAAGGTGCCGCTGGTGTACTCCTCTGGCTGCAGTTGCTTACGCCGCGCCCGCTCCACCAGATCCTTCCAGCGGCGGGAGATCTCGTAGAGATCAATCCGATTGGCTTGCTTTAGGACAGGGGTGATCAGCCCGCCATCCTCCATGGCCACGGCCACGGCGATGTTGATATCCGATTTGTAATGGATGCCGTTTTCTGTGTAGCTGGCATTCAAAAGGGGATGCTTCTCCAGGGTCAGGGCCACCGCTTTGACCAAAAGGGCCGTCAGGGTCACCCCCTTAGGCTTTACCTGTTGGTACAGCTGATCCAAGTTGTCGGTGGTGATGGTGTAGCCGACGTGGAACACCGGCACGCCAAGGCTGGCGTTCATGTTGCGCACCACCGCCGCTTGTAGGGTGCTGAGGGGAACTGTCTCTCCCAAGGGGACAGCCACAGGAGTTGGAGGCGCGGGGGCTGGAGCAGAGGGGGCAGCCACTGCAGGAGCGGAAAGGGCCGCAGCTCGCTCCACGTCTTCAGCGACGATGCGACCATTGGGGCCGGAGCCGCGCACGGTGCGCAGATCGATCCCCAGGCTTTCCGCCAATTTTTTCGCCCGCGGGGAAGCCACGATCCGCTGGGATCCGGCGCCATCCGATCCATTTGGCAGTGTAGAGGTGGGGGTTGCCGCAGGGGCAGGACTTGTCGGCTGAGCTGCAGAGGCGCGGTCTGCGCTAGGTGGAGCCACAGGGGCAGCTCCGGCAGAGAGGGCCTTGGCTTTTTCCTGAGCTTGGGCCACTTCCGCTTCGCTTTCGGCAATCAGGGCGATGGGCGCGCCCACCGGGGCCGATGCTCCTGCCGGAATGAGGATGCTGGCCAGGATGCCGCTGTGGAAGGACTCCACATCCATGTCCGCTTTGTCCGACTCCACCACCAGGATGTTTTCTCCCTTCTCCACCCGGTCGCCGGGGTTTTTCAGCCAGGCGACGATCTTGCCCGTTTCCATGGTGGAGCTGAGGGCCGGCATGGAGAGTTCGTGGATCATCGATGGGGATGGGAACACAGCAGAAGAGATTGTAACTCAGGAGACGGGATCCCCGCGCACGTCCCTGGGCCGGCTTTGGGCTCACCGGGCGCCAGCCGCTTCTGCTTCGGCCACCACCAGCAGGGTTTTCAGCAGGGAATCGGGGTTGAGGCTGATGGAATCGATCCCCGCCTGCACCAGGAAGCGGGCGAAGTCGGGGTAGTCGCTGGGAGCCTGCCCGCAGATGCCGATCTTGCGCCCGTGGCTTTTCACCGTCTGGATTACCTGGGCGATCATCCGCCTGACGGCCTCGTGGCGCTCGTCAAAAAGATGGGCCACCAGGGCTGAGTCGCGGTCTAACCCCAGGGTGAGCTGGGTGAGGTCGTTGGAGCCGATGGAGAAGCCGTCGAAGATCTGGCAGAACTCGTCGGCCAGGATAACATTGCTGGGCAATTCGCACATCACGTACACCTGCAGGCCGTTTTCTTCCCGCACCAGGCCGTGGCGGGCCATCTCTTCCAGCACCTTGTGCCCCTCTTCCGGCGTGCGGCAGAAGGGGATCATCAAGATCACGTTGGTCAGGCCCATCTCATCCCGCACCCGTTTCATGGCCCGACACTCCAAGGCAAAGCCCTCACGGTAGCGGGGATCCGTGTAGCGGGAAGCCCCCCGCCAGCCGATCATCGGGTTTTCCTCGTGGGGCTCGTAGCGGGATCCCCCCAACAGGTGGGCATACTCGTTGCTCTTGAAATCCGACAGCCGCACGATCACCGGCTTGGGGTAAAAGGCGGCAGCAATGGTGGCCACCCCCTGGGCCAGCTTGTCCACAAAGTACTCCGGCTTGTCGGCATACTGGGCGGTGAGCTCTGCCAGGCGCGGCTCCTCTTTCACCGCCTGCTCGTAGTTGAGCAAAGCCAGCGGGTGGACCTGAATGTGGTTGGCAATGATGAACTCCAGCCGCGCCAGCCCCACGCCATCGCAAGGGATCCCGCTGAGGCCGAAGGCTTTTTCTGGGTTGCCCACATTCATCATCAGCTGGGTGCGGGGACGGGGCAGCTCCTCCAGCGGGATCTCCGTCACCTCATAGGGCAACAGGCCCGGGTAGACCCGCCCTTCTTCCCCTTCGGCGCAGGAGACGGTGATGGGCTCGCCGGAACGGAGCACCTGCGTGGCGTTGCCGCAGCCCACAATGGCCGGGATCCCCAGCTCGCGGGCGATGATGGCCGCATGGCAAGTTCTGCCCCCCTGGTTGGTGACGATGGCGCTGGCCTTTTTCATGATTGGCTCCCAGTCGGGATCCGTTTTTTCGGTCACCAGCACCTCGCCGGCCTGAAACTGATCCGAGCGGCGCACATCCAAAATGACGCGGGCTGTGCCCTGGCCAATGGCCTCGCCTACGGCCCGTCCCCGCACTAGAGGCTCGGGCTGCGCCCCAGGCTGGGTGAAGCGATAGGTGGTCAGCTGGTTGGCCCCTTTTTGCGACTGCACCGTTTCGGGGCGGGCCTGGACGATAAACAGCTCGCCGGTGATCCCATCTTTGGCCCACTCGATGTCCATGGGGGTGAAGCGGCCCCGCAGCGCCGAGTAGTGCTCTTCGATCAGGCAGGCCCAGCGAGCCAGCTCCAGGACTTCCTCGTCCTTGAGGGCATATTGCCGGCGCAGGCTTTCGGGGACGGCCACGTTTTTGGTGGAACGGGATCCCCCCTCGTCGTAGACCAGCTTCAGGGCCTTGCTGCCCAGCTTGCGGGAGAGGATGGGGCGCAGTCCCTGCTTGAGGGTAGGTTTGAACACCACGTATTCGTCGGGGTTGACGATCCCTTGCACCACGTTTTCCCCCAGGCCGTAGGCGGCGGTGATCAGCACCGCATCTTTAAAGCCGGTTTCTGGGTCGATGGAGAACATCACCCCCGAGCAAGCCAGATCCGAGCGCACCATCTTCTGCACCCCCACCGAGAGGGCTACTTGAAAATGGTCAAAGCCCTTGATCTGGCGGTAGGAGATGGCCCGGTCGGTAAACAAGCTGGCAAAACAGTGGTGACAGGCATTGAGCACTGCCCGCACTCCACGCACGTTCAGGTAGGTCTCCTGCTGGCCGGCAAAGCTGGCATCCGGCAAGTCTTCTGCCGTGGCACTGGAGCGCACCGCCACATCGGTGTCGGGGCCGTAGCGCTCGCACAGCTTTTGGTAGGCTTCGGCGATGGCCTGCTCTAGCTGAGGGGGGAAGGGAGTTTGCAAGATCAAGGTGCGGGCAGCCTTGCCCCGCTCGCGCAAATTTTGGACATTCTCAATGTCTAAGTCTTTGAAAATCTCCTGCAACTTCTCCTCTAGGCCCGCAGAGGCGATGAACTGGCGATACGCATGGGCGGTGGTGGCAAATCCTGTCGGCACCTGGATCCCCTTTGAGGTGAGCTGCTGCAGCATTTCTCCCAAGGAGGCGTTTTTCCCGCCCACCTGGGCAACGTCCCGCAGCCCCACCTCCGTCAGGGGCAAGACCAAAGGCGGCTCTGAGCCAAGCTGGGGTTGAGAGGGTTGCTGAAGCTGGGATCCCCTGGTTGCTCCATCCGACATGCCTTACCTCCTTCTTAGATCCATTGAGCGATCCATTGAGCCAACGCCAATTGCTGGGGTGTGCTGTGTTGTCGGCTTGGGATCGCTCCCGGCTCTCCTATGCCAACACTCGGCCCAACTCATTCTTGGTGGGCCATAGCCTCACTCTAGTCAGGATTTTCTGCCCCTTAAAATTGCCCAGGGATCCCCCCAAGAAGGCTTAGAAGGCGATGAGACAAGGCAGATCCCCCCACCACCTGCCTGCGGAAGTTGCTGCAAATCTTCGACCTTTTTTACTCAGTGCAAAAGTAGCCGGGCTGCCACAATGGTCAAAGAAGGCAATTTGGGCAACAACGGCATGGAGGGCCACAAGGAGGCTGCAGCAGACATTCGCCAGATCAGGGTGACGGAAAAACAGCAGGGCTTGCGGCTGGATCGAGGATTGGCAGAGCAACTGCCGGAGCTGTCGCGGTCGCGCCTGCAGCAGCTTATCCGCCAGGGCCAGGTTTGGCTCAATGGGCAGCCCTGCCGGGATAAGGATCGCCCCCTGCAAGCTGGGGATGAAGTCGAGGTGCGGATCCCGCCAGCCACCCCGACTGCCCTGCAGCCGGAGCCGATCCCCTTGGACATTCTTTACGAAGATGACGATTTGCTTGTGATCAACAAGCCCCGCGGTTTGGTGGTGCACCCCGCCCCCGGCCACGCCAGTGGCACCCTGGTGCACGCCCTGCTGGCCCACTGCCCCCATCTTTCAGGCATCAACGGCGAGCTGCGTCCAGGTATTGTCCATCGCCTTGACAAAGACACCACTGGTGCCCTGGTGATTGCCAAACACGATCAGGCCCACCAGCACCTACAAGCCCAGATCCAGGCCAAAACCGCCCGGCGCATCTACTTGGGGGTGGTGTTTGGCCGGCCGGCCCAAAGCCAAGGCACCGTCTCTGCCCCCATTGGGAGGCACCCGGTGGATCGGCAGAAAATGGCCGTCCTGACCCCTGGCCAAGGGCGAGTGGCGGTAACCCACTGGCAAGTGTTGGAGCGGCTGGGCAACTACACCCTGATGCAGTTTGAGCTGGAGACCGGGCGCACCCATCAAATTCGGGTGCATGCTGCCCACATGCGCCTACCCATTGTCGGGGATCCCCTCTACACCCAGAGCAAAACCAGCCCTGTTAAGCTGGGCGGCCAAGCTCTCCATGCCTGGAAGCTCTCCTTTGTTCACCCGCGCACAGGCCAGCCGCTGCAGTTTACCGCTCCCCTGCCGGAGGAGTTTGAGCGGCTCTTGCGGCAGTTGCGCAGCCAGGCGGGCTAGGCAGCCTCTGGGGTTTCCCCCTTGCTTTGCCTGGTCATTGCAAACGGCTGTGGAACAGCTGGTTGGTTGATCCCCAGCTCCCCTCGCCCGCAAGGGGTGAGGGTCAGCGGCGAAGGGTCTTCATCTTGTTTGAAACGAGTATGCCCAGTTGTCCCCACACCCGTGGGGGTGAACCCGGCCAGAGAAGAGAATTAAGACAATCTCATGTCTACCGGGATCCCTGAATGGGATGGGTAACACTGAAACTAGGTCGCAGAAGCGGCGCGTAGCGCAATCTCAAGGAGCCGAACATGAGCAAGAGCTTGCTGGAGCAATTGCGACAGATGACTGTCGTGGTCGCCGATACGGGGGATATCAACGCCATCGAGAGCTTTAAGCCGCAGGATGCCACCACCAATCCCTCTTTGATCACAGCGGCTGCCCAAATGCCCCAGTACCAGGGCATTGTCGATGAAACCTTGCTCAAGGCCCGCCAAGAACTGGGATCCAAAGCCGACATCAAAACCGTGGTGGCCCACGCCATCGATCAACTGGCCGTGGCCTTTGGCGTGCGCATTTTGTCCATCATTCCTGGCCGGGTCTCGACGGAGGTGGATGCCCGCCTCTCTTACGACACAGAAGCCACAGTTGCCAAAGCCCGCCATTTGATCGAGCTCTACAAGGCGGCAGGAGCGGATCCCAAGCGGGTGCTGATTAAAATTGCCTCGACTTGGGAAGGGATCCGGGCTGCCGAGATCCTGGAAAAAGAAGGGATCCACTGCAACCTTACCCTGTTGTTTGGCTTGCACCAAGCCATAGCCTGCGCCGAAGCGGGGGTGAAGCTGATCTCGCCCTTTGTGGGCCGCATCTTGGATTGGTATAAGAAACACACGGGCCGGGAGAGCTATCCCCCTGCCGAAGATCCGGGGGTGCAATCGGTAACCCAGATTTACAACTATCTACGCAAATACGACTATCCGACCGAGGTGATGGGGGCCAGCTTCCGCAA
This sequence comes from Thermostichus sp. OS-CIW-32, assembly GCF_054060415.1. Taxonomy (NCBI): domain Bacteria; kingdom Bacillati; phylum Cyanobacteriota; class Cyanophyceae; order Thermostichales; family Thermostichaceae; genus Thermostichus; species Thermostichus sp. OS-CIW-32. The sequence goes on along the minus strand of NZ_JBSSDD010000001.1, from coordinate 268,842 downwards.
CATCGGGGAGATCATCGAGTTGGCCGGCTGTGATCTCCTGACCATCTCGCCCGCCTTGCTGGCGGAGCTGCAGAACACCGAGGGTTACCTGGAGCGCAAACTGGATCCGGAAAAAGCCAAGAAAATGGACATCCCGCGCCTGGTGATGGATCGAGCTACCTTCGACCAGATGCACCGGGAAAACCGCATGGCCTCAGAAAAGCTGGAAGAAGGGATCCAGGGCTTCTCCAAAGCGCTGGAGGTGCTGGAAAAACTGCTCACCGAGCGGCTGCAGAAGCTGGAGGGTGCCAAGGAAACCATTACCCACGCCGCCCAGGATGTCTTCCGCCTCTACGACCTGGATGGGGATGGCTTCATCACCCGCGAGGAGTGGATGGGGGCAGATCGCGTTTTCGATGCCCTGGATACCAACCAAGATGGCAAAATTACCCCTGAGGAAATGTTGGTCGGCCTAGGGGCGGCGGTCTATCTGAAGAATTAGCCGCTGGCAGCCGGCCTGGGAAAACCTCAAGGTCTATGGGCGAGAACTTTCGCCACATCGGAGACGGGGTGGCCGCCCTGGAAGCGCAAGCCCGCCGCTGGATTGCCCAGCGGCTGCAAGGGATCCCTTACGATCCGCCGCCGGGGCCAGCAGCCAGGCAGGTGCTGCATTGGATCGAGACGGATCTGCTGCCGCGCCTGCAGCAAACCCCCCAGGAGCTGGAGAACCTGCTGCATGGGCTAGGGGGCGGCTATGTGCCCAGCGGCCCTTCCGGCGCCCCCACCCGAGGCCGAGTGGACGTGTTGCCCACGGGGCGCAACTTTTACTCGGTGGACATTCGCGCCATCCCCACCCCCACCGCCTGGCAGGTCGGCTCACTGGCCGCCGAGCGGCTGGTGGAGCGCTACGTGCAAGAGCAGGGGGAATATCCCCGTCGCCTGGGCCTATCCGTTTGGGGCACTTCAACTCTAAGAACTGGCGGCGACGATTGGGCCGAGGCCCTGGCGCTCTTGGGGGTCAAACCCCGCTGGGATGGAGGACGGGTGGTGGACATCGAGATCCTGCCTGTAGCGGTTTTGGGCCGCCCCCGTGTGGATGTAACCTTGCGCATTTCTGGCTTCTTTCGCGATGCCTTTCCCAATCTGATTGCCCTGTTTGACCGGGCCGTGCAGGCCGTGGCTGACCTGGAGGAGCCAGAAGCCGACAATCCCCTGCGGGCCCACGTGCTGGCCGATACCCAGTACTGGCAGGAGCAAGGGATCCCAACGCAAGCAGCGGCGGAGCGGGCGCGGCTGCGCATCTTCGGTTCCAAGCCAGGGGCCTACGGGGCCGGCCTACAGGGGCTGATCGAGGCGCAAAACTGGGAAACAGAAGCGGATCTGGCCCGCGCCTACCTCAACTGGAGCAGCTACGCCTACCGGGCCGATGGCGAGGGAGAGCCGGCCCCCGAAGCCCTGCGGCGGCAATTGGCCCACCTGCAAATTGTGCTCCACAACCAAGACAACCGCGAGCACGACCTGCTGGACTCCGATGACTACTACCAGTTTCAAGGGGGGATGGTGGCGGCAGTGCGAACGCTCCAGGGCCGCAACCCGCGGATTTACTTCGGGGATCACGCCCGTCCCCACAACCCTAAGATCCGCACCCTGGCCGAAGAAATTGACCGCGTCTATCGCGCCCGCGTGATCAACCCCAAGTGGATTGCCGGCGTGATGCGCCACGGCTACAAGGGCGCCTTCGAGATGGCTGCCACCCTGGACTACCTCTTTGCCTACGACGTCACCACCCATGCTGTGCCGGATTTCATGTACGCCGGCCTGGCCCGCGCCTACCTATTGGATCCCCAAGTCCAGCAGTTCCTGCGATCCCGCAACCCCTGGGCGCTGCGGGACATGAGCGAGCGGCTGCTGGAAGCCCACCAGCGGGGCTACTGGCAAGAGCAGGCCCTGGAATTGCTGCCTCAGATCGAAGCCCTGATGCTGGAGATGGAAGCCTACCTGGAATCCCGCTCTCCCGTGGCGAGAGAAGGTTAAGTTCTGCTAAGATTTTTTCATCCAAACCAGTTGTGGAGGGATCCCAGGCCATGAGCAAATCTGAGCTGTTGCGAGAGATTCTGGGGCCACTGTTGGAGGACTACCGCTACTGGTTTGAGCGTTCTCGCCGCTTTTTGCAGGAAGAGACCCTGGAATTGATCAGCCCAGAAGAGCAGCAGTCCTTGCTGGAAGAGGTTTTGGCTGCCCAGGCGGAGCTACAGGTAGCCAAAGCGCTTTATCAGGCCTCTGATCAAGAGGTTGGCATCGACCCTGGGCTGATGGCAAAATGGCATCGCCTGCTGATGAAATGTGCCGAATTGGGCCGTCAATTTCGCCAGATTCACCCCTCCCCCGACCTGTAATGCTGCAGATTCTCTACCTCATCGCTTTTGTGGCCATTGCCTTTTTGGCCCTGCGCAACTTGGTTACCAATGTCATCACACTGGGCGTGGAAGAGCGCAAGGCCTCTCCTCGTCGTGCCCGCAAGCGGATCCCTCACCCAGAGCTGCTGGATGAAGATGGCAACCTCACCGAGGAGCCTCTACTGGTGATTCGCTCGGCCAGCTTGGAAGAAGCTCGCAGCCGTTTGGAAGATCTCTATTCCGGCTCGCCGGACGAAGATTAGGGGAGTTTCTTGGGCTTTCTCTCTTGGGCGTGGCTGCACTAGCCTGGGAAGGTACTGCGCGCCATTTGCCCGAGCGTCTGGTGGGCGAGTCAACGGAGATGGGATCCGACTTCAACGTGGAATCGGTGCTGGAGGCGGTGCTCGGCAAGCTGAAGGTTTTGGCGGAAACGGGACAAACCTTTGGTCAGCCGATCACTATTGGTGAGACGATTATTGTCCCTTACATGTCCTTGCATTTTGGCTTGGGTGGGGGAGGGGGTAACTTTGGAAAGACTGCTCCTGGCTGTCGCGGCAACGGCGGGGATCCGGCCAGTCTGTTCGGGGGAGCGGGGGGTGGGGTGCGCATCGAGCCAGTTGGCTTTCTGGTGATCCGAGGCGAGCGAGTGGAGCTGCTGACCACCGTCCAGAAGCCCGACCAGTGGAACCAACTCAGCGAGACTCTGGTGCCCCTGTTGCAGCAGTGGCTGCAAAATCGTGCCGGCAACTCCTGAAGGGACTAGCCGCGAATGGAGAGGCGGGATCCCTGGGGAGAGGGTTGTACCTCAATGCGGCGGGGGAAAGCATCCTGCAGGCTGGGGATGTGGGTAATCACCAAGATGCAGGCAAAGTCCGGGGCGATGGCGTTGATGGCAGCCAGCAGTTGGGCGCGCCCGGTGGCATCCTGGGATCCAAACCCCTCGTCGATGATTAAGGTTTGCAGGTCGGATCCCGAGCGCTGGGTGAGCAGGCGGGACAAGGCCAGGCGAATGGCGAAGTTGATGCGGAAGGCTTCTCCACCGGAGTAAGTCTCGTAGGGGCGGGTGCCGTGGGGATCGGCAATGAGAATGTCGAGGGTGTCATAGGGACTCCGTCCCGCTACGGAGGACAGCTTGGCCGGTGAGCAATAGCGTCGCCCGGAGCGCTGGGTAACCAATTGCAGGTGCAGGCGGTGTTGGGTAAGGCGGGCCAGGATCTGGTTGGCCTGGGCTTCCAGCTCGGGCAGGACATTTTCGACGATCAGGGCGGGGATGCCGTTGCGGCCGTAGGCATTGGCCAGCTCTTGGTACACCTGCTGCTGGCGGCGGGCCTGTTGCAGTTGCTGTTCCAGCTCGGCCTGTTCCGCTTGCTGTTGAACCGCCTGTTGTAGCCGTTGTTGGGCGGCCCCTATCTGAGACAGCACCTCATCCAGCCGCCGGCGGTGCTCCCGCAGGGTTTGGCGGATCCCTTCCAGCTGAGCAGGCAAAACCTCGGGATGCTCCGCCAGTTGTTGCTGAAGCCGTTCCAACTCTTGGGTGGCCTGGGCAAAGTGCTGGCGGCTTTCCTGTAGGCGTTGGGATAAGGCTTGGGTGCGGGCTGCCACCTCCGGCAGTTCCTGGCGGGCCACCTGTAGGGCTTGCAGGCGCACCGGCCAGAGTTGCGCTTGGGCCAGTTCGGCTTTCACCTGCTGGTGCAGGGATCCATCGTAGCCCAGGTGGTTTAACGCCTGTTCCACCTGAGCCAACCGCTCCGCCAGGGGAGAATCCGATCCCACTGGCGGGACGGAGTCCTTGGATCCCACCTGTTGCAGGGTTTCCAGTTGTGCCTGTAGGGAGGCGATTTGCTCCCATAGGTGAGAGCGGCGCTCCTGGGCCTTGCGGAGTTCCTGAGAGCGGCCCAGTGCCCAGCGCCAGCGCTCCAGTTCTCCTCGTTGTAAGGCGTGCTCGCGCTCGTCATAGCCCAGTTGTTGCAGGGCCTGCTGGATCTGCTGGAGCTGTTGCCGAGCTTCTTGAGCGTAAGCTTCCCGGTCGAGGATTTCCCTCAACTCTGCCGCTTCTGCTTGCCAGAGCTGGATTTGCCGGCGGCGTTCCTGCTCGGCTTCCCACTGCTGTTGCAATCGCCCTTGCAGATGCAGGCGCTCATCCCAGGTGGCCAGTTCTTGGCTGAGACGGCGGTATTCTGCTTGCAAGAGTTCAATCTCCCGGTCGGCCACCGCCAGTTGTTCGCGGATAACAAACAGTTGGCCGGCAATTTCTTCTTGACGCTCGCGGTGTTTTTTCAGCACCACATCCCGCAGGCGCAGGCTGAGGGGACGGCTACAGAGGGGGCAAGTCCAGTGGCGACGGCGCTGCGGAGCCATAAGGCTGGATCCCTGCGGCTCTGGTGTTGGCGTTGCGGGGGATGACTCGGCAGGTTGACCGGCGGAAGATAGGGCCAGGGATCCCTTCTCTTGTTCGGCTGTCTCCTCGACAAGGGCCGTCACTCTCGCCAAAGTGGGGATGGGGCGGCGCTCTCCCTGATCTTGTTCGCCTCGCGGAGCGCTTTGAGCGGAAAACGCCTCTTGACCTTCATCCCAGGTGGTCACCAACAGGCGGCAGCGTTCTTCCTCCTGTTGCCACTGTTGCTGGAGAACCCGCTGGCGTTCCTGGAGCTTTTGCACGAACAGCCGTCGTTCTTGGACTTTTTCCAACACCCGCTGCTGGTAGAGACGCCGTCGCTCCAGCTCTGCCAAGGCGGCCTCTCCTTCGGCAATTCTCTGCTCCAGGTGCTGCTGCTGCTGGGCTAGAGTTTCCTGGCTTTGCAGTTGCTGGCTGAGAAGCTGGAGGCGGGCTTGCAGACGTTCCCGCTCGCGGCGGATTTGCTCTTGCCAATGCTGTTGCTGCTGGAGAAGGACGGCGGCTTGAGCTTGGGCTTGGTTCAGGGCCTGGAGACGCTCTTGAGCTTGCTGGTAGTGGCGCAGGCCGGTTTCGATGCGTTCCTGTTCTGCCAGCAATTGGGCATCGGCTTGGGCCTGGGCTTGGCAGGTGGCCAACTCCTGTTGCAGCCGTTGCATCTTGCGCAGTTGCTGCTGTTGCTGCTCGGCTTGCTGGGCCTGGAGCTTTTGGTGTTCTTGGAGCAGGTGTTGCTGCTGCTCGAAGAGATGGTGGAGATGGCGATCTTGGGTCATCAGGGCTTGGTAACGTTCGTAGCCCGCCAGGACCTCCTCACTCTGGGCAATCAGCTCTTCCAACTGGAGCAGGTGCTGTCGCTGGGCACGCCACTGTTGCTCGGTGTGCTGTAGGTCGGCGCCGAGCTTCCGTAAGTGTTGGGTGAGGTGGTGATGGCGTTCCTGCAAGGTGCGGTGATGTTCGTAGAGGCGCTCTAGGGCTTGCAATTCCTGCTGTTGCTGGGCTAGGAGCTGCTGCAGATGGGTTTGCCGTTGTTGGAGTTGCTCCAGTTCGGCTTGAATTTGGCCAAGGTGGGCCTGTTGTTGGTCAAGCTGCTGCAGGCGCTCTTGGAGCAGATCGGCTTTGAGCTTGGCGCTGCGTGCCCGTTCCCGACAGCGCTCGGCCAGCAGATCGTACTGCCCCAGCTTGAGCATGTCGGCCAAAATTTGCTTGCGCTCGCCAGGACGCTTCAGGGTGAAGGCATCCGCTTGTCCTTGTCGCAGATAGGCAGAGTGAATAAAGGTCTCGTAGTCGAGGCTGAGCTGACTTTGAATGGCCTGTTGGGTGGCGCGCATGCCGCGGCGGGTTAGGCTGCGCCAGCGAGGTTGGCCGTCGGTTTCTCCGGTTTGAATTTGCCACTCCAGGGATCCCTCGCCCGATAGATGACGGCTGCGCAGGACACGGTAGGTTTGTCCTCGGGAGCGGTAGATCACCTCTACCCAGGCTTCGCTGGCCCCCTTGCGGATGAGATCGCTATCGTTGCTGGCCCGGCTTTGCCCCCAAAGGCCCCAGGTGAGGGCATCGAGCAGGGCGGACTTGCCTGCCCCATTGGGGCCACAGATACAGGCGGTGTGGATCCCGCGCAGATCCAAAACGGCGTGAGCGTAACAGAGAAAATTGTGCAAGGTTAGGCGAACCGGGATCACGGAAAACTCTGAGGGGCTCTGGTTGCTGGAAAAAATGAGGTTGAGCCATTTGATCCAGAGTATCGCGTCAGCGGTGGGGAGCAACAATGAGGAGTGAGAAGTGAGGGGAGAGGAGTGAGGATACTGATACATTCACGCTGAACTCTCCTGAACATGGTTCAGGAAAGAAGCGATCGCATCCTGCCTATCTCTGAGCAGGAAGGCGGTATCCCGCAAAGCCCTGAGGAATACCCCCCGAGCGCTTTCCCCCTTCACTTCCCGGCAACCGTTGCGGTGGACTCAAGGATCAGGGGGAAACTTGGTCTACTATATCCCTCTCAATGACTTTTGCCAAATCGCCTAAAGCTCAGTAAATTCAGCAAAGTTCAGGGTTTTGGGGGTTAGAGGCATGCTCCCTTCTCACTACTCTCCGTTCTTTTCTCTTTTCTCTCTTGTCTCTCTTGAGAGGGGATCCGATTGCATTAGCCGCTGACACAGTTGGGCAATCTGGGTGGGGCTGGCCTCGTCCAGCCAGCGGTGAAAGGCTTGGGATTCCTGAAGGCGGCCCATCAGCAAGGTGGGGATCTGCTCCGGGCCGTCCAGTTCCGCCAGCCATTGCCGGGGAAAGCCGGTTGCCGCAGCCAGATCCTCGGGATCCCGTCGGCCTGCTTGCCACAGCGCTTGCAGTTGGGCAATCTGCTGGGGGATCTGCTCCCAGGGGGAGGCAGAAGCGGCCAGGATCAGGGTTCGGGGCTGTACCTGTTGCAGCAGTTGTGCCAAGTCCGCCGGTAGCCAGGGCCAGCGGGCCAGCACCAGCTTTGCCCCTTTTGGTGGTGGAACAAAGTTCTCGGCCTCCTGCCCGTCGTAACAGATGGCCCCTTTCAGCGAATCCGGCAGGGGTTTCTGCCGAAAATCTTGGATCTGTAGGCGAGGGGCGGAAATGGTGGGTGCCTGCCACTCTCCCGCAGGGCGCACCGCCAGCACTTTGCCCTGCCAAGGCTGTTTGCCCCGGTCATCCGCTTCCAACTGGAGGGCGATGTCCAAAGCTTGGCATGCTTGCCACCGCTCCAGCTCTTCGCCGGCTTCCCAAAACCAGAGGGCACGGGATCCCAGCTCAAACTTCAGGTGGCGGCCATTCTGGGAAGCCCTCAGCCTGACGCTGCCGCGGCGAACGTTCATCAAGGCTACGACAGGGTTGGGGTTGCCGTGGCCAAAGGGCTGCAGAAGCTGCAACTGCCGATACACCTCGACCAGCTCTGCCACCCCATCCCGGCCCTGAGAGGCCAACCGCTCCCAATCGATAACAATCTCCACCGCCAAGGCGCGAGCTTGGCGATCCGGGCCGACCCGCGCGGCCAGCTCCCGCCGCAAAGCCAGTTGTACGGCGGCCAGGCAGGACAGATCCACTTGGATCCCAGCGGCCATGGGGTGGCCGCCTCCCCCCAGCAAGAGGGGACGCACAGCCTCGATGGCCTCCACCAGGTTCACCCCCGGAATCGAGCGGCCCGAACCATAGCCCCGTCCCGTCCTCTCGTCTTTGGCAATCAACACCGTCGGGCAACCGTACTGCTCCGCCAAGCGCGCCGCGGCGATCCCCAAAACCCCCGGATTCCAGCCGCTTCCGGCCAAAACAATTGCCCGCTCCCGCGCCAGATCCAAGCTCTCCACCTGTTGGCTGGCCTCTTGCAGAACCTGTTGGGTGAGTTGCCGACACTCCTCATTGAGGGCAACGAAATGCTCCACCAGCGTCTGGGCCCGCTGCGGATCCGAGGTGGTCAACAGCTCCACCGCTAGGCTGGCATCGTCCCAGCGACCAATGGCGTTCAGCTTGGGGGCAAGGCGAAAGGCGATGTCCTGGGCTGTCGGCGTTCCTGAGGATTGGCTGTTGCTCACCCAATCCAAAAGAGCCCGCAGCCCCGGACGCTGGGTGTTGGCCAGCACGGGCAGGCCCCGCTGCACCAGGTAGCGGCACTCCCGCTGCAACACCGCCACATCGGCCACGATCCCCACCGCCACCAGATCCAGGTACTCTTCTACACCAGGGATCCCCAGCGCTTGGTAGAGGGCCTCCGCCAGCTTGTAGGCCACCCCCACCCCCGGCAGAAAGCGCAGCGGGTGTTCCTCTGGCAGGCGCAGCGGGTTGACCACCGCATAGGCAGGGGGCAAGGGATCCGGCAGGGCGTGGTGATCCGTCACGATCACGTCCATCCCTTGGGCTTGGGCCATGGCAATTTCGGCAGCATTGCCCACCCCGCAATCCACCGTCAGGATCACTTGGCAGCCTTGATCCAGCACCTGCTGCAGCCGCTGAGGGTTCAAGCCATGCCCTTCGGTGCTGCGCAGCGGTAGAGTGAACTGGACTCGGAAGCCCAAGGTTTGTAGCGCCGAGAGCAAGAGGCTGGTGGCGGTAACGCCATCGCAGTCGAAGTCTCCCCAAATGCAGAGGGTTTCTCCTCTTTTTCTTGCCTGCAACAGCCGCGCCACCGCCCGCTCCAGATCCGGCAGGGATCCCGCTGGCGTGGGAGAATACTGATTAGGATCGACAAAAGCCCGCGCCTGTTCTCGGCTGTGCAACCCCCGCAGAGCCAGCACCTTGGCCGCATACTTGCCGTACTCTCGGCTCAGCTCCGGATCAAATTGAGGCGGGGTGGGCAGCAGATCCCAGCGGTGCGGAGTATCTTCGCGCCAGCCGTAATCCATGCAAGCTAGGCCGACCCCTTGGCCGACAAGAGTAGAACTTCTCAGGAGCCTATCAAAAACGGCCCAGGGGGGAAATGGATCCCAGAGGAAAGGGCTGGGGATGATGGGCTACCTTGAACCCTACTGGCAGCAGTGAGAAGCCACACAGCAGGCGGAGGGGTGCTCGTGATTGTGGGTGGCACAGGCTTCGCTGCAGTAGAGTTGACCTTCGTAGCGATAGCCTTGGCTGCTCTCGAAGCTGCAGTTGCAGTGTTCACAGGCGCAACGGACAAGGGTGCTGGCAGACATGATTTTCTCTCCTTCTTTCTCGTTTTTTCCTAGGGATCCTCTTGTCGAAGATCCGCGTCTCTACACCCTAGCGGTTACTCGGCAACGATGCTGAAACAAGAATCAGAATCATTTTTGGCACTTCACCGATTACAGCCTATGAATTAGGATACAAGTATCCAAGAGAAAAGAGAGATATATACCAATCTATTTGTTAGATTTATCCCAAAGAGTTGTGGCAGCTTATCAGGCAGGCAAGACCTCCACTCGCCAGGTAGCGGAACAGTTCATGGTAACCCAAAGAACACTGCACCACTGGGTGCATCAGTATCAACAAACTCAGGATTTATCCCCCAAGAAAGTCGGCACAAAGCGAGTAGGTATTCTGGAACAACACCGGCAAGAAGTTATGACGGTCATTGAAAGGCGCCTGAACTATTATCCGTGGTAGTATCAAGAACTGCTACGAGAGCAACTGGATACTGATGTGAGTGCTGTTACGATAGACAACTTTTTAAAAAAGCGAGGAATGACGCTAAAAAAGAATTACCGCAGTGTAAAAATCAGAGAAGAGGAGGTGCAAAGGCAACAATTAGCCTGTAGTTAAGAAGTCAAGAATATACCAGTGGAAGATATAGCTATTCTAGACCAGACAAGGGTGTGAGAGGCAATGGAACGGAGGGGTATCTCGGAGTTTACGCAGTCAAAGAGCTTACAGTTACCGTCAGAGATGCAAGGGGAAAAAACATAAGATTATTGAATCTATTTCCTGGAGAGAGGCAGTAGGCTGTTGTGTTATCAAGGGTGGAATGCGGAAGAGCAATTTTCTGGAGTTTTTGCAAAGTGACTCATGTCCGGAACTGGATGCGCGGAAGGTGGTGATTAGAGTTCGGAAGTGGAGGGTTTGATTCAAGGAACAGGTGCGCGGATCATAGACCTGCCTGTGTATGCACCAGAGTTGAATCCGATTGAGAGGATGTGGTCGGTATTGAAGCCTTTTATCCGGCAGTTTTCCAGAGCCGGGAAGTATGGGATGGAGCAGATAGCAGAGACCTCTTGACTACTCATCAATCCATTCTGCTTCCGAAGTTGGTTTGCTAGGTGTTGCTACTGTGCCCCTTGATTCCTTAACAGGCTGTACTGCTCCATCCCTATGCACGAAGAGGGATGCCGCCGCCCTAATTACTGGGAAGAGACTCCCAGATACTTTGTCCCTCTAATGTCCCTCTAGTAAGAGGTACTGCACCACGAAGCACTCAGTGCCGCCGCAGGCGAACAAGCTGGCGGAGTTCGCAGTTACTGTATCAAGAAGCCGTCATAAAGGGCGGGGCTTGTAACCCAGTTTTCTGGTCAATGTGGCGTTGGCATCTCTTTGTGCTTTATCCTGAGGGGCGATAAGCTAAAGTACAGCAACAACACAGTCCTAAACTGGGAACTTTATTGATGCCTCCGCGCTCCTCTTCCTCCCAGAGTGGCTCTACCCCATTCCCCTTTCTGGAGGGGCGGGGTGCTGCTGACGGTGAGGCTGAGTCGAGCTTGCCGCTGGGACAGCGTCTGCTGCGGGCAGGGCTAATTTCCCAATCCCAGTTGGCTCAGGCCCTGCGAGAGCAACAGCAAAACCACCTCAAGTTGGGAGAAGTGTGTCTCGAGCACGGCTGGCTCACCCCAGCCGCTCTCTACCGCTTCCTGCCCAGCCAGTCTCTTTCTCTGGAAGAGATTTTGGTGGCACTGGGCCACTTGGATTTTGAGCAGTTGCGGGTTGCTCTGGCCCAACAGCGTCGCTACGGGCGGAAATTGGGGGAGATTCTCACCTGGAAAGGCTGGGTACAGCCAGCCATTTTGGATCGCGCCTTGGATGTTCAGGTGCAACTGCAACGGATGGCTTCCCCCAATGCGTGGGAAGCACTGCAGCCTTTTTTGGCTAAGGATCCCAAACCCGAGGTTCAGCTTACCCCCCAAAGAGCGGCAACTCCTGGCCGAGAAGCTCTGGCCCAGGATTTGGCTGTACCCGAAGAGGCCAAGATCCCTTGCGAGGGAACAATTCAGCCATCGAGTCTCGAATCCGCAGTTGGGGGAGATCCCATCCCTGGAACATTGGCTGCGGCGGCCTCGGATCCCTTTGCCGATGAGCCTCAACCGGCCACCTTGGCCGACTACCGCAAGCAAGTGGAAGCCTTGCAGCTACAAATCGAGCTCCAGGAACAGGAATGGGATCGGATCCTGGCCAACATGAACCAGCAGATTGCCGATTTTCAAAACCAGTATCAGCAGCGCATTCAAAAACTGGAAGCCACCATCCGTCTCCAACAAGCAGAGCTCCAGCACCAGGCAACGTTGCAGCAGGATTTGCGGGTTTGGCGGGAACAACTGCAAAGGCTGGAAACGGAGCTGGCTCTTGCCCGCGCTGCTGAGCAAAGGGCGCAGCGGCAGTTGCAAACCCAGCAAGATTGCTATCAGTCGGAATTGGAGCAGTTGCAAGAGCAAATCCAGATTCTGCAGAAACGCCAGTTGGACTCGGTGCCCAGCAGCGTTGTGGCTGACCTACGCGCTCAATTGGAAGCGGCGCTCCAGCAGCTCCAGCAGCTCCGGTCGGGGCGGGATCAGCTGCAGGCCCAACTTGCCCAGCAAGCTGCAGAGCCAGAAGCTGCCCCATCCCGGCATCTGGATTCCTTCTGGCCAGAGCAGGTTGCCGCCTTGGAGCAACAGATTGCGGAGCTGAGGGCCGCTTTGCAGATGTGGCAAGAGCGCTACGCCCAGCTACAGCAAGAGCACGAGGCCCAAATGGCGCGGCTTTCCGGCTATGTTCCCCCAGAGCAGGTGGAAAGCTTACAGGCGCAGCTACAACAACTGCAAGCGGAAATAGCACAGCTGATGGCAGCCAACCGTGACTACGAAGCGCACCTTGCCCAACTGGAGGAGCAACTGCAGCAGAGCCAAGCCCTGATCCACCAGCTCAGGGCAGAACGGGCCGAGGCCGACCAGCGCATTGTCCAACTGGAGGGATCCCTGCAAGCCCGCCAAGAAGCCTTGGAGCAAGCTCAACAACAACTGAAAACCACGGGATCCCGCCTCAGCGCCCTTCAACAGCAGCAGGCCAACTTGACGGTGGAACTGCGAGATGCGCGAGAGCTGCTAGCGGCCTACCGACAGAGCTTGGAGACTTTACAGGAGAACCTCAAGATTGAGCAGAATCGCAACCGTCTGCTGCAGGTGAGTTACGAACAGCAAAAGCTGATCGCCGAGGCAGCGCAGGCTCAGTTGAGAGCAGCCAACTTCTCTGGCTCAACCGCCAAAGATGAGCCAGCACGTTCGCGTGAGCGAAACACAGTCCTTACGAGGAGACTGGAGGAACCTGCGACCGATGCCGGGGAGCTTCCCGCCAATCCTGAGGACACGCCGACGGATCCTTTGCTGGCGGAACTCACCCCCTGGGCCAGGCATCTGTTCCAAAACTTGCAGGCAGCGGGCTTGCTGGATCGGCCCCAGATCCAAGACATCCTCAGCCGCTGGCAACAGTCGGGGGGCAAGCTGACTGCGGTCATTGGCGAGTGTACCGGCCTGAAGGCAACCACGGTCGCGGTAGCGGTGCGGAGCACTTTCAAGTTCTTTGCGGATGGGGGGTATTCTGCCCGTTTGTCGGGGTGCCGCACGGTGGGAGAGTTCCTCAAGGCTGCCGACTTGTTGGCTGCTGAAGTGCTGGAGTCCTTGCCGCCGATGGATGAATCTTCGCCCCACTGGGGGGATCCCTTGGTGGAGCGGGGGTTATTGCGACCGGAGACGCTGCAGTATTTTCGCAAACATTTCCTGCCAGCTTCTGCCAGCGGATGCTGAGATATGCCAGAACTCCGTCCGAGCGCCGAGACCGTCAAGCGGATGAAGGTCTTGCCTCCACAGCACATTGTCGGGCAGGAGATGGCGGCACGACTGCTTGTGGCGGCCCTGGAGAAGGGGCGGGTGACTTCCAGCTACTGCTTCTTGGGCCCCCAAGGGGTGGGGCGGAAGCTGATGGCCCGTTGGTTTGCCCAGGCCCTCTTGTGCGAATCCAGCTCCGGGATCCCTTGCGGCAAGTGCTCCCACTGCCGTTGGCTGCTGGCGGGCAACCATCCCAATCTCCACTGGGTCAGCCCCACCTACCTGCACCAAGGCCGCCTAATTGCGGCAGACTCCCCGGAGGCGCAAACCTTGCAACGGCGCTCGCCGCCCCAAATTCGCCTGGAGCAGGTGCAGGGGGTATCCCGCTTCTGTGCCCGCAAGCCGATTCGAGCCCAGCGAAAGGGCTCCGCCCCGCTAAAGGACTCCGTCCCGCTTACGCGAAAGGACTCCGTCCCGCTTACGCGATCGGGAGCGGTGGTGGTGCTGGAGGGAGCCGAAACCTTGGCGGAAAGCGCTGCCAATGCTTTGTTGAAAACCCTGGAGGAGCCAGGCCCAGCCCATATTATACTCATCGCCCCCCAGGCGGCCTCGCTGTTGCCGACGCTGTTGTCCCGCTGCCAGATGGTGCCTTTTCGCCGCCTCAGCCCAGAAGAGGTCGACCGGGTGCTGAGTGGGTTGGGTTGCCCAGATCTGGCAGGGATCCCTCGATCCGAGCTGATTGCCTTGGCCCAGGGCAGCCCCGGCTTGGCCTTGCTGGCCCACCAGCACCTGCAGCAGATCCCGCCGTCGCTCCTTGAGGAACTCAAACGTTGGCCCTGGCACTCTTCTCTCCAGCAGGCATTGGAATTGGGCAGAGCGGTGGCCAGTTTGGAGCTGCCGGCACAACTGTGGCTGATCGATTATTTGCAGCAGCATTTTTGGGCGCAGGGATCCCGTCAGCCGTTTGCGCCAGGGGTGCAGAGCGCCATCCGGCAGTTGGAACGCATTCGCCAACACCTGTTGCAACTGGTGCAGCCCCGTCTCTGTTGGGAGGTCAACCTTGCCAGCATTAGCCCGGGTGGGTGATGTGGTAGCTGCCGTCGGCTTGTACCCAGGCGATCTCCGGGATCCGACATTGGCGGGCATAGGCTTCGATCTCTTCAGGGGCCCGATCCAGCAATTCCAGCTCCACCGCCTCCGTTCGCGTCAGCGGTGCGGTTGAGCACTCTTCTCGCCAGCGGGCGGCCAAGGCCAGCGCCGCCGGGATCCCTGCCGGCACCAGGGGCACCACCAACCGTTTGCAGCCCATCTCCTCGGTTTGGGGATCGGGGGGCAAGAGCCGCAGCAGCGTATCCGGCAGAAGGGTAAAGCCGATCCCCGGCTGTTCGACCTGCTGAGGGCTGTAGAGGGCGTACAGCCGGTCGTAGCGTCCCCCCAGAGCAATGATCTCCCCGCCTGCCACTGCCTGAAAAACGATGCCGGTGTAGTAGGCCAGGGTTTGCAACAAGCTCAGATCCAGCACCACCCGCACCCCGTGTTCCTCCAGCACCTGGCAGAGCTGCCGCAGATCCCGCAGCCGCTCAGGCGGCACAGGCAACTGAGCCAGGTCAGAAAGAACTGAGCCGGGCTGGCCCCGCAGCCCCAGAATCTGCAAGCCAATCTGGCGGGCGGCTTCCGGCAGAGGGGCCGATTCCAGGTAAACGTAGTCGAGCTGGGCAATGGCACGGCGCACTGCCGCTTGAGCCGTGGGGGCAACGGCGCTGAGCAAACTCTCGGTGAGGCTGACATCTCCCAGCAGCAGCGTCCAGGCGGCCTCCGTCCCGTTTACACAAGAAGAGATGCCGATCGAGCGAATGCAATCGGCCAGCAGCAGCAGAATCTCGGCATCTGCCAGCCATCCCCCTGCCCCGATCAGCTCCACTCCGGACTGAAAAAACTCCTGGCTACTGTAGGATCCCTCCTCCCGCCGGCTGTTGCGAAAAACGCTGCCGTGGTAGTAGAGCCGCAACGGCAAAGGCCCACCGGCTAGACGGGTGGCTGCCGCCCGCACAATGGAAGCAGTGAACTCGGGGCGCAGCCCCAGCATCGTCCCTTCGCCATCCCGCAGTTGCAGCACCGACTCAGCGCGGATGGATCCGCCCGCCAGCAGCGTTTCCAGCCGCTCTAGGGTGGGAGTGATGATGCGCTGGTAGCCATGGCGCCGGAAAACCCGGGTCAGCTGAGCCTCCAGCTTCTCCCGCCGTTGTACTTCCCGCGGCAGGAGATCCCGGGCACCGCTGGGGGGGCGCAGACTGCTGGAGACGGTGGAACTGGCCTCAGGGCGGGGATCCCAAAAGTGCTCCGCACCGCTACCGCGAGAGTGCTCCGCACCGCTACCGCGACCGTACACAGGGCTGCTCCAGCAGAGGATCCTGCTGCATCATACCGGATGTTGGAGGTCAGCTGGGATCCCGGGGAAACTCAGGCCACTCCCAGATGGGATCCGTGGAGCGCACTCGGTGCATTCCTGCTTCCGCAAAGCGGGCGAAGGCGGCCTCCGCCTGTTCGCTGAAATCCACAACGCCGGGGATCACCACCGCCGAGGTGCAGTCCTCCAGAAGGTAGACTTTCTTGGCCAAGCTGGGATCCGTGGCCTGGATCTCTTGCAGCAGGTCGCTCACCGTCCAGGCCACGCAGTGGCTTTTGGCTTGGCCAGCCACGATCAGGGCGTCAAACTGCAGCAGGTGGCGGATGAGGAGCTCATTTTTCTCGTCGATGGGATCCCCTTCCGGCCCAGTCAAAACCTCCGGGCTAAGCACGGAATAATTTTCCGTCAAGGGATTGGCTCCCTTGAGCTGCAGGCTGGGCTGGCTAAGGCGGGCCATGCCGTGAAAGAAAATCGCCTCCTCCACCGCCGGCACCAAGGCATGGCCGATCCCCCCCAGCATGGAGTGGTAGGGCCAGACGATGAGGGGATATTTCCCCCCCTGCTCCAACTGCTCGGCGTAGTGCAGAGCGTAGACCTGCAACCGGGTTAGATCCCCTTGGGTCAGGCTGGCGGCTACAGCCGGGTTCACCCGCCACCGCCCGCAGCGGATATCGGCTGCCGAAATGGCCGTGGCCGGCTCAGGATGGGCTCCCTGCGCGTCCACCCAAAAGACGGGGTGGAAGATCTGCATGGCCGTGTGGGTGTCGAGGGTGGCAACAATCTGGGTGATGCAGGCCAAATTGCGGTAGATGAACTGACAAAGCCGTCGATTGTCTTCCACCGCTCCCAATCCGCCGGAACCGGCCACAAACAGCTCAAAGCCGGGAATGCAAAAGGTGTTCTGCACATCAATGAGCAGCAAGCCCACCCGCACCCGATCCGCCTCTGCCGGCGGGATCCCTTGCTCCTTGGCCCAGAGCTCGGCTTCTGCTGCCCGCTGTTGGTAGGGCACGCGCCAAATCTCTCCCACCCGCTCCGGATCAAAGTGGGGGGGAAGGCCCGCTGGAGCCTTAACAGTTAGCTCCTGTAGAGTGGTATTCATGGCGTTCTTCCGGTGGGGGCTGGATTGACCAGGCTTGCACCCGCTCGATAGAGTTGGACGGGTAACACTTATGGTTGGTTTCACTATAAGTTGGGGGCAAGATTTTGTCCAGATGGCCGCCTGTATTTCTGGCTGAGTTTGGGTTTGGTGTCTTGTCGAGGCCGATTTTTAGGGTTTTTTGGGGTTGTGATGCTTCTGGTGGATCCCTACAAGCAGCCTTACTTATGGTAAGTTTCACTATAACCTTCGCAACAGCCCTCTGCTCGATCCCGCCGTTCCCCACTGGCTTCTGCCCCGAGGTTTTTCATGTTGAGCCCTGATTTCTCGTCGTTGCGGCCCCAAGACTATGGCCTGCTAACCGACCTGTACCAGTTCACCATGGCCGCCTGCTACGTGGGGGAAGGGCTAGAGTCTCAGCCCGCTGCCTTTGAGCTGTTTGTGCGGCGGCTGCCCACCGACTATGGCTACCTAATCGCCATGGGGCTCACCCAGGCAGTGGACTATCTGCAGCAACTGAGCTTCGCCCCCGAGGCTTTGCGAGCGCTGCGGGAAACGGGCATTTTCGCCGATGCGCCGGAGCGCTTTTGGGATCTGCTGGCCCGCTGCCGGTTTGAGGGGGATGTGTGGGCGGTGCCGGAAGGAACCGCCATTTTCGCCAACCAGCCCCTGTTGCGGGTGGAAGCCCCCCTCTGGCAAGCCCAACTGGTGGAAACTTACTTGCTGTCCACCTTTAACTACCAGACCCTGATCGCCACCAAGGCGGCCCGTATGCGAGATGCAGCAGGGGATGAGGCCATTTTGTTGGAGTTCGGCACCCGGCGAGCTTTTGGTCCCCAGGCGGGGCTGTGGGCAGCCCGGGCGGCTCTGGCGGCAGGGTTCAATGCCACCTCCAACGTCTTGGCAGCCCTGAAATTGGGGCGCAAGCCGGCAGGAACCATGGCCCATTCCCTAGTGATGGCCATTGCTGCTCTCTCGGGAGACGAAACCCGCGCCTTTCAATCCTTTCGGCGCTACTTTCCCCAAGCTGCGCTTCTAATCGATACCTACGATCCCATCCAAGGGGCGCGCACAGCAGCCCAGCTCTTTGCGGCCAGAAGCCCAGATCAACTGGGATCCCGCGGGGAAATCGGCGGGGTGCGCATCGACTCAGGAGATTTGGAAGATCTCTCTCGCCGGGTGAAACAAATTTTGCCTCAAGGCGCCCCGGTGTTCGTCAGTGGGGATTTGGACGAATACGAGATCGAGCGCCTGCATCGCTCCCAAGCCCCCATCAGCGGTTATGGGGTGGGCACCCGCCTGGTAACTGGAGAAGGCGTAAACGGGGTGTACAAATTGGTGGAAATCAATGGGATCCCGGTGGCCAAAGCTTCCTTTGCCAAAGCCACCCTTCCCGGTCGCAAGCAGATCTTTCGCGGCCCTGAAGGAGACTTGTTGGGCCATGCTGACGAGCCCCCGCCTCCTGGCTACGAACCGCTCTTGCGCAAAGTTATGGAAAAAGGGCTGCTGCTGGATCCCTTGCCGGATCTGGAAGCCATTGCCCGCACCAGCCGCGCCTCTGTGCTGTGCCTGCCCCAGGGAGTGCGACAACTGCGCCAGCCGGATCCCTGGCCCACAGCCCTGACTGCCGCTTTGCAACGGTTGAAAGACCACACCCTTGGCCAGGAATGTGCCTCGGCGGGCCCTGCCTGAGGAGAAGGAGTCCCGCTGCACTATAATGTTCTAGCTTCAAGGTCTCCGCTTTGAGGTTTGAGTTTTGCCATTGGACTTGAGCCTCAGGCCATTTTGATTTTTGGTGTTTTCCTAGTCTTTGCCCCCAGCTCTATGACCCAACGTGCCCTAATTACCGGCATCACCGGACAGGATGGCTCCTATCTGGCCGAGCTGTTGTTGAAGAAAAACTACGAAGTTCACGGCATCATCCGCCGCGCCAGCACCTTCAACACCGACCGCATCGACCACATCTACGTGGATGCCCATGACCCCCAGGCTAGGCTATTCCTTCACTACGGGGATCTCACGGATGGCACCACCCTGCGCAGGATCCTGGAACAGGTGCAGCCGACGGAAGTGTACAACCTGGGGGCCCAATCCCACGTGCGGGTGAGCTTTGATGCGCCGGAATACACCGTCGATGCAGTGGCCATGGGTACCCTGCGTCTCCTAGAGGCCATCCGCGACTATCAGCAGCGCACCGGGATCCGGGTGAAGTTTTACCAGGCAGGCTCCTCGGAGATGTTCGGCCTAGTGCAAGAGATCCCGCAAAAGGAAACCACCCCCTTCTACCCGCGCAGCCCCTATGCCTGTGCCAAGGTGTACGGCTACTGGCAGACGGTCAACTACCGCGAAGCCTACAACCTCTTCGCCTGCAACGGTATCTTGTTCAACCACGAAAGCCCACGGCGAGGGGAAACCTTTGTAACCCGCAAGATCACCCGCGCCGTCAGCCGCATTGTGGCCGGCAAACAGGACAAGCTCTACCTGGGCAACCTGGATGCCAAGCGGGACTGGGGCTACGCCAAAGACTACGTCGAGGGGATGTGGATGATGCTCCAACAACCCCAGCCGGATGACTATGTGCTGGCTACCGGGGAAACCCACACTGTGCGCGAGTTTGTGGAACGGGCCTTCGCGCTGGTGGGCCTGCCGATTACCTGGAAAGGCTCCGGCCAAGCCGAACAGGGGTTGTACAAAGACCAAGTGTTGATCGAGATCGATCCCCGCTACTACCGCCCAACCGAGGTGGATCTGCTGTTGGGGGATGCTTCAAAAGCCAAGCGAGTCCTAGGATGGGAGCCCAAGGTGAGCTTCCCGCAGTTGGTGGAGCTGATGGTGCTGGCCGACTTGGAAGCCATCGGCCTGGATCCGGATCCCATCTTGGGGGAACGGCGCACCCTCAACGGCCTGCTCAGCGAAGATCGCGCTTTCATCCGCACCCAGCTGGGGGTTCACTACGACTGACAGGGTGAATACAACGGTGGAGACGGGATCCCAAAAGACAGCCTTGCCCCCTTGCCCAAAGTAGGGATCAAACGCTTAATATAGTAGATCGCCGATTCTTTTGGTGGTTTGTACTCTTGCTCCCCAGCTGACCATCTCTTGCTGACTTTGTTTGCTGATTTCGGAGAAATGCCCGCATGTCCCGCTACACAGGCCCCCGCCTAAAAATTATTCGTCGCTTCGGGGGACTTGATCTGCCCGGCTTGACGCGCAAGCGCCCCAAAAATACCAACCCGCCCGGTATGCATGGCGCCGAGCGCAAGAAAAAATCCGAATATGCCATTCGCTTAGAAGAAAAGCAGAAGGTGCGCTTCAACTACGGGCTGAGCGAGCGGCAGATGATCCGCTACATGCGCAAGGCACGGCGCTCCAAGGGATCCACCGGTTTGGCCTTGCTGCAAATGCTGGAAATGCGGTTGGATTGCATCGTGTTTCGTCTGGGCATGGCTCCAACCATTCCGGCAGCTCGGCAGCTCGTGAGCCACGGCCACATAGAGGTTAACGGCCAAAAGGTAACCATTCCCAGCTATGGCTGCAAAGTGGGGGATGTGATTACAGTAAAAAACAAGGAATCTTCCCGCAAGCTGGTGGCCGCCTACGCGGAGTATCCGGGGTTGTTTTTGCCGGACTACCTGGAGTTTGACAAAGAAAAGCTGCGCGGACGCATCAAGGAATTGCCCCCCCGCGAGCAAATTTGCGCCCCGGTCAACGAGCTTTTGGTGGTTGAGTTCTATTCCCGCAAGCTCTAGGGATCCCCTTTTGTGGCCATTGCAAATTGCAGGGGAATTTTGGGCAGTTTGACGTTCTCCTCACCCTTGAGGCCGGGGGATTTTTCACGGTTTGTTTTTTGTAGCGTTTCCCCTGCTCATCGCTCCTGTTGGCGATGCGTAGCGTTAGCTAGACCGCCGGGAAGCCCTGCCCTCTGTTAGTGACTAGTGGCTAGTCACTATCCACTCACCACTATCCAGGGTGAAGGTCGGGATGAGAGGCGGGGACACTTTGGTTTTCAATGGACTGGCCTAAAACCAAGACGGTAACCCCACCGCATGAAGCAATAGGGTAGGATTCATTCCAGTAGATTACCCTTGCCTCAATGAGAACTGCTTACCAGTACCGTTTGCGACCTACGCCCAGCCAGATTGCTTTGATGAGCGAGTGGCTAGACTTGTTACGGAAGCAGTACAACTACCGCTTGGCAGAGCGCTTTGCGTGGTGGGAACACAATCGCTGTGATATCAATGCTTGTCCCTTAATCTGTCACTTGCCTGAGCTGAAAGACAAGCCCGATTTCTACTCCCAGAAACGGGACTTGGTGAAGACGAAAGCCCTGTTTCCGCAGTACAGAGCCATCCATTCGCAAGTCCTCCAGAACTGCATAGAGCGAGTGCACAAAGCATTCGACCGCTGGCTGAAGGGGGACGGTAACGGCAAGCGGGCAGGGAAACCCAGATTCAAGGGAGTTGGGCGGTATCGCTCCTTCAGTTTCCCCCCGATGCAACAGGACTGCATTTGCGGGCAGTTTATCCATCTGCCCAAAATCGGTGCTGTTCGCATAATTCAGCACCGTCCTTTGCCTGACGGTTTTGTCATCAAGACTGCTACCATCACCCGCAAGGCAGACGGGTGGTATGTGACCTTGAGCCTGCAAGATTCATCTGTCCCCGTATTTACCCCTGACCTGCCAACACTGGAGAACACGATGGGGATCGACATGGGACTGGACTCCTTTTTGGTGACCGATGCGGGGGAGTCTGTCCCAGTTCCCCAGTATTACCGCAGAGCCCAAAAGCGGTTAAAGAGACTGCAGCAGGCAGTGTCTCGCAAGAAGAAAGGGTCAAACCGCCTATGGCTAGTGACTAGTGGATAGTGACCAGTGGATAGTGAATAGTGACTATCCACTAACCACTATCTCAGCGCAAAGATTTTCATGACAAAACAGCGAACTGGCTGGTAAGCAAGGGCAAGCATATTGGGTACGAAGCCCTGAATATCAAAGGTGTTGCTAGAACCCGACTAGCAAAATCTACCTATGATGCTGGTTGGGGACAATTTCTGCGAATTCTGGCAGTCAAGGCTGAAAGAGCTGGGCTGAGGGCGATTGCAGTGACTCCCAACGGCAGCAGTCAAAACTGCTCTCGGTGTGGTCAAAGAGTACCGAAAGCGATTCAAGACAGGTGGCATTCTTGTTCCCATTGTGGGCTAGAACTAGAGCGCGACCACCATGCGGCCATCAACATCAAGCACAGGGCGGTGGGGCATCCCGTTCTTTTCGCGTCAGCGGGACGTAGTCCTCAAGCGCAGGAAATGTCCTTTTCGCGTTAGCGGCGCGGAGCGCTAACCGGAGTCACTGTTCGCGTCAGCGGGACGGAGTCCTTGAAGCCCGCACTCTCTCGCTTTGGCGGCGCGGAGCGCTTTGCGTCAGCATGAGTGTGGGAGTATGTCACGCTGAAGAAATCTACAGGGATCCAGTTGGGGACATGTCGAATCCTGCTGCTGTCCGAGACTTGTCTGCCAGCCTGAAGATCGGCCAGGTGGCTCTAGCAGCCGGCTTGTCCGTGCGCACGGTGCGTTACTACGAATCGATAGGCCTGCTGAAGCCAACGGTGGAACGGGCGGAGTCCAGCTATCGGCTGTTCGACCCTTCGGTTTTGGTTCGTCTGGCCTTTATCCGCCGCTGCCAGAGCCTGGGCCTGAGCTTGGAGGAAATTCGCCACATCCTGGACATCCACGACCGAGGGGAGCAGCCTTGCCCAGAAATTCGCCAGCACCTGCAAGACAAGCTGCAAGAGATCGAACGGCGAATTGCCGAACTGCAAGCTCTGAAAAGCCAAATTCAAGGTCTGCTCTCCGATTGGCAGATCACCCCTGCGGCTGCTGATGAAAAAGAGGTGATCTGCCCGATTTTGCAAAAACCAGAGGCCAGGGGCGGCAAGGGCAACAGCCGTTACTCCACCGTTACCGACTTGGCCAAGTTGCGCGGCTGATCCACATCGGCTCCGCGGCGCAAAGCCATGGCGTAGGCGAACAACTGCAGGGGGATCACGTTCAGAACCGCCGACAACAGGGGTGTCGTGCTGGGCACCTCGATGATGTGGTCGGCTTTCTCCCGCACCTGGGTGTCTTCGGGGTTGATGAGGGCGATCACCCGTCCCCCCCGCGCCCGCACCTGTTCGATGTTGGAGAGCATTTTTTCGTAGACGGGATCCCGGGTGGCAATGCACACCACCGGCACCCGCTCGTCGATGAGGGCGATAGGGCCATGCTTCATCTCCCCTGCCGGGTAGCCTTCGGCGTGGATGTAGCTCACCTCTTTCATCTTCAAAGCTCCTTCCAGGGCAATTGGGGCGTTAACCCAGCGGCCCAGATAGAGCATGTTGGCAACATGATGGTACTGCTCCGCCAGTTGGTCGTAGAGGGCGGCGTCCTTCAGCATCAGGCTGATCTTGCCCGGCAGCTCAATCAAGGCTTGCAGGTGGGCTTGGATCTGGGCCGGGCTGAGGATCCCTTTGGCTTGGGCCAGTTGCAGGGCCAGCAAATACCCCGCCACCAACATGCCAGTAAACACTTTGGTGGAAGCCACGGCAATCTCCGGCCCGGCATGGATGTAGAGGACTCCAGCATCCGCCAGGCGGCTGGCCTGGGATCCGATGGTGTTGACAATCGCCAGGGTCGGGATCCCTTGGGTGCGGGCCTCGCTCATGGCTGCCAGCGTATCGACGGTTTCTCCCGACTGGGTTAAGGCCAGCAACAGGTGGTTGGGGCGCAACACCGGCTGGCGGTAGCGAAACTCAGAGGCATAGTCCACCTCTACAGGGGTACGGGCCAAGCTCTCGATGAAGTACTTGAGCACCCAGCAGGCGTGCCAGGCAGTACCACAGGCTACAGCGTGGATGTGCTCGATGTGGGCCAGTTGCCCCTCAGAAAGCGCTAGCCCCTCCAGCGTCACCCGGCCCTGTTCCAGATCCACCCGCCCCCGCAGCGTATCGGTGGTGGTGCGGGGCTGCTCAAAGATCTCCTTCTGCATGAAGTGCTTGTAGCCTCCCTTGGCGGCTGAGACGGGATCCCAGGCCACGGTGATGCTGGATTTGCGCAGCTCCTCGCCGGTAATGCGCAAGTAGCGCACTTGAGACTCCGTGAGAACCGCCATTTCCCCATCTTCTAAGAACACCACCTTGCGGGTATGGCGGACAATGGCAGGCAGA
This sequence comes from Thermostichus sp. OS-CIW-32, assembly GCF_054060415.1. Taxonomy (NCBI): domain Bacteria; kingdom Bacillati; phylum Cyanobacteriota; class Cyanophyceae; order Thermostichales; family Thermostichaceae; genus Thermostichus; species Thermostichus sp. OS-CIW-32. Next base: position 244,890 of record NZ_JBSSDD010000001.1, on the reverse strand, counting down.
TCGGAGGCGACGAAGTTTTCTCCTTCTCCCTCTCCCACCACCACGGCTCCGGCATTGCCCAAACGGGCTGCGATCAGCCGATCCGGCGCCTCCCGATCCAGAGCCACTACGGCGTTTCCTCCCCGCAGTTGCCCCATGACCTGGCCAAAGGCCGCCTCAAAGGAGCCCAGCTCTTCTGTATAGAGGCCCAGCAGTTGGGCGATCACTTCCGTATCGGTTTGGGAGCGAAATGGGATCCCCCGCTCCAAGAGGCGCTCCTTCAGCTCCAGGTAGTTTTCCACAATGCCGTTTTGGATCACCACAATGCGCCCGCGCTCGTCGCACTGGGGGTGGGCATTTTCTTCGGTCACGCCGCCGTGGGTGGCCCAGCGGGTATGTCCGATCCCTACCTTGGCGGTGGGCATGTTGGCGGTGAGCTTCACCAGCAGGTTGTGCAGCTTGCCGGTGGCGCGAACAATCCTCAATCCCTCTTCGGGATCCACCGTGGCGATGCCGGCAGAATCATAGCCCCGATACTCCAAGGTGCGCAGGCCCTCCAACAGGATGGGGGCAGCCCACTGAAAACCCACGTAGCCGACAATGCCACACATTCCTCACACCTCAACCTCAGTCGCGCCAGCGTTGCGTAGCAATACAGGCAACACCTTATCCGCAAAGCCTACCCCAGGTTGGGGATCCCTTCAACGGCTTTGGCCGCCGTTGTTACCTCAGCGGGTCATCTCAGGGATCCCAGACTCCCGCTAGAGAGAGGGGAAAGGCAGCCAACTTATGGGGAAGTCTGCGGCTGCCATCCTTGGGATCCAGAGACAATCCCCTGGGCAAAAGAGACGGGCGCAAAACGAAAGTGATACCCTTCGGCCACCGCGGGCTGGATCCCATCTTCCCCAGGGACGCTGGAGACCAAGTTGCTCAGCCCCAATACCAACTCTCGAATGCCGCGGCGAAACTGGGGATCCCCGGTCAGCTCGTCGATGTCGGCGGTAATTTTTTGCATATTCTGAAAGGTGATGCGGGCGGAATCGAGGGTTTGGCGCAGAGTAGCTAAAGTGCCCGGATCGTTGAGGCTGGCGGCAATCTGCTGCAGATCTTCGGTAGCTTGGGCCACGTTCTCCGCAGCCGCTCGCACCTCGGCCAGGATCTGGCGCACATCGGCCTGGAGTTGTGGATCGGTAACCAGCGGGCGCACCGCGCTCGACATGGCCTGTAGATCGGCGCTCACCTGCTGAATGTTCTCCAGGGCGGCGTTAAGGGAAGTGCGGTTTTGATCCACCAGGGCGGTGAATTGATCGGCAGCCGCTTGCAAACTGCGGGCAGTTCCCCTCACAGCCCCAGCCGCGTCTTGGATGGCTGTGGCAGCGGTCGTGAATTGCAACAAGTCCAGATCTTCGGTGCGCAGGGCAGCTACTCGCTCTTCCACGGTTTCTGAAAGACTGGCTACGCTATTGGCGACGCGGGTGATCCCCTCCAGAGTGGTGTTAAGGGTATCGAAGAGCTCGTCCTCGTTGACCCGTGTGAGCAATCGATCCAGCCTAATCAATAGCTGGCCAAAATCCACTCCAGGGGTTCCCTCCACCACATCTCCATTGCAAACCATTTGGCTGCTGTCGCAGTCTGGCGCCAGGGGGGATCCTGTCAACTGGACGTTCAGTCGGGGCAGGATATCCATCACCGTTTCCCCCACCAACCCCGTCTGTTTGGTTACAAACAGGGCGTTGCGGGGAATAGCCAAAGGCTGGTCAATGGCCACCTGCACCTCCACTTGATTGGGTTGAGGCGTGATACGCTCCACCCGACCTACGGTTACCCCCCGCAGCCGCACGCTGGATCCCTCTGTCAGGCCGACCACGTTGGTATAGGTGACGGTAAATTGAAAGCCGCGACTGCCAAAGCGCAGGTTGTAGATCCACAAAAACAGGCCGGCAAAGCCCAGCGCCCCCGCCAGGATCAACAGGCCCACTGCCCCTTCTCGCACTGCTCGCGAACGCATCACACCTGCCCCGCCACTTGAATTGGCCCTTCTACGCTACCGCTGAAAAACTGCCGCACAAAGGGGTTATCGCACGTTTCAATCTGCTGCACGGATCCCTCCCACTGCACCCGCCCCTGAGCCAACAGGACAATGCGGTCGGTGGCGCGGTAAATGGTGCTGTGCTGGTGGGTCACCACAATGTAGCTCTCACAGGCTTTTTTCACCTGCTGCAGCTCCCGAATGAGATCTTCAATCACCGTCGAAGCAATGGGATCTAAACCCGCAGTGGGCTCGTCGTACAGCAGCAATTGGGGCTCATCCTGGGGCAGAGAAGGATCCTCCATAATGGCGCGGGCGAAGCTGGCCCGTTTGCGCATCCCCCCCGAGAGTTCTTCTGGCAGGTTGTGCTCTTTGCCCGCCAGCCCCACCGCCTCCAGCTTGGCGGCCACCAATTCCCGAATGCGGGAGCGGGGCAACTGCGAGTGCTCGTAGAGCAAAAACCCCACGTTTTCTTCCACCGTCAGGGAGTCGAAGAGGGCGGCCTGCTGAAACACCATCCCTACTCGCAAAGGGGGAGTTGCATGATGGGCTTGAATCTCCGAGAGCGGGATCCCGCACCAGAGCACTTCTCCAGCGTCTGGCTCCGTTAGGCCGGCGATGATGCGCAGCAGCGTCGATTTCCCGGTGCCCGAAGGCCCCACCAGGCCCAGGGCCTCACCCCGGTACACCTTCAGATCCACGTGGTCAAGCACCACCGTCGAGCCGAAGCGCTTGGAAACTTGGCGCAGCTCCACCAAGGGGGCAGTGCTCTGCACTGCTGGCATGCTCAGAACCTCCGCCCTCGCCAAAGGCTGGAGCCTATTTTCCGCGGCCTGCTGCTCCTTTGGGCTGTCTATGCTGCTTCTGAAGCACTTGACCAATGATTTCAAGCAAAACTGGGGGCTCAGGATGCTTCCCTCCTTGAGTCGGCTTCACTGCTAGTTTAGGAGTCGGTGGGGGCCAAGGCAATGAAGCAGCCAACAGCCCTATCAAGGCAGATCAGGGATCCCTGGCGATAAGCCCAAGCCGTACCTCTCTTCCCCATCCTCCTTGCTCTGCAGCTCAGGGGCGAGGTCTTCCTCGAGGGCAGCCGCCCACCCAGAGGGGATGATCTCTACTTTTTTATCTGTTTTATCTGTAGGCGCTGCCCTTCTCTCTTCTCTCTGCTCTCCGTCGGCCAGCTCCGGCTGCTTATCCTGTTCTGAATGGAGTTTCACGCGCCGCGAGAAGCCCCAGACAAATAAGGGGATCACAGCCACCACCATCCCCCACTCCGGGATCTCGATTTGGGGGAAAAACACCTCCAACAACATGGTGCTCCCCACCAAGGCGATGATGGCAAAAGCGGCGTCTTCCAGGTGAGAGAACTCGTCCAACCAACGCAAAAACAGAGAAGCCATGTAGCGCATCAGGGTAATGCCGAGAATGCCGCCGAGGATAATGACCCAAGCCTTGCGGGAGACGCCCACCGAAGCGGCGATGCTGTCGAAAGAAAAGACCAGATCCGTCAGTTCCACCATCACCAGGGTCTGCCAAAAATTGGCGTGGCGGGTGATGTCCTGTTCTGGGCCTTCTTCCCCGCCCCGAAAATGCTGCCAGGCCAGCCAGAGCAGATAACAGGCCCCGAAAAACTGAGCGGGTGGATACTCCACCAACCAAACTGCCGCGAAGACAATGGCAATGCGAAAGCTGTAAGCGCCGATGATGCCCCAGCGCAAGGCCCGATTTTGTTGCTGAGGGGTGGGCAGATGCTTCACCAGAGCTGCTAGGGCAACGGCGTTGTCCGCAGAGAGGGCGGCCTCCAAAAACACCAAAGCCACCACCAAGAAAATATCTGTCCAGGTGAAGGACTGAGTCATCCCTTGCGCCAGGATCAAGGTCGCTCCCATCGCATCTGTTGCATTTTTGACAAGTGTTGCATCAATTAGCATATTCGCGCGTTTTGTCCGCCCCAGTCAGTCCAACACAGCAGTTAACCAGCGTAGGAACCCTCCCCATCTTCGGATAAAGGTACCCCAGAAAAAGGCATGAACCCAGTTAGGTGACCAGAGGCAACACCCTCAAACTCCCGAAGGATGGGAAAGAGAAAGCCCAAGCCTAAACTATGGCCTGAGTATAGCCTGTTTGGCTCAGGATCTATTTACAATTCTTAACCTTCCGAAATCTGTCGATTCCCTGTTGGATCTCCAGTGGGGCCGCATGAACTCAATCGAGCTGCCAGCCGTTGTCCGCAACGCAGGATCTGGCCTGCCAGAATCGCCGCCCCAAAACCGTTATCAATGTTCAGCACTCCCACCCCCGCTGCGCAGGAGTTGAGCATAGTGAGCAGGGCAGCCAAGCCCTGGAAGCTGGCCCCGTAGCCAATGCTGGTGGGCACAGCGATCACCGGACAATCCGCCAGACCCGCCACCACGCTGGCCAAGGCCCCCTCCATGCCCGCCACCACGATCAGCACGTCCGCTTGCAGGGCCGCCCGGTTGTGCAGCAGCCGATGGATCCCGGCCACCCCCACATCCCAGAGGCGCTTCACCTGAAATCCGGAAAGCTCCAGCGTGAGGGCGGCTTCTTCTGCCACCGGTAAGTCGGCAGTGCCGGCGGAGATCACGCTGACCTGTCCAGGATGGCTGACCACCTGCCGGGGCGGGATCCAACACAAGCGGGCCACCTGGGAATACTGCACCTGGGGTAAGCGGCTGCGGATCTCGGCATACACCTGGGCTTCGATGCGGGTGGCCAAGGCCAGGGATCCCCGCTGGTGGAGTTGCTCCAGGATCTGGGCAATCTGATCTGGGGTCTTGCCCGGCCCCCACACGGCTTCGGGAAAGCCCGTGCGCAAGGGACGGTGGTGATCCACATGGGCGAAATCTCCCACCGGCTCGAAGGGCAGAAAGCGATAGGCTTGCAGGGCTTGCTCTGGGGTGAGCTCCCCTTGGGCCACCGCCCGAAACAGATCCTGCAGCGCTGTCGTGGAAGGGGGGTTCATGGAAGGTGAGTTAATCTGCAACACTCGGCTTGGATCTTGCCTGGATCTACTGGGCCAAAGACCCGCGCGGGAAAAACAACACCGGATGCCAACTTTGCCGCAAAATCTCGCCGGTGAGGCTGCGAACCGACCACTCCCAGAAGCTGCCCACGTGGGGGGAGGCAGTGGCGATGGCCGTCATGTCTTCATCGGCAGCAGTAGCCAGGATCTCTTTGAGAGGGGATCCCACCCGCACCAGGGTGCGCAGCTGTACGGGCTTCACCTGCTCGCTCAGGGGTTCAAGCACCTGGGCCAGGTCAGCCTCGGCTTTGCGTTGGAGCACCTCCACCGGAGTTCCTTGGTTGCGGCGGGCGCTGGGATCCACCACGTAGAGCAGGGTAACCGTCTGGCACTGGGAAGTACCGGGCAGCAGGTGGCCGAGATGGTTGAGCAACTGCTGACGCGGCTGCTCAAAGTCAAAGGGCACCAAGAGGCAGCGAAACAGGTGGCGGCTGCGCAAGCGCAATTCTTCCAGGGTAAAGGTAGCCAGCAGCTGGGGGCGCATCACCAGTAGGGGGATTTTCAGCTTCGGCAACAGCGTCATGGTGGTGCTGCCGAACAATTTTTCGGCGAGCAGGTTGTGGGTACCCATGCCTGTAATCAGCAGATCGGAGCCATAGGTTTGGATGCCTTTTAGGATTAGATCGGCTGGCCTGCCCACCTGCACCAGAGCCTTGACTTCCAACCCTGCTGGGATCGGGTTCAGCAGCTTCTGCAACTGGGCCTGCTCCGCCTGGACTTCGGGGGTAATGTCGTCGGGAATGCCGATGTCGTCCTCTTGCCAATCTACGCTGCGGACGAAGGTGACGCGCTCAATGCCGTTGCTGTGCAGATCTTCCAAACACTTGCCAAAACGCTGCAGGCCATCTCGGCGGTCGGTGGCAATTAACACGTTTTTAAACATATCGTTTTGAGCATTAGGAGAGAGGGTAGCCGGCTCAAGAGCATTGCTTTGGCCCGCAGCGATCCTAAGCTAACACCTTGCGGGGTTGTTCCCAAGGCAGCAGCTCCGGATCCCTCTTCGGCATCGGTTGCTCAGCGGTTGGGATCGGCCAGGTTGCGAAACTGGGTGTACTGGCTTTCGAACAGCAGGCGCACGGTACCGGTGGGGCCGTTGCGATGTTTGGCGATGATGACCTCGGCAATGCCGCGATCGCTGGTGTTGGGATCGTAGTACTCCGGGCGATAGATCATCATCACGAGATCGGCATCCTGCTCGATGCTGTTGTGAACCAGCAGACCGTTGGCCACGAAGTTGTGGTGGCGGGGCATCTCGACGTCGTAAACCGGCTGAGGCTCCCCCGGCTCGCTGATGAGCACCACCGGATCCCAGATCAGCCCCTCCTGCACTACCACCGCCACCTCTTCCTCCAATTGCAGCTCGTCGAGGGTTTTCCAGCCGTCTGGGGTCAAGAAGGGATGGTTGCCGGTGGCGCGAATGGAAAAGTTGAGGCGGGTCTTCAGAACACAGGTGGGCTGCCGACCACTGCAAAACACTTTCACAGGCTGTTGGGGCACCAAGCGCCCGCGCCCGTTCAAGCTGAGCAGGCGGGGCAGTTCCGCCGCAGCCGGCAGGGCCGCCAGTTGATCCAGCCGCCAGATCTTGCCGCGATCCGCATCCATCACCTGCGTATCCCCGGCCAGACAGCCCGATTCCCGCAGATCCGCCAGCTGTGGACGTTTGTCGGAGCGAGACTCGACAGCCCGACTGAGCTGAGACAGCACCAGCACCGGCACCATCAGCTCCTTGGCCATGGCCTTGAGGCCACGAGTAATGCGCGACAGCTCCTGCACCCGGTTGTCAGCAGCGGATCCCTGCATCAGTTGTAGGTAATCGATCAACACCATCCCCAACGTTCCCCCCTGTTCCGCCTGCAAACGCCGCGCTTTGGAGCGAATTTCGGTAACGGTACAGTCGGGGGTATCGTCGATGAACAGGGGCAATTGCGACAAAAAACCAATGGCTTGTCCCAGGCGCTGCCACTCGTGTTCGCTGATGCGCCCAGAACGCAGACGGCTGCTGTCGATGCGGGCTTCGCTGGCCAAAAGCCGCTGCACCAGTTGCTCTCGTGACATTTCCAAGCTAAAGATGGCGACCGGCTGCTTGGCGTAGGCAGCCACATTTTGGGCAATGTTGAGGGCAAGACTGGTTTTCCCCATCGAGGGACGACCGGCCAGGATCAACAAGTCGGATCGCTGCAAGCCCTGGGTCAAGTTATCCAGGTCGATGAATTTGGTCGGGATCCCCGGAAGCTGTGCCCCGCTTTGGAACTTCTCTTCCAAATCCGAGAAGATATTGACCAAAACCTCGGAGGCCGGGATAAGACTGCGCTGCACCCGCTCTTGGGTGAGGCCAAACACTTGCTGCTCGGCTTGATCCATTACCTGAGATAGGGGTTGGCTGGTATCGTAGGCCAAACGAGCCAAGGTATTGCTCACCTGGATCAACTGGCGGCGCATGTATTTATCCATCACCAGGCGAGCATACTGGTCGATGTTGACGCTGCTGACGGTTTGCTCCAGCAGACGACGGATCGCCCCTGTTCCCCCCACCCGCTCCAGAAGATGATGATCCGCCAACCAAGCAGACACAGTCATCAGGTCGGTGGGCTGCCCTTGGCTGTGCAGTTGGAGAGCAGCCCGGTAAATCTCTTGGTGGGCAGAGATGTAAAACATCTCTGGTCGCAGAAACTCCGCGACCCGCATCAATGCATCCGGATCGAGGAGGATGCCCCCCAGGATTTCCTCCTCGGCTTCAATGTTTTGAGGAGGAAGCCGATCCCCACCCGTTAAGTCGTAATCGCTGATCACCACAAGCCAGGATAGGAAAATCAACCCAGCCCTAGGGCAACCGGCCTCTCAGCCAGTCAGCTCCAATCGTCAGGCGGGTCAAGCTCTAGGCTGAGCATACCCGCTTGTTGCCTAAGGCAAAAACCCTACTCACCCCGGGATCCCTCACAGGAATTCAGGGATCCTCGAAGGTGAGTCCTCATTCGGGAGTAACCTGAATGCGCAGCGTAGCGGTAACTTCGGGGTGTAACTTTACCTGCACAGGATAAACCCCGGTTTTCTTGATCTCCTCATTGAGGAGAATGTTGCGGCGGTCGATATCCAGGCCGCTGGTAGCCAGCACCACCTCGGCAATATCGCTGGTGGTAACCTGCCCAAATAGGAGGTCGTGTTCTCCCACTTTCTTACGGATGACGAAGCGACCGATGGTCTCCAGAGCGGTCTTGTAGTTTTCCGCCCGTTGTTTTTCTGCCAGTTTACGAGCCGCTTCCTGCTCCAGACGCATCTGCTGCTCTTTCAATATGCCAGGGGTAACCCGCACCGCCATCTGCCGTGGGAAGAGGTAGTTGCGAGCATAGCCGGGCTTGACGTTGACAATCTCTCCGGGCTTGCCCAGCCCTGGGATCGCCTGGCGCAGCACAACCTGCATGTTACGTTTCGACATTGGGAAGACACTTCTTTTCTCGACAGCCCTCCATTCTAGAGGCTCAGTAGAGCCATTGTCAGCTTATGGTCATTTCGATTCAAACCAGGACACTGCACCCCCACCTAGAACGTTGGTCGCGCCGTCGCGTCAGCGTTACGGAGCAATAATGTACGGGGGAAGAAGGCTTTTCTCAATAGCCCAGGCGTCTCACCCTAGCCTGAAACGACTATAAACTCCAAAGCAAGCTGCCCCCTACGCCTCAGCCCTTTGGCATGAGGGATCCCTTCTCGGAGCTCATTGCCGATGAAGCTCTCTTGCCGCTCGCAACCCCGGTAGGAAGACAAGAAGCCACCTTGTTTCTAAACCAAAAATGCGGAAGGTTATTTGTTTCAGGAAATACTTAGCAGAGGGTATAGAGTGGCTGACACCAAAGGGGATCCCTTGAGGGGTTTGCAACATTTGGCGGATATCCCCAAGGATAACCTGGGCTTAACCTCGATTTAACCAAAAACAACTGACCTTTACGTTATAGTAGCTGGGCGAATTAGTGAAGTCTTCGATGGAGCGTTCCGTGGGAAACCTTGCGTGCTCGGAGGGAGCCTTGGGGCGCTGCGATCGGTTGAAGGCTTGTTGAGGATCGCAGGGTTAGCTTGAGGGTTGCCTCCAAGCTTCCAGGCGGTAGTGGCATACCCAGCCCGACGAGTTTTGATTGGGTTGGGTAAGGTTCTCGAGTGAAGTAGCCTTTTTTAGATCTGGGCTAGGATTTTATCTTCATCTGGGAGAGGAGATCTGTATGGTGACGTTGCACCCCTTGGAGCGTCGTTCTTTCCTGAAGTTTCTATCTGCCACTGTTGCCGGCTTTGCGGCCAGTCAGACGAATTGGCAGCGAGTGTTTGCTCGGCAGACCATCACCATCAATGGCGCTGGGGCGACCTTCCCGGCCCCCATCTATCAAACTTGGGCCCAAGAGTTTGGCAAGAAAAACCCTAACATCCAGGTCAACTATCAGTCTGTAGGAAGCGGTGCGGGTCGTCGGCAGTTTGTAGCCCGCACGGTCGATTTCGGTGCCAGTGACAGCGTGCCCCGTCCTGAAGAGATCAACCAAATTGATAATGAGGCTAACCCTCCCAAAGGGATGGTTTCTGTACCCATGGTGGGCGGAGCGTTAGTTGCAGCGTACAACATTCCTGGGGTGGGCCCCGAAATCCGCCTTTCCCGCCTGGCACTGGCGAATATCTTCCTGGGCAAGATCAAGAACTGGAACGATCCCCTGCTGGCTGGCCTTAACCCACAGGTGACTTTCCCGAATTTGCCGATTACCGTCGTGCATCGCTCTGATGGAAGTGGTACCACCGATATCTTCACCACTCACCTCAACGCTATTAGCCCAGAGTGGAAGCAAAAGGTGGGTCGCGGCTCTTCGGTAAACTGGCCAACCGGCGTAGGGGCGCGTGGGAACGAAGGGGTTTCCGAGCAGATCAAGCAAATTCCTGGCTCGATTGGCTACGTGGAATTCGGCTTTGCCAAGCTCAACAACCTGAACATTGCCCGTCTGGAAAACCGGGCAGGCAAGTTTGTAACTCCCAACGTCGAGACGGAGAAAGCGGCGCTGGCCAGAATTCAGCTCGACGAGCGTTTGCTGGGGGTCGATCCGGATCCTAGTGGGGAAGACTCTTACCCTATTGCGGGCTACACCTGGATCCTTGCCTACAAGGTTTACCCCAAAGCCGAGACTTCCAAGGCCGTTAGAGAGTTTCTCCGCTACGGCCTCACTGAGGGGCAGGCTTTCGCTGAGCAGTTGGGATATGTCCCTCTGCCGGAAGAAACGCGGCAAAAAGCTCTGGCTGCGCTGGAAGGCATTACCCCGTAAAAACTCTTACCAACCACTTCTGGCTTCAGGCGGATGAATACCTTTTTTTCTGACAGCAGTTCTATGTTTCGGCCTCGGCCGGTTTTCCAGCGCCGGCGCGACCAGGTTTTTATCTGGGCTACGCGGATTGCCGTGTTTTTCTCGGCCTTCCTGCTGCTCTGGATTGCTCTGGAGATCGGCATTCAGTCTTTACCTGCTATAGACAGGTTTGGACTAAGCTTTTTCTGGAACACCACCTGGGATCCGGTCGAGGATATCTATGGGGCCTGGCCACAGATCTACGGCACGCTAGTGACTTCTCTCATCGCTCTGATTGTGGGGGTTCCTTTTAGCTTTGGCATCTCTATTTTTCTGAGCGAGGATTTTCTTCCGAAGTCCTTGCGTCTGGCTCTGATCATTGTGGTTGAGCTGTTGGCGGCTATTCCCAGTGTGGTGTTCGGCATTTGGGGATTGTTTGTCTTCATCCCCTTCTTCCGCCCCGTTCAGATGTTCCTGTACGAGAACTTCAATTGGCTTCCCATTTTCAGCACACCACCGATTGGGCCGGGGATGCTGACGGCAGGGGTTGTCTTGGGGATCATGATCATCCCCATCATCACGGCCATCGCCAGAGAGGTTTTGGTGGCTGTTCCTCCTGAGCTGCGCGCGGCTGCCTATGCGATGGGGGCTACGCGATGGGAAGCCATTTTTGGAGTGGTACTACCGGCTGCGATTGGGGGTATGTTGGGGGCTGTGGTGCTGGGTTTGGGACGCGCCCTGGGCGAGACCATGGCGGTGGCAATGCTGATTGGCAATGCGCGGGGGATTAGAGTCTCGCTTTTGGCCCCTGCCAGCAACATCCCTGCATTGCTGGCCAGCGAGTTTGCAGAAGCAGCCGACGAGCAGATCTCGGCTCTGATGTATGCGGCTTTGATCTTGCTGGTCATTACGCTGGTGGTCAACATCATCGCTGAGCTGATGGTTCGTCGGGTCAAGTTTGCTTTGACGGCTTCTCGGGAGTAGAGGAACATGGCGACACAAGTGGCAGCACAGGCCAATTTGTTCAAACGCAAAGTCAGATCCAAGCGCGTCGTGCTGGACTGGGTGATGACAGGCCTGACCTTTGCTTCCAGCATTTTTGCGATTGTTGTGCTCGCTTCCATCCTTTACTATGTTTTCGTCAATGGCATTGAGCGCTTCAATTGGCAGACCTTAACCCAGCTTCCTCCTCCTCCTGGCGATCAGGTAGGCGGCTTTGGCAACGCTGTGCTGGGAACGATCATTGTGGTATCGATTGCCATTACAATCACTTTCCCTATTGGTCTATTTGCTGCGATCTATCTCTCGGAGTTCGGCCAGAACAGTTCTACAGCATCATCTCTGCGTTTCATTATCAAAGTGCTGACGGGGGTTCCTTCCATCATCGCTGGCGTGTTCGCCTATGGGGTGCTGGTGCTTTCCACCAAGACCTTTTCTGCCCTTTCTGGCGGAGTAGCTCTATCGGTATTGACTTTGCCGATCATCATCCTCTCCTGCGAGGAGGCTCTGCGCTTGGTGCCGGCGGACACTCGGGCTGCTGCCTATGCTCTGGGCGCTTCCCGGGTGCAGACCGTGTTTCGAGTTGTCTTGCCGGCTGCCTTGCCGGTGATCCTAACGGGGGTGACTTTGGCCATTGCCCGAGCAGCTGGGGAAACAGCGCCTCTAATCTTCACCGCTCTGTTCAGTTTCCTATGGCCCGATGGTTTGCTGAAGCCAGTAGCTTCGCTGGCGGTGCTGATCTACAACTTTGCCATTGTTCCCTTCGAGAACCAGCAGAAAATTGCTTGGGGAGGAGCCTTGGCTTTGGTGATTCTGGTTTTGATCACCACGACCAGTTTCCGGCTGCTGCTGAGTCGTCGTCAGGAAATCATTACTATCTGATCTGGTTCTTCTGAGATTTTTGCCTCACTATTCTTCGATTTTGAGTTTGGGTTCTGAAGCAACGTCTACCTCTGGTATTCCTATGCGCCCTCCATTTCCCGGCACTCCTGATTCCTCTAAGAAGTCTGCCAACTTAACTGTTGAGCTGGAAACGCAAGCAGTCAGTGTTTACTACGGCTCTCATTTGGCGGTGAAGCAGGTTTCTCTGAAGATTCCCAAGAATCACATCACTGCTTTTATTGGCCCTTCCGGCTGCGGCAAGAGTACTTTGCTGCGCTGCTTTAACCGCATGAACGATCTGATCCCGGGGGCGAGAGTAGAGGGATCCGTAATTTTTCACGGGAAAAACATCTACGATCCCGATGTAGATCCTGCTGAAGTGCGGCGGCGAGTTGGCCTGGTGTTCCAAAAGCCCAACCCCTTCCCGAAGTCCATCTACGACAACATTGCCTTTGGGCCACGGGTCAACGGCTACCAAGGAGACTTGGATGAGCTGGTAGAGCGCACATTGCGTCAGGCCGTCCTCTGGGACGAGGTTAAAGACAAGTTGAAGACGAGCGGCCTCTCCCTTTCGGGGGGACAGCAGCAGCGTCTTTGCATTGCCCGCACCTTGGCCATCCAACCGGAGGTGATCCTGATGGACGAGCCCTGTGCCTCGTTGGATCCAATCTCCACGTTGCGCATTGAGGAGTTGCTCAAGGAACTGGGCCGTCGCTACACGATCATTATCGTTACCCACAACATGCAGCAGGCAGCGCGGGTCTCCGACTTTACCGCCTTCTTCAACACTGAAGTCGACGAAGAGGGGTTTCGCTACGGACGGCTGGTAGAGTTTAACCGCACTGAGAAAATCTTTAACTCTCCCGCCCATCGGGAAACGGAAGAGTACGTGAGCGGACGGTTCGGCTAATCTGCTGTTGGCGATCCCTCAATTCTGGTCAGTTGGGATCCCGCTCGCCTATTCTAATGGGCGGGAAGATCTATGCAAGGTGAGGCACCGGCGAGATGGCCAAGCGGGTGCGTCTGGATAGCTGGTTGGTGGAGCGCGGATATTTTTCCTCACGCCAGCAAGCGCAACGCTCCATTTTGGCAGGAGAAGTCTTTCTAAATGGGGTGCGGGCGGAAAAGCCTGGAACCTGGGTGAGCGGGGATCCAGCGGTGCAAGTCCAGTCTGGGCCTGCTTTTGTCTCACGGGGGGGAGAAAAGCTACAGGGGGCGCTGCAAACTTTTCCTGTTCAGGTGCAGGGTCGTATTTGTTTGGATGCGGGCATTTCCACAGGAGGTTTTACAGACTGCTTGTTGAAACGGGGAGCCCAGCGGGTCTACGGAGTGGATGTGGGCTATGGGCAACTGGCCTGGTCTTTGCGAACGGATGCGCGGGTGATCCTAAAGGAGCGGGCCAACTTGCGCCATCTGCAGCCGGAGGATCTGTACGGAAGCGAGGCACCTCCCCAGAGCTGGCCGGATTTGGCGGTGGTAGACCTGTCTTTTATTTCCCTGACTAAGGTGCTAGCTCCGCTGTGGAACCTGTTGCGTTTCCCACGGGAGGCGCTGTTGCTGGTGAAGCCTCAGTTTGAGGCGGGCCGGGATCAGGTGGGCAAAAAGGGGGTGGTACGGGATCCGGTTGTCCATGCCCGCGTGCTGGAGACGGTGATGCGCTCGGCCGTGGCCCAGGGCTGGCAGGTGCAAGGCTACACGTGGTCGCCCATCACTGGCCCTGCCGGCAATATCGAGTATTGGCTCTGGCTGGCTGAAGGAGAAGGGATCCCTCTCCCCAGCGGCAGTGCGCTACAACAGATGAGCGAGCAGGCAAGAGCGACCCTACACGGGTAGCTTGTCGATTTTGTCAATAGGTTGATGTGCTGGGTTGGGGGAGATGAGCCAAAAAATTGAAGAATTATTTCAGGAAGGGATTCGGCGCTATGAATCCGGGGAAGCAGCCAAGACGTTAATTCCCTCTTTTGAGTCAATCTGTAAGGGATCCCCAAAGGCGGCGGCGGCTTGGACGTGCTTGTCCTGGCTCTACCTTCTGGAGGGGCAGGCGGAAAAAGCCCTGAAGGCCGCCCAGACTGCTGTGAAGTTGGATCCGGTGGATGCCCAGCCCCGTGTGAATCTGACCCTAGCCATGCTGGAGCTGAAAAAAACCGGGGTACGCCAGCAGGTGGAGGCCATTAAGCAAATCTTGGCACGGGATCCCGAGCAGATTGAGGGTGTCAAATCCAACCTGCAAGAGGGAGGGAACCGCCGTCCTGCTTGGCCCCACTTGAGCAAGATTTACAACTGGCTTTTTGAAGAAGATTAAGTGACCCTATTCCTTGTTTTGCAACAAGACTTTAGGAAAATCTAGAGCTTTTTATTTTAATCTACAACTCTTAGCGATGTTCTCATGGAGTTGGTGCTAAACTTCTTGTACCCAATAGCAATATGGGATCCATTTATCGATAGGGGTTAGCTCTCGTCGCTTCTCTTCCCCGGCCTCAGTTGATTGATGAGATTGAACTCCGGGCTGGCGCGAGATGCTTAGCTCGGCGGTGGCTGCACTTCATTATATTGCAGTGGTGTTGCACTGCCGCCGCTTCCATAGCCACTGAATCGAGTCCCGTTTTCCAACCTCACTTTTTTGACCCCTTTGACTGCAGATGGGAGGAACTTTAAGATGAACCGTCAGACCGTTTGGGTTAAGAGCGATACCCGAAACCACCAAGGCTATTTCATTCCCCAGTGTGAGTATACTTTGGTCGAGGCCGACCAAAACGGCTGGGCGCTGATCTGTGCGGACAATGCCCGCTGCTATTATGTGGATCCCGAACAACTCTGGTTTGAGGCGGGATGAGAACTGTTGCTGCCTATTCAGGGCTGCTTGACTTCGAGGGAGTTCTGTAGAAACGCGGGCTCCCCATCATACATTCTCCCCATGCCGTTGGGCAGGGGTTTTTTCATAGGATGAGGATTGGCCCGTCATGCCTGTGCACAGAACGGGCTTTAGGCTGGTACCTTGGGGCTTCTTCGACCGCAACCCGACAATCAATCTAGCGGAGCTGGCCTGATACTCGACTGGAATCTGGTTCAAGTTCAACTTTCAATACAACTTTCAATACAGAGGGTCTGGTCTGTCCCAGGCCCTTTTTGACTGCCACTTAGGGAGATTCCCAGGGTTAACCCCGCTCTCGCATGGCTTCGGCCAGCAGCCGGGCCACTTCTGGTCGAGAAAACTCCGGCGGGGGCACTTCACCGCGGCGCAGCATTTCCCGCACCTTGGTACCTGAGAGGTGAATGCGCTGGTGAGGCTGGCTGGGGCTGGTCTTGGCCGTGGCCATGGTGCCGGTGACGGTGCAATAGAAAGCATGTTCAAACTTCAAGGGAATGATGCCCAGCTCCCCCGGCTGGAACTCATCGAAAATGTGTTGGGCATCGTAGGTACCGTAGTAGTTCCCCACCCCGGCGTGATCCCGCCCCACAATGAAATGGGTACAGCCATAGTTTTTGCGAATGAGAGCATGGAAAATAGCCTCGCGGGGGCCGGCGTAGCGCATCGACGCAGGGTTGATGGCCAAGATCACCCGCTCCTTGGGGTAGTACTTTTCGATCAACACCTCGTAGCAGCGCATACGCACATCGGCGGGAATGTCGTCGCTTTTGGTAGCCCCCACCAGCGGGTGCAAAAATAGCCCGTCCACAATCTCCAAGGCACATTTTTGGATGTATTCATGGGCGCGGTGGATGGGGTTGCGGGTTTGGAAGCCTACAATGGTTCTCCAGCCTCTTTCCCGAAACAGTTGCCGCGATTGGGCCGGGTCAATCTGGTAGGCCGGAAAAAGAGGGTGGGGATCCCGCTGCAGGAGGGTGACGGGGCCGGCCAAATAGACGGATCCCTGCTCGTAGAGCACCTTTACCCCTGGATGTTGCTCATCGGTGGTGCGATAAACTTGCCGGGCTTCGTATGTTTTATCGTAGGTGAACTTCTCGGTCAGCTCCAGTAAGCCCAGGATCTTGCCCTCGGCACTGGCCAAGGCAATCATTTGCCCCTCTTTCAGACCCGCTGCCACTTCTGAGGAGACCGGCAGGGTGACCGGCAGCGACCAAGCCAAGCCATTGGCCAGGTGCATCGTTTCCAGAACGGCCTGGTAATCTTCCCGCCCCATAAACCCCGTTAGCGGGCTGAAGCCCCCGATAGCGATCATCTCCAGATCCGATTGGGCCCGCTCGTCGAGATAGAGGATGGGGCAATGTTCGGCTTTGGAACGCAGCTCCTGCGCCTGCTCAGGCGGGGCAATGCGGTTGATCAGGGTGCCCCCGTGGGGCGGAATGGCATCACCAGCAGGGAGAGTCGATGGAGATTGGCTCATGAGAAGGGCACTGAGAACAAAGGTTATCCAATCCAATATCCAACTATCGGATCCCGGATCTCCAGGAAGCAGGGAAAAAAGCACAGGTCGGGCTGAAAACAGGAGGGAGCAGAACAGGTGGAGACCCCATCCAAATCACGCCCTTAGGGATCCCCTCCATCCCGGTCAATCCAACAAATAGGGGGGCATGCTTTCATCGGTGGCTGATACATTGTCGAAGATGGGCCGATTCATGATCTTCTTTTGCGCGTGCAGAGGCGAGGATTGGGGTTTGGGCTGAATGGGGGCTTGCTCTTTGGGTTTCCGTAACTCCTGGATGGTTTTGGCCCGCTCGTCCGCAACCGCTTGCAACTGCGCCAGCGCCTTTTGCAATTCGTCCCGATGGGCAGTAACCTGCTGCAATTGAGCTTGCAGGGCAGAGACTTTGTTTTGGTAGTCCTGCAAGAGTTGTTGAGCTTCGGCCAGTTGGCTTTTGAGGGCTGCAATTTCCGGCAATTCTGGGGTTGGTTCTGGGGGAGACTGAGAAGACATCGTTGTCGGCTCCTCGCCTGTGGGAGTAGACTCTGCGGAGGTGGGCTCTGAACTGGTTTTAGCACCGGCCTTGCGCCGAATTCCGCCGGAGCGGCGGGAAGTTTCCCCCGACGAAGGAAAGAGGCTGCGGTCAGATCCAGTCACAAGAGCACCTCGCGTTCAACAAACTGCAGCAGCCGCTGACACACCGCCGACCCAGGCCGATAGTCCATCACCGTCAAGCCGTAGTCAAAGGCGATGCGCAAATCGCTGCTATCTGGAATGGTAACGGGTGAAAGCACATCCGCAAAAATCTGTTGCGCTTGCACGTACAATTGCCCGGTGTGGGATCCCGACCAAATGCCCCCCGGCAGATAGCGGTCATCCAGCATTGTCAAAATGGCGCGGGCTTGGCTTAGCTGGCCTTTCAGGGCCTCAATGTAGCGCAAGGTTACTTCCGTGCAGGAGAAATCGGCGCGGTTGAGCCGTGTCGGGATCAACACCCGCTGGGCCACCCGCAGGGCATTGGCGGTGAGGGCATTCAGTTCTCCCGGCGTATCGAGAAAGATGAAGTCGTAGTCCGGCAGCAAGGGATCCAGTTGGCGCTGCAATAGATTCTGCCCCATCTCTCCGGCAGCAGCCAGTTGGGCCGCCACTTCCGCCATGGTGCTGTGGGAGGGCGCCACATCCACTCCCTTGTCCGTGCAGTAGATCACCTCTTCCAGAGGACGTTGGTGTTGCGGGTGTAAGCTGGCCCAAGCCGTTTCCGGTGCCGGCAAGGATCCGGCCCCTTCCAGGTAAAGGTTGCTGGCGGTGGCCTGGGACGTGAGATCGATGAGCAAAACTCGGTATCCCCGCTGGGCCGTCAACTGAGCCGCGTGGACGCAGAGGGTGGACTTGCCGGTGCCCCCTTTGTTGTTGGTAAAGGCCAGGATACGCGCCATCAGCTCTCCCTGCATTCTGTCTTGCCAACTTGTTCCCCTTTCCGAGCAGCCCGGCCAGATCCGACAGGACAGTCGTTGAGGTGGCCCCGCAGCAGTCTATGCTATTGGGTGTAGCCTGGTGGAGGACAACCATGCGCGATGTACTGGCGATCATCTTGGGAGGTGGGCGTGGCACCCGACTTTATCCCCTGACCAAGCGCCGCGCCAAACCCGCTGTGCCCCTGGCCGGCAAATACCGCCTCATCGACATCCCGGTCAGCAACTGCATCAACTCCGACATCGAAAAAATCTACGTCCTCACCCAGTTCAACTCGGCCTCTCTAAACCGCCACATCGTCAACACCTACCGCTTGTCTCCCTTTACAGGCGGCTTTGTGGACGTTTTGGCGGCCCAACAAACCCCTGACAATCCCGATTGGTTCCAAGGCACCGCCGATGCTGTCCGCCAATACCTCTGGCTGATGGACTCCTGGAAGCCGCGGGACTTCCTCATCCTATCTGGGGATCACCTCTACCGCATGGACTACCGCCCCTTCATCCAGCATCACCGGCAGGTTGGGGCCGATGTGACGCTGGCGGTGCTCCCCTGTGAAGAAAAAGTGGCCTCGGGTTTTGGCTTGCTCAAGCTTGGCGAGAACGGTCGCATTGTGGATTTCAAGGAAAAGCCAACAGGAGATCTGCTGAAAGCCTGTCAGGTGGACACCCAAGCCCTCGGCCTCAGCCCGGAAGAAGCCAAAGCCAAGCCCTACATCGCCTCCATGGGCATCTATGTATTCAAGCGAGAAGCTCTGATCGAGATGCTCAAAGTCAAGGAGCACACCGACTTTGGCAAAGAGGTGCTGCCGGCAGCCATCGGCAAGTACCATCTGCAAGCCTACCTCTTCAAGGGTTACTGGGAAGACATCGGCACCATCGAGGCTTTTTACCGGGCCAACCTAGCACTGGTGCAGCAGCCCAACCCGCCCTTCAGCTTCTTCGACAGCGAAATGCCCATCTACACCCGCCCGCGCTTTTTGCCCCCCAACAAAATCCTCGACTCCCAGATTGTCAACTCCATGATCGCCGATGGCTGCATCATCAAAAACGCCCAAATTCGCAACTCCATCATCGGCATTCGCAGCCGCTTGGAGGCCAACACCATCATCGAAAACACCCTGGTGATGGGAGCCGATTACTACGAGTCGGCAGAAGAGCGACAGGCCAGGCTGGAGGAAGGGATCCCACCGGTGGGCATCGGGGCCAACTCTCACATTGTCAACGCCATCGTGGATAAGAATGCCCGCATTGGGCGCAATGTCCGCATCCTCAACAAGGATCACGTCACCGAAGCGCAGCGGGAAGAGGAAGGGATCTGGATCAGCAACGGCATCGTCACCATCATCAAAGACTCGGTGATCCCGGACAACACCATCATTTGAGGGGGAAACAGGCCGGCCCTGGCCGAGAATGGGGCCGGGTGAGGCACAGAAACGGCGAGGCTTTTTCTGTTAAGATGGATACCGAGAGCTTTAAAACAAAAGACTGTGAGATCGCTGGAGTGTGTTTAGTAGAACTTCGCCCATTGCCGCTTTGGAAGTTTACGATCCGCAATTGATCTGCCGCTATTACCGCTGGCGCCTGCCCCAAGTGATCGGTCGGGCGCTGGCCATTCTCTGGCCTTTCTTGTGGTTTGTCCTCTGTTTGCGCTGGGATCAACTGTGGGGACACACTGATCGCAATGTGGGACGGCGCTCGGTGCAGTTGCGAAAGCTGCTCACCGACCTGGGGCCAACGTTCATCAAGGTGGGTCAGGCCCTCTCCACCCGCCCCGATCTGGTGCGCAAAGACTACCTAGAAGAACTCACCCAACTGCAAGATCAACTGCCGCCATTTCCTTCCGAGCAAGCATTTGCCCGCATCGAATCCGAGTTGGGCCGTCCGATTGCCGAGATCTTTGCCCAGATCTCTCCAGAGCCGGTGGCCGCCGCCAGCCTGGGGCAGGTCTACAAAGCGCAGTTGCACAGCGGCGAATGGGTGGCGGTGAAGGTGCAGCGACCCCATCTGCGAGAGCAGTTGAGCCTGGATCTGTACCTGATTCGCTGGGCCTCGACATGGCTGGGCCCCTGGCTGCCCTTGAACCTGGGCAGTACTTTGACGGCGGTGGTCGATGAGTTTGGCCGCAAGCTTTTTGAGGAGATCGACTACCTGCACGAAGGGCGAAACTGCAAGCGCTTCGCCGAATACTTCCGCGACGATCCGGATGTGTACGTGCCGCGCATCTTTTGGGCCTACAGCAGCCGCCGGGTTCTGACCCTGGAGTGGATCGACGGCATCAAGCTGACGGATGTGGAGCGCATTCGAGCAGCCAACCTGGAGGTGAAACAATTGGTGCGTATCGGGGTGGTTGCTGCCCTCAAGCAATTGCTGGAATACGGCTTTTTCCACGCGGATCCCCATCCGGGCAACCTGTTCGCCCTGGCCGATGGTCGCTTGGCCTACATCGATTTCGGCATGATGGATCAGCTTACCGAGGAAATGAAGGAGTACTTGGTGGATGCTCTGGTTCACCTGGTGGATCGCGACTACAACGCCCTGATCGATGACTTTATTCATCTGGGCTTTTTGCAGCCGGATGTCGGCCGCCAAGAGCTGATCCCCGCCTTGGAAAAGGTGCTGGCAGACGTGCTGACCCAAGAGGTGGTCAACTTTAACTTCAAAACGGCCACAGATCAGTTCTCCGACTTGATGTACCGCTACCCCTTTCAGGTGCCCTCCCACTTTGCTCTGGTGATCCGCTCTTTGGTGACCCAAGAGGGAGTAGCCCTCAGCCTCTATCCCCAGTTCCGCATCGTCGGTGTGGCCTATCCCTATGTGGCCAAGCGCCTGCTGACGGATGAATCGCCGCGTATTCGCCAACGGCTGCTGCAAGTGTTGATCAAGGATGGTAAGTTCCGCTGGAACCGCCTGGAGAACCTGATTCAAATTGCCCGCAGCGATGGGGGATTGGATTGGTTACCCACCGCCCAAACGGGTTTGCGCTACCTGATGTCGGAAGAGGCCCGCGATCTGCGTCGCCAGTTGGTGCTTTCCCTCACAGAAGATGATCGCCTTCACTTTGAGGAGCTGCAGCGTTTGTGGCAGTTGCTCAGCCCTGAACTTTCCCCAGCTTACCTCTGGCAGGCAACGCTGAGATCCCTACCCTCGACCGGCGATCTGCAACACACGTTTGCCGAGTTGAGGGATCAGGTGCAAGCCCATCTGGAACATCTCAGCCGCTGGCGGCTACCTCAACCTTGGTCGGATTTGCTGGCAGGAGTGGGACAGGAAAGGTAGAACGGAAGAAGATGACTCAAGTTTATTGTTATTGAGCTGGACAAAAGCGTGGCAGATCAGAAAGGTGACTTCATTGCGGGTGTAGTGACTGGCGCCCTGTTGGGAGGGATCATCGGCGGGGTCATTGGGTTTGTGCTTGCCCCTCGACTCAGAAAGGGATCCGCCGAAGGCCAACGCCGGGATCCGGATCGTCTCAACGGCACCTCGGTAGCCCCTGAACGACCGCGCCTCAGTGCTTCGGGTGAGTCGGCCATGTCCAGCGACTGGAGGAAGTGGGAAAATGAGGCAGAACGCATTGCTCAAGCCCGCCGCACTCTAGAGGCCAAGATTGCCGAGTTAAACGAGGCGATTCAGGCCATGCGCACGCAATTGCTCGTCAAGGAAACCTCTTCCAGGGCTGTTGAGGAAAAGCCTTGAGCAGGGGATCCCTGTCCATGCCAAACTAGAGGCGGCAGCGGCTTTCCTCTCTAGGTTCTGCCATCCTCTCTCGGCTGAGTTGCGATCCTGGGCCAGGTCTGCCTCTGGCGAAGGTGCTTCAGCTTAATGGATGTTGAGTTGATCGAGTCGTTTCCCTACTTTTCCCAACCATGATGCTCAGTCACTTGTTGTCTCCTCTCGCTTGGGTGGACGGCCTCTCCCTGGGGTTGGTCTACGGCACTGCCGCGTCTTTGCTGTTCCGCTCCCTTTACCAGTTCATCGTCATTTACAATGCTCTGCTGATCGTGCGGATTTTGCTGAGCTGGTTCCCGCAACTGAACTGGTCTAACCCCATCCTGTCGGTGCTCAGCCAACTCACCGATCCCTATCTCAACCTGTTCCGCGGCATCATTCCCCCCATTGGCGGCTTGGACTTTTCCCCCTGGCTGGCCTTCATTTTGCTCAGTTTTGCCATGCAGGTGGTGGGCCAGTTTGCCTAGCCGCTGTAGCACTGGATTCCTCCTGAGGGGCTCGGATCCCCTTAATATTGGGAGTCACTTTTTCGTTGCCCGCCATGCAGATCCCCGGCGTTGCCCACTACTGGCTGCTGAATGCTCAGGTTCCCCTGTCGGTACTGAAGGAGGCGGTGCCAGGAGCTGTTCCCAACCGCGATAACCTGGTGTTGCTGGATCTGGAAATCGAAGGGGGGCAGATCCGCCAAATCCAGGCGGCAACAGGGATCCCGCCCCAGGGGATCCCCGGCGTGGATCTAAGGCGAGGCCAGGTGTGGCCCTGCTTTGTGGATATCCATACCCACCTGGACAAGGGACATGTGTGGCCGCGCACCCCCAATCCCGATGGCACCTTTGCCGGGGCGAGGCAGGCCGGCCAGGAAGATTGGGTGAAGATGAAGCAAGCCTATGACGGGGATCCGGAGCGGTTTCGGGAGGATCTCTACCGTCGCTTCAGCTTTGGTTTGCGCTGCAGCTATGCCCATGGATCCCAGGCGGTGCGCACCCATCTGGCCTGTGAGAACCCTCAAGTTATGGGGGCCAACTGGGAGGTGTTTGTCCAGTTGCGCCGAGAGTGGGCGGGCAAGCTGGAACTCCAGGCGGTCACGCTTCTGAGCTTGGATGCCTTTCTCACCCCTGCAGGGGAAAAGCTGGCGGACAAGGTGGCCGAAGTGGGCGGGATCCTGGGTGGGGTGGCGGCGATGGGGCCGGAACTGGATCGGCAATTGGATCGGGTGTTTGCCCTGGCCAAGGAGCGGGGCTTGGCTCTGGACTTTCATACGGATGAGACGGATGATCCGGGATCCCTCACATTGAGACACGTAGCAGCGGCGGCCTTGCGCAACGATTTTCCCCATCAGGTGGTGTGTGGCCATTGCTGTAGCCTGGCCGTGCAACCGCCGGAGGTGGCCCACAAGACTATGGCCTTGGTCAGAGAGGCGGGAATTGCCGTGGTCAGCCTGCCCATGTGTAACCTATATTTGCAAGCCCGTAACCCCGGCCATACCCCCCGCTGGCGGGGAGTGACGCTGTTGCATGAGCTGAAGGCTTTGGGCGTGCCGGTGATGATAGCCAGCGATAACTGTCGGGATCCCTTCTACGGCTTTGGGGATCACGACGGCCTGGAGGTGTTCCGGGAGGCCACCCGCATTTTGCACCTGGATACCCCCTATGGGGATTGGCCACAGGCGATTACCACCACCCCTGCCCGCATCATGGGCTTGACCGAGCGAGGGCCAATTGGGGTGGGTTTGCCGGCAGATCTGGTGCTGTTCAAGGGACGTGGCTTTGATGAGCTGCTTTCCCGTCCCCAGCATGACCGGGTGGTGTTGCGTCAGGGGCAGGCCATCGACACGACTCTGCCGGACTACAGCGAACTGGACGACTTGATGGAGAAGGTGGGGACAGCGCTCAGCTCCGAGAAGTAGAGCGGGGTCACAGTCGTTTCAAGTTAGATTAAGACACTTCCCAATTGCTCCACGGTGCCGCCCCAGCGTTCCGCGCCGCTGCCACAACCACCACCTCCAGGCAAAGGGAGAGAGGAGCTAGTGCACAATGCTAAGGAAAAAGTTTCATTCCCGCTTAAAAATGACTATGCGGATTGTCCTCGAACTCCAGGGTGCAGAACTTTAAGGTTCGGCAGTTTTCCGCTACCGTGCGCCTCACGCTCTCCGGTAAGCCTTCCGGTATTTCCGCGTCGATTTCCAGGGTAATTTTGACAGTGGCTCCTGGCAGATTGGTCAGGTGCCGGATGACCTCGTCGGCAAGGGTTGCAACATCTCTGTTGACCCGCAGGGGATCCATTTCCACCCTGCCGTAAAATCGCCTCGGCAACGCCGGCTGGGAAACTTGATTTCCTTGATTCGTAACTGGGGAATCCTCCTCGCCGGGGCCAGGAAGAGGCGGAGTGCTGTCTGGGAAGATGCAGGGCGCCTTTGGGGAAGGAACTTGAAGGGCTTCCAATTGACGGCGGGCAACCTCTGGCTTGACCAGCAGGCTGTTGGAACCGATGCTGGGCTTGACTATGGCTGCCACTTGCAAGCCGAGGTATTTGCCTTTGGACTCATCGAAGGCCTCTGCGTAGGCAAAGCTATCCTCCCAAGCAGTTGAGGCTACCCCGTCTTCTACAGCTCTTAGAAGAACGGATGGGTCTTTCAAGCGGGGTAGGTAGAGGTACTGGGCCAGGCATTCCCACAGTCGTTTGAGATCGATGTGATCAGCCTCGCGCCAGAGGAATCTATCCAGCGTATCCAGGCGGAGGGTGATGGCAGAGTAAGCGGTAACCAGATCCCCCTCGTGGACAGCTTTGCGGCTGGCTTGCAAAATGGGGGAATCTTGCCCCTGCAGTCGGCATTCTTTCCACTCTAGACTGCCTTGGGGATCAGGCTGGGCTGGGATCAGCAGCCATTGATAGGTTTCCCGCAGAGCAGCCTCAACAGCAGCCTCGGATTGGTGCAGCTTGGTATTGGCTTGGGCGGTTTGGAAGGCATCTAGGTTGAGGAGATCTTTGTCTTCCAGGATCCCTTTCCAAGCTAGGTATTGGGCGGTATTGCGTTCTAGGCTTTCCAGGCGGGTTTTGTCGGGCGCCAAAAACAGCAGCATGTTCCTGTAGTAGCGGGGGCCGCTGCCGCGACGCTGGAGGGCCTGCTCAGCCCAGACTCGCCCAGGGCTATCCTGGCTACCCCGGCTATGGGAATACTGGGGATGCAGGATCACCAGCCGCACGCCTAAAGTGGGATCGTCGGGAATATCGGCAGTGGAGTCGGGGGCAACGTGAACGGCGCTGAACTCACCGCGATTTCTGTCGGCTTTGAGGCGCCGGATGATCTCTTGGCAGAGGGTGTGGGGCTCGTCCCTCAACAGTTGCTCGGCTCGCTCCTGAGCAGTGCGGTTGACGTTGGGCTGGGTGGAAATCCAGTAGCGACTGCCATCTCCGTATAGGTAAGTTGCCTGGTCGGATAGCCGCCGCAGGGCATCGCCGAAGGTGATGGGGTGTTCTCCCGGTTGCACGCAGCCCAGCTTGATGCGGCGCTCCTCAATGCCGCGGTTGGCGGCCCGCAGGGTGGGGGCGGATCCCATGTAGATGGTGCGGGCAACCCGGCGACAGGCGGAATACCGGCCCAGGTTGGGGTGATCTCGGTCGAGAGTCAGGGGCAGGGAAGTGGGGCCATCCACGTCTTTGTCGATTACCGGCAGCCAGTTGTCGTCTAGGTAGCGGGTCAGCTCTGCTTGTACCTGTTGATCGTCCATGGGGATGTGGGCGGGCAGGATCATCAGGCTGCGGTCATTTCGCTCCCAGAGGGTGTGGATGACCCTGGCCATCAGCCGTAGCACACCGCGGGTGCGTTGAAACTTGTCGAGAGTAGACCAGTCGGAGTAAAGGCGGTCAAACAGCTCTGGGTGAATGGGATAAGCAGCCTTGAGGCGGCGTTCGTAGTCACTTTCTTTGCACTCGCTGGGAAATTCCTGGCTTTGGCTGCGATAGAGATCCATGAACGCTTTCACCACGGCATCCCGCTGCACAAATAGCTCGGGATTGGTGAGGGGCTGAAACAGGCGGCGGCGGACAATTTCAAAGCTTTCTTCAGCGCTCGCGGGCCGCCAAGGGGATTCCACCCGGCCAATGGCATTTCTCAGGCGAACCAGAGCTTCTTTGCCCCGCTCCCCGCCAATTTCAATATCCGAAGAAGGAAGGCTCACCACCAGCAGTGTATCTTTTGCGTTCTTGGCCGATTCGCTCAGGGTTTGGGCAAAGGTAAACTGGGTGTCGAAACTGCCGCCGGCTAGGTCAGGGCTGTCGTGGAGTTGGCGAGCATAGGCCACCCACTCATCGATTAGGATCAGGCAAGGGGCATAGCGGTTGAACAAGACTTTAAGCGCATCGCCGGGGTTGGTGGAAGTTGCGTCGGCCTGCTGCACCCGCGCATAGCCTTCGGCACCTCCCAGTTGCCAGGCCAACTCCCCCCAAAGGGTGCGGATCAGGGGGCGGTTTTGCTGGGCGTGCTCAGGCTTGTAGGAGGGAATGCCGCTGGGCTGGAGCTTGTTCCCCACCAGGACGGCTATCCTGACGTTTTGAGGTGGTCTCTGCAGGCCGACGGCTTGGAGAAGAGACTCTGTGCCGGGTAGGGGGCCCTCACCCCTAGCCCCTCTTCCAAAGAGGTGGTAGAGGGCAAGCATGGCGTGGGTTTTGCCGCCGCCAAAGTTGGTCTGCAACTCTATCACGGGATCCCCCCCTTGGCCGCTGAGGCGCTTCAGGGCATTGGTGAGCAGTTGTTGCAATCCCTCGGTAAGGTAGGTGCGGCGGTAGAACTCGACGGGATCCCGGTACTCATCCGAACCTTCGCCCAGGTAGACTTCCCAAAGATCGGCGGCAAATTCGGCTTGTTGGAAGCGACCTGAAGCCACATCGGGGTGGGGAGTGGCAACCTCGCGCCAGGGCTTGAGGCCAGCCTGGGGCTGACCTTCTGTAGGGGATCCCATAGCGCGACGGCTTTCCCGCTTGGCCTGTTCTTCGAAGCGCAGTCGCAGTAGCTCTTGTTTTTGTTTTTCAACTTCGGCAGCTTGGGGGGCAGCAATGGCGCTCAGCAGTCGGGCAACGCTATCGAGGGCGCGATAGGCATCGTCAAAACCAAAAGTGCAGGTGTGGGCCCAGGTGTTGCGGGTATTGCGCAGCTCGCTGACTAGGGTGCGCTCCGCTTGTCCCAGAGTTTGCCTGAAGACGGTGTTCCACTGCTCCCACATGAGAGTCAGCAGCGCCAAAACATCTTCCTCCAGGATCTGCTCAGGACTTTTGAATTTGGGAGAGCTCTCGGGCAGGTTGTCGGCGACAACTGTCAGCCACTTCTCTCCATGGAAGGCTTGCATCTCCCGCACGACAAAAGGATAAAGCCCCTGCCGCAGAAGGTTGAGGGCGCGTCCAACTCGTTCGTGGTTGCTGATAGCCATAAGTGATTGAATGAAATTGAAGTTAGGGGGTGGGTCGATTATTTCCAGATTAAAGTGAGATCCACAACAAAGCCAGGGAGAACCGGATCCCCAGACAAGCTAGTAGGCCGCTCCAAAACTTGCACCAGCTGACCTGGGCGGTAGACGTAAACCCGCTGGCTTTCTGGATCGATCAGCCAGCCCAGTTGGGATCCGTTGTCTAGGTACTCCTGCAGCTTGGCCTGAAGGATAGCCAGCTCGTCAGTGGGGGACTTCAGTTCCAGCACAAAGTCGGGGCAAAGAGGAGCAAAGCGACGACGCTGCTCCGGGGTAAGCTGCTGCCAGCGCTCTTTGGCAATCCAAGCGGCATCGGGAGAGCGGATGGCCCCATTGGGCAGGGCAAAGCCCGCGGAAGAGTCAAAGACAAAACCTAAGTTCTTGCCTCGATTCCACTGCCACAGTTGGCCCAGCAGGTCGGCATTGCGGAATCCAGTTTCGCTGCCTGCAGGGGCCATGGCAATCAGTTCTCCTTGGGCAGTGCGTTCCAGGCGCAGCTCAGGATTTTGCCGGCAAAGCTGTTCGAAAACTTCATCGGTTAAATTCAAAGCCGGTTGCAGGTTGAGGGCAATCATAAGCTTTGCCTGCAGAGCAACTCAGGGCCCGGGGGCGCTACTCCCAGATTAAAGTGAGATCCACAACAAAGCCAGGGAGAACCGGATCCCCAGACAAACTAGCAGGTCGCTCCAAAACCTGTACCGGCTGACCTGGGCGATAGACGTAAACTTGGCCCTTTTCTGGGTCAATTAACCAGCCCAGTTGGGATCCGTTGTCCAGGTACTCCTGCAGCTTGGCCTGAAGGATAGCCAGCTCGTCAGTAGGAGACTTTAGTTCCAGCACAAAGTCAGGGCAAAGAGGAGCAAAGCGACGGCGCTGCTCTGGGGTAAGCTGCTGCCAGCGCTCTTTGGCAATCCAAGCGGCATCGGGAGAGCGGATGGCCCCATTCGGCAGGGCAAAACCTGCAGAGGAGTCAAAGGCTACACCAAGCTGGGTTTGCCGGTTCCACTGCCAGAGCTGGGCGCTGAGGCTCAAGTTTTGACGGCTGCTTTCGCTGCCTGCAGGGGCCATGGCAATCAGTTCTCCTTGGGCAGTGCGTTCCAGGCGCAGCTCAGGATTTTGCCGGCAAAGCTGTTCGAAAACTTCATCGGTTAAATTCAAAGCCGGTTGCAGGTTGAGGGCAAGCATCATCTTCTTTGGGCAAAACTCTCAGAGTACGTGGCCTATGGCTCGTATTAATTCCCTAAGATGGAGCGTATTTTTTGGCGAAGGGCACGAAGGGCTGGACTTCTACCCAGATCTCGACTTTGGGCCAAGACTTCTGGCACCCACTCTAAAATCGGTAGCTGAGGAAAGGTTGGGCTGGTGGCAGAAGCCTGATATTGGCCGGATTGCAGGATGTAGATGGTTAGCTGGTTGCCTTGATAAACCCAAAGTTCGGGCACTCCTAGGCGGGTGTAAGCCTCAATCTGGGTTTTGGAAGTAACATCCACTTCGATGGCCAGATCCGGAGGCGGGTCAACAGATAGATCCAGCCGATCTTTGCCAATCACGGCCTGGTGATTTTGGATATAGAAGCATTCATCAGGTTCGATCCCGTAGTTCATTGCTTGCTGTTTGAAGGTAGCTGACCCAAAACATTCGCAGTCAACTTCCAGTTCCTCTAGCAAGATTTTGACAATGTCTCCAATGATGGATTTTTCTCGCTCATGCTTGGGTGAGGGCATTCTGATTTCCAATATCCCATCGCTGTAGGCAATGCGGCTGGCTCGCTTTTCGCCCAGCTCATCTAGGATGGCTTCAAAGTCTAACCAATTCAGATTGTGAATCAGCAGGCGCTGGCCGGGTGGGATGGTGAGTTGTCGAAGCTGGAGGGTGACCATCGTCTGGTTGGGTGTAAGGATAGAAATCTCTGAGGTCTTTTAGGCTTTGCTTCCCCCAGAGGTAGGGGGCTAAAGCAAGCTGGGCTGGAAAGGATCATGCTGCTTTTTCTTCATTTCGGATGCTAGCCGGTTAATTTCCGGCCAGGCAATGACGAGGGTGTTATAGACCAGCGCCTCTTGAGCCCAGCCTTTTTTGTCGCAGAGGGTATAGAGCCGATAGGCCAGATCGCGGGCAACCGCACCTCTATCTCCCAAGGCAGCCAGGAGAGCGGCGGCTCCCATTTCCCCTTTCTGATCGAGGGTGTGGATGAGGGTCTGGGTGATGAGCCAGGCGGAGGAAGCAAGGAGCAAGGAGAGGGAATCTGCTCCCTTTTCTTTTCTCTGGGCTATTTCCTCTCTTCTCAACAACCGCACCTTGCCGGCCTTGGCTTCTAGGATCCCAAGTTCCTCAAGGGACTCAATGCTGACGTTTCTGGCCTTGCTGAGGACTTCTGCTTCCCCGTAGGGGCCTGGCTCAAATTGATATTGGGCAAACCAAGTGGTGGCCCAGCGGCTGCCCTCATCCAATTCCCCTTCCTGTTCGCTGAGATATTCATCTAGGTACTGGTTGATCAGCTGCAGGGCAGTGCGGACGGTCAGGGGCGAGCCATCGCTTTCCAAAACTGCAGCATAGCGGGAATAGATGGCCATGCCGGGGCCGATGCTGGCTTGGGCCAAGTCCACAGGAGCAATGCTGCCCTGCTGCAGAAGCTTGAGAGCCTCAGGCAGCTCGCGCTTCAGCTCGGCAAGGAATTGGCGACGGGTAGCCTTGGGCGCATCGGCAGGACGAGGACGGCAGACTAGAACGATGGAAGAAGCGAGGGCGTTAGTGCCAGATGCAATCATGCGGTTAGCGAGTTCGGTTCGCAGAGGCCAAGTGCCGTCAATGGTGAACCCAGCCCTGATCAAGCCTTCGAGCATGGTTTCCCAACCCGTAGAGACTCGGCCACTCATGCGCTCTGGGCTCTCACCCCTGGCTCCCCTACCAGTACGGGAGAGGGGGATAGGCTTGTCCGTGTCATCATCCTCTTCATCTTCCCCTTGTCCTTGGGGAGAGGTGTCTTCTTCCGTTTGCTTAAAGGCGTAGTAAACCGTGAGCGGGTAATCGGCATGAGAAATGCCGCGAATTCGGTTAAAAGCCTTACTTAATCCTGCCTCGAAGAACTCTTTAGTCTTTTGCTTGTCTCCACTAAAACGGTAGGGAGTAGCTACCAACTCTTGATCCTTGGGAGCCAAAAGAGTGCTAAAAAGATCGGGGTATACAGAGTTGAGACAACGGCGCAGCCAAACATAGAAGAAGTCTGATAAATCGGCATAGCTAATGTTGTCATAGTAGGGCGGGTCGGTGGAGATGAGCTTGGGGGTGGTGTCCTGGGGGTGAGGAGCTGTTGCGTCATGTTGGGTGACTTGAGCAAGAGAATTGGGAAGCGCGTTTTCAAGAACTTTAACAATCCAATCAATCGCACCATTGAAGTTTCCTGTTGAATCACTCATGGGATTGGCTTCGGCAAAATCCCAAGCCATAGGAATTGCTTGTCGTGTAAAAACATGGCTCATTTTCTCGCCACTGGTGTGCCAAGTGCAAATGCTGCTCCAATAATCCGAACTTTTGTTGATCGCAAAACTCAAATAAACGCTAATCGCCTCTCCATAGGCCCTAGCTCCCGTCCCCCCCTCGGCTAGGGGCACATCGTCATTGGGGAGTCCGGCGGCAGTCGCGTCAGCGGTGCGCAGCACCTTGGCATCGGCGATGGCCTTTTCCCGTGCTTCCGCCACCAAGTCGCTGAAAGTGGTGAGGGCCACCAGTTGCCGAGGGGTGAAGAGTTTATCGTAGGTGTTCAATCCATAGATAGGGGTATTAAAGTTTCGGGGATTTTGAGGCAAATCGGCTTCTGGTTTCCAAGTGGGTTGTGCTGATTCAGCAATTTCAACGTGTTCTTGTTGAGGTGATAGATACACCCTGCCATTTTGTCCCTCCGCCACAATGGCCATCAGTTGCGCTCCCATGCGTCCGGCCTGACCTTCTTTGCGGATGTACTCCAGCGGCACAGGCGTTCCGCAGGCAATGCAGCGTGCCCCTCTGCGGCCTACGGTTCCTTCTGGCGCTTGACCCTTACCTGACTTGACCACAAACCGGATTGAGGGAGCAGAAGCGCTCTCTCCCCCATTCACCACCACTGGCTCTACCCAAACCTCTTTCCCCTTCTTCGTCGAAAGCTGAAACGATCGCACCAAGGGCATCTGACAGCGGCAGGCTGGATTTGGACAGGTCACCGTCCGCGCCCACAACCAGGCAATCACCGTCAACTCCTCTGTGCCTAAGGACTCCGTTCCGCTGACGCGAACGGGGCTTGAATAGGGAGGATAGAGATGTCCAATGCGTTCAAAGGCTTGTTTCCGCATCCAAGCCCCGTAATACCGGACGTCTGCTGCCAATCCTTGGGCACCCCGCCAGGCTGAGATATGCTTCTTAGCCCGATCTTCAGGGTTGATGGGGGCTTTGTCCTTAAACTTCGGTGGAATCTCGATCAATGCCTTGTTGATCAGCACCGCCACCGGGTTGAGATCGCTGGCATGGGCCTCTAACCCCAAGCGCTGCGCTTCCAACGGGATGGATCCGCCACCGGCAAAGGGATCGTAAACGGGCGGCGCGTACTTGGCGATGTATTCTCTAACTGCTGCCGGATCCGTAGGGGGCTCTTCTCCTCGATCCCAGGCTAGACATCGGGCAATTTCTCGCTGCGCTGCCTCCAGCACGCCGGAGTTTGGATTGTTCACGTCATCCCAGGACACCAGACCCCGCACGACCCGCTTCCCCTGTTCGATCTCTATGCGGCCCAGGATGTTGAACAGCCGCTGCCGCTCTCGCTCTTGGTCGGCCTCGGTGGGGAACTTGTCCGGCCAACTGGAAGGGTCATCGACCAGGGAAGCCCAGAGCACTGCCCGACAGGCTGCTAGGGGTCGCCGCGCCCACCAGAGATGTAGGGTGCTGGGGTGACCATGGCGGATGGATTTCTCGCGAGCCGATTCCAGATTGATGGCTTCGAGGGGCAGGGCAACTTCAATCAGCTTCTTGCGGCGGCTCATTAGACAAAGGTCAGCTAGAAATTGCAGGAGCCCCGCACTGTACCCGTAGGGTCGGTGTCGGGAGGAATGCTATAATAATACTACGGACACCAGAAACGGTTGTTTAAGGCACTGGTAACGGTCGATTGGGGGTGCTGTAAACCACCCCAGAGGTCAAGCCTACGGCTCGCTTCGCGAACGTGGTTGGCTTGCTAACTGCAGGGCTACTAAAAGCCCGCTCCGTACCGCCTAGCGGTTGGTGTCGGGTAGTTTACTCGGGTTAAACAGGCTGCAGTTTAGAGTTTAGTCTGAGGGGAAGGCGGGCTCAACGAAAAGATGGCTCCAGCCTGTTCAAGAACAACTAAGGCATCTTGATTTTGGACAAGCCATGTTGGGTGCCGATTGAGTTGCTACTTTTTCTGGACGACGACTGGATTTGTCCTTGTACCCATCGGCGGAATGCTTGAATTGCTTTGTTTCTACCTAAGACTTTGCTCTCCTGTAGGTAATGAGGGATAACTTGCTTTAGGTTTAAGCCTGGGAAAGTTGGGCTTTCATCAACTTCTTGGTAATTGCCAAATCGGAGTACATTAACTTGAAGAATGCCTTGATCAAATCGCCATAGCTCCGGTACCTGAAGTGCTGCGTAAAGATCAAGATGGGTTCGGGATGTGATATCAACTTCAATTGCAAGATCGGGTAGTGGATCGATCATGAGATCTATTCGTTTCTTGCCGCGAATTGCTAGCTCATTCTGAATATAAAAGCACTGGTTAGACTCCAGGCCATAAGTTGTAGGCTTTCTTAAGGTCACCGAACCTAAACTGCGGAACTCAATATCCAGCTCTTCCAACAGCGCTTTAATTAAATCACCAATGATCTCTTTATCATCCTCATGCTCTGGAAGCGGCATCATGATCTCCAGCAAGCCATGATCGTAAGCCAACCGAGACCCCCGCTGGTTTCCCAATTCGCTCAGTATGGTTTCAAACTCTTGCCAAGAGATGCCCTGCAAGACAACTCGCTGACCTGCTGGAACATGGATTTGCCGCAATTCCAGTAGCATGAATTCATCCTACCAATGAAAGTTAGTATCTATTTGGGATCCCTTCCTCGATTCCACAATTCTTTCCAATCATAGTTGACGCTACTGGCCCCAAAATCCGGCTCCCGTTGAAAAGGCCGCCGCACATACCGCACCTGGCAGCCTTCGCCCGGCACGGTGTAGGTGCCTGCAGGGGTCTTTACCCTGAAGGCATCCCCTTCTGGAAAGGCGGGATCGGCTGGCACTTCTACCAAAGCCAGGATGAAATGGTCGGGTTTGTTGAGAGCTGTCAAGATTTCATTTTTGGTAACGGTTACCGTCTTTGCTCCCTCAACTCTGCCTTTGACTTCAATGAAGCGAAGGCCTTCCCTTCCAGCGGATTCGATATCGTAGCCCAGGTTTTCAGCGCTGACATCACGAGGTTCGTAGCCCAACGCCCGCTCTATGGCCATAACGGCAGCCATTGCTGCTTGTTCTACTCGCCGGGTTTCGCGGGCAAAGGTGGTAGGGGTTGACCCTCGCTTGCCCTGTAGCCGCTGCAGCAGTCCGATGGGGATCACCAAGGCTTTCCCGGTTACCACCGGCGGCAAGGAGGATAGCTGGCGCTCCTGCTCCAACTCCGATAGGCGCTTCTGAAGGCGATCCGCCAACTCATCCGCCCGCTGCTGAGCCTTGGCAGAGTTGAGCTTGGCGTTGGGCCTGCCGGCTTGCTCTTGCAGCCGCAACTGTGCAGCTTGATGATCCCAGTAGTTAATTTCTCGGGTGAGGCGATCTTTAACAGCCAGCTCCGTCTTGTTGATCAATTCTTCCCGCTGAGCTTTGATTTCCTGGAAATGCTGGGGAACTAAACGCTCAATGGCGTAAGCGATGGCTTGGCTTTCTACCTCTGAAGCCGAGAGCTGGGGGATGTGGGATCCAGCTTTCGCTTTCACAAGGTCGCGCTCTGCGGGAGTTAGGGGCCGGTAGTCCAAGTAGGGAGCATAGCCGGCGCTTCTTACCCTGACGCTCTCTCCTCCTCCTAGCCCTTGGGGAGCGGGGAGAAAGATCTCCACATATTGCATCCGTCGGGAGATAACCCGTCGCTGGCCATTTCGGTCTAGGCGCCCATCCTGAAGGGCATGCTCTAGGTACACCAGTATCCGTGGTGTTTCGCCGGGATCGTTTTCATCGACGAGGATGGATCCCTGTCTGAGCAAATCTCGGTGTTGCTCCAAAACCAAGTCCAGAGTGGCATCCAGCAGGGGATGGGCTGGGCAGATGAACTCTGCCGGGGGCTTGTTGGGGACGCTGATGAGGTTTTTGTTAAAGGTAATCCGCTCGTATTTTTTTAAGATGGGTGCGCCCAACCCAATCTGGCGGTCGCGATTGCGAATTGCTGCCGGCACATGGGTAATTTCATAGCGTTTGGGTTCCCGCTCTCGAATGGTGCCACCCAAGCGTTGAAAAGCTTCTAGGAAGAAGGAGGCAATGAAATGAGGCTGGAGCTTGCGGGCCTCGGCTCGCTCCATTTCCGCCCGGATTTGCTGCACTTTGGTCGTATCCATCGAGTCGTGGGCCAGGGCGCGTTCTGCCAGGAGTTCCCTGAGCCGCTCGTGGTCTAGGCGATCTGCAATCACTTGATTGAGTCGGGCCTTGACCTCTGGACGATCCCCGTAGCGAATGGCCTCGATCAGCAGCTCTCGCAGTTCTTGACCGGCAATCGCTTTGCCCAGGACATCGAAGACCTTGCCCCCCAAGGCCCTTTGCTCGATTTCTATTTTTTTCAGCAAAGCCAAGTAGACATCTCCTTCCCGCGTTTCCTCGGCCACTAGGTTCCACAGGTGGCAGACCTCGGTTTGACCAATGCGGTGAATTCTCCCAAAGCGCTGCTCCAGGCGGTTGGGGTTCCAAGGCAGGTCGTAGTTCACCATCAGGTGGGCCCGTTGAAGGTTGATCCCTTCTCCCGCAGCATCGGTAGCAATGAGTACTTGAACGGCGGGATCCTGTTTAAAGGCTTCCTCGGCTTTTTTGCGCTCTTCTCGACCCATGCTGCCGTGAATGGTGATCACCGCTTCCGGTTGGCCCAGCAAGTTCCCCACTCGGTCAGCCAGATAGTTGAGGGTATCTCGATGTTCGGTGAAGATAACCAACTTGCGCCGATGTCCGCCGGCATCAAACATCTCCCCCTGATTTTGCAAGAGTTTCGATAGCTCCTCCCACTTGCGGTCTTTGCCGCTACGTCTCACTTGCAAGGCTAATTTTTCCAGCTCCTGCAGCCGCTGAATTTCTGCCTGCAGCTCGACAATTGTGCGGGCGGCAGTTGCCTGATCTACCAGCTCTTCTTCTCGCGGTTCCCGCTCTTCAGCAGGGCAGTCTTCAAAATCCTCATCCCAGCCTTCTTCGTCTAGCAGGGAAGTGGTAAAAGCAAGGTTGTCTCCCCGGCTGCGCAATTGTTCTTCCTTTAGCTTCCGCTGCAGTCTCTCTCGTCTTCGCAGCAAGGATTGGTAGATCGCTTCTGGAGAAGAGGCTAGCCGACGTTGCAGGATGGTTAAAGCAAAACCGACCGTCCTTTTGCGGCTACCTTGCTCTAAAGCTTCCGCGCGGTTAAACTCTTCGCGCACGTAATCGGTCACTTCCTTATAGAGCCTGGCTTCCAGGTCAGACAAGACGTACTGGACGGTGTAAGCTCGCCGTTCGGGAAAGAGAGGCTTGCCATCGAACTTGAGCAGGTCTTCTTTCACCAGCCGCCGCATCAAATCCGAGGCATCACAGGTATGAACTCCATCTCGGAATCTCCCCTCAAAGCGATCCCCATCCAGCAAAGCCAAAAAAAGCTGAAAGTCTTCTTCTCTACCGTTGTGGGGAGTGGCTGTCATCAGTAAAAAGTGGCGTGTTAGCTGCGAGAGTAACTTGCCCAGCTTGTAACGCTTGGTTTCTTTGATTTCTCCCCCAAAGAAGGATGCGGAGAGTTTGTGGGCCTCATCAACAATAACCAGATCCCAATCAGTTTGCCTCAGTTTCTCCTGCAGGGCCTCATCTCGGCTGAGCTTATCGAGGCGGGCAATGAGAAGAGGTATCTCCAGGAAAGGGTTGCCAGTTCGGGCGGCTTGAATGCGATCGTTGGTCAAGATCTCAAAGGGCAAATGAAACTTTTGCACCATCTCATCTTGCCACTGCAGCGTTAGACTCCCCGGGCAAACGATGAGACAGCGGTGCAAGTCACCTCGAATCAATAGCTCTCTAACCAAAAGCCCTGCCATGATGGTTTTGCCGGCACCTGGGTCATCGGCCAGCAAAAACCGCAGCGGCTGCCGCGTGAGCATTTCCCCATAGACGGCGCTGATCTGGTGGGGCAGGGGTTCTACCAGAGAGGTGTGAACGGCCAGCAAGGGATCAAACAGGTGCGCCAGCCGAATCCGATAGGCCTCTGAAGCTAGGCGAAATAAGGCGCCGTCTCCCTCGAAGTTGCCAAGGGATCCCTCGGCTACCACCTCTAGGGTTGGCTCTTTATCCCGAAACAGAAGCTCTGAATGGAGACGCCCCTGAGTGTCTTTGTAGATGGCCTCGATGGTGCTGCTGCCGTACCACCTCACACTCACGATGGCAACGGTTTGATTGGGCAGGATCCCTTTGACCTTGGCGCCAGGGGTGAGATCTTCCAGTCGAGCCATAAACTGCGGGTTTCCAGAGCTGCGAGCGGAGCCTGTTCCAGCTCCCCATTGCTATGTTGCGCTCACTTCCAGCTCTTTTCCCACAGCAAAAGTCCCCTTCTTCCATAAAAGGAGACAGCAGTTTGGAGTTGGCAAGCGGCTTCACGACGGTTTTAAGCCGGTTTTAAGTCCTGATACATTTACGCTGAACGCTGCTGAACATCACTGTTCAACTATGCAGCGATAGCATTCTGTTTGTTTCCAACCAGAATGGCGGTATCCCGCAAAGCTTTGAGTAGAATACCCAAAGCGCAGTTTCCGTGTCGTCTTACTACCAATTTTCTGCTTTGCTTTGGCTACCATGTTGGCAGACTCGAAAGTAAACAGAAAGATCAACTGGTAGTAATCCGTACTGAACATATTATACATTATTTTCAGTATAGTTGAGCTTATTATTGACTAGAGTCATGCTCCTATCAGGGATCCCTGTGGGCAGCCAGAATGGCCTGAGCAGCCAGGTGGCCGGAGAGGGTGGCCCCTTCCATGCTGTCGATGTAGTCTTGGGCGGTGTAGCTGCCGGCAAAAAAGAAGTTGGGTATTGGGGTCTTTTGCTGTGGGCGATAGGGATCCATGCCCGGCGCTTCTCGATAGAGGGAGTGGGCCAGTTTCACCACGCTGTACCAGGTCATGTTCAGTTGCCGGGATGAAGGAAACAGCTCGTGGACTTGGTGCAACACGTGCTGGGCAATTTGCTCGTTGGGCATGGAAATGAAGGGATCCCCCGGCGTGAGCACACATTGTAACAGGGATCCCTGGCCGGGTTTGTAGTAGTCGGCGGGGCTGGTGAGGGCCAGATCGGCAAAACAGGAAAAATCGGCATCGGCGGTGTAGAGGAGATTATCGATGCCAAGAGCCTCTGGGTGTTCGCCAGCTCGTTTGGCCTGGCCTTGGGGGGTCAGCTCCGTCACCCAGCCATCGAAGCGCAACTGCACCGTGGCCACAGGTACGGATTCCAGCTTGTAGAGGTTGTCGAACTGTGGCCACTGCCGCCATACCTGCGGGATCAGCCGTTTGGCCCCTTCCACCGCCGCTGCGCACACGTACACATCTGCCTCCACCCGCTCTC
Source organism: Thermostichus sp. OS-CIW-32 (assembly GCF_054060415.1). Lineage (NCBI taxonomy): Bacteria > Bacillati > Cyanobacteriota > Cyanophyceae > Thermostichales > Thermostichaceae > Thermostichus > Thermostichus sp. OS-CIW-32. Next base: position 206,849 of record NZ_JBSSDD010000001.1, on the reverse strand, counting down.
CATTGGCCAAGAGCAAGCCGGTCACGGGGTAGGGAGAGGAGTCGCTCACTTCAATGCGGCTGACCCCCCTGCGGGTGTGGATCTGGCCCCCGCGGGCTTGGATGTAGCGGACGATGGGCTGAGTGAGGTAAGTGTCCGGGGATCCCTTGAGGAGATTGAGCTTGGAGGCTTCTGTTTTGCTGGCAAACATCTGAAAGATCGTCAGCATACAGCGGGCAGAAATCTGCTCTGTATCGATAAAGCCCAAGGCATAGGCAATCGGGTTCCACATCCGCTTCAGGCTACCCTCGGATCCCCCATGCCGCCGAAACCAATCGGCAAAGCTCATCCGATCCAAGGCGCGAATTTGCCGCATTGCCCCTTCATAGTCCAGCAAGCCGCGAATCAAAGGGCTGGTGCCCAGCGCCAGAGCATTGCGCAGCTTGTCCGCCCAAGAGAGTTGCTCGGTGGTGAAAAAGGCCTTGAGGCCGTTGAAAGGTGCCCCCAGGGGAAAGCGAAAATCCAGACTGGCCGTCTGCCCGCCGCGGTTGACAAAGATGTGGGTGTGCTGCTTGGGCAGCAGGTTCTCGTAGGCTCCCACCTTCTTCATCAGGGCAAACAAGTTGCTGTAGTTACAGAAAAAAACGTGCAGCCCCATCTCGATGTGGTTGCCATCGGCATCCTGCCAGGATCCCACCTTGCCGCCGACAAAAGGCCGCGCCTCGTAGAGCTGCACTTCGTGTCCTGCCTCGACCAAATCGACTGCCGTCACCAACCCGGCCAATCCTGCCCCGATAATGGCTACCCGCATAGCGATACCCTCAAACAAGCGCCGCCCGGGATCCCGCCCAGACCTGACGCAACTGCAAAGAAAGATGAACTTCTCTCATTCTGGAACAAAATGCGCCGGGGATCCCTGACTTGACAAACCACCGCAAAACTTGCCATCATAAATTTCCCGACGCGGATGTAGCTCAGTGGTAGAGCTTCTCGTTGCCAACGAGACGGTCGCGCGTTCGAATCGCGTCATCCGCTCTTTGGGCCCTCACCCCCAGCCCCCCTCCCCTCAGAAGAAGGGAGTTGGCTAGCGCTTGTAAAAGGTCTCTAGGCTATGGCGGTCGCCCACAAAGCGCCAGTGCCAGGGCTCGTAGCTTACCCCCTGAGGGTTGTTTCTGGGGAAAGACAGCTCAAAGCCAAAGCGGGCCGCGTTGCTCTGCAGCCACTGGAAGGCCGGGGTGGTCTCAAAGGCTTCTTGAGTATCCCACTGCGGAAACCCGGCATCCCCAAGGTCGATGGCGTAGCCAGTGTGGTGCTCGCTGTAGCCAGGGGGAGCACTGACCGCAGCTCGTTCCTCGGGTCGCAAGGCTCGGGATTGAGCCAATTGAAAAAACAAGAATTCCTGATCCGCAATGGAGCGAAACCCGGAAATGGGGACAAGGCGGATCCCGGCAGCTTGAGCTGCTTCGCTCATGCGAAGGTAACTTTCGGCAGCCGCCTGGCGCAGGCGCACCTCTCGACCACGGTAGCTGCCCACCACCCGCAAGCTGTCTGCAGGGGCTTCGGAATAGGCATAGTGCCCCAACAGAGAAGGTCGCCCATTCTGCACAGTTGGCTGCGGCAGAGGGGGCTGACCGGCTTCCTCCAGAACTTGGGGATCCGCCGCCTGCTGGGATCCCGGTAACTTCTCTATCCCCCAACCCGCCAGGAGCACTAGCCCAACCAGCACCAGGCCCAAGACTAGACGGGACCTCAGGGCAGGCACCGAACTTTGCGCTTTTTTCGCCGGAGTGGACTGGCGACGGGCGACCGGAATGTCGTCGTTCATGCGCAAAGGCCGGGATCTAGCGAGGAGTACTGAAAAGAGGCAGCGTTTCTACAAACCCAAATCCGCCAAAATATCGCGGGCATGGGTTTCGGTATTGATGTTCTGGTAGACCTTGGCAATTTTGCCCTCGCCATCAATGACGTAGGTCACCCGCTTGGCATAGCCGCCCCCATCCACATCGTAGGCGCGGGTAATCACCCCACTGCTATCCACCAGTAGGGGGAAAGGCAAGTTGTACTTTTCGGTGAACTTTTGGTGAGAAGCTTGGTCGTCCATGCTCACCCCCAGCACCACCACGTCCTTGCTTTGGTAGTCGGCGTAGGCGTCGCGGAATCCACAGGCTTCTTTGGTACAGCCGGGGGTGTCGTCTTTGGGGTAAAAATAGAGGACAACGGTTTTGCCGGCAAAATCAGCCAGCGAAACCTGGTTGCCTTGGGTGTCAGTGGTGTTGAACCCAGGAGCAGGGGTGCCAACAGCGAGAACCATAGGTGCGTGACCCAAAAAGTGTGATGAATAGGGCTGCCCTCAGCATTTTCTTCAGCCCTGGTTGTCCCTGTCAAGGCATTGCTGCTCCAGCTTGACGTTGCAACTCGACCACCAGCTCTTGAAGCTCCACCGATAGCCTGCCAGGCAGCCGTCGCCCCAGAATCTCTGCCAATGATCGGTAGTACCACAGGGATCCCTCTTTTCCGGCGGAAAACCGCTGCCAGAGTTCATCCCCCAGTTGGCGAAAATCCCGCAAGATGCACTGCATGTTGTGCAGCTTATCGGCGGCAGCCACCAGCAAAACCGAGGCATCGGCAGTTTCCAAATGCTCCAGGTAGGCGGTTTTGCGCTCTGCCCAGTCTTCTTTGGCCATTCCCAGAGAGCCATCGCTGCGGGTATCGGTACAGCCGAGAATGATTTGCAGCACCCGTTCCCCAAAGTGCTCCCGGATCTGTTGCTCAATCTGGGCCCGGGGCTCGCCTGTGTTGTGGGGGCCGTCCTCTAGGCTGTCGTGGAGCAGAGCGGCAATCGCTTCATCTTCATCCGCCCCATGCTCCAGGGCGATGGCTGCTACGGCCAACAGATGGCTGAGGTAAGGGATCCCGGTTCCCTTGCGGGTTTGAGAAGCGTGCCAGCGGTAGGCATAGTGCATGGCCTCCGCAAACCGCTGTGTTAGCTGCGTTGACATCTGGATTCTCCGATTGGGTTCAGTTGGCTGATTGAACAAGTGATTGGACAAGGCTGATCCCAGTGAGGCTCAGGCGTTGAGATCGCAAATGAGAAAATCGTTAGAAAATATAGTGTTTCAATAGTGTTTCAGGTTAGCGTGAGACGCCTGGGCTACTGAGAACAGCCTTTGGCCGCATTGCTCCGCAACGCTGACGCGACGACGCGACCCATGTTCTGGGTGTGGGTGCAGTGTTCTGGTTGGAATCGAAATGGCCCTCATTCTCCTGAGATGGCAAGGTTCAGCCGGTGGCCGGAGTCTGTTTTGCAGGTAGCGGCACCAGCGTTCCTGTCCCCTGCCAAGCGCACAAATCGACGAACCGATCGGCTATCCGAATGAGCTTCGGGTTTGTATTCGGCCTGTAGGCGGCTACCTCCAGCCGGCAGCCTTGGCGGCGGATGTACTTGAGGGCCGGCACAAAATCTCCATCCCCGCTCAGCAGCAGCACCGTCTCGTAGTGGGAGTGCATCGCCATCAAGTCCACGATCAGCTCCCCATCCAGATTGGCTTTGCGGCTGCCGTCGGCGTGGATCACCACCGGCTTGGTGACCACCCGATAGCCCTGTTTTCTCAACTCCCGCAGGAAACGACGCTGAGCTAGGTTGTGGCGATCTACCCCGCTGTAGACATGCACTTCCATCTCGGATCTGCCCTGGGCCAGCCAGCTGAGCAGACTGGGATAGTCGAGATGGGATCCCCACTGCTGGGCGCTGGCGTGGAGATTGGCCGCGTCGATGAACACCCCCAGGGCTTTGCGGGGAGATGCAGGGGTCGGCTGAGACGCCACAAGCTGCTGCAGGTGTTGGAGTTGCGCCTGTACAGACTCCAGTTGCTCCAGAGTCACTTGGGGCTGGGATGTCGGCAGAGCATTCAACCGCAGCTCCACAGCTTTTAACCGCTGCTGAATGTGCTGGATGGCCTGGGTGGTGGGGGCTAGCTGCTGCCGCACGGACAGATGAGACGTGGGCCGAGCTTCGAGGGCGTCGATCCGCCCTTGTAATGTTTCCAGTCGGGCCGCCGTCTGCTGCTGCTGTACCCAGATGGGCTCCAAAACCTTTACTTTCTGCTCGAGCTCTTGAATGGCTTCAGCCGGGGAAGCCAAGGTCTGCTGCAGAAGGGACGGTTCAGCAGTGAGCCGAGCGTCCAGCACCTCGAAACGCGCTTGCAGGGTCTCCAGTTGGGTTGCTGTCTGTTGCTGCTGTGTCCAGGTCTGTTCCAGAACTTGGCCAAGCTGTTCTTCGCGGCGGCGGATGGCAGGGTAGGCTGCTGCCAAAGGTAAGAGCCCCCAGATCACTTGGCGGGTCACCAGGGCCGTCACCCCCAGGGCCAGGGATCCCGTCCACAGCCAGGTTAAGGGGAGGGTAGAAGCCCTATTCATGCTCATGGTCAGCTCTCCTTGGTTTGGGTTGATCGGTCTGCTCGGTTGCCAGGATTTCACCTCACTCAAATGGGCCACCTCAGGGATCCCTCTCGAAGATCGAGATGCCCAGAACTCCCAGAGGCATCGAAGAGGAGCAATTCAGCAACTGCAGTATGCCTGCTATTGGAAGGGGAATCTTCCAATCGCTGGACAAACGTATTTCCCTTGTTGAGCAAACGGATCAGATATCGAGTCAGTTATCGAAAGCAGGCTCAAACTTGTTCCTCTTGACCGACAGGCCCCGTGGCCCGCTCAACCTGGATTCAACGTCCAAGCTATTGGCTGACGGTATGGGCCGTAAAACCATTGAACGGAGCAGGGTCAGTTGGGGATCTCGATGGTTACGTTAGCCAACTGCACATCGTCATGATCCACCCAGGCTCCGCCGTGCCGGACGACCGTATCACCTCCCACCGGCACCGAGATGTGCAGGGATCCCCCGAAAAGGGGAATGCTGATCGGCACTTGGGGACCACGGGTGACCATGGGGGGCTGAATCAGGGTTTTGCCAGTGCGCAGGGTAACAGTGTTCAGGCCCAGGCGCAGAGGTTGCAGCGGCAGGGGAATCTGTAGGTTATCTCCCCCCAGGTGAATCTGTTCGACTTCCACTCCGTTCAGGATGACCTGCATGGGAGACATGTTGGCACTGGGGATCCGGGATTGGCCGGCCCGATAGGCGGCGGCAGTATCCAACCCAATCAGGGATCCAATCCGCAAAACCGGTGGGCGCGAAGGCAGGCGTTGCAAAGTGAAAGAGCGGGTCATCTCCACCCCTTGGGCAGGGCCCAAAAATTGCCCGGCGGCAGCCGATTCCGGTGAGTACTGGTTATCCCCCAGGCGGATGACATTCGCCTCCAGTACCAAAGTTGTGTTGGGATCCCAGCGCTCCAACTGCAGTTGCCAAGGCCGATCCCCGCTGGCTTGACCGTTGCCTGTACTTTGGGAATAGGGCAAGTAATTTTCCAGCCGCGCCACCAAAATTTCTTCTGCCGGCAGCGGCCCTGGCAGGCGAAACCGACCCTGGGCATCGGTGCGCACCGAAATACCCGCCCCCGGAATGGCCACCTCCGCCCCGGCCAAGGGCTGCCCTGTCAGCCGATCCACCACCTGTCCCGAATAGGCGGAATCCAACTGCACCTGTCCTGTGGGCACATCCGTTGCTGCCTGAATGCGCTGCTGCAACACTTGCCAGTCGGCTTCTGTGATCCGTCCATCCTGGTCGACATCGGCAGCTCGGATCTGGTCGTCGGTCAATCCCCGTTCTCCCCGCAAGTAGGCCCCCAACAGGTTGAGATCCTGCACCGTCAAACGGCCATCCCCATCCAGGTCGCCCGCCTGAAAGGGCTGCGCGTGGGCAAAAGACACGCCTATCCAACCCAGGCCCAGGGATCCCAGCAACAAGAGCGAGTGGACTAAACAGGAGATCCTAGACATCGCAACTCTCCTGGGGAAAAGTTGGAAGGCGTTGTCCATGTTTTAACGCAATTCACCTCCTCCCAGCAGGGTTGGCCGAGCCGGTGTAGAGTACTCTTGAGCGCAATTTTGCCGGTTCGCCTTTGGCTGCAGGAGCCGAAAACTTAATGGTAGGATAACCGTGGTGGCTTGCCTGTTCTATGGCTCGATACTCTTGCGTTACCCAGCTTGTGGGCTCAGCCGAGCAGCTCAGCGAGTCGATCCGCGCTGTTTTGGAGCGCTGCCAACTCAATATCCTCCACAACAGCCTTGATTATTGGGTGGCCGGCGAGCCTCCCGGAAAAAATCCCCACACCAAACTGGTGACGGTGGAAGTGTTTGTGGATCGCACCCGTCAGGCTGCCGACGGCTCTGTACAGGTGACCTGCATTGCCAAAAATGAAGAGCTGCCCCTCAGAAGCGTTAACCACTGCCAACAAACCTTTGACCGACTGAAGGCAGAGCTAGCCCAGTTGCAAAGTCAACTTCAGCTTGCTGCCCAACAAAAAGATGCCTTACGATAGCTAGACTGAGTTTGCTTTGATCCCATGGCGCGTCGCTGCCAACTAACCAACAAGAAACGCAACAACGCTTTTGCCATCTCCCACTCCCACCGGCGCACCAAGCGCCTGCAGGAAGTCAATTTGCAGTGGAAGCGCATCTGGTGGGAAGAGGGTAAGCGGTTTGTTCGTCTGCGCCTTTCCACCAAAGCCTTGAAGACTCTCAAGGCCAAAGGGATAGGAGCCATGGCCCGGGAAGCCGGGATCGACCTCAACCAGTTTTGAGTTTTCTCTTTAGCCCGGTTGTCCTTGACGGCTCCAACCTCACAGCAAGCCAAAAAGCTTACGGGACTTGGGTTGCAATCCCGCCAGCAAGGTGTTGAGGGTATCCCGTTGGGTAAGCTCGTTGGTGCCGCTGGCCCGCTCGATTAAGAGCTTGCGCGTCTCATCGGAGAGCTTGGCATCGGTAAAATCGGCTCCACTGAAGAGCGTATCTTCAATCTGAGCGTCCCGTAGGTTGGCCCCCACCAAAATGGCTTGTTCTAGGTTGGCAAACTGAAGCTGGCAACTCACCAAGGCAGCCTGGGAGAGGTTGCAGCGAGATAGGTTAGCCTGGCGGAAGTCGGCGGCAAAAAAGTTCCCCTCCGCCAGATTAGCAGCCACCAAGCTGGCTTCGCGAAAGATGGAATGGCTGAAACGGCCCCCCTGAAAGCTGCTTTTGTCCAGTTTGGCGGCGGTAAAGTTGCTGTAGTCCCCCAGAGCCTGGCTAAAGCTGGATCCCCGTAGATCTGAGGCGGTAAAATTGGCCCGCTCTAGCTCAGCGCGGCGAAAGTTGCACAGACGTAGGTCGGCTTGCTGCAGGCTGATCGAGCGCAGGTTAGCCCGCGTCAAATTGGATTTGGGCATCTGAATGCGGTCGAACAGGCCCCGCGAGAGGTAGGCATTCTCCAGGTTGGCACCCACCAGGGAGCGCCCCTCACGCAAGGCTTCCAGCAAGTCCCGCGTGGTTTCAATGCGAACCGGCTCTGAGGGTTGAGAAGGGGGAGCACTCACAGATGGAGCATTCCTCACAGGTTAGGCCAGAAATCCGGTCAACCCAGCCGAGAACTGAGGGCCAACTGGGGATTCCACCTATCAAGCTAACGTTTGCGTCGCCTGTCGAGGTTAAGAGGACATTAAAAAGACAACTCTGCATCGAGCTTTCCAGAGGGGGTCTTCTCTTGTGGAAACAGCCTGCCAGCAGAGCACAATCGGCTCCGATTTGTTGCATACTCGGGGCAGCCTTTCGTCAGTGAACCGCACCTCCCATGCAGGTAGCTTTCATTGTTGACCCGTTGCCTCAGTTGCAGGTGGGCCATGACACCAGCATTGCCCTAATGGAAGCCCTGCAGAAACGGGGGCACCGCATTTTCTGCCTGGGCCTGGCGGATCTCTACTGGGATCAAGGGGAAACGTGGGGATCCCTTGAGGAAATCCGGTTGGATCTGAAGGCGGATCCCTGGTATGAGGTCAAAGACCGGCAACTGCTGCCCCTGAGCCAAATGCAGGCGGTGTGGATGCGCAAGGATCCGCCGGTGGATACGGCCTATCTCTATGCCACTTACCTTTTGGATCGTCTCTCCCCCAGCCGCACACTGGTGCTCAATCATCCTGCCGGGATCCGCTCGGCCAACGAAAAGCTCTATGCCCTGCAATTTCAAGAGTGGATCCCGCGCACCCGCGTCAGCAGCAACAAGCGTCTGCTGCGTCAGTTCGTCGAACAGGAAGGACAGGCGGTGCTCAAGCCTTTGGGTGGCAAAGGTGGGGAAGGGATCCTGAGGGTCAATGCCGGGGATCCAAACCTCAACTCGTTGATTGAAATGAGCACCCAATTTGGTCGGCTGCCTGTGATGGTGCAGGAGTATTTGCCACAGGCGGCGGCAGGAGACAAACGCATTTTGCTGCTGGAAGGAGAGCCTTTGGGTGCCGTCAATCGGATCCCTGGAGAGGGAGATTTTCGGGGCAATATTGCCGCCGGCGGTCGAGTGGAAAAAACCAAGATTACCGAAAAAGAACGGGCTCTCTGCGGGGCTTTGGCGCCGGTGCTCAGGCAGGAGAAGCTGTATTTTGTCGGGATCGATGTTATCGGGGAACGACTAACCGAAGTGAACGTGACCAGCCCAACAATGCTGCGAGAACTCTGTCAGTTGGAAGGAGTTGACCTGGCAGATCAAGTGGCTCAGTGGCTGGAAAAGAAGGTACCCGTCAAGGGCTGAATGACTACCCACCAGGATGTTTCTGGGATCCGGCGCGTCTGTTGCATGGCAGGGATCCCGTCTATCCAGGGAATCCATAGGGATCCCATGAATTCAGAAAGACATAATTATAGCTTAAGGTTGAGATCAGCTTCTTTTGGTCGGCAGCTAGAAAATAAAAAGCCCCACAAGGGGGCTCTGCCGCGACCAGTCAGCGACTTATAAAACTCTAGAGCAATATAAAGAAAAGCTCCATGAATAGGCCGTATTGAACATCGCATTGAGCACAGTTTTTAGAATCTCAGAAAAAAGGCCAAATCCTCGGAGCTGTTATCTTTTTTTTAGATTTTCCGACCCGAGGCTAATCCCAGGCCCCTTCTGCTTTGCCGGAGCGGTCTTTAGAGTTGCTGCTCTTGCCCAGTGGGCTAGGAGTCTGCCGGTGGCCTTTCCCGACCCACCCAGCGCCAGATGGTGGGCAGCAGCACTGCCGCCAGTCCGCACTTCACCAAGTCTCCTGGAATAAAAGGGAAGACCCCCTTGTTGAGGACGGCCAAGATCGAGGTGGGCTCAACATTCTGGTTCAGCCACACCCCTAGCCAAGTGGCTCCTAGCAAAAAAATCAGAGCCGAGCAGGACAACATCGCCAGCGCCATCTTCCAGGGGTTGCGATCCACGCCCCAGCGCTCCACCAACCAACCCATCAGCCCTGCAGCCAGGGGAAAAGCCAACAGGTAGCCCCCCGTCGCCCCGGCCAAGTGGCCAAGCCCGGATCCGCCACCGCTGAAGAAGGGCAATCCCAAGAGCCCCTCCAGCAGGTACAGCAGCAAGGCGAGAAAGCCCAGCCTGGCCCCAAAGCCTGCTCCCACCAGCATTACCCCAAAGGTTTGTCCAGTGATGGGCACCGGTGTAAAAGGCAGAGGGATCCTCACCTGCGCCAGAGCTGCTACGAATAGGCTCCCTCCCACCACCAGCAGTAGATCGCGAATGCGAGAAGAACGGGGCAGAAAAGTCTGGGCCAAGGGTAGGTAACTCGCAGTCATAGAGCACCTGGAGTGTCGAGACATGAAGGTCAGTATAGGGGAATGCAAAGAAGAGGGCAAGTACACACTAACCCTTTCCTAAGGCATTCGCGCTTGGGCAAGCACAGCTTGGGGAATAACTCACAAACGCAGCAAAGCATCACTTGGAAGCAACAAAAAAAGGGCATTAAGCCCCTAAAAATAGCTTCCCCTTTCAGCAAATAGCTAGCCTTTGATACACAGAATTGGCTTTAAGCGCGCTACAAGTTTCGCAATCTTGGCTTGATCGGCAGCGCGCACCACTTTGTCGACGTTTTTGTAGGCCTGGGGCGCTTCTTCAGCTACCCCCCGCAAAGAGGGACTGCGCACGATGACGCCGCGCCGTCTCAGTTGTTCGATAATCTCCTGCCCTGTCCAGGCTTTGAGGGCCTGGTTGCGACTCATCGCCCTCCCAGCGCCGTGGCAGGCTGAGGAGAGGGAAAGGGCCTCCCCTTGCGCGGTGCCGACCAGAATGTAGGAAGCCGTGCCCATGGAGCCACCGATGATGACGGGCTGACCGATAGAGCGAAAAGCTTGAGGAAGCTCTGGGTGGCCAGGCCCAAAAGCGCGCGTTGCCCCTTTGCGGTGAACGAACAGGCGGCGCTTTTTCCCCTCTATCTCGTGGGTTTCCTCCTTACAGGTGTTGTGGGAGACGTCGTAAATAAGGTCGAGTTCAGCTTTGGGGAAAAGCTCAGCGAACACCTCGCGCACCCAGTAGGTGATGATCTGGCGGTTAGCCAAAGCGCAGTTGGTTGCCGCCCGCATTGCTCCCAGGTAGCTTTGCCCCACTTTGGACTTCAAGGGCGCACAGGCCAGCTCGCGATCAGGTAGCTCTATGCCGTGTTCTTTAGCCGCCTGTTGCATCTTCTTCAAGTACTCAGTGCCGATCTGGTGACCCAAGCCACGGGAGCCGCAGTGGATAGTAATCACCACTTCCCCCGACTTAAGGCCAAAGCCTTTGGCAATCTCGGGATCGTAGATCTCGTCAACAACTTGGACTTCGAGGTAGTGGTTACCCGAACCGAGGGTTCCCATCTCGCGCCGCTGGCGCTCACGGGCGTAGGCGGAGACTTCGCTCGGCATTGCTCCGCGCATGCGGCCATGTTCTTCGATGCGCTCCAGATCCTCTTTCTTGCCGTAGCCCTGAGCAACAGCCCATTCTGCTCCGCCTTCGAGCATAGCTTCCATCTCTTTGTCGCTCAAGGAGATCTTGCTGCGGCTGCCGAGCCCTACCGGTACGCTCGCGTACAGGGCATTGGCTAGGGGCTCTGCTATCTCCTCCACTTCCTCGCGCTTTAGCCCGGTTCGCAAGGTTCTCACGCCGCAGGAGATGTCAAATCCCACGCCGCCGGCGGAAATCACCCCCCCTGCTTCCGCATCAAAGGCCGCCACCCCACCGATGGGAAAGCCATAGCCCCAGTGGGCGTCTGGCATCACGTAGCAGGCTCCAACGATCCCTGGCAAGGTGGTCACGTTGCTGGCCTGCTCGGCCACTTTGTCGTCCATTTCCCGGATTAACTCCTCGTCGGCAAAGATCAAGACCGGGACACGCATTCTGCCTTTTGGAGGAATGCGCCAGACTGTCTCATCCACACGCTCAAGTTTCTTGATATCCATAGGTTGCCTCCCCTTACACGTCCACCACGCACTGGGCCACCCAAAGCTCACCCTCTCGGGCTACCTTGAGTTCCGTGTAAGTTGCCCCCTTAACTTCTACCGCCGGTCGGTGCTTGGCATGGTCAACTCTTTCCCCCCACAGGCTGGCCTTGAGATGCTCTTTTGCCAGGTGCACTTCGACTTTTCCAAAGAGCATGCCTCTGACGGCCATCTCGTAGATCACTGCGTTCAGGAAATCCACCAACAACAGTTCCAGATCGCTTGCATTTCCTAGCTCGATCTCTAGGTGTTCTCTGGGAGCTACTTCATCCACGCTAGTGACCACCGCAGTCAGGGCCAAAGCTGCCTGGGCAAAGGCTTCCTCCGGCGTTGCCCCATAGCCGCGGACACCAATGTCAGCCATGTGTTCAAAGTGCTCCCATCTTGCCTGCACCACGGCAGTCCCCCTGCTCTCATTCTCAGGCCAAAGCCAGAGGCCACCTGGATAGATTAAGGTTTCTCTCTAGAAACTGGAAGAGGAAAGAAGGCGTAGCTCAAAGGTGAGGATGTTGGCAGCCAAAATCTCCAGGGCTCCTCCCTCAATGAGCTCGCGGGTGAGGCCGCTTCCAGATCCACTTTGCTGGAGTAACTCACGGCTGCGGCGCATGGTCTCTTGGCGCTGGGGATCGTCGACAACCACCTGCCGCTGGTTGGAGAGACTAAGGCGATAGTAGTTGGGCAGTTCGCCGCGGGTGGCATCAATGGCTAGATTGGTCTCTTCAGGAGCCACGCGAAAAGGGGCGCGGGCAGTGAGCAAAGCCACCTGGATATCCTGGTTTTGCCCGTCCAGACCTTGGAGCTCCGAAAGGTCAATCCGAAACCTAAGGGTGTCGCGGTCCCGGTTAACGTGCTCCACCCGCACTTGGTTAAAGCCAACGGCAAACTCTCGCTCCTGCTCACCAAAGCGCTGGATGGTAGCTTGCAAAACGGCCTCCTCGTTAAGAGGGGTAACCCGAATCAGGTAGTCCCAGTCGCGCACAAAGGTGTACTCGTTGGGCCCAACCCGGACATTGGGATCTACCAGGTTGGCGGTGGGGCCAGGGCTACCAGCTCGGCTAAGGGCCACCATGTACCAGTAGTTAGGGCTAATGGGCAGGCCCATGGTCATGCGCACTTCCAACAAAAGCCGTGCCAAGCCGTGCCCAACTAGCCCCAGCCGTGAGGGCCACAAGGGCTGCTGCTCCAAGGCCGCTCCACAGCCACCGCTGAGGACGCAAAAACCAAGCTATGCCTCCACTCCTCATCAAACAGTTCCTCTGGCCTCAAGGCTGAGGGCTCCTACCCCTGATCCTAGCCTCTTAGGACTTCCTCCTGCTATGCGAGCCTGGATCCCTATTCGATAGAGCCTATCCCTAGGGGTTAGCCAACTCTTGTGGCACTCCTGTCTCTTGAGTCCTTCCTTGCGCCTGGTTTTGCCGGCGTGCCTGGACAACTGCCACCGTAAGCAAATGGGAGAGCAAGCCCACTGGCCCGGCAAACAAGCACAAAATCAGAGAATGGGTTGTCCATACTCGCTTATCCCACCCTTCCAAAAAGATCCAGCGGCCCACAAACAAATCCATGACGATGTAGTGGACCCATCCCGTCGCCATAACGGCGGGTTGACTGAATAGGTCGGTTAGGCTGGTCAGAGACAGTTGAGGGTCGGAAAATTCCTTGAGAACATCCGCGTTGAACCCGGTGACCAAAAGATACAAATAAACCGCCGCCAAAATAGCGATGGGCAAAAGCGATTCCATCACCTTGCGGGTTACCTTCCAACCCGGCAACAGAATCATCATTGCCCAAAAGGGCAGAGCAAACCAGTTAGCCCCGTTAAAGATCATCTCCAGCATGCTTGGCAGCCCCCAACGCTACCTGTCTATTATCGGCCTAATGCCCCCTGGGGATCCCTGCAGTAGCGGGTGGAAATGGATGGGAGCTATTCCTGACTTGCCCTGAAGTTTTTTCTGGAGCCAGAGGGATCCCGGCCTCTATTCCGGTTGGCGGAGCCTAGCAGTCGCAATGGAGCTGACCGCACGGCCACTGTCGGTGGTGGCAGCAATGCAGGAAATCCGGGATCCAGTGTCGGTCATGGCCCAGAAGCTGCTGATGCTTTTGGCCGTAGAGGTGGGTTGAGCTGGGCCGATGGGGGATTCTACTGCCTGGGAGTCTGGGGATTTTTCCTGAGCAGGGATCCACACCACAGGTTCCTCACCCCGTTGGGCTACTGCAACTTTTGGGGCGGGATGTTCTGGGGTGGGCTCAGGGGCTTCTTCTTTGCGGGCGGCCTCTGCAGCAGGGACATTCCGGGGAGAGGGCTGCTGAACCAGCCTCTTGTCAAGGGGTGGTCGTGGCGCGGCAGCGGGGGGTGCAGGGGGGGCTTGGCCGGCGATCTTTCCCCATAAGGCTTTGAGGAGTTGCCACATGGCTGGGTTGGCTACTGAGGGAGAGAGCAGTGAGGAATGGTGTTATCCTGCCATGCTCTGGCCTGAGAATCCATCCCCTCTGCCAGTCTTGATAGAGCAAAGTCATAACGAGTATGATTAAGTAGCTTGCTTAGGGAGAAAGTTCAACATGGCGCAGATTCGCGAGATTCCCCTTGCCCAAATTCGCCGCCCTTTGCCCCGGCAAACGGATCCGGATAAGGTGCAGGCGCTGATGGCTTCCATTGAAGCAGTCGGCCTACAGGAGCCCATTGAGGTTTTGGAAGTGGAAGGGGAGTACTACGGGTTCTCCGGCTGCCACCGCTACGAGGCATTTGTCCGCTTGGGCAAGGAGCGGATCCCCTGCCGGGTGCGAAAAGCGCCACGTGCTGTTTTGAAGCTACACCTGGCCTGAAAGGGATCCCTTCTGGCCCGGCTCCTCTTCGGCGGTGTAGCCCCGTTCGTAGGCAAAACGCACCAGTTGCGAGCGATTTTCCAAAGAAAGCTTGCTGAGGATGTTGGTCAGGTGAGTTTGCACAGTGCGCGGGCTGATGAACAGCTTCTCGCCGATTTGCTTGTTGGTGAAGCCGCGAATGACTTCCCGAAAGACCCGCTCCTCAGCAGGGGTCAGAGGCAATTCGGGTGGGGTGGGGCGGGGGGCCGCTTCCGGTTTTGGCTGGGACTGCTGTTGGATCAGCCGCAGAATTTCCGATTGGGTGCGGCGGGAGCGTTCAATCTGGGCCTCGATTTTGGCCACCAGTTCCAGGGGTTCAAAGGGCTTGATGATGTAGTCATCCGCCCCCCGCTCATAGCCCTGAACCCGGTCATCGATCTCTCCCCGCGAAGAGAGAAAAATGAAGGGGACGAGCTCGCCGCCGCGCTGTTGGCGCAGCTGTCGGCAAAACTCGAAGCCGTCCATTTCCGGCATCACCACATCTGAAACCACCACATCCGGCTGCTCTTGGGCAAACAGACGCAACCCTTCTACACCCGAAGCGCCTGTACAAACCCGATAGCCATGCTGAGTCAGGTGGCGGCTCAGCACCTTCAGGGAGAGGGGATCGTCATCTACGACCAGTACACGCTTCATGAGGACTCGAGGAGGCTGTTGGGGAAAAGGGTAAAGCGCTATTCACCTGTTATCTGTCGCTATTTTAGGGAGACGGACAGGATTCGTCATTTGACTGGGGTGCCTTGACCCATAATAGTGGTTTCAAGGGTGGCCTGGTTGAAAGGTAAACTACCCGGCTCTGACCGCTAAGCGGTACGGAGCGGGCTTTCAGTAGCCCTGAGCCTGTTCTGCTCTACCAGAGAACAAAACAAGCCCGGACCTCTAGGCTGGTTTACGACAGCCCCCAAGAGCGCAATCACATTCGCACCATTCAAATCCGCATCCCCTTCCCATCCACAGTGCCCACACTTAAACTTCTTTCCACTGCGGTAGGATTGCGCAGGATCGGGATGGATGTGTAAACACTTGTGACAGGTCTGCGACGTGTAAGCAGGCGGCACAAGAACCAGAGAAACCCCTGCAACCCTCGCCTTGTATTCCAGAAATTGACGTAGTTGGTAGAACGCCCAACTGTTGGCCCTGCGCCGCTCGGCTTTGCTGCGTGGCTGTTGATTGACCCTTTCCCGGATCCCTGTCAGGTCTTCCAGAGCAATAGCGCTGTTTGTGGTCTTTGCCCTAGAGACAATAGCTTTGGAGATGCGATGATTGACCCACGCCTGAAAGCGCCTCTCCTTGCCAGACAGCCGTTGCAACAGTTCTCTGCATCTGCGCCGCGAACTGCGTGTGCCCTTACTGGCTTTGCGTTGGAGTGCCGCCCTCAGCTTGGAGTAGTGGTCGCGGACTCGGTTCAACTGCTGTCCATTCCAATTGTCCCCCTCTGACGTATGGGCGATATCCGTCCTGCCCAAGTCCACCCCGATCACCCTGTCGGTATCTTGTTGCTTGGGTGGTTTTTTCTCTACGCAAATCTGGATGTAGTAGGAGCCATCCTTCCGCTGGACTAGGGTGGCCGATTTGGGGTTAGAGCCAGCCAGCATTCCCCTCTGGTAGTTACCAATGGCTAGCTCAAAGCGTTCTCTCCCTTCAACCGTGGTCAGCGACACCGTCCAGTCTTTCTCGCGGAATGAGAAGATACGTGCGTCGTAGGTAACGAACCTACGCTTGAACTCTTTAACCGGACGGTTGCGCTGTCTCGCCACTTTGCGAGCGCCGGCCACCCGTCTGCACACCTGTTGAGCCAAGTTACTGGACAAGCCGAACCGGGCTCGAATCTCGTAGTAGCAAAGGGATTGCAGTTTGACCGCGTTGACGATCTTCTCCGGCGTGTTCTGGTTGACCCAGTTCAAGGCTTGGCCAAAAGCCTCCATCGTCGCGTCCAATTTAGCAGCCTGCAACTGGGACGCCTTGAGCTTACAGGAGACGGTCAGGACTTGGCTCATAAGTTCATTGTACTTCATCAAAGCGCATTCCTCCCGGCACTGACCCTACGGGTACAGTGCGGGGCTCCTGCGATTTCTAGCTGAACCTGGCCCTCTAAGCTCCCATTCCCGAGTACTGTTGCAAGCCTTTGCGCCATAACCAGCGATTGGCCAGCCAAAACAGGCCCGCCCAGGCCAGGCCCATGCCAAAGCCGCCCAGAATATCCACCGGGATCCCTGCCCAGAAGCTGGCGGGAAAATGCACCAGGTAGGGGAAGGGTGTCCAGGCCAAGAGCTGGCGCACGGGGGGTGGGAACACCTCAAGAGGAGCGATCACCCCCGAGAAAAACAAGTACATCAAAAAATGGAACTGCTCCAAGGCCGTCACCCGCTCCACCCAAAAGGCCAGCAGCGCCAAGGTGTACTGCATGAGAAAGCGCAGGGCAAAAGCCAGGAGAATGGCCAGGGATCCCAGCCCCGCCTGGGCCCAAGAGGGGATCCAAAAGGCACGGGGGTAGAGGACGAAGAAAAGGGCGATTAAAACCAGGGTAAAGGGGAGACGGGCCAAGCGCTCCATCAGGTGGCTGGCCACATGGTGCCAAGCGGGATCCAGAGGCTGCAACAGGCGAGGAGATAATTTGCCTTCGACCACCTCTCGCTCAAAGTCCCAGATGACCCAGACGATGGTGAACTGGCGTACCAGGAACACCGCCAGAAAGTAGCGGATGAACTCCAGAGCAGACAGCGAGAAGTCTCCTGAGCGGGCTGCCTCGCTCCACACCCCCATCATGATCAGGGGCAGGGATCCGGCCAACACCCACAGGATCAGCTCGGCCCGGTACTCCAGCATGTAGGCGTAGTAGGCGGAGAAGAGGGCAGCCAACTTGCGCAAAAAGGCGTTCATGAAGATTCCGGTTTTGTAAGCGTTGCGGAGCAATACGAGACTGGCGGACGCAAAGTGGGCAACAAGCTGGCCAGGCTGACCACCGCTCCCACCACAACAATTGAAGGCGGTGCTACGGGCGAGGGCTGCCCAGCCAGAGTCTGCAGGCGGAGCAGATGAATCTCTTGCTCAGGGGTGGTGCCCCAGCGGATCAGGGCAACCGGGGTATCGGGAGCTTTCCCTCCGGCCAACAATTCAGCGGCAATGTGGCTGAGGTTGTGCATGCCCATGTAGATCACCAGGGTTTCCACCGCCCCGGCCAAAGCCCGCCAATTGACCTGAGGGCGGTATTTCCCTGCCGCCTCATGTCCGGTAACAAAAGCAACTGAGGAGCTGAGGTCGCGATGGGTGAGAGGGATCCCGGCATAGGCGCTGGCGGCAATGCCCGCCGTAATTCCCGGCACCACCTCCACTGGGATCCCGGCCTGCACCAGAGCCAACATCTCCTCGCCGCCTCGCCCAAAGATGAAGGGATCCCCCCCTTTGAGCCGCACCACCACGGCTGCCGTCCGAGCTTTCTCCATCAGCAAGGCTGTGATCTGCTCCTGGGGCAAGGTGTGAGCGCCGCAGTGTTTGCCAGCATAGATCCGTTCTGCCGTCGGCGGGATCAGCTCCAGGATGGAGGATCCCACCAGAGCATCGTAGATGACCACATCCGCGTGGGCGAGTAGCGCCTTTCCCTTCACCGTCAGCAGCCCTGGATCCCCAGGCCCTGCCCCCACCAAATACACTTTGCCCATCTCAAGTCCTGGTCGCGTCATTGCTGTTGGAAATATCCATTTTGAGGGAACGGGAAAGATTCGGCTATTCCAGCGCCGGGCTAAAAGCCTGGAGTGTCTCCACAATGGCCTGCATCAGTTGAGGATCCCGCCAGAGGGGCGGCTCCACCTGGATTTGGAGCAGAGGCCATTCCCGCTGTAATCGCTGAGCCTGTTCTTGTAGGGCGCGCAGCAGACCGCCTGGAAAGAGAAAAAACGGCAGCACCCGTAGACGGCACTGGCTAAGGCGCAAGCAATGGATCACGACCGCTTCTAAGGTGGGGGACTGGGCAGCAAAAGCCACATGCAAGGGGATCTCGGGCAAGCGCCGTTGCACAGTTTGGATCCCTGCTTGGAGCTGGGCGGCAAACCCCGGCAGACGGCTGCCATGGCCAAGCACAATCCAGGCATCTGCCCGTTCGCCGGATTGCCTGAGCGTTGCAGAGCAAGAGGGCTGTGGAGCCAGAATGCGAGCCACCAACAGATCCAGGAGGGCCGGGTGCTGGCCAATGGGGGGTGTTAACCGGATGGGCAGGCGCGGCCAGCGAGCTTGAACCTGCTTCACCGCAGCCGGCAAATCCTCTTCCACATGGGATCCCTCGCCCATAAACAGCGACAGCAGCACCACTTGATTGGGAGATCGGCCTGCGCCCAGCCAAGCTGCCAGCCGTCCCTGAATCTGCTCGGCCAAGGTGAGAGGCTGACCTTCCAACTGGGCCAGCTCCACCGGCTGAGGGGCCAGCCGCTGCCGCACCCGTGCCAACAAATCTGCCAAAGCCTGCTGATAATCGGGATCCCGGCTGCCGTGACAGACCAAAAACACCAGGGGATTGGAGGACATGGCAGAGGTCAGGGATCCGAGCGGAAGGGTTCCATTTTGCTACTTTAGGGGATCCCGCCAACTTCTCGCGTAGGATCTGCGCGTATGATTTGAAGAGTACACACCCTCTTTCCCAGCTTCGTCAGCCCTTTCCCAGGTTTTCATGTCATTTGAGAATCGTTCCACCGCCCCTGAACTCTTAATCCATGTCTTGCGGGAGGGGTTGACCGAATCTATCCATCATTGCCAAGCTGTCGTGGCCGATAGCCGCGGGCGTTCTCTGGCCATGGCCGGCAACAGCACCACCCCTGTTTTTGCCCGTTCTGCCCTCAAACCTTTCCAAGCACTGGCCATGCTCTCCACCGGCATCCGCGAGCGCTACCGCCTCAGCGAGAAAGATATTGCCATCATGTGCGGATCCCATCAGGGCACCACGGCTCATGCGCGGCAGGTGTTCAGCATACTGTGGCGGGCCGATCTATCTCCCGATTTGCTGGTCTGCCCCACCCCACCCGGCAAGCCCAGCCCCCTTTGCCACAACTGCTCCGGCAAACATGCTGGCATGCTCGTGGCCAGCCGCGCCCAAAACTGGACCTTGTCAGACTACGCCCAGCGGCAGCATCCGGTGCAAGCCCTGGTGCGGGCCAAGCTGGCGGATTTGCTGCAAATGCCCTCGGAAGAGTTTTTGTTTGCGCGGGATGACTGTGGGGTGCCCACCTACCAACTGCAACTGAATCACCTGGCCTCCCTATTCGCCCAACTGACTGCTGGCGAGCGGCCCGACTTGGAATCGGTAGCACGGGCCATGACCCATCACCCGGAGATGGTGGCTGGACAGGGGTGTTTCGACACGGAGTTGATGCGGGCTACTCAAGGGGATCTGGTGAGCAAATCGGGTGCTGAAGGGATCCAGTGCATTGGCCGGGTGGGGGAAGGCATGGGCCTGGCCATCAAGGTCCAGGATGGAGCCGCCCGGGCCAAGTATGCCCTGGCTTTGCACCTGCTGCAGCGCATGGGCTGGATCCAGCCTGCCGCCGCCGAGATGCTGGGGGAGCGCTTCCTTCGCGTCGGCCCCTACACCCGCCTCGAGGTAGAAGGGGAGCTGCGCATGCCTTGAAGACTCAGCGCTGGAAGGGGTTTTGGTAAGGATTGGGGTTGGAGCTCTGGCCTTTGTTGCGGTACTTAGGATTGATGGTCAAAGGATTGATGGTCAAGGTGCCGGATCCCAAACCCCGCTGCGCCAAGAACTCCAGGTTGCGGCGGCGCATGGTGGTGTCGTAGTCGTTCTTGACGCGATCTTCGAGGATGGCCACCTGCTGCAGCGCGCTCAGCAAGATAGCAGCAGCTTGCTCGGAGGTGTAGCCATTCTGGGAGGCATAGCGCACGGCAAACTCGTCGGCTGCTACCTGGGCCTTCTGGCCCTTCTCCGCTTTGCGCAACAGAAACACCGCCGAAGCGGCCAACCCGGCTGCTAGGCCAACGCCGAGGTTATCTCCCATCTGCAGCTCCACCAAAATGCCCATGCTGCCGGCCCCGATCAAGGCGGGATACAGCAACAACGCCGACCAGTTATCCCCCAAAGCCAGCTCTGTGGCCATCACCGCTTCTCGCAAGAAGTAGATCTTCTGCTGGTCAGGGCTCAGCTTCTGCCAACGGCTGAGGTCAATGGCGAAGCGAGAGTATTTCTGCCAGGGAAAGCGCCACAGCGGCTGCACAATCCGAGACTGGTCGGGGGTGCCGATCTCGATCTGCACTTCAGGGCGGATCTCCACTGGGAGAAACTGGATCAGGCGGTCAAAGTCGGAAATGGTATACATGCTGGCACAGTGCGGCTAAGGGAGCGGCTGGAGAGGATTACCCATAGTAAAAGATTCTAGCCTTCCTTGCAGGCCAGCTCCAAGCAAGCTTTTTGCAATAGGGCTGGCGGCAGAGGGACAAGCCTGAGCCTAGATGGAAAGGGGGTATGCCGCGTAACATACTCCCGACCCTGTAGCTAGCTTCCCGCAGGGTTGCTACGCATACAGCGCGGGGCTTCTCGGCGGTTTAGCTAAACCTGAGGTGAGCAATCTATTTGGCGGATTGCCCAAGGGACTGAATTTATCATCCCAGTCAAACCCTTGAGGACCAAGACAGCCGTTATCTTAGTTTGAAGAGGGATCCCTGCTGGGGTGTTTGAGATTGGTCAAATCGTTGAGGCGGCGCAGGATCCCCCATCCCTGTAGGGCCTCCAGCAGGGCTTCCCGCACAACCGCTACCGTCTCTTGGTCGAGGGCCAACCGCAGATAATCCACCGCCAGCCGGGTTTGCTCGGGATCCAGGTGGGACATTAAGCTCTGCAAGCGGCGAACGCCCGCCAGCCGTCGGAAGGGATCGGGAGAAGCAATGTCGCTGAGGTCGCGCTCCAATTGAGACCGTTGCCGCTCTTGTCGGCCCCTGAGCCACTCCCCAAACAGCAGCGACAACAAGGCTAGAGTGGCCAATCCCTGTAGAATGGCACCGGTGGCCAGCCAGCGTTGGGTGGATTCTGCCCAGATGGAGATGAGGGTGTAGGTGCCCAAGGTGGCGGCTGCTCCCGAACCAATTGCCAGCAAAAGCCAGCGATCCGCCTGCCGAAACCAAGCTTGCCACTCCTGCCAGCGGCGGTTGAACTCAGGGCTGCGCACCCCCTGTAGCCCCAACATCACCAAGGTGCCCACCCCCAGAGAGAGCGCCAGCCGCCCATTCCAGAAGGCCAGCCCTGCCAACGCCAAGGCCGACAGAGCCAAAACCCGCCACTGTGGCCCCGATAGGATCCACAGAGCAACTTGGGATCCCGTCTCCACTGCCCCACGCCCCACCCGCTGCAGATATTCTGGCCAGGATCCCTGGCCGGAAGAAGGGCGACCCGATTGATGCTTCACCGATGGCAACTCCCAAAACTCGGCCCTATCTGGCCCTTTGCAAGGCGGCAAGATAGGTCAACGTTCTCTAAATTATGCTCTTATGCTTTGCCGGTGGAGTCGAGATAGGCTTTCCACCCTTGGGCTTGCAACTGGTCGTTTTTCTCCTGCACCGCCTGTTTTAGGCTTTCCCGATAGGCGATCACCCGCCGGAGCAGATCGGGATCTCCACTGGCCAGGATCTGCACCGCCAACAGACCCGCGTTGTAGCCGTTGCCAATGGCCACCGTGGCCACCGGGATCCCTTTGGGCATTTGCACAATTGAGTACAGGGAGTCGATCCCCTGCAGGGATGGGCTGAGCACCGGCACCCCGATCACCGGCAGGGGGGTGAGAGAGGCCACCATCCCCGGCAAATGGGCTGCTCCCCCTGCCCCGGCAATGATGACGCGGATCCCTTGGGTATGGGCGCAGCGGGCAAACTCTACCATCGCCTCGGGAGTGCGGTGGGCGCTGAGGATCTGCATCTGGTAAGGGATCCCAAACTCCTCACACACCTGGGCGGCAGGTGCAAGGGTGGGCAAATCGGAATCGCTGCCCATTACGATGGCAACGAGGGGGGAGAGTTCCATATCGCTAAGCGACGCTAACGCGAAAGGCTGCTGGCCCGGCGTAGCCGATCCATCATCGCATAGCCCAACCCCGTCGAGATGGGTGGGGGCTCTGCCAGCAGGAGCGTAGCATCTCCCTCATCCAGTCGGCGCAGGCTGGCAAAGAGGGCGCGGGCGGCTGCCTTGGGATCCGAACCCAAACACTCCAAACTGAAAGTGATCCCCGGCCAATGGCGGGAGAGGGTGTTCAGCAGAGCCTGCGGATCCGTGGCAAAGCTGAGGATGCCCAGGTGGGAATGACCGGTTGTCAGGTGCTGCACCTGTTGCCAATCGCCGGGCTGAAGCTGGGCAAAAGGGGTGGGCAAAAGCCGGAGGGGCTTACTGGGGGCATAGTGGCTGCTCAGTCGTCCCGGCGCTTCTGGCGGGCCCGTTGTGCCATCCTTGGGGGCCTGTTCTGGGGGCAACCGGATGGGCAACCCCAGGTGGGCCTCCAGGGCTTCCAGTGGGATCCCTCCTGGGCGCAGCAGCGTCGGGATCCCCTCGGGGCTGAGCTTCAGCACGGTGGATTCTAGGCCCACGGCACACTCTCCCCCGTCCAAGATGTAAGGGATCCGCCCTCCCAACTCTGCATAGACGGCCTGGGCTGAGGTGGGGCTGATGCGGCCAAAGCGATTGGCACTGGGGGCAGCCAGAGGGGTTTGCACCGCCTGCAACAAAGCTTGAGCCACCGGGTGAGCAGGCACCCGCAGGGCAACAGTAGGCAACCCGCTGCTCACCAGATCCGGCACGGTGGGACACTTGGGCAGCACCAAGGTTAGGGGCCCCGGCCAGAAGGTGTCGATCAGGGATCCCAGCAGAGCACGGGCGGTGGGAGTAAAAGCCGACACATCCACCAGCCACCCCTGCAGCTGCTCTAGGGTCACCCCAGCCGGCAGATGCAGGATCAGGGGATCGAAGCGGGGGCGCTCCTTGGCGGCAAAAATGTTTGCCACTGCCTGCTCATCCAAGCCATTGCCCGCCAGGCCGTAAACCGTCTCCGTGGGGATGGCCACCAACTGGCCCTGCAGCAAGGCCGCAGCCGCTACGGCAATGTGCTCAGGAGTGGGCGAAAGAATTTCCGTCTGCATCCATAACTCGGATTTGGGGTGGGGCTAGGGATCCCGTTCTGCAATCCATTTTCGCGCCTGGTAGAGGGCGATGTTGATTTGATCCCCAAACAGCAGCGCCAAGGAAGTGAGCCAAACCCAGAGCAGCAGCACAATAACTGCCCCCACCGCCCCGTAGACTTGGTTGAACTGCCCAAAGTGCTCCACGTAAATCCGCAGCCCCCACGACACCCCAACCCACAGTAGGCTGGCCACGATGGCTCCCGGCCAAATCGGCATTTGGGGTCGGCGCAAGCTGGGGCCAAATCGATACAGCACCCAGCAGGAGAAGACGACCAACTCCAGCGAAATCGGCCAGGTGAGGATCCCCCACAAGTTCAACCCCAGCTCTCGCAAGGGATCCAACTGAGTCGGCCCGCCAACCTCCTGGGCTAAGGATCTCGCTTTCCTGTACAAGAAGCGCAAAAAGCTAGCAGTAAACTACCCGACCCTGACTGCTTCGCAGTACAGGGCGGGCTTTCGGTAGCCCTGCAGTTGGCAAGCCAACCACGGGCCTCTAGGCTGGTTTACGACAGCCCCAAGCTTGGCAATCATGTTGGCCCCATTCCAGTCCGCATCCCCTTCCCATCCACAGTGCCCACACTTGAACTGCTTCCCACTGCGATAGGATTGCGCAGGGTCGGGATGGATGTGCAAACACCGGTGGCAGGTCTGCGACGTGTAGGCAGGCGGCACCAGAGTCAAAGCAACCCCTGCACGCAGAGCCTTGTATTCCAGAAACTGCCTCAGCTGGTAGAACGCCCAACTGTTGGCCCTGCGCCGCTCGGCTTTGCTGCGGGGTTGTTGGTTGATACGCTCCCGTATCCCTGTCAAGTCTTCCAGAGCAATAGCGCTGTTTGTGGCTTTTGCCCTAGAGACAATAGCTTTGGAGATGCGATGATTGACCCACGCTTGAAAGCGTCTCTCCTTGCCAGACAGCCGTTGCAGCAGTTCTCTGCATCTGCGCCGCGAACTGCGTGTGCCCTTACTGGCTTTGCGTTGGAGTGCCGCCCTCAACCGGGAGTAGTGGTCTCGGACTCTGTTCAACTGCTGTCCATTCCAGTTCTTCCCCTCTGAGGTATGAGCGATATCTATCCTTCCCAAGTCCACCCCGATCACCTTGTCGGTATCTTGTTGCTTGGGTGGTTTTTTCTCTACGCAAATCTGGATGTAGTAGGAGCCGTCTCTGCGCTTGACCAGAGTGGCCGATTTGGGATTGGAGCCCGCCAACTGTTCTCTCTGGTAACGGCCAATGGCCAGTTCAAAGCGTTCTCTCCCTTCAACCGTGGTCAGCGACACCGTCCAGTCTTTCTCGCGGAATGAAAAGATACGAGCGTCATAGGTCGCGAAGCCCCCCTTGAACGCTTTGACGGGGCGGTTTTTCTGTCGGGCAACCTTGCGGGCACCGGCCAGCCGTCTGCAGACCTGCTGAGCCAAGTTACTGGACAAGCCGAACCGGGCACGGATTTCGCGGTAGCACAGAGATTGAAGTTTAACGGCGTTGGTGACTTTCTCGGGCGTGTTTTGGTTGACCCAGTTCAACGCCTGCACAAAGGCATCCAAGGTCGCGTCCAACTTTGCGGCCTGCGACTGGGACACCTTGAGCTTACAGGAGACGGTCAGGACTTGGGTCATGGTTCTATCGTAACTTCCGCATTCCTCCCGACACTGACCCTACGGGTACAGTGCGGGGCTCCTGCGATTTCTAGCTGACGACGCGAACGGGATCCCCAGCGCCCGCAGCTGCTCAACCAGTTGCTCCAACAGCCTCATGGTTCAGCACTTCAGCCCACTGCGGTAGGTACTGGGAAAAATCTTGCTTTTTGACAAACCGAAAAGGCCCGGATAGGGATCCCCAGATCACTTGATCGGTCTCCGGATCCCGACCTTGATCCAAGCTGTGAAAGTAGTCGGCTCCGATCTCAAACTCGCTGTACAAATAGGTGGTTCTGCCTTTGCGTTCAACAATACAGCCTTTGCCGGGCAGGCTGCGGCCCCGATAGCAGGATCCCGTCCATTCCACCTGGGTGACACAGCCGGGCAAGAGTTCCAACTCCGCTGCTGTCAGACCGGCCAATTTCCCCTTCGCGTAAGCGTTGCTTAGCAACAACTCCCGACCGGCGCACCTGTAGGAGTCAGGAGCTGTCAGAGCATAGTTTTGAATCCGGATCCCATCTGGAGTATCGAAGAGGTGGATCACCCGCTGCCGGTAGGGCTGCTCAGGATAAATGTCGTACAGTTGCTCCACGTAAAACCCCACCCCCTGGAACACCGACCAAGGCAAGGGACATTGGTACACATGAATGTTGGCAAACCAGACGGGCTCTGCGAGCGCCTGCTGCAGGTTGTTGAAGTGCCCTGCCATCCAGGTGGCCAGTTGGGCCAGTTGGGGGGAAACAGACATAGGTTCAGATGGATTCAATGGATTGAAATCGAGAAGATTCAGATCGAGCGCTCCTGATCCTGCAGACTTTGTCCAACTGTCAGGGACTCCGTCCCGATGGCGCACTCCATAACACACTCTACAAAACTACACCAGGGAATAGCTTGGTAGCCCTGTACTTGAGTGCGGGGTGGAAAAGCCCTTGGGCAACTTGATTTAAGGGAATTTAAGGGATTTAAGAGAGCATTGTTGCTTACCGTCACCCGCCCTGTCTCTGGCGGAGTTGTTGCCATGGGCAGGGGAACCGCAACCCTGTGGCGACGAGGCCGTTCGCGCCACTCGGACGGAGTTCTTGAAGGGGATTGGGTTGCAGGGACAGGCTAGAGTAGAGGAGCCGGACTCCTGTGCCTCTTGAGATCTCGTCTAAGATGGTATTGATGTCGGCCCTACCCATTCCGCTGCTGGGGCAGTCCTTGTCTGCTCTGAAAGACTGGGCGGTTGCCCAAGGACAGCCGGCCTATCGCGGGCAACAACTGCATGCTTGGATCTACCAAAAAGGGATCCGCTCCCTGGAACAGGTGACGGTGTTTCCTAGGGCTTGGCGAGAGGCGGTGCAAAGCTACCCAGTGGGACGCTCGCGCATTGTGCAGCGGACAGAGGCCCGCGATGGTACTGTGAAGTTTCTGCTGGGGTTGGCGGATGGGCAGTTGATCGAAACGGTAGGGATCCCAACGGCCAAGCGTCTGACGGTCTGCGTCTCTTCTCAGGTGGGCTGCCCTATGGCCTGCGATTTCTGTGCCACCGGCAAGATGGGCTACCGACGCAACCTAGAGCTGCACGAGATTTTGGATCAGGTGTTGACGGTGCAGGAAGATTTTGGCCGTCGCGTCAGCCACGTGGTCTTTATGGGCATGGGGGAACCTCTGCTCAACCGCGATACGGTGGTGCAAGCCATCCGTAGCCTGAATCGAGATATCGGCATCGGCCAACGGCACATCACCCTCTCGACGGTGGGGGTACCCCGGCAAATTGCCTGGCTGGCGCAGCAGGATCTGCAAATCACCCTGGCCGTCAGCTTGCATGCTCCCAATCAAAATCTGCGGCAGCAGTTGATCCCCTCGGCAGCCCACTACCCTCTGGATGCTCTGATCCAGGATTGCCGCGACTACATGCTGCGCACCGGGCGGCGAGTCAGTTTTGAATATACCCTGCTATCGGGGGTCAACGACCTGCCCATTCATGCCCGCCAACTGGCGCAATTGCTGCAGCAGGCCAGCCGGTCAGGGGTGCAACTGCACGTGAACCTGATCCCTTACAACCCTATCTCTGGAGCCGACTATCAACGCCCCCACCCGACACGGGTCAGAGAGTTCGTCCGCCAGCTCGAACAGCACCAAGTGCGGGCCACTGTGCGCCAAACCCGTGGCTTGGATGGCAATGCCGCATGTGGTCAACTGCAGGGATCCTTCCTGCGCTCTTTGCCAGGGCGCAACGCTTTTGCGAGTACATCAGCTCAGTCCGCAGGCGCGTCGTAACCAGGCGGCATCCTGTTCTGGCAAGGTGGCGTGGTGCATGGCGTAAACCTGCCGGTGATACTCGTCCAGCCAGGCTCGCTGCGCCTCGTTCAACAGTTCCCAATCGATTAAGCGCCCATCAAAAGGGATCCAAGTTAGGGAGCGAAAGCCCATCCAGCCCTCGGGCTCGGGAATCGCAATCACCTCGTAGAGGTTCTCCAGGCGGATCCCACCCCATCCCGGCTGGTAGTAGCCCGGCTCGATGCTGTTGATCATGCCCACTTTGAGAGGGGTGCTGGCGCGGCGGTGGATCCCGTTGGGCCCCTCGTGGACATTCAAAAAGGCGCCGACACCGTGGCCGGTGCCATGGCCATAGTCCAGCCCGGCCTGCCAAAGGGTAGAGCGGGCGATCCCATCCAACGAGACTCCATAGGTGTCGGGGGGGAAGATCTGGCGGGCGCATTGAATGTGGGCCTTGAGCACCTCGGTATAGCGCCGCTTGCACAAGGGATCCGCGGGTTGCGGGCCAATCCAAACGGTGCGGGTATCGTCGGTGGTGCCCCCCAAGTAGTGGGATCCGGAGTCCAACAAAAACAGTTCGCCCGGCTGCAGCAGCTTTTGGGGATCCGGAGTGCTGTAGTGGATGATGGAGCTGTTGGCGCCGGCGCCGGCAATGGTGTTAAAGCTCAGGCCCACCCACTCCCCTTCCTCCCGGTAATGGGCCTCCATGATGGCGGCCACATCGGCTTCGCTGATGGGGATCCCCTGTTGGATTTGCCGGTCGATCCAGGCCAGGGTACGGATCTTGGCCCGGCTGGCTTTGCGGTTGGCCAGGCGCATCTGTTCCAGCTCGATGGGGTTTTTCACGGCCTTGAGGGCTTCTACTGGGTGCTCCAGCTCGCGGCAGCTCGCATCCTGCAGCAGCTCTTGAGTGCCCTGGGTGGTCTGCTTGGGATCCAAGCCCACCGGCGCGTAGCTCTTGGCCCATTGGGGCAGTTGTTCGTTGTAGGTCTCATAAGGCCAGAGTTCCACCCCGGCTTCTGCCAGAAGTTGCCGAGATGGGGGGCTGAGCCGCTCCAGATCCGTGAATAGAGCCGCTCTATCTGGGCTGACCAAAGCATAGGCCCAAAACACCGGGTTGTAGGGGATGTCGGATCCCCGCAGGTTAAACAGCCAGGCCACCTGATCCAATTTGGTCAGGGGCAACAGTCCCACCCGCTTGCGGCGCATCTCCTGCCGGACTTGGGCCAGCTTTTCTGCAGGGGTGGCCCCGCTTAGGTGGGTGGGTACCGAGTCAATGGGCCGGTCAAAGGGAGCGACAGGAGCGGATCCCTGAGCCAGCTTATCCACCAAGTTTTCCATGACCGGGATCAAGAGCACCCCTCCCGCTTGGGCATGGGCCTGCAACTGGCGATAGGTGGCCACCGCCACCGTAAAGGGATCCACCCCCAGGCGAAAGCCAGATCCCAGCTCTTCCACAATCTCCATCAGGCTGGGCTGATTCGGCAGACCTCCTTTGATCACTGTCAATAGATTGGGATCCACCTCCCGCTCCGCCTGTTCGTGATAGCGGGGATCTACCCACAGCCAAGCCCTGTCCCGGGTGATCAAGGCATCCCCCACCGAGCCGGTAAAGCCTGTGATCCACTGACGCCGCTTGCGATGTTCCGGCAAATACTCATTGAGATGCTCATCAGCAGAGGGAACCCAAAAGCCATCCAGATCTTGTTCTCGCAGAAGCTGGCGCAACTGCTGCAAACGGGCAGCAACATCCAGGCGGGGCAGGGTTTGGAGCATGGCAGAGGGGTAAAGCTAAACGGCCAGGCTATCGCCATTCTAAACAAGGTTGGGCCGCCCCCACTTCCCGCCTTCAGTGGTCGGCCATTTCAGATAGCAGCCAGATAGCAGCCAATACCTCCCTCTTCCTATGGGTGAGGGAAGAAATCCGCCAGCTCTAGCGCTCCTCAGGAAAACCCGCTTCCCGCCAAGCCCGCATGCCCCCATCCATCGAGATCACCCGACGATAGCCCATTTTCTGTAGATTATCGGCTGCCAACGCCGAACGAAACCCGCCGCCGCAGTACAGGACGATCTCCGCTTCTTTGTCGGGGATCACCCTCTCGATGTCCCGCTCAATGATCCCTTTGCTCAAGTGGATGGCTCCGGCAGCGTGGCCGGCTTGCCACTCCGACTCTTCCCGCACATCCACAAAATAGAAGGGATCCCCTTGCAGTTGTTTTTGCCTGACCTGCTCGACTGTCAGTTCTTGGATGCGGCTTTTGGCCTCGTTGACCAGGGCCAAGAAAGCTGGAGAGTGCTGGGGAGCCATGGAGAACAGGCGCTATGAGCCAAAGCTTATTCCAATCAATCTTATCTGGTCTGGACTTTGGGATCCCAACTGCCCTAAGGCTAGACTGGGATCCAGATTTGCCGGCTGGAGGCCCATGGCTTGAAATCCCGATCTAACTTTCCGCAACTGCTTTGGCCCCTTGCTCTGGCCGTGAGCTGGAGCGTCCCCCTTGGATTGACAGCCGGTCACGTCAGCCGGACGGAGTCCTCGGCTTGGGCCCAAGCTGCCCCGATGCCCCTAGAAAGTGGGATCCAGCGGCAAGTTTCCAGCCCACCGCCAGCCGCCCTGGTGGAGTGGCTAAGCCAGCAGGTGGCCGCCGCCAACCGGCGGGATTTGCCAGGGGTGATGGCCGGCTACAGCCCCGACTTCCGCCACCGAGATGGGCTGGACCGGGAAGAGGTGGAAGGTGCCATCCGCAAGCTGTGGAGCTCTCATCCCAAGCTCACCTATTCGGCCCAGATCCTCTCCTGGCGGCAGGTGGGCCCTGAGATTGTTGCGGATATTCTCAGCCAAGTAGAGGGATCCCAATCCTCGGTGCGGGGGGACTTTCAGGTAGAAGCCTCTGCCCTGGTGCGCAATCGCTATCGCCCGGATCCAGCCAATCCCGGACAACTGCTGTTGATTGACCAAGAAGTGCTGCGGGAGGCCAGCACCCTCACCTCTGGATCTGCCCCTCCCACCGTCACCTTGAACCTGCCGGAGGTGGTCAAACCGGGATCCACCTATTCGCTGCAGGCGATTGTGGCAGAGCCTCTCACCCACTCTTTGCTGTTGGGCGCCGTTGCCAAACAACCCGTTGCCGGGGCGGGCTACCCAGAGGTGACCTCGTTTGCTCTCGAACCTCTACAGGCCGGAGGGATCTTCCTACAGGCGGATGCTCCGCAAGAACCCGGTGCTGAGTGGATTTCTGTGATGTTGGTTAACCAAACCGGCATCACGCTGGAGAGTCGGCGTCTTATCGTCAGCGATCGCTTGGCTCTGGAGGGATCCCTGGCCATCCCCACCGTCCCTTAGGAAATCTTCAGGATGATGAGGAATGGCTCTGGGGTAATCTGGACAGGCAGTTGAGCTTGTTAACAAAGGAGGGGCGCGGGGAGCTATAAGTCCCGCGCTGTATGCAAAGCAACCCTGCGGGAAGCTAGCTACAGCGTCGGGATACATGGACTCCCCGCACTTGTCGATTCTCTCGATGGGATAAGACAAGTATTTACCAGCAGCTATAGCTTGTGGTAAACTGCCACTATGCTGACCATGAACTACACTTACCGGATCTATCCAGATGCCGCACAGCAGGCCGAGCTGCGGTCGTGGCTTGAGACGTGCAGAGGCGTGTACAACTACGCTTTGCGCGAACTCAAAGACTGGATTGCTTCCCGTAAGTGTCCCATAGACAGATGCTCACTGGAGAAGGAATACATCATTCCTGCCGATGAGCCATTCCCGTCTTGCTATCGTCAGCAAAATAACCTACCCAAAGCAAAGAAGCAATTCCCGCATTTGGCCAAGGTGCATTCTCAGGTCTTGCAGACTACGATTCGCAGGCTGCATGATACTTGGGAGGCATTCCAGAAGCGGGGATATGGGTTCCCCCGTTTCAAGAAACAAGGCCAATTTAAGTCTTTTGTGTTTCCCCAGTTCAAGGACAATCCCATCTCCGGCAGCAGTATCAAGCTACCAAAGATAGGAAAAGTGCCTATCAACTTGCATCGTCCTATCCCAGATGGGTTCAAGGTCAAGCAGGTGAGGGTACTGTCCAAGGTAAGAGGGACGCAATGGTATGTCGTCGTTACCATCGAATCGGACATATCGGTTCCCGATGCTCCGGTTCACGGTCGTGCGATTGGGATTGATCTGGGATTGGAACGGTTTTTGACGGTCTCAGATGGCAGCTTCCAGGAGCGGCCCAAGTTTTTTAGGTCGATGCAACGCAAGCTGAAATTGCTGCAACGCAGAGCGACACGAAAACAAAAGGGCTCACGAAACTGGGAGAAGGCACAAATCAAAGTTGCCAGAATGCACCATCGGATTGAGAACCGTCGTAAAGATTTCCACCTGAAGACGGCTCATAAGCTTTGTGACCAAGCGCAAACCATCTTTGCAGAAGACCTCAATGTCACAGGCTTGACACGGGGAATGCTGCGAAAAGATTGTGTCGATGTCGCTTTTGGACAATTTCTGTCTCTGTTGGAATGGGTGTGCTGGAAACGTGGAGTGTACTTCGCTAAAGTCAACTCCAACGGGACTAGCCAAACCTGCCCCAAATGTTTTGCTACTGTCAGCAAAACGTTGACAGCAAGGGAGCATCATTGTCCTGAGTGTGGGTATCGAACTCATCGTGACCATGCAGCAGCAGAAATGGTTTTGCATCGTGGACTAGAGAATGTAGTAGCCCAGGGACTCTGGCGAACGGAAACAGCCTGCCAAGTCGTTCTGTCGGGGGTCTATGACCTAGATAAGTGGCGTGGGGCAGGAATGCCTAACCGTGAGGTTAGGAAGCCCGCGCTGTACCCGTAGGGTCAGCGTCGGGAGGATGTCACGATGGGAAACTATGCGCCCCTCAGCTTGTTTGCTTTCTGGTGCTGGCCCTATTTTTGAGCGGTTGCGATAGCGGCGACTCCCTTGGTGCTCCGGTGGTGGATCGCCCCACTCCTGCCAGCAATTGACCGAACAATCCCGAGGGGTCTCGAAAGGTTGGGTCGAGGTGTCTTGAAAGGACCCAACCTCAAGAAACACTGGCATCTTTAGACGCCCGTCCATTCCAAGCCCCGCTACAGCTATCTGCAAAACTATCCGCTCTCTCCCACCCCCAAGGCAACAACAGGCGGTCAGGGAAAGAGCGGTCTAGCGGGCCTTCAACTGGAACCTGACTGCCGGGAGGAACTCCAAGCGAGCCAGAACGCGAAGACTCTTCAGCAGACTGAAGGATCTAAGTTCAGACCGTTAGAGAACAGCCCCGGCGCACAGCCGGCTGAACCCAACTTGACGACCCTTACAACTACTACTATCTGGCATCCGCAGGAACCTCCCTTACTAAACGACACCCTGAGACTAGCACAAATCTTTTCTTGTTTTCTCGATCAGGGAGTTCATGCGGTGGTTTGTTGGAGCCGTTTGAGAGCTCCAGGCGCTCTGGGTGACCGTGGGCTTCGGATCCCCTGTCCCACAAGAGGGGTGAGGGATGGACTGCTGAGGATAAGGCAACAGCGTAGGATAGAAGGACGCCCTCTAGTTGGCTCGAGTTGCCGTGGACTACAAAAGTACCCTCAACCTGCCCCAAACTCAGTTTCCCATGCGGGCAGAGGCCGCCAAGAGAGAACCCGCCATTCAAGCCTTTTGGCAGGAAGAGCAAATCTACCAGCGCCTTGCCGACCACAATCCTGGGGATCCCTTTGTCCTGCACGATGGACCGCCCTACGCCAATGGCGATATCCACATGGGCACCACCCTCAACAAGATCCTCAAGGATATCGTCAACAAGTACCACATCCTGCAGGGGCGCAAGGTGCGCTACGTGCCCGGCTGGGATTGCCACGGCCTGCCCATCGAACTGAAAGTGTTGCAAAGCCTCACCCCGCAGGAGCGGGAAAACCTCACCCCTCTGCAGCTGCGACAAAAAGCCAAGGAGTACGCCCTGCACTACGTTGATGTGCAGCGGGCCAGTTTTCAGCGCCTGGGGGTATGGGGATCCTGGGATCGGCCCTACCTGACGCTGTCGCCGGAGTACGAAGCCGCACAAATTGAGGTGTTTGGACAAATGGCCCTCAAGGGCTACATCTACCGCGGCCTCAAACCCGTCCACTGGAGCCCCAGCTCCCAGACGGCTCTGGCGGAAGCCGAGCTGGAGTACCCCGACAACCACATCTCCCCCAGCATCTACGTGGCCTTTCCCCTGCAGAGCCTCAGCCCGGCGGCGCAGCCGGTTTTGGAGCCTTTCATGCCGGGCCTGCGGGCAGCCATCTGGACCACCACCCCTTGGACGATCCCGGCCAACCTGGCTCTCTGCTTTAACCCCAAGCTCACCTATGCAGTGGTGGAGTCTCCCCGCTTCGGCCTGCTGTTGATCGCCGCCGATCTGCGGGAGCGGCTGGAGAAGGTTCTGGAGACGCCTCTGGAGATCAAGGCCACCCTGCCGGGATCCGCCCTGGAATACAGTCAAGGACGGCACCCCCTCTTTGACCGCGCCAGCCTCTGCGTGCTGGGGGACTATGTCACCACCGAGTCCGGCACCGGCATTGTGCACACAGCTCCGGGGCATGGGGAAGATGACTTCAAAACCGGCCAAAAGTACGGTCTGCCCATTCTCAGCCCTGTGGACGATCAGGGGAGATTTACCGCCGAGGCCGGATCCCAGTTCGTCGGGTTGGATGTGCTCTCCAAGAAGCCGGAGACCAGCGGCAATGCTGCTGTCATCCAGGCTCTGCAGGCTGCGGGGGCTTTGCTCAAGGAAGAGCCCTACAACCACAAATATCCCTACGACTGGCGCACGAAAGAGCCAACGATTTTCCGGGCCACCGAGCAGTGGTTTGCGTCTGTAGCTGGCTTCCGGGAGCTGGCCCTGCAGGCCATTAAAACCGTGAAATGGATCCCGGCCATCGGGGAGAACCGCATCACTGCTATGGTGTCGGAGCGTTCGGATTGGTGTATTTCCCGCCAGCGGGCTTGGGGTGTGCCCATCCCCGTCTTTTACGACGAAGAAACCGGCGAGCCCTTGCTCACCGCCGAGACCCTCGACCACATCAAGGCCATCTTCGCCCAAGAGGGATCCGACGCCTGGTGGCAGCGCCCGGTGGAGGAGTTGCTGCCGGAGAAGTACCGCCACAATGGCCGCACCTACCGCAAGGGCACAGACACCATGGATGTCTGGTTTGACTCCGGCTCTTCCTGGGCGGCAGTGGCCAAGGCGCAGGGGTTGGGCTACCCGGTGGATCTGTATTTGGAGGGCTCGGACCAACACCGGGGCTGGTTCCAATCCAGTTTGCTTACCTCCGTGGCCGTCAACGGCCATGCCCCCTACAAGGCGGTGCTCACCCATGGGTTTGTGCTGGACGAGAAAGGCCAGAAAATGAGCAAGTCCCTGGGCAATGTCATCGATCCGCTGGTGTTAATTAACGGCGGCAAAGATCCCCAGACGGATCCCGCCTACGGGGCGGATGTGCTGCGCCTGTGGGTCTCCAGTGTGGACTACTCCGGGGATGTGCCGCTGGGTAAGACCATTCTTGGGCAAATGGCGGATGTGTATCGCAAAATCCGCAACACAGCTCGCTTTTTGCTGAGCAACCTCTACGACTTCAATCCAACTCAGGATGCCGTTCCTTTTGAAGCCTTGACGGAGCTAGACCGCTACATTTTGCACCGCCTGCACGAGGTGGGATCCGAGATCGGCGAATCTTTTGCCAGCTATCAGTTCTACCGATTTTTCCAGGCGATTCAGAACTTCTGTGTGGTGGATCTCTCCAACTTTTACCTGGATATTGCCAAGGATCGCCTCTACATTAGCCATGCCCAAAGTCTACGGCGGCGCCAATGTCAAACGGTGCTCTCCCTGTTGCTGGAGAACTTAGCCAAGGCCATCGCCCCCGTTCTCTCCCACCTGGCCGAAGAGATTTGGAGCCATCTGCCCTATCCCAAGCCCACCCGTTCGGTGTTTGAGGGGGGGTGGATGAAGCTGCCGGAGCACTGGCGGGATCCCCAGTTGGCGGCCATTTGGGAGCAGCTGCGAGAGGTGCGCCAAGAGGTGAACAAGGCTCTGGAGCAAGCCCGTACCGGTCGCGTTAGCGGGACGGAGTCCTTTAAGCCCATCGGCGCTTCCACCGAGGCCAAGGTAATCCTGAAGGTAGCGGATCCCAGCCTATACGCTCTTTTGCAGGAGCGGGCTGCCGAGTTGCGCTACTTGTTCATCACCTCACAGGTGGAACTGGAGAAAACCTCAGGTCAAGGCTTGGAGGTCTCTGTTTTTCCGGCTGACGGCCAAAAGTGCGTGCGCTGCTGGAACTATTCCACCCGTGTGGGGGAATTTGCCGAACATCCAGAGCTGTGTGAGCGTTGTGTAGCCGCTCTGGCCGGGGAGTTTTGAATTCGGGACCCCGTCCCGCTGGCGGGAAGGGATCCCCCTCTTTGAATTGGCTCTTTCTCCGGACAGGTCTTGTCGGCCTTCTTCAGGATCGAGGGGTGGAGCTGCCGGAGGGGATCCCCTCGACATGGGTGTGCAGCACTTTGCCGCACAGGGTTTTCTCCAGCCAGGGAGTCGCTGGCGATCGGGAGTGGAGGGTGGCCGCAGAAACCGTCCAGGGGTGGGTGGGATCAAACAGCACCCAGTCGCTGTGGGGGGTGAGGGTGGGCGGATCTAGGTTTAGGCAGCGGGCCGGGTACAGGCTGAGGGCAGACCACAGTTGCAGCGCCGTCAGGGATCCCGTTTCTACCAAATGGTGCCACAGCAGCGGCAGAGCCAGCTCCAGGCCCATCGCCCCCGGCGGGGCATCGGCAAAGGGCAGGGTTTTCTCTTCATGGGTGTAGGGGTGGTGATCCGTCGCGATCCCCAGGCTGCCGGAACGGATCCCGGCGATCAGAGCCTCCCGGTCGCCGGCGCTGGGAAGAGGGGGCAGGAGACGAAGGTGGGGATCGTAGAGATGCTCAAGGACGGCCTCTTCGGACAAGATCAGGTGCATCCAAGTGGTGCTGGCGGTAACCGGCAGTCCTTCGGCTTGGGCCTGTTGGATCAGCTCCAGGCTGCGGGCTTGGCTCAGGCGCATAATATGCACAGGCGGAGGGGAAGGAACGCTCCTGATCACCTCCAAGAGACGGGCCAGAGCGGCAGTTTCGGCACTGGCAGGGATCCCTTTCAGCCCCAGGCGCAGCGCCCAGATCCCTTCGTAAAGGCTGCCTTGCCCGGCCAAGGTGGGATCCCAGGCCCAGAGCAGTAGGGGTTTCTTCCCCGGCCGCAAATACTCCAGAGCCCGCCGCAGCAGAGCCAGGGAGCGCAGCGGCTGAACTTCTGCAAAACCAACTGCTCCCGCTTGCGCCAGTTCTCCCCAGGGGGTTGGAGTTTCTCCTTGGCCACCCACGCTCAGGGCAGCCCAGGGCAGCCAGCGGGGATCCCCCAATTGGCGGGGGTAGCGGTTCAGGTGTTCCGGGTGATCCAGCACCGGAAATATGCCGGTTCCAGGAAGGGGGGTGGGCAGAAGCCCCACCTGGGTAAAGCCTCCCGCCAAAGCCGCTGCAGCCAAAGAGGTCAGGGTTTCCCGACTGTGGGCCAGATCGCTGCCAACCATCTCGCCGCTGTGGGCATACAGATCCAGCAAACCCGGCCCCACCACCCAACCTGAGCCATTGATGGTGGGGATATCGGCAGGGATCCCTGCCGGCTCGGTGGCCCGCAGACGACCCTCTTGCAACCACACATCGGTTACTTCATCCCGCTGGCGCAAGGGATCCAATAGGCGCACTCTCTGGAGACACACATCTGGTAAGGACTCCGTCCCGCTAACGCGACCGGTCAGCTTGCGGAGAGGAGAGGATCCCATCTTCACAAAGCTCCGGCAGTGGTGCAGTCCAAGATCTGGCCCGACAGATGGGTGGTGAGGTTCAACACCTTCAAAACCGGGGCACCCTCCTTGCCTTCTGGATAGTCGATCACCGTAATGGCGCCATTCCCCTGCTTGAAGATCCAAAAGGCTTGGGGGGAAAGGTCGAACAACTGACAGATGATCGCCTTGTTGATGGCATCGTGGGCAACAACAACCGCCGTGCCCTGAGGAAACTGGGCTGCGGTGATGGCCAAAAGCTCCTGCCAAGCGGAGCGAGTGCGCTCCCACACCTGGTGAAGGTTTTCCCCATTGGGCATTTGCACACTGGCCGGATCCCGTTGCCAGCGCTCCAGCTCGCCGGGGTATTCGGCTTCGACTTCGCTTTGCAGCTTGCCCTCCCAGTCCCCGTGGCAGATCTCCTGCAAGTCGGGCATTGGGCGCAAAATGAGGTTGCTGTGGTTGCTGCAGATGGCATCGGCTGTGGCCCAAGGGCGCTTCAGGGGGCTGGAGAAGGCCAGTTGCAGAGGTTGAGTGGCCAAAAATTCTGCCACCTTGGCTGCCTGTTCCTCCCCGGTGGCATTGAGGGGGATATCCCGCTGCCCTTGAAAACGGCGCTCTCGGTTCCATTGGGTTTCCCCATGCCGCACCAGCAAGATGCGCATCCCCTGCTTGCGCTTGGGCAGGGCTTGGCCGAGGTGAGCGGTGATGTTCAGAGATTCCAGTTGTGGCGGCCCCTGCAGGCCCTCGGGAAAATTGAGAACGCTGATGGCGCAGTTATCCTGCCCAAGGCGGTGATAGTGGTGTGGCCCCAGGCCGATGGCGGTGCTGACCAGGGCGCGATTGATGCCGCTGTGGCCCACGATGAGGATATTGAGGGTCTGCCTTGGGGAGGGATCCGCTCCATGGTTCCAGGGGCCCGAAGCCGATTGCAGATGGAAAGCCAGCATTTCCCAAAACCCCTGCGCCTGCTGCCAGAGATCCCGCACCGGAAAGCGGCCCTCTAGCTCCAGGGTGTCGGGATGGTGCCGCCACAGGTGGTAATCTTCGGGGTATTTCTCCTGCACCTCGGCAAAGGTCAGCCCTTCCCAGGCCGTCAGGTCGATCTCCCGCAGTTGATCGGTGATGTGCAGAGGGATCCCTTCTCGGTCTTTCAAAATGACGCGAGCGGTATCGAGGGCGCGAGACAGGGGGCTGCAATAGGCGCAATCCAACGGGATCCCGGCCAGGGCCTCGGCTACACGCTGCGCCTGCACTTCTCCAGTGGGGGTGAGCCGGGAGAGATCGGAGCGGCCTTGAATGCGATTTTCCAGGTTGAAGGTGCTCTCACCATGGCGCACGATCAAGATGCGCAGGGCAGGCTGGTCGCGGTAGCGGGACGGAGTCCTTGCCATCGCTTGCACGGACTTACTCATCGCAGTAGCGGGACGGAGTCCTTAGAACACCTTCTAGAGTACCGCCACTGGGCGGCGCTCGCCTTCGTCAATTCACCGGTTGGGCTGCCGACTGAGGCGTATTTGGGCTGGTCGCCGCTTGTGATGGGGGCATCTTTGGAGAATGGCCGCGCTGCGTTTCCGCTGGCAGAGGTTTTGGTTGAATGGACGTTGGCGAAGGGGGCCGGCTTGGTGCTCCTTGCCCTTGTTGTGGTGCTGTTGGCGCAGTTTTTCCCTCCACTGCTCCCTCAGGAGAGCCCCCTGCCACCGATAGAATCCGAGAAGACAAAGTGTAGGATCCCTGAAGGCGGATCCCTCTTGCCTGGACAAGCGCTGCCATGGTTTCTCCACAATTGGCTTGGGATCCCGGATCCCTGACCGAAAGCCCCAACCCGGCCACAGCCGAGATCGACCGTCTCAGCACCTGGGAACTGGTGAAACGGATCAACGCTGAGGATCGGCGGGTGCCGGAAGCGGTGGCTGCTCAAGCAGAGCCGATTGCCCAAGCCATCGATGCCATTGCCGAGCGGATGAGTCGCGGCGGGCGGCTGATCTATATCGGGGCAGGAACCTCAGGTCGGCTGGGGGTGCTGGATGCGGCTGAGTGCCCGCCCACTTTTGGCACTTCCCCCGCACAGGTGGTGGCTTTGATTGCCGGGGGGGAAAGGGCCCTGACCCAGGCGGTAGAAGGCGCAGAGGATGACGCGGAAGCGGCTGCCCGCGCTCTGGAGAGTCTCCACCTCCAAGCTCAAGATAGTGTGGTGGGAATTGCTGCCAGCGGTCGTACCCCCTATGTGCTGGGTGGGATCCAAGCCGCCAGAAGTATTGGGGCGCTCACGATTGGCCTGGCCTGCAATCACCCTTCTCCTCTAACCGAGCAGGTGGACATTGCCATTGCCCCTTTGGTGGGGCCGGAGGTAATCCTCGGATCCACCCGCATGAAAGCCGGCACAGCCCAAAAGCTGGTGTTGAACACGATCTCCACCGGGGTGATGATCCGCTTGGGCAAGACCTATGGCAACCTGATGGTGGATCTCCAGGCCAGCAATGCCAAGCTCAAGCAACGGGCGGAGCGAATGGTGGCCCTAGCCTGCGATCTGGATCCCGCCGCGGCTGCCCAATTGCTGCAGGCTTGTGATGGAGAGGTGAAAACCGCCATCCTTGTGGCCTTGCTGGGGTGCTCTGCTCAAGAGGCCCGTCAGCACTTGCAACAGGCCCAGGGCAACATTCGCCAGGTGCTTGATGCTGCTCTGGCGCAGCAGTAGTGATGACAGCTGGGTGGCTTGTCCATGAGCGTTTGCGGCTACCTCTACACGCCTTCCCATGCCCCTTTGCCGGAACAGGAGTTGGCCTGGCTCCAGGGGCGAGGGGCCGATCCCATCCTGCACGATTGGGGATCCCGAACCTATCTGGAGGAGCTGTTCCGGCGCATCACAGCCGGCTGGGTGCAGGAAGTGCTGCTCTTGCGCCTGGCGGATCTGGGGGATCGGGCGGATGAAATCCACGAGCGGCTGCTGCAAATCCAACACTCCGGGATCCGCCTCAGCTTGGTCACCGAATCCGGCCTGCAAACCCCCACCAAGGCTGCCGATTGGATCCCCCTGCTGGCCGAGATCCCCCATCAGTTGCAAAGCCGCCGCCTCTGCTGCAGCCAAGCCCAAAACCGCCTGGCGGGCAAGCCTCCCCCCGGCCCTGCCCCCTTTGGCTACCGCCGCGAAGGGGAACGCTACGTGCTGGATCGCCGGCAGGCCAGCATCGTTCAGGATTTTTTCCAGCACTTTCTCCTCTACGGATCCCTGCGCCGGGCGGTGCGCTTTTTGGAAGAAAAACACCACAAGCGGATTTCTGTGGCTACCGGACGCAACTGGCTGCTCAACCCGGTGTACCGCGGGGATCTGGCCTATGCCGACGGCACCACCCTGCGGGACACTCACCCGGCCCTTCTCAGCCGCACGGAAGCCGCCCAGATCGATCGCTGGCTCAAACGCAACCAAGGGATCCCTCGCCGCAGCGCCAGTGCTCCCCGCGCTTTGGCCGGCCTGGTTCATTGCTGCGCTTGTGGCAGCCTTCTGCGCATTGTGCAAACCACCCCTCGCAAGGGGAAAAAGAACGGATCCCCCTACCTCTATCTGCGCTGCCAAACCTGTCGCTACAGCCTCCCCTACACCGAAGTCCTGCAAGAGGTGATCCGGCAGGTGTGCGAACAACTGCCCCAACGCGCCCAGCAACTGGATCGACAAGCCCTCACTCAAGCCCGCCAAGAGCTGCAAGCCCAAATCCAGGCCAACGCCGAGCGGCTGCGGCAATTGGAAGAGCTGCAGCAATCTGGACTAATGGACGAGGCCTCCCTGGCCCAGCGTCGCTACCAGTTGCGAGCAGAGACGGCCCGCTTGGCCCAAAAGCTGGAGCAACTCCCCCCCGCCAACCTCACCCAGACCATCCAAACCCTCTCCATCCCGCCCTTCTGGCAAGACCTCAGCGAGACCGAACGGCGTGCCTACCTGCGGGAATTCCTGCGCAGGATCGAGGTGGATTCTGCAGGAGCGGTGCGAGTTACGTTTGCCTTTGATCCCTGAGAGTGAAGGGTTCTCCCCACCTTCCCCGGAGAATTGAGATCATTCTTGATTCTTTCTCGACTCAGCCCTGCCTCAGCGACAAGCCAAGAGGACGGGATCAGCGCCATGGCATAGCTGAATCCTTCCCGATTTGGGTGAATTGTCATCTGGAATTGTTTTCTTTTGATCACTGATGAAAGTATATCTAAAACTAAAATCGGGAAAAACATCAAAAATCGACTTGAGAAGCCCTGGGAACTTTCTTAGGACCATTTGCAAGATCTGGGAACTTCTAGCTTTTTGAGGGATCCACCTTTATCCTTCGCAACAGTTCTCAGGGGGCGGGTTGGCTGCCGATAATGTCCCTTGTCTGCCCCATGGAGGAACGCGCTGTGAAATTGGCGGTTTACGGAAAAGGTGGGATCGGCAAATCCACCACCAGTTGCAACATCTCGGTGGCCTTGGCCAGGCGGGGCAAAAAGGTCTTGCAGATTGGCTGTGATCCCAAGCACGATAGCACCTTCACCCTGACCGGCTTTCTCATCCCCACCATCATCGACACCCTGGAAGCCAAGGGCTATCACCACGAAGACATCTACCCAGAAGATGTGATCTACCGCGGCTACGGCGGCGTGGACTGCGTGGAAGCGGGTGGGCCCCCGGCAGGGGCCGGCTGTGGCGGCTATGTGGTGGGGGAAACCGTCAAACTCCTGAAGGAGCTGAACGCCTTCGATGAGTACGATGTCATCCTCTTCGATGTGTTGGGGGATGTGGTGTGCGGCGGTTTTGCGGCTCCCCTC
The DNA here is from genome assembly GCF_054060415.1 of Thermostichus sp. OS-CIW-32. Lineage (NCBI taxonomy): Bacteria > Bacillati > Cyanobacteriota > Cyanophyceae > Thermostichales > Thermostichaceae > Thermostichus > Thermostichus sp. OS-CIW-32. The sequence goes on along the minus strand of NZ_JBSSDD010000001.1, from coordinate 164,966 downwards.
AACTACGCCGACTACTGCCTGATCGTAACCGACAACGGCTTTGATGCCCTGTTTGCCGCCAATCGGATTGCTGCCTCGGTGCGAGAAAAGGCCAAAACCCGCAAGCTGCGGTTGGCCGGGCTGATCGGCAATCGCACCAGCAAGCGGGATCTGATTGACAAATACGTCTCGGCAGTTCCCATGCCGGTTATCGAGGTGCTTCCCCTCATCGAAGATATTCGCGTCTCGCGGGTCAAGGGCAAGACCCTCTTCGAGATGGCGGAAACCGATCCCAGCCTGGAGCCCGTCTGCCAGTACTACCTGAACATCGCCGATGAGCTGCTGGCCCGCCCGGAAGGGATCGTGCCCCAACCTGCCGAGGATCGGGAGCTGTTTGCTTTGCTCTCCGACTTTTACAACACTCCAGCCCGCCAACTGGCCTTGGTGTAAGGGATCCCCTGCCGGCTTGGGCAGTGTGTCCAAAAATGAAGCCACTGTTTCGGAAAACCGTCGCAAACCTTATCAATTTGTTGTCCGATCCGCTTTCCACTCCAAGATGGATCCTGCAGGGATCCCTGGGGATCCCGCTTTGGGAAGGAAATGGCACAGGAGTTGGATATGCAAGGACAAGAGCAACCCACCGTCGTGATTACCGGAGCTTCCTCGGGTGTTGGCCTATACTCAGCTTTGGCCTTGGCCAAGCGCGGCTGGCACGTGGTGATGGCCTGTCGGGATCTGGACAAAGCCTACCGGGTGGCCCAACAAGTGGGGATCCCCCAGGGCAGCTATACCCTGATGCAGATCGACCTAGCCAGCTTGGCCAGCGTGCGGCGGTTTGTCGAGCAATTCCGCAACTGGGGCCGTTCCTTGGACGCCTTGGTCTGCAATGCCGCCATCTACATGCCCTTGCTCAAGCAGCCCTTGCGCAGCCCGGAAGGATATGAGCTGACCATGGCCACCAACCATCTGGGGCATTTCTTGCTCTGCCACTTGATGCTGGAGGATCTGAAACGCTCCACCTATCCGGATCGGCGGCTGGTGATCTTGGGCACGGTTACCCACAATCCCAAGGAGCTGGGGGGTAAGATCCCACCCCAACCCCACCTGGGGGATCTGCGGGGATTTGCCCAGGGCTTTAAGGATCCCATCAGCATGGCGGACGGCGGCAAATTTGAACCGGTGAAAGCCTACAAAGACAGCAAAGTCTGCAATATCCTCACCATGCGCGAGCTGCACCGCCGCTTCCACGAAAGCACTGGCATCACCTTCCTCTCCCTCTATCCGGGGTGTGTAGCCACCACGGCTCTGTTCCGCCATCACTATCCCCTGTTTCAAAAACTTTTCCCCTGGTTTCAAAAAAACATCACGGGCGGATTTGTTTCTCAGGAATTGGCCGGAGAGCGGGTGGCCCAAGTGGTGGCCGATCCCGAGTTTCGTCGGTCGGGGTTCTACTGGAGCTGGGGCAACCGGCAACGCAAGAATGCCAAGCCCTTTAACCAAGAAGTCTCTGACGAGGCGGCAGACGATGCCAAGGCCAAACTGCTTTGGGATCTCAGCGAAAAATTGGTGGGTGCGCCCCAGTTGGCGGCCCTTTAGCCCGAAATGTTCCCCTCTTTATATGTTGTTAGGAGACGAGCATGAATGCTGCTTTGGATAGTGCCAATGCCCTTAACTTTCAGTGCGAAACCGGCAACTACCATACCTTTTGCCCGATTAGTTGTGTAGCTTGGCTTTATCAAAAAATTGAAGACAGCTTCTTTTTGGTCATCGGCACCAAAACCTGTGGCTACTTTCTGCAAAACGCCATGGGGGTGATGATCTTTGCCGAGCCCCGCTATGCCATGGCGGAGCTGGAAGAGGGGGATATTAGCGCCAAGCTCAACGACTATGAGGAGCTGAAGCGGCTGTGCCTGCAAATTCAACGAGATCGCAATCCCAGCGTGATTGTTTGGATCGGCACCTGCACCACCGAGATCATCAAAATGGATCTGGAGGGCCTAGCCCAGAAGCTGGAAGGGGAGATCGGGATCCCGATTGTGGTGGCACGGGCCAATGGCCTCGACTACGCCTTTACCCAAGGGGAAGATACGGTTTTGGCCTCGATGGCTCAGCGCTGCCCAGAGCAGGTGCGGGCAGAGGAGCAGGAAACCCGCGGGGGTCTCCAGGCCCTTTTCTACGGGCTCCGCTCCGGAAAAAAGAAAGAGGAGGAAGGCTTCCACAAGCATCCCCCCTTGGTGATCTTCGGCTCGGTGCCCGATCCGGTGGTTACCCAACTCACCCTGGAGCTGAAAAAACACGGGATCCGCGTCTCCGGCTGGTTGCCGGCCAAACGCTATGGAGAGCTGCCGGCCATCGAGCCGGGCACCTACGTGGTGGGGGTGAATCCTTTCCTCAGCCGCACGGCCACCACGCTGGTACGCCGCAAAAAGGCTAAGCTCATCACCGCTCCTTTTCCCATCGGGCCGGATGGCACCCGCGCCTGGATAGAAGCCATTGCCCGCGAGCTGGGGATCCCAACTCAAGGCTTGGCAGAGCGGGAAGCGGAAGTGTGGAACCATCCCCAGGTTCGGGATTATCGGGAGCTGCTGCGGGGCAAAAGCGTTTTCTTCATGGGCGATAACCTGCTGGAGATCTCGCTGGCCCGTTTCTTGGTGCGCTGCGGCATGACGGTGCAGGAAATTGGGATCCCTTACATGGACAAACGCTACCAGGCGGCTGAGCTGGCCCTCTTGGAGCGCACCTGCGAAGAGATGGGGGTACCCAAGCCCACCATCGTAGAAAAGCCGGATAACTACAACCAAATCCAGCGCATCAAGGCCCTGCAGCCGGATCTGGTGATCACAGGTATGGCCCACGCCAACCCCCTAGAGGCACGGGGGATAACCACCAAGTGGTCGGTGGAGTTCACCTTCGCCCAGATCCACGGCTTCGGCAACACCCAGGCTCTGCTGGAGCTGGTGACCCGACCGCTGCGGCGCAATGCTGCCCTCAAAGGCTTGGGTTGGGAGCGGCTGGTGCGAGAAGAAGCCCCTGTCTAATTCTCCGGCTCTTCGTTGTCGAACAGTAGGCCGTCCAGGTGATCCGGCAGTTGCTGCCGGTCGATCCAGACCATGCCCGCCAGAATAGCTTCGGCCTCGTTTTGAAAGTAGCCGTAGGCTTTGGTGCCAATCTCCGACTCGCAAGAGCCATCTTGCTGGAGCAGTCGGCAGCGAAAGATAAACCCCTTCTCTGTAGCTTGGGTGGTGATGCTCCAGTTGCGATGGATATGCTCGGCCATAGCAGGGATCCCGGCTCGCGAGGGGGTAATTGTCAACTCAGAGGGTGCTCAACACCTCTCGCGCGGCGGCTAGGGTTTTCTCCACATCGGCCTCTGTGTGGGCCAGGGAGGTGAAGCCGGCCTCAAATTGCGAGGGCGCCAGATAGACTCCCCGCTCCAACATGCCGCGATGGAAGCGGGCAAATTTCTGCAGATCGGAAGTCTTGGCCTCTTCGTAGTTGCGCACTGGGCCGGCAGTAAAAAAGAAGCCAAACATGCCGGGCAGATAGCCCCCGCACATCTCATGCCCGGTTTCCCGCGCGATCTGCAATAGCCCCGTCGCCAACTTCTCGGTAATCCGCTCCAGATACTCGTAGGTGCCCGGGCGGCGCAAAATGTCCAGTGTCTGGATCCCTGCCGTCATGGCCAGGGGGTTGCCGGAAAGGGTGCCCGCCTGATACATCGGCCCCGCTGGAGCCACCATTTCCATAATTTCTCGCCGACCGCCGTAGGCCCCCACCGGCAGGCCGCCGCCGATGACCTTGCCCAGGGTCGTTAAATCGGGGATGACCCCAAACTTGGCCTGTACACCGCCATAGCTGATGCGAAAGCCGGTCATCACCTCGTCAAATACCAGCAGGGCCCCGTACTTTTGGGTGAGATCTCGCAACCCTTCCAAGAAGCCCGGCTGGGGGGGAATAAAGCCGGCATTGCCCACCACCGGCTCTAGGATGACTCCGGCAATGGAGTCAGGGTGCTGTTCAAACAGGGCCTTGACTGCCTCCAGGTCGTTGTAGGGAGCCGTCAGCGTAGCGCTGGTAGCTGCCTTGGGCACCCCCGGCGAGTCTGGCAAGCCCAGCGTGGCCACCCCCGAACCGGCCTTCACCAAGAACATGTCCGCATGGCCGTGGTAGCAGCCCTCAAACTTGATCACCTTTTCCCGACCGGTATAGGCCCGCATCAGGCGCAGCACCGCCATGCAAGCTTCGGTGCCGGAATTGACAAAGCGCACCATCTCCACACTGGGCACCGCCTCAATGACCCGCTCCGCCAGCTCATTTTCCAGAACGCAAGGGGCGCCGAAGCTGGTGCCTTTCTCCAAAGCTCGGCGCAGAGCCTCAATGACCTCGGGGTGAGCATGGCCGACAATGGCAGGCCCCCAACTGCCGATATAGTCGATGTATTGGTTGCCGTCCACATCCCAGGCGTAGGCCCCTGAGACGCGGTCGAACACGACGGGATCCCCGCCCACCGACTTGAAGGCCCGTACCGGAGAACTCACTCCCCCCGGCATGAGACTTTGTGCCCGGGCAAAAATCTGTTTGGAGCGGGCGGTGTTAAACGAAGTGGAGTGGAGAGTGCTGGTCATAGAGCAGGAGCTTTCAACGCATTACCAAGGCTAGCAAGCAAGGGAGCTTTCTGGTGAGCCCTTTTACCGACCATGAAACTACAAACCCATTCCCGCCAGCGTGTCGATCACCTGCTCCAGGATCAGGGTGAGGTTGGGATGGGAGGTCTCGAACAGACCCAGCGCCTCTCCGATGCGATCCCTGGGGCCTTGGCTCGGTTTGCTCTCGGTTCGGGATCCCAGATCGGCCAGCACCGCCTCCACTTCCTGGCGAATGGCGGCAATGTGCTGTCGCTGCTTTTCATCCAAGCCAGGGGTTTTTTGCAGCTCAACATCCAGATCGTGCAGCAGTTGTCGCAGTTTCGATTCGGCCATTCTGTAAAGAGACCTTAACGACTTGAGAACCGATTGAGTTTTGACCACCCTGCCTCAATCATACGGTCTGATGGGTTGAAGCAGGGATCCCTCTATCTAGGGTCTAAGAGCGGGTAAGCGGCGAAGGTTAACTTTTGCAGCCGGGGATCCCAGCATTGGAGCAACCTTTGTAGGATGGGCGGTAGAGTCTATCCCCATGTCTGCCCCATGTCTGAGCTGGCATTGGCCCTAGTAGGGGCGGCGGTTGCTGCTGCCCTTTTCGTTGGGATTTTCGTCTGGGAACAAAGACGCAGCCAAGAATTGCTGCAGCGGTGGGCGGCAAAGCATGGCTACTCCATTTTGAGCCAGGAGGCGCGGTATTGGCGGCTGGGGCCTTTTTCCGGGAGCACTTCCAAGTATCAACGGGTATTCCGTGTGCGGATACGGGATCCGTGGGGGCAAGAACGCACCGGCTGGGTGAGGTTAGGGAACTGGTGGCTGGGGCTTTTGTCGGATCAGGTAGAGGAGCGGTGGGAGTAGGCTGGGATTGAACCACAGAAGGGGAAAGCAATGAACGGGATCAGGGGTTGGAAAGGGCTGAAGGGGGTGGCGTGGCTGGGCCTGGTACTGGCGGTGGCCCTGTTGGGTTGGAACATAATCGCCGGAGGTGGAGCGATGGCCAGTCCCGCTGAGGGATCCCGAATGTTGACGGTTACAGGGCAGGGATCGGTCTCGGTGGAGAACTCCATTGCCCTCATTCGCTTAGGGGTAGTCATTCAAGGGGAGACGGCGCAATCGGTACAACAACAGGTGGCAGAACGCTCAGAGCGGCTGGTCAATCGCCTCAAGGAGCTGCAAGTAGGCGCTCTACAAACCACCGGCATTTCCCTCTACCCGCAATACGACTATCGGGATGGCCAACCTCGCCTAACGGGTGTACAGGGGCAAAACAGTCTGCAATTCGAGGTGCCTGTGGCCAGAGCTGGGCAAGTGCTGGACGAAGCTGTGGCCGCCGGAGCCACCCAGGTGGAATCGGTCAGTTTCCGGGCCGACGATGCCACCCTGTTGGAAGCGCGCAGCCGCGCCCTAACCCAAGCCGTGAAAGATGCCCAACGCCAAGCCCAGGATGTGCTGGGGGTCTTGAACCTGAGCATCCGTTCCGTCGAGCGCATCCAGATTCAGAGCGATGGCTACATGATCCCGCCGCCGATCCCCTTTGCCCGCGCCGACTATGCCCGTCTAGAAACGGCATCCACACCGGTGGAGGGGGGACAGCAAACCGTGCGCGCCCAAGTCACCCTCGAGCTCCGTTACTGAGCCTCTGCTTTGCTGCCTCGAATAATTCACAAATGTTCACCACATAGATTTCAGCTCTCCCGCCAAAGGGCTTCTGGTCAGAGCAAGCCTTGGGCAGCAACAGACACCGGCTCCGCAATGATCTGTCAATAATCCAATTACTTGGCTATGGTCATTCCAAACTAGATTGAGACACTCCCCAGGCGTTCCGCACTGCTGCCCAAGCGCTCCGCGCTGCTTCTGGAACCACCCTCACCCCCAACCCCTCCCCCAGAAGGAGTCAGCCCTCACCCCCAACCCCTCTCCCTCTGGGAGAGGGGAGTTGGGAAGCGATGCAACAGAAATGTTTCATTCCTGTTTATTTATAATGACTATAATTTAACCAACTCGGCAAAGTTGAAGCGGCTGCTGTTTGCTACCGCATTAGAATAGCGATGGAAAGTTGCGGGTAGTTTGCTTTCCCGGATTTTCTCGCCATCCTGCCTCAGTTTGTCTATGGATCCCAGCCCGGAGAGCGTTGGTGCAACTCCTCTGCCCGAGAAGGGGAAATCCGGCTCTGGCAGAAGCCAAGACAGCAGTCTGCAAGCCCGTATACTGATCGTGGATGATAGCTACATGGTGGCAGAGATGCTGTCCAACTTTTTGGGCAAGCAGGGCTGCAGTATTTCTTATGCTTTGGATGGCCTCTCCGCGCTGGAGCAAATTCGCCGCCAACCCCCAGATCTGATCATTGCCGATTGGGTCATGCCCTCCCTGAACGGCCTAGACCTGTGCCGTCAACTGCGGCAACTGCCGGAATATGCTTGGGTGTACTACATCATTATGACTGCCCGCGAGGGCAACGATAGCATGGAGCGGGCTTTGGAGGCAGGCGCCGATGAGTTTCTTTCCAAACCCTTTCAGGCTGCAGAGCTGCTGACGCGGGTGCGGGCAGGGCTGCGCATTGTAGAAAGTCGCCGCCAGCAATATCTGCTCAAAACCGGGCAAAAATCTACTCCCTCTCCCCCCAAGTCAATTGGCTTGGAGGTGGGTAACCGTCAGGATTTGGTGGCTCGTTTGCCGCTGCGGGTGGCCCAGGCCCGTGCCCAATCGGAACCCCTCAGCTTGTTTGTGCTGCGCTTGGCCAACCTCGGTTCTCTGGCACAAGGGCTGGATGCTGACGGTCGGGCTGATCTGCTCAAACTGTTTAGGGAGCGCTTGGCCAATAACCTGCGCGATGGAGACGACCTGTTTTGCTACGACGAGGGGCAGTTTATCATTCTGCTCTCCGGGAGCACCTTGGCTGCTGCGCAAATGGCTGCCGAACGCTGCTGTCAGCGGATGATTCAGGATCCCTTTGTGGTGAATGGGCGGGCGCTGCCGGTGCAGCTCCAGTTTGGAGCGGCCAGCCTCATGGACAGCGATGATCCCAAGGGGGTGGCTCTGTTGCGTCGGGCTGCCCAGGCTATGCGAGATAGCAGGAATGTGCACAGCTCGGTGGTGACTGCTCCCCATCCCATCCCAGTTTCCGACCGCGTCAGCGGAACGGAGTCCTCAGAGCTGCTGAAACGCCTGCAGCGTCTGGAAAAAGAAAACGCCGAACTGCGCCGAGAGCTGGAGACTCGCCTCAGGCAGATTGAGGATCTCCGCCAACACCATCAAGAGCTCAGCCAAAAAATGCAGGCTTCTGCACCGGAACTGTCCACAGCGGGATCCCTGGCCCATAGACCCTTCCGCTTGCGGCGGCGAAAACTCCGGCAGCTTTGTCTGAAGCGTCAACTGAGCCGTAGAAGACCGCGCCTGGCCTTGGGGCGGCTGAGCAGGTAGTGATGGGCTGAGCGAACGGGAGAGACGGAAGGGAGGTGCAAAAGGCTATGATGGGCATTCTTCAGGGTCAAGTGGCCGGATCTGGGATCTGGAGACCAGCAGGAAGATGGTTCCTAAACAACATTGAGCTCATCTTGACGGCGGTAGGAATAGGGGTGATTCTGCTAAGTGGTTTTGTGGCCAGCCGCAGCGCTTTTTCGCTAGAAACGGCAACGGCGGTCAGCGCCACTTTGGTAGGGGTCGTCCACGGGATCCTCTTTTGGCTGTTGCGACGGCGACAAAGATGGGTAAGGCAGGAGGCAATCCGACAGATTCGGGAAATGCTGGAAGATTTGGGCAAAAACCGCCTGCAAACCATCAAGATGAGCTTGTACATGGTGCAGGCGCGTCAACCGGAACAGGAAGAGCGAACCCGACAAAGCTTTGACCGCGTTTATCAGGTCCTGGCGGAGATGAGCACCTTGATCGACCACATTTCGGAAGAATCGTTGGCCGACTGGCGCCATCGCTACCGGCAGACTCTGCAGCGGGTTGAGTCGGAGTCTCAGTAGTTTTTAAATCGTCTTTAAATCTTGAGTGGCTTAAGGGATCCCTTGAGGAGTTGGCTGAGCCGGTGGACGGTCGGATTTCGGGAAGCACCCAATTGCTTGGTCTGGTTGGGGATCCGGTGGCCCACAGCTTATCCCCGGCCATGCACAACGCTGCTTTGGCGGCTATGGGGGAAAACTACTGCTATGTGCCGTTTCCGGTGGCTCCAGAACACTTGGCGACGGCGGTGGCAGGGCTGGCGGCCATCGGGGTGCGGGGATTTAACGTCACGATCCCCCACAAACAGGCCATTCTCCCGCTCCTGAGCCAAATTGAATCGCGGGCAGCAGCGGTGGGGGCGGTGAATACGGTTTACCCCTTGCCAGAGGGCGGGTGGGCGGGCACCAATACCGATATCGATGGCTTTGTGCAGCCTTTGCTGGGTCTGGAAAAAGGGATCCCTACTCTCATTCTGGGATCCGGGGGGGCAGCGCGGGCGGCCATCCAAGGCTGTTTGGAGTTGGGGCTGGGGCCGGTGCGGGTGGCGGGGCGATCCCCCAACTCATTGCTGGTCTTGCAACAGACCTGGCCTCAGGTGGAGACGGTGAACTGGGCGGAGTTGAATTGCTACCTGTCTCAGACGCGGCTTTTGGTCAACACCACCCCCGTGGGCATGCACAAGCCGGGATCCCCCGCCGGTCAAGGGCTTTCCCCCCTGAGCCGAGAGCAACTGTGCCTGCTGTCTCCAGGTGCCATCGTGTACGACCTGATCTATGTGCCGGATCCCACTCCTCTGCTGCGGATGGCCGCCGAGTTGGGACATACCCCCATCAGTGGACTAGAGATGCTGGTTCACCAGGGGGCCAAGGCTCTATCGCTTTGGCTGGGAGGCAAGCCTGTGCCAGTAGAGGTGATGCGGCAGGCAGCTCAACACCAGTTGGCCCAGGTTTAGGGTCACTCCAGGCCAGTTGGAAGCCCTCTCTCAAGGTGTAATGAGATAACAACAACTACCGGGCTAGCAATCCAAGGTTGTTTCCCGCTCCCAGGGCGTGATCTGACGGTTGTATTCCTGCCACTGTTGGCGTTTGAGCTTGAGGTAGGCATTCACAAAGGGATCCCCCAGCCTGCTACGGAACAGGGTACTTTGGTCTAAGTGGTTGAGGGCTTCGACCAAAGAGCCGGGCAACGTTGGGGCATTGGGGAGGGGATCCGTGTAGGTGTTGTTGTCGCAGCGGGGGCCAGGATCCCGTTGGTGTTGGATCCCGTCCAGGCCGGCGGCAATGAGACCGGCAGCCAAAAGGTAGGGATTGGCAGCAGCATCGGCCAAACGCAGTTCAAACCGCCCGGCATCCGGGATCCGAATGGCGTGGGTGCGATTATTGCCGCTGTAGCTGATCGTGTTGGGAGACCAGGTGGCCCCAGAGAGGGTGACAGGGGCATTGAGGCGACGATAAGAATTGACCGTTGGGTTGGTGAGGGCACACAAAGCAGGCGCATGGTGCAGCACCCCGCCAATGAAGTGATAGGCCAGTTGAGAAAGCCCCAATTCCCCTTGAGGATCGGCAAACAGGTTTTGCTCCCCCTGCCAAAGAGAAATATGGGTGTGGCAGCCGTTGCCCGTCAGATGGGCAAAGGGTTTGGGCATAAAGGTGGCCCGGTAGCCATGCTTTTCGGCAATGCTTTTCACCATGTATTTGAAAAAGGCGTGGCGATCAGCCGTAACTAGGGCATCGTCAAACCGCCAGTTCATCTCAAACTGGCCGTTGGCATCTTCGTGATCGTTTTGATAGGGATCCCAGCCCAGCTTCTGCATGCCATCGCAGATGTCTCGGATCACCGAGAAACGCCGCATCAAACTTTGCTGGTCATAGCAGGGCTTGGCCTGCCGATCCCGCTCATCGGAAATGGCCCACTCTTCGGGCGACAGAAGCATGAACTCGCATTCGATCCCCGTCTTGACTTGAAAGCCCATGGCTTCTGCTTGGGACAACACCTTCTTCAATACCCAGCGGGGGGTTTGTGGCAAGGGATCCCCGTTGACCTGGACTAGATCGGCAGGCATCCAGGCCACTTCCGGCTGCCAGGGCAGTTGAAACAAGCGCTCGCGCTCCGGCTGGGCAAACACATCGGGGTCTGCAGGCGTCAAGTCCAACCAGGCAGCAAACCCGGCAAATCCAGCCTGACCCTCTGCCATGAAGTCGATAGCTGAGGCAGGCACCAGCTTGGCCCGTTGGATCCCAAACAGGTCGGTAAAAGAGAGCAGAAAGTAGTTGATCCCTTGGGCGCGGGCAATTTCAGAAAGCGGCTGTGTCATGTACCCAAGCTAGGTCTTGGCCTCAGGTAGAGATGTGTCTTTCCGCACAAAAATAGATCTTTATCAAAAGAAGCGGCCAGGAAGACAAACACCGCCATTTGTATTCGCCCAGGGTTGCGCAGCAATGGGAAAATTCTCCCCTGGCCAACAATTACCCGTTGATGTTCCTTCCCGCTTTTGAGTCAGCCCAGATGGTTGCCAAGGCGGGGTGGAAGTTGAATGCCAAGAGGGCCAGCAAGCCATCGTTTCGAGCAGTACCTCTGGGCATGAAGGCCGGGGCGTCTGCGCCGTGGCTCCCTCAGTGAATTAGGATGGGAGAGCATGGTTTTCCGCTTGTTCTTCTCTTGGGTAGATCTGGAGCAGCGTAGATGGCAGTTTACGAGGGCAATTTTGTTCAGACGGAGGATCTGCGTCTAGCCATCGTCATCGGTCGGTTTAACGACCTGATCACCGGCAAATTGTTAGAAGGGTGCCAGGACGCGCTGAAGCGGCATGGTGTGGATGTCGGCCCGGAGAGCAAGCAAGTGGACTACTACTGGGTGCCCGGCAGTTTTGAGGTGCCTTTGCTGGCTCACCAACTGGCCCAATCTCGCCGTTATGATGCCATCATCTGTCTGGGGGCAGTGATTCGCGGGCAAACTCCCCACTTCGACTATGTGGCAGCGGAGGTCTCCAAGGGCATTGCGGCGGCAGGATTTCGTACCGGCGTGCCGGTCATTTTCGGGATCCTCACCGCCGATACCCTGCAGCAGGCTCTGGAGCGGGCCGGGGTCAAGAGCAACAAAGGTTGGGAATACGCCATGAGTGCCCTGGAGATGGCGACGCTGATGCGCCAAGTTGCCCCCGTGCTCCAAGGCAGCTACGGCCACAGCGGCAACGGGGCCGGATCCCGTCCGTCTCTGCCCGGTGGAGCGGAAGCCCTGCAGTCTACCCTGGACAGCGCTGCCTATTGAGGGCGGGTGAGCCGAGTCAGCACTTCGTTGGAGCGCTGCACAAAGGCCCGCGCGGCTGCCGGGTCAAAGCTTTTCTGGGTAATCAAAGCCAGATCGTAGATGTGATTGCAGATGAGGTGAACCAAGTCGGGATCCCGCCCCCGATCGGCAAGAGACTGCAGGTTTTGGATGAGGGGATGGGCCGTGTTCAGAACCAGGGTGTGCTCTTCCAGAAACTCCAGCGGCTTCTGCTGGATGACGGCGTTGAGCTCCTGTAGGCGCCGCAGCGTCTCCGGTAGCAAGATCATGGCCGGAACCGACTCCGATTTAAGGGCTTCTGCTTGGATCTGCAACTTGTCTTTGCCCAGGGCTTGTCGGAAGAGATCGATCAACTTTTGGCTGCGGGTTTTTTGCGTTACCGGGTCAACAATTTCGGCGGCTTTGTCTTTATCCACCAGCGTTTCATCCAGCTCAGAGTCCACCCGCTTAAATTGGATCCCTTCTTCTTTGTATTCCCGCTCCAAAAAGCTGCTGAAGTGGCTGTCGATCCAGCTATCCAACATGATCACTTCCAGCCCCTGGGAGCGGTGGAGATCGATGTAGGCGCTCTGGGCCGCCTCATCGGTGGCGTAGTAAACTCGCTTGTTTTGCTTGTCGCGGGTGCGCTCCAGGTACGCTTTCAGGGTCACATATTCGGGTTTGTCAGCAGGGGATCCGGCCACTCGGAAAATGAGAATATCCTTAATCTGGGCAAAGAACTTGTCGTTGTTCATCGCCCCAAACTTCATAAAGAGGCTGATGTCGGGCCAGACCTTGACGTATTTTTCGTAATCTTCCCTGTACAGTTCATTGAGACGATCCGCCACCTTTTTGGCAACGTGATCCCCAATGCGCCTTACGGTGCGGTCATTTTGCAAGAAGCTGCGAGAGACGTTGAGGGGAATATCCGGACTGTCGATGGCCCCCCGCAGAGGTAGGAGGAACTTGGGGATAACTTCCTCACAGTTATCTTGGACAAAGACTTGGTTGCAGAACAGCTTGACTTGACCCTTGGTGGGATCAATATCTGGGCGCAACTTGGGAAAATAGAGGATCCCTTGCACGATGAAGGGATAGTCGGTGTTGATGTGCACCCAGAAATGGGGATCCTCTTGAAAGGGATAGAGGTAGCGATAAAACTCTAGGTAATCCTCATCTTTGAGTTCGGAAGGTGAGGTTCTCCACAGGGGCTTTTGCTTGTTGATCACTTCCCCGTTTAACTTGATGGGAACGGGGATGAAATCGCAGTATTTACGAACCAATTCCCGAATGCGGCTTGGCTCCAGGTATTCTTCGTTTTCGGGGGTGATGTAAAGGGTAACGGTGGTGCCGATGCTGGAGCGCTCAGAATCGGAGAGGGTAAAAGTAGTGGTGCCGTCACAAGCCCACTTCACCGGCGTGCTGCCGGGCCGATAGGAGAGGGTGTCGATCTCCACCCGCTGCGACACCATAAAAGAGGAGTAGAATCCTAGACCAAAGTGGCCAATGATTGCTTGCTCTGCGTCTTTGCCCTTGTACTTTTGAATGAACTCTTCAGCGCTGGAAAAAGCCACCTGGTTGATGTATTTTTTCACTTCCTCGGCAGTCATGCCGATGCCGTTATCGGCCACCGCTAAGGTCTTGGCCTCCTTGTTGAGGGCAATCGTAATCTCCGGCTCTGGGAGATCTGCCACTTCGCCGGCAAGGCTGGCCATCTTCAGCTTGGTGATGGCATCAGCAGCATTGGAGATCAGCTCCCGCAAGAAGATCTCTCGATCCGAGTAGAGAGACTGCTTGATGATGGGAAAGATGTTCTCGGTGTGGATGGTGATGGATCCCTGTTCCAGCACGGTCATAGGTGGCTCAGCACTCAAACAAGCTCAGTGCCAATCTACAGAGGTTGAGAAGTCCCCGACAAGCAGGCTCTTTTTCGGAAATCCGCACTCGCAACCGAACCGGCTCTCTAGAGCTGAGCTGCTCCGGGCGGAGCTTGGGTTTGGCCGTTGGCGTCAGCGGCGCGGAGTGCTTCATCCAAAGCCAACTGTTGAGCCCAATCTTGGCCGACTCGAATGGTGACATCGGAGTTGAGAACGCCAGTAGATTCTACCCGCACTTCTCCCAGGCCAATGGCGGCGCGGATCTGTTTAGCCCCCTCCCGATCCCCGCTCTGGGCGAGGATCTCCGTTTGCTGCAGCACCTGAGTGCTGTCTTCCACAGCAAAAGCATGGACGTATCCTTGCCTCACCAATTCTTGCACCATACGGCGGGCCATCCCGGGCTCTCCGGTTGCGTTTTGCACGGCTATGCGCAGGCGGTGTGGAGGAATGCGGGCTACCTCTGCCTCCAGGCCAAAGTGGGAGACGGCCACCCGTCGGATCCCGGCTGGATCCGGCAGCCAGTAGCTGGTGGAAAATTCTCCCGGCTGGCTGAAGCGGCCCGGCAACAGCACCAGGTCGATGCGATCGCCCCCAGAGGTGAGGACAAACTTGGCCAAGCTCAGAACCTCTTCCCAGGTGAGGTTGGTATCGAGGTTGGTGCGGATAACCTGCAAAATCTTTGGGATCCGCGGCCAGACGGCAGGAGAGAGCAGTTCCCGGCTCAGGGCCCGCAGCAATTCCTGTTGCCGTTGCACCCGACCGATATCCCCCAATCCCAGGTGATCGCGGCGAAAGCGGGCAAAGTGGTGGGCTTGTTCTCCATTGAGGCGTTGCCAGCCGGGCTCCAGGTGGATGAACAACTGCTGGGTGTGATCTGCGTACTGCATCGGTTCCGGCACGTAGATTTCCACGCCGCCCACCGCATCGATCAGCTCTTCCAGAGCATCGGTATTGAGGCGAATGTAGCGGTCAATCGGGATCCCACCCATCAAGTGGCTGACCACCTGGGCCGCCAGCGCCGGGCCCCCTGCCAAGTTGGCAGCATTGATCTTGGTCACGCCAAAGCCGGGCAAGCGCACACGAGTGTCGCGGGGGATGGACAAAACGGTAATCCGCCGCGCCTGGGGATCAAAGCGGGCCAAGAGAATGGTGTCGCTGCGGGTGTGGAAGCGATCTCGCTCTGTGGGCAAGGGCAGGGTGGGATCCGGGTTGTCTGTGCCGAGAATGAGGATATGCAACGAGCGATCCAGAGCCGCAGCCCGTAAGGCATCAGGACGGAAGGCTTCTTGTTCTGCAGGAGTGAGGGAAGTTGGGATCACCTGACGGGGCAACATCACGGCCAGGAGGGCACCGGCAGAACCCGCCAACACAGCCGTGAACCCCAACAACAGCCAGAGGATCCCCTGACGAATGGCCTGCTGACGAGCTGCGCGGACACGGTCAGGACGGGGGGGATAGTGGAAGGAGGGCATCAGGTCAGACCAGGTCTCGCGAGCGCGTACAGGAAAGGGTGTACTGTCTGGGTGGTGTTGCCAACCCCACCAATTCAAGGCCATGTTATCCTATCCTCAGTTTTCAGAGTTGTCTGGATCCAACTTCAGCGAGGTAGCAGTCGCCACAGGGGGATCCCTGCAGCCGTTGTCGGGAAAGTCAGAGGTGCATCTTTGGCTGCAGACAGTCCCCCCGTTGGAGAAGTTGCTCCCCCAGCTCGGCCTTCTTTCCCCTGAAGAATGTCGGCGGGCAGAGCGTTTACAACTGCCGGCAGATCGGCGCCGCTTTCTGGCCGGTCGTCTTGGGTTGCGGAGCTTGCTCAGCCGCTACAGCGGCATTCCGCCCCAGGGGATCCCCCTCGACCACAGTTCTACCGGCAAACCCTACTGGCGGGATCCACCCCTGCCGCTGCAGTTTAACCTCAGCCACTCCCACGAGCGCGTCCTGATCGGCCTGAGATGGCAATACCGCATTGGAGTGGATCTGGAATGGGTTCGACCTGTGCTCCGCTGGCAGCGCATCGCCCAACGCTATTTTTCGGCTGCTGAGCAGGGCCGTTTGGCCAGCTGTCCAGCTCCAGAGCGGGATGCCCTTTTCTTTCAAATGTGGACACAAAAGGAGGCGCTCCTGAAGGGAACAGGCAGGGGTCTGGCCGGCTCTGCAGCTTTGGGCGAGGACTCCCGCTGGGTAACCCTACCCCTTCGGGTTGCCGGTGGCTACGCCGCTGCGGTAGCCCTTGAAATAAGGAAAGACGGAGAGGAAGCCCCAGCCGTGCGGCTCTACGAGGATGTGGATGGCTAGACAGGGCAGAAGGGAATCAAAACCTCTCCGCCTAGAGATGCTATCTTGAGTTTCCAGGCTACTCGCAGAGGAGTGAGAAGGGAGGAGTGAGAAGTGAGAAGGAGGAATCTCTTCTCTTTGCTCTTTTCTCTCTCCTCGTTGCTCTTTTCTCTTTGCTCTTTCCTCTCTCCTCGTTGTTGCAATGTTAAACAGGTTCTGTCATTTCCTGGTGCTGGGAATCTGGCTATCGGCCCTCATGATTGGGATCCCGCATCCGGTATGGGCGCGGGATCTCTCCAGACAAACGCCGCAGGAGAAGGTTATTGAGTTGGGTACTGCCGACAATCAGTTGGTGTTTGTGCCCAAGGAACTGTCTTTTCGCAACGGCAGCCTCTACCGTCTCCGCCTGAGCAACCCCAGCCAACTGAAGCACTATTTCAGCGCCAAGGATTTTGCCGATGCCGTCTGGACCCGCAAGCTGGACGTGGCCGGCGTGGAAATTAAGGGCCAGATCCGAGAACTGGAGCTGAAGCCAGGCGCTTCGGTGGAGTGGCAATTTATTCCTCTGAAATCTGGAGTCTACGCTTTGGTTTGCACCATTCCCGGCCATGCAGAAGCAGGTATGGTGGGGCAGATTACCATCGGCGATTGAGATCCTCTTCCTGGGCTACCCGGCCAAAAGGGGATAGAAAAGAGAAAGACGCTGCCAGGCCAATCCATGAAAAACCCGCTCACGCCCAAAGCCCTTCGCGCCACCGACGCGAACGCGGAACACTGGACTCGGGGATGCCAGGCAGCCCCCCCTCGAAAGAGCAGGCTCTCCCTTTCGGAACGGGTTGCCGGCTATGCCATAGCGCTTCTCTCCCTCACTGCTGTCCACGGGATCCGCTACTACAACGAACCACAACTGACCGTCGGCAGCCGCTCCCCGCAGACGTTTCTCGCCCCTGCTGCGGCGGAGATCGAAGATGTGGAGGCTACCCAGGCCCGACAAGCTGAGGCGCGGCGGCGGGTGGCGCAGGCCCTTAAAATCAACAGCACCGCCAACGACAGCATGCGGCAAAATCTGGAGGCTCTCCTGGCTGAGGTGGAGGCCATCCGCCAAGAGGCAGGTTCTCTGCCCTATGTTTCTGTCCAGTTGCTGTCTCTGCCAACGCAGATCTATCTGCGCCAGCTTTCCCCAGAGGAGTGGGAACTCCTTCAGGCTCGCGCCCGACAAGAGGCCATCCGCGCCCGTGCAGCCACCCCATCTCCTTTGGAAGAGCCTTCTTCGGGGCGACCGGAGCAGCTTCCTCCGGAGCAGCGGGCCAAGCAAGAGCTTGTCGAGGTTTGGCAGCGGGTCTGGTTGGACGGATCGGCCACCCAGATGGCGGCGACGGATCCCTATACCCAGTTGATCGCCCAGGTGGAAGCGGCGCAGCAGCGCTATCGGGCAGCTGTGCCGGCTCTGGAGCAACTCACCCCCCCTGTCCCGGCCACAGTTCTCAACTTGGCAGATGCGGATTGGCAGCATTTGCAAACCTTGAGCCGGCGGGTCTTGGAGCGCCTACAGAAGATAGGGATTGTGGATGGCCTGCCCCGCGAAGTTCGCGCTGAAGGGATCCAAGCCCAACTGGACGATTTGATGTTTCCGGGCAATGCTGCCCAACGACAGGAGCTGCAGGCCCTGGTCTATCAGTGGCTGCAGCAGGTGCTCATTCCCAACGTGGAGGTGGATCCCCAGCGCACCGAGCAGCGCATCCGCGCCGAGCTGGAAAAAGTCGAGCCGGTTCTGATCTCGGTTGCCGAGAACCAGGTGATCGTGCGAGCAGATCAGGTCATCACTCCCGAAATTTTTCTCATCTTGGATCACTTTGGGCTCACCCAGCGCGGGATCAACATCTGGGGCTTGGTGGGAGTGGCCGGAGTGATGGGCATGGGCCTGGCTGTCTTTGTGCCTCTGCAACAACGCTTGAGGCCGGGATTGCGCCGCCGGGATCGAGTGTTGATCCTCATAGTTTCCCTGACCGCTCCCCTTTTGGCGGCCTTGTTCAAGCTGGAGTTCAGCTCCCTGCCGGCGGTGGGGCTGTTGCTGGGCAGTTTTTACGGGGCAGGGCTGGGCCTGGTGGTGGTGGTGGGCCAGGCGTTGTTTTTGCCCTTGGTCTCCCCTGTCAACCTGCTCACCCTTGTACCCTTGCTCTCCGGCAGCGTGGTGGCCTCTGCCCTGGCCGGGCGTTCCCGTTCCCGCGAAGAGCTGGCCTTGTTGGGAGGAGGAGCGGCAGCGGTGCAGATGCTGGCCTACGGGGCGGTTAGCTTGGCCACCACCGGTGGCATCGACCTGTTGGCCATGGCTTTGGCAGGGGGAACCAGCTTGGGATGGAGCATTGTTGCCCTGGGAGCCAGCCCCTACCTGGAGCGCCTGTTTGACTTGGCCACCCCCATTCGTCTGATCGAGTTGAGCAATCCCAATCGCACGCTGCTGCGGCGGCTGGCTGCAGAGGCCCCCGGCACCTTCCAGCACACTCTGCTTGTGGCCACTTTGGCAGAACGGGCTGCCCAGAAGCTGAACCTCAACGTGGAGCTGGTGCGCACCGGCACTCTTTACCACGACATCGGCAAGATGCTGCAGGCCCGCTACTTCATCGAGAACCAGATGGGCAGCCTCAACCCCCACACCCAACTGGACGATCCCTATCGCAGTGCTCAGATTATCAAGGCCCACGTCAGCGATGGCTTGCGCCTGGCCAAGCAATATAATCTGCCTACCGCCGTCCAGGCGTTTATCCCTGAGCACCAGGGGACGATCCTGATTGCCTATTTCTACCATCAAGCCCAGATGAAAGCCGGGGGTCAGCCCGTACCCGAAGAGCCGTTCCGCTACGATGGCCCGATCCCCCAGAGCAAGGAGACGGGGGTGGTGATGATGGCCGATGCCTGTGAAGCCGCCCTGCGCAGTATGACCTTGAGCGATGGCTTCGGCCCCGATGTGGTCGAGCGGGCAAAGGCTGTTGTCCGCAAAATTGCCCAGGCCCGTTGGCAAGATGGCCAGTTGGTTGACAGTGGGCTGACGCTGGAGGATTTGGAGGTGGTGGCAGACGCTTTCGTGGAGGTCTGGCGGGAATCCAACCACGAGCGCATCCCCTACCCCAGTTTCACCCCTGCCCCCTCGCTGCCTGAGACTGCCTCTGCTCAGGCCCAGATCCCGGTGTTGATGAGCCACTCCACGGGATCCCCTTAGCCAAGTAACCTCTTCCCGAAGAAGCTGGGTAGGTAGAGAAAGGTCTAGCCCTGCGGCTCATCGATCAGTACGATAGGGGATCGTTCTGTGGACCCAGTATGAACCAAGGCAGTCCTAGGATTTGCAGCCCTAGGCGGAGGATTTTTGTTTTATTGTTTTTGGATGGCCTGCTGAATGCTTCATGGAGCTCCTACTTCCTCTGCCGATCCCAAAGCTTCTGCAGCTCCTTTTCAGATTCCACCTCTGTCTCAGTCCAGCCCTGTCCAACTGTCGCTGGTCATTCCCACCTACAACGAAGCCTCCAGTATCTGCAGCCTGATCCGGCAGTTGTGTGCCCACCTAGACACGATTCTGCCTGGAAGCTATGAGTTGATTGTGGTGGATGACAATAGCCCCGATTACACTGCCAAAGTGGCCCAAGGATTGCAAAAAGAATTCCCTCAACTGCAAGTCATTTGTCGCCACCACGAACGAGGCCTGGCCACTGCCGTGCTGCGGGGATGGCAAGCTGCCCGCGGCGAGGTGTTGGGGGTTATGGATGGGGATTTGCAGCATCCGCCGGAGATTGTCCTCAAATTGTGGCCGCTCATCCAGAAAGGGGCAGATTTGGTGGTGGGCAGCCGCTATGCACCATCGGGAGGGGTGAGCCACTGGAGCCTGGGCCGGCGCATTGTCTCCCGCGGGGCCCAATGGATTGGGCTGGTTCTGCTGCCGGGAGTTTTCAGCCGTGTTTCCGATCCGTTGAGCGGACTGTTTCTGGTCAGACGCCAAGCCATTGCCGGGATCCCGCTCAACCCCAAGGGTTACAAGCTGCTGATCGAGGTGCTGGCGCGGGGCCGGGTGAGAACCATTGCCGAGGTCGGCTACATCTTTCAGGAGCGCCAAAACGGGGAGAGCAAAATCCAACTGCAAACTTGTCTCCAATATCTCCACCACCTGATGGTGCTGCGCTTTTCGCTAGGGCAGGTGGGATCCTTTTTGCGCTTCAGCACGGTTGGCCTATCCGGCACCTTGGTGGACATGGCTTTGCTCTATGTTTTGCACGATCCCACCAGCTTAGGATGGGATCTCATAACCAGTAAGCTGGTTGCTTCGGAGGTGGCCATTCTCAATAACTTCCTCTGGAACGACCTGTGGACTTTTCGCCATGTGACCCGCTTGCAGCCGGGGCCCTGGAATCGCCTGAAGCGGTTGGCGAAGTTTAACGTTATCTGCTTAATTGGCTTGGTTCTCAACACTTCACTGGTGACCTTGCTGAGCGAGCGCTTGGGCATTCATTATTTGTTGGCCAACTTAATTGCCATCGGTATTGTTGTATTCTGGAACTTCTACCTCAACTCCAAGCTGAGCTGGAGGAGTGCAGAGGTTAAGTCGGACTCTGTGGGTGGCCAGTCTTGAGTAGGGCTTTTTCCAGGAAGAGCCAATAGGAAAGTACGGGCATTTCGCTCATTTCCTTACGGTCTGGGCCCTCTTTGGCATCCGCCTTCGCCCCTTGTTCCTGTAGCTGCGCTAAGTAGAGTTGGGGCGGATCCCCTCTAGGGCGATGATCTCCTGGATCACCGAGCGAACAACGGGAGCAGCCGTCGTCGAGCCGAAGGCATCTTCCCCCTGGGGCTCGTCGATCACCGCCAAGATCACGTAATTGGGGCGAATGGCCGGGAAGTAGCCCACAAAACTGGTGATGCGCTTGCCGGGCAAATAGCCCCCCCGTGGCCCGGCTTTCTGGGCAGTGCCGGTTTTGCCAGCGATCTCATACCCCTCGATCTTGGCCGATTGCCCCGTGCCAAAGTCCACCACATCCCGCATTTGGATACGCACTGCCAGCGTGGCTTGCTCGGATAGTACCCGCACCGGCTGCGGCTGCGGGGATCCCCAAACCAGAGTATCCGTATCCTTTTCCACCAAGCCTCGCACCACATGGGGCTGTACTTTCAGTCCGCCATTGGCAATGATGCAGTGCATGGCAGCCAACTGTAGAGGAGTGAGGGCCAGCCCCTGGCCGAAAGCGACAGTGGCCCGCTCCACCGGCACCGTAACAAACTGTCGCAGCGGTTTCAAACGGCTGGCCGGCTCAAAGGGCAAATCCACGCCACTGCGCTCGTTGAACCCCAGCCGCACCAAGGCATTGTAGTACTGGCGGGGATCCAGCTTGCGCATTAGATGTACCATGCCCACATTGCTGGATTGCCGCAGGATATCCGTGACGCTCATCCAGCCATGGGCCCCTCGTTGGTGGTAGTCGTAATTTTGAATGGGCCACTGACCGATGAGAATCCGACCCTCGTCATAGACCCGTTCATCTGCTGTAAAGGCTCCAGCATCCAACCCAATGGCAATGTTGATGGGCTTGAAGGTGGATCCCGGCTCATACAAATCCGTTACGGCCCAGTTGCGAAAAAGACCGGGGTCATACTCAAAGTAGCGGTTGGGGTCATAGGTGGGCTCGCTCACCAGCGCCAGGATTTCCCCTGTCTGGGGCTGGAGGACAATCACCGTGCCCCGCAGGGCTCGAAACCGCTCCAGTTGCACTTTCAGGGCAGCGCGGGCAGCTCTTTGCAGGCGCATATCTAGGGTAAGTTGCAGCACCGTCTCGCGGGATTGCAGCAGCCCTTCCGGCACCTCGGCAGCCAACAGTCGTCCGTAGCCATCGCGAGGAATAGTAACAGGTTGAACGGTACGCTCCAGCAGCTCTTGCCGGGAATATTCCACTCCCGCTTGGCCCTGATGATCCAGATCCACATAGCCCACCACCTCGGCGGCCATCTCTTTTTGGGGGTAAACGCGTTGCCGCTCGCTCACCAGCTCCAGGCCATCCAGATGCAGAGCCTGAATTTGATCCGCCACCTCCTGGGATACCCAGCGCTCCACCCGCACTGCCTGATTGGCCGATAGCCGCTGCGCCAGTTGCTCTACTGGACGCCGCAACAGGGGAGCAAGAGCGGTGGCAATTTCCTCTGGAGTGCGTTTGCCAAAGAGGCGGGGATGGGCCCAGAGAGTATAGACGGGGCGATCTACGGCCAGCAATTCTGCCTGCTGCTTGGCAATAGAATGACGATCCACAATTGAGCGACGAGGAATGAAAGGTCTTAGCTGGGCTCGCTGCTGGGCTTCGGCTCGCTGCTGCAATAGGGGTGCCTGTTGATGTTGCAAATAAACCAGACGTGCTCCTGTTACAAATAGGGCGATGATCAAAGCCAGTCCGGTCATGCCGGCGCGAAAGTCAAGCTGGCGGGCCGTCGGGATCCGCTCCCCCAAGAGCCATCCCAGCGTTGTTCCCCACTGCCTGGAGCTTCGCGGTGAAGGGATCCAAGAACCTCTGCGTCGGCGCCGTTGAGCAAGTTGCCGGCCATTTTGCCTTGTCTCCAGGGTTTTCGGCACAGGCCGCCCTACCCTAGCCCTAGGTCTGCCTTCCATTGCAATCCTCACATGAGCACCACCGCTAGTTTGGCGCTCATCCCTCTGTTATGCCACCCCACAGCTTCTGGGAAAGACCTTGGGATCCCGAAAAGCAGCCAGGACATTTTAGAGGTGTTGGAGATAATTTAAGTGTTGGAGATAACTTAATTAATGCCTCAGAACATGAATTAGGTGCGGGCAAATCCTCAGACTTTTCGCGCTTGGATCCGCAGTTTTAAATCACATTCAAAAGAAACTGGGAGGACATGAAAAACCCAACTCACTTGCGTACATTCAACAGCTCAAACCTTTAACTTGCTTGATTTAAAACCTCTTCCCGGCGCCTCGTGCAGTCAGCCACTCAATTTCCGCTCCTGGTTGGAGAGAGGGGAAGTTGAATACAGCACAGCGAAAACCGGAGGACTTACTGCTTTTCATAATTTTTAAACGCTTCGTATTCTCGGAAACAGACGACCGGCAGACTAGCAAGCCATAATCTAAACAAATCCGGCTTTCTTGGAGTTAAGTCTATGAAATGCGTGGAGGAGAGCCACAACAAGCGCGTGTACCAAGAGCCTCTCAAGGATTTATCTTTTAGGCTACTTTTTGCCTTCATTCCTCTATCTGTTGCCTTCATTCCTCTATCTGCCTCGACTTTACTTTGGTTGCACCAAGGCGATCGCCACTTCACCTGCTTTCGAGTTGCCCAGTCTGCGGTTAACTGCGAAGTGTTTTTCCAGCCGTTGCTGCCTTTGCCAAGTACGACTAAACTCTACAAGGACGTGAGAGAGGCTGGAACCAAAACCGAAATCGAGACAGATGAAGATGGAGACAGAACAACCTACTACTATGTCACGCTGAAAACTCCTGCAGGAGAAAGGAAAGCCTGGTCGGCTTCCAGTGAGAGTGAGGCTCAGGAACTGGCATGGCGCGTTCAGTCTTTTGTGAACGGCACAGAGAGTCAGCTCTTGGTAGATAGCGATAAGTTCGACTTAGGAGATTTAGTGATTGTGATCTTGCTTTCCCTCATCTATTCCCTCTTCTCATTGCCATTTCTTTTGATAGGGGTTTCTATGCTGATATCGGCTTTGTGGCGCCGCCGCGTGACTTTGGACAGCTCCCTGTACCAAATCCAGGAGGAGTACCTCACTCCTTTTGGATCGCGAGGGCAGAAAACTTATTCCTTCCGAGATGTGCAGCAGGTCACGGTTCAGGCCAGGACAGATTCTGATGGCGATACTAGCTTTTCGGTAGAGGTGACATTGCAATCACAGAAGCCTTTGCTATCCATCTCCAGTGGCGGTGAATCAGAGGCGCGGGCAGAGGCCGAGAAGCTGGGTCAATTTTTGGGGTGTCCGGTCATTTTGCTGGAGACAAAAAAAATCGGATTGCTCAGATTGCTAAAGGGACGTAGACCCGGAGGGTGTTAAAGGTAAGTTAGATCTGTCGATTTGCCAAAAGGGATCCCCTCCATTGCCTAGAGCGGTTTGGCTAATCCTGGGGTTGGGCTTGTTCATGCGGGGCCTGGTGGCTGCCCTTTTGCCGCCGGGCTTTGACGAAGCCTACTACTACCTCTACACCCGCCATCTGGATTGGAGCTATTTTGACCATCCGCCGCTGGTGGCCTGGACAACGGGCTTGGGGCCTGCCTTGACCGGCCAGGTGTCGGCTTTTTCTATTCGACTGGGATCCCTGCTGCTGTATTGTGGCTCTTCCCTATTCCTCTACTACACCGGAGCGCGCCTTTTCTCTGATCGGGCAGGACTGATCAGCTTGGCGGCCATCAGCATCGCGCCGATCCTTTGGATTGGGTTTGGGGTGCTGACCCTGCCGGATAGTCCGCTGGTCTTTTTTACGGCAGCAACCCTATGGGTGGCCAGCCAGGAGTTTTTCCCGGCTCCTTTGGGGCAGGGGAAATTGGGAGTCTATGGGGCGGCTCGCTATCGGCCAGGGCCTAGGCTAGCGCTCATAGGTCTCTTGGTGGGGCTGGCCTGCTTGGGGAAGTACCACGGCTTGGCTTTGGGGTTCGGCCTGGTACTCTTTTGTCTGCTCAGCCCAGTTCATCGCTGTGCCTTGAGGTCGGGCTGGACGGTGCTGGCGGTGCTGGGTTTTGTGCTGGCCTTCAGCCCGGTGCTGATCTGGAACGCCCAGCAGGATTGGGTCTCCTTTCGCTTTCAGGCGGGGCGGGCGGTGCCGGAGACAGGGTATCAACTGCCAGCGCTGGGGCTGACGATCCTTTCTGAAATCTTTTACCTGTTCCCCAGCTTGGGGATCCCTTTGGGGTGGGCGAGTTTGGCAGGGACGGGTCGGGTGGCCCTGCAGATTCTCCGCGGGATGCGGCTGACGGATGAAGAGCTCAAGCACCTTTTGATCCTGGCCTGTGGATTACCGCTGGTGTTGGCCTTTACCTTGATGGGAGGCTACCGGCCCATCTTGCCCACCTGGCCCATGCCGGGGTTTTGGGTGCTGACGCTGCTGCTGGGATCCTTCTGGGAACGGTGGCCGGGAGCGAAGCGAACCTTAGTGGGGACGGCAGTGATGGTGAGTTTGGTGGTGGGGGTGGGGCTGGCCCATGTGCGCTACGGCCTGCTGCAAGAGCCGGGAGGGATGGGCCTGTGGCCCGTGGAGCAGGATCCCTCTACTCAGCTCATTGAAATTGAGCAGTTGCGGCAGCGCTTTCGGACGGATCCCCACCTGGCTCAAGCCCTTGAGGAGGCAGAGTTCGTTTTTACCAATGCCTATTTTTTGGGCGGTCAGATCGCCATGGCCCTGGCTCCGCTGACGGACAAGCCTCTGACCTGCCTGGATGCGGATTTGCGGGGCTTTGCCTTTTGGTCGCAGCCGCAGGATTGGCTGGGGCAGGATGGGCTGCTCATCACTTCCAAGCTGTTCCAGCCGAGGGCAGGGATCCCAGCCACCTATGGCGACTACTTTGCCCAAATCGAGCCTGTGGCCGAGGTTCCCCTGGTGCGGGCAGGGGCGGTGGCGCAAACCTTTCAGGTGTACCTGGCTCGACAGATGCGCAAGCCCTATCCCCGCCCTTATTCCCGCCTGCAATAACAGCAGAGGACATCCTGGGCAAAGCTAGAGGGGGCGATGTCTGTCGAACCAGCGCATCAGCATTGCAGCCAAGCGTTCGGGGTTGTGGCGCACCAAGCCGGTCTCTGGATCCTCTTGCATGACGTTAGCCAAAACGGCACGGCAGCCCAGGTAAGCCAGTTTGTCGGGATCCAGCACCACAAACTCAGAACCGCTGCGGCGGTAATGCTCCAAAGCGCGCGGGGAGGGTGGCTCCCGCTGCACCAGCACGCCGTCAAATAGGCGCACTCCTGCCACCCGATCCAAAGCCATGACGTGATCCCCAACGGTATAGCCGTCGGTTTCCCCCGGCTCGGTCATGATGTTGCAGACGTAGATGTGGGGGGCCATATTTTTGGCCAGAGCTTCCACAATTTCCGGTACCAACAGGTTAGGGATGATGCTGGTGTAGAGGCTACCCGGCCCCAGCACCACAAACTCTGCCGCCTCAATAGCCTCGATGACCTCTGGCAAGGCCGGAGGGCTGGGAGGGTCGCAGCCGATTCGGCAAATGCGTCCTCCGGCTTTGGCAATGTTGGACTCTCCCACCACGCGGCGGCCATCGCTCAGCTCCGCCCAGAGGGTAACATCCGCCAGGGTGGCCGGCAGCACCCGCCCCTGAATGGCCAAGACTTGCGAGGTGGCAGTGATGGCCCGAATCAAGTCGCCGCCGGTTACCGCGGTGAGGGCAGTGATGAACAAATTGCCGAAGCTGTGGCCGCTCAACCCTTCCCCCGACTGGAAGCGATATTGAAACAGCTCGGTGAGCAGCTTTTCCTCGTTGGCCAGAGCAGTCAGACAGTTGCGGATATCGCCGGGGGGCAAAACGCCGATCTCCCGCCGCAGACGCCCTGAGGATCCCCCGTCATCGGCCACCGTGACAATGGCCGTGATGTTGGAGCTGTAGCGCTTCAGACCCCGCAGCAGGTTGGAGAGGCCGGTGCCGCCCCCCAGTACCACAATGCGGGGACCACGGCTGAGACGCCGCCGCGACAAGAGCTTATCCACCAGCGCTTCATCTCCCTCGGGGATCAGCACATCCTCGATGGAGCGCATGGCGCTGCGAAACCCCAGCACCACCATCACCAGCCCGATCCCAGTCACCAGGGGGCCACTGATGTTGTTCGGGATCCAAGTGGTAATCAAGCGCAGGGTGATGTCGATCAGCCGCTTCAGGCGAAAGATGGGGGTCAACTCCGTCCAGATGGCAATGCCCAGCACCATCAGCAGCACGCCCCCAACCGCCAGGCTCAGCCAGCGTTTAACGGCTAAACCGGGAAAGAGCCATTTCCAGCCACTTCCCAGCCAAGCAGCCTTGCGGCGACGAATGCCCCAAGCGGCGGACTTGTTGCTGGGCACAGGCTTAGGCATGGGAAGGTGCAGGAACGCCGGCCAAAGGGATCCTAACCTGTTGCTGCGCAACGCCAACTTCGCCGGGCACCGGGCCAAAGCGGGCTTCCAGCTCCCGCTGAGAGTCGAGCAGATGGCGATGCTGAACCTGAACATTCAGGTCGGGAAGAACGTGGTTGCCGGCAGGGACAGTCCAAGGCTGCAAATCCTGGGCCAGGCGCTCCACCAGGGCCACCGAGCGGTGCTGACCGCCGGTACAGCCGATAGCCAAAGTCAGGTGGGGGCGACGCTCTGCGCGGTAGTGGGGCCAAAACGCTTTGATCAGGGACAAGATGTGCTGGTAGGTGGATTGTGTGATGGGATCCGCAAACAAGAACTCCTGCAGCAGGGGATCCTGCCCAGTGAGGCGACGCAGATGGGGCTGAAAGAAGGGGTTGGGCAAAAAACGCACATCGAACAGCAAGTTGGCATCGGGGGGAACGCCGTATTTGAAACCGAAGCTGACCAGCCTTAGGTTGAGGGGCTGGGGGATCCCTTGCACCAAAGCTTGCAATTGCTGCCGCAGTTGCTGGGCATTGAGGTCGGAGGTATCCAACCAGTGGGTGCAGCGTTCCCGCACCGGGGCCAGAGCCAGCCGCTCTTGCTCAATGGCCTCCAACAAACCGGCAGCTTCCCCGTAGGGATGGGGACGGCGGTGGGCGCTGAGACGGTTGAGCAACACTGGGGAGCGGGCCTCCAAGAATAGGAAAGGGATCCCTTGCGATTGCACCCAAGCAGCCAGGGTGGGAACTTGATCCCGGTACTCCTGGGCGTGGAGATTCAAGCTGATGGCCAAAGCAGCGTGATGGGTCCGCATCGCCTCAACCAAGGGGATCACCTGGGCCGGTGGGATCCCTTCTAGGCTGGTGTACCCCAGTTGTTCCAACTGCTGGATGGCCAAAGTTTTCCCGGATCCCGTCAGGCCGGCAATGACCAAAACGGGGGTCGCGACTGACATGGGTTTATCCTGCATGGAGCTTATTCTAGGGCGAGAGGCGGCCAAAACAAGCGCCGGAAGAATGGGGGGCTCAGCCACGCGGGGCGCCTAGAAACCATCATCTCAGGCCGGCGAGGCTTTTGTAGCTTTTTTATCCGTTTTCTCGGCCGGTGCAGCCGATCCCAGAAGAGGAGCGCTGGGGCAGAGATCCGCCAAAAAACATTGCTGGCACAGAGGCCTGCGGGCAGTGCAGATGGCCCGCCCGTGGTCGATCAGACGGATAGACCAGTTCTCCCAATCCGCCTGCGGCAACAACTGCATCAGATCCTTTTCGATGCGCACGGGATCCTCGTGCTCAGTGAGGCCGAGGCGGCGGCTGAGGCGCTTGACATGGGTATCGACGGTAACCCCGGCATGGATGCCAAAAGCATGAGCCAACACCACATTGGCCGTCTTGCGGGCTACGCCGGGTAGGGTGAGCAGCTCCGGCATGGTGCGGGGCACTTGGCCACCGAAATGGCTTAGGATCCTGCGGCAGGCTTCCTGAATGTGTTTGGCCTTGTTGCGATAGAAGCCGGTGGAATGGATGAGAGCCTCGATCTCCTCTCGCGGCGCTGTCGCCAGGGCCTGGGCATCCGGGAAGCGACGAAACAGCTCCGGCGTTACCTGATTCACCCGCTCATCCGTACACTGAGCCGAGAGGATGGTTGCCACCAAGAGCTGCAGCGGCGTCTGGTAGTGGAGGGCACAGGTGGAGTTGGGGTAGTGGCGCTTCAGCCGAAGCAGGATCTCCAAAGCCCGCTGGCGCAGGGCCCGTTTGCTGGCCATCTTCCCCTAGCCTGACCCGGTCACAATGGCGAGGGTGTCTTTGAAGATCAGCACCACCCCCAATCCCAGTAACAACACCAAGCCCGTCTGCATCACCCGCTCCTCCAGATGCTTGGGCAGCCGTTTGCCGCGAATCGCCTCCAGGATCAAAAAGGCAATGTGTCCCCCGTCCAAGGCAGGCAGGGGCAACAGGTTGAGAAAGGCCAGGTTAATGCTAATCAAAGCGGTGAAATTAAACAGGCTGGCAGCGTCATCGCGGGCCAGATCCGCCCCAATCTTGACGATCCCCACCGGGCCGGAGACCTGGGTGGCCGTACTTTGGAAATTCTGAACCAACTGCTGCAGGCCGTTCAGATTGAGCATCACCACCCGCTGGTAGGCATTTCCCGCCTCCGTGAGGATCTCGGCCACGCTCTGGGCGGGGCGCAAGGTCACCTCTTGATTGGGGGCCAAGGTCACCCCAATGGCCACCGTCTCTCCCCGCGCCTCTGGGATCACCGTCAACTGCAGGGGATCCCCTTCCCCACGCTGCACCTCCAGGGGAATGGGCCGGTTCTCGCTGCTGCGGATCAGCACCTGAAAATCGTTCAGAGCTGCCAAGGCCGCCGTCTCGTCGGCAATCCCCCTGTAATCGCGATCGGCTGCCTGCAACACCACATCCCCTGCCTTCAGGCCGGCCCGCTCCGCCGGGCTATCGGGCATCACCTGAGGGATGAGAATGCCGGGATGGAGGCGCGTTACCGAGGGGATCCCCACCGAGGCGAACATCAACACCAGCACCAGATAGGCGAAGATCAGGTTGGCCATCACCCCTGCACTCATCACCACCAGGCGATCCAGCACGGGGCGGTTTTTCAGCAGATCCGGGTCGTCGGGGGGGTAGGGAGAGTGTTCATCCTCGTCAGGAAAGCCCACGTAGCCCCCCAGCGGCAGGGCGCGAATGGCATACTCTGTCTCCCTGCCCTGGTATCGCCACAGCACCGGCCCAAACCCCAGCGAGAAGCGGTTGACATGGATCCCTTGGAGTTTGGCTGCCGCAAAGTGCCCTGCCTCATGCACCAGGATCAGCAGGGCGAGAATGGCGATGGAGAGGAGAACAGACATGCGCTAGCTCTGAAGAAGGCACAGAAGAAAGAAGTGGGGAGCAGAGAGCCACCCGAGGCTATTTATCGAGGCTATTTATCAAGGCACATAATCCAACACATGATAAAGAACTCTAAAGGAATCTCACAAAAACCTACAGGGCCCCTCAGAATACCTGCTCCACCTCCAAAATATCGGGAATGCTCTCCCGCAACTTGCGCTCAATGCCCATCTTTAGAGTCATGGTCGAGCTGGGGCAGGCTCCACAGGCCCCCTGCAAGCGCAGCTTGACCACCGGGCCATCGATTTCCACCAATTCCACATTGCCCCCATCGGCCATCAAGTAAGGACGCAGCTCGTTCAGGACTTTCTCGACGTTCTCGGTATTGAGTTCCAGTGCTTGTGCCATGGTTGCTTTTAGCCTCGTTGAGATTTGGATTGTAGCGGTTTCTCCACAGATCCCTCAAGCTGGCAAGGGATCGCTATGATTTCAGCATAGTCTGAATCCTTCTGGGGGAGGGCTGGCTTGGTTGTCCGGATCCCTCCAACACCAGACGACTAGAATGAGTAGGAAGCAGATTTGCCTATTCCCAGCAGCATCACCCACTCAGCAGGGCCGTCTTTTTTCTTATGCTAGACGCTTTACTGGTCATGATCTTCATGTTGGCGGGAGCTGGCCTCGGGTTTTATGGCCTGGATCTGCTCCCTCCTGCCGCCATTCAGGGGGCCAATGTGGAAGGAGCCCGTGTCGTTACCAGCGGCTTTGGCGTGCTGGCAGGACTGGCTTTGGGATCCCTGGTGCGCTGGAGCTACCGTCGCTTTGAGGCCAATGTGCGCTCCTTGCCGCCGGACGTGTTGATCAGCCGCTCGGTGGGGTTGGTGATCGGCTTGGTGATTGCCAATCTGGCCATGGCTCCTGTCTACTTGCTGCCCCTGCCCCCCCAACTCAATAGGTTCCTCGAGCCGCTGGCTTCGGTCTTTTTCAGCTTGGCCTTTGCTTACCTGGGGGTCAGCCTGGCCGATACCCACGGCCCCTCGCTGCTGCGGCTGTTTAACCCCAACTATGCTTTGCAGGCAGCCCTCTGGGCGGAGGGCAATGTGGTGGCTGCCAGCGCCAAGGTTTTGGACACCAGCTCCATCATCGATGGCCGAGTGGCTCAGTTAATCGAGACAGGTTTTTTGGAAGGAACCCTGGTGGTTCCTCGCTTTGTGCTGACGGAATTGCAGACCATTGCCGACAAAGCCGATGCCCAAAAACGAGAGCGGGGCCGCAAAGGCTTGGATACCCTGCAGTCTTTGCGAGAGGCCTACCCCGATCGTTTCGTTATTCACGAAGCCAACTATCCAGATCTGAGCACTGTGGACGAAAAGCTGGTGCGCCTCACCCAAACCGTGGGGGGAACGCTGCTTACCACCGATTACAACCTGAAGAAGGTGGCGGCTCTGCAGGGGGTCAAGGTGCTGAATGTGAATGAGTTGGCCGAGGCGCTGCGGCCCATCTATGTTGCCGGCGACAGCTTTGATATCAAGATCACCCGCGAAGGAAAAGAGCCAGGTCAAGGGGTGGGCTACTTGGAAGACGGCACCATGGTGGTGGTGGAAGAAGGGCAGCGCTCTGTGGGCAAAACCCGCTCTGTGGTTGTGACCAGCGCCATTCAAACCTCAGCAGGCCGCATGATCTTCGCCCGCCTCAACAAGGACTCTGCCCCACTAACCCGCCCGGCCTCTGATCCGGCCAGCCCGGCTTCCTCTGGAAAAACCTGAGTTTTGGCCTACGTTCCCCTAGCGCAATGGTGGCTTCATCCCAAATGGGCGCCCTCCGACCCACTCCGATGTTCTACACGCAGGATCGCCAGAGGCGCTTCTGGAGTTTTTACTGGGAAGATGCCGAGAAATATGGCATCCACCCTCAGCACATCGTGAGCGGACAGCAAATCTGGGAGGTGGCCAACGCTGGAGAGTACGAAGCCAAGCTCAACCAGGTCTTTGCAAGCGGGGATCCCCTCTCCTACGAATGTCAGGTGCTCTCGCCCCGCTACAAGTTGCATCTGCATCTTTCGCTCAACCCTGTACGGGACATGGAAGGGGAGGTGGTGGCGGTTGCGGCAGTGGGCAAGTTGCTGGGGGCTACGCCTTTTGCGTTGGCCGGAGGAACCAGCAGCCCCAACAGCCAGCCCCATGCTCTCCCGGCCGATCCGGTACAGGGGATCACGACGCAGTTGGTGCGCAACATCCGGCATTCCCTGGATATCCGGCAACTGTGCCAGCAGACCGTGGAGCAGTTGGGGCAACTGTTTGAGGTAGATCGCTGCCTGATGGCCCTCTACGAGGTGGGGCAAGACTCCCTCACGGTCAATGCCGAGTACCGCCGCCATCCTGGGGATCCCTCCCTGCTCCACCAGACCCTGAAGCTGGCAGATTACCCCCATTTGTTGCAGGCCCTCAGACAGGAAGAACCGGTGGAGGCGGGGCGACATCTGGCCATTGCCATGTCTTACCAGGGCTACGCCAACAGCCTGCTCTGGCTGGAAATGCTGGATCCGAACAGGGTTCCTGTTTGGCAGCCAAGCCACATTCAGGTACTCCAGAGCATTGCCACCTACCTGGGCGCAGCCATTGCCCACGCCATTTTGCTGGATCAAAGTCGCCAACTGGCAACCCGCTTGCAGTTAGCCAACCAAACTCTGCGTCAGAAAAATAAGGAGCTGGAGCAGGCCCGTGCCCAAGCGGAATCGGCCAACCAACTGAAAAGCCAATTCTTGGCCAACACCTCCCACGAGCTGCGCACCCCTCTCAACGGGATCATCGGCTTTATCAAGCTGGTGCTGGACGGGATGGCCGAAAACCGCGAAGAGGAGCTGGACTTTTTGCAAGAGGCCTATCGCTCTGCCCTGCACCTGCTGGCCCTAATCAACGATGTGCTGGATATCGCCAAGATCGAGGCGGGCAAAATGCAGTTGGAGTTCCAGCCCTGCGACCTGCGAGCTTTGTTTAAGGATGTGGAGGCCAAGACTAGCCTGCAGGCCAGCCAAAAGGGCCTACAACTGAGCTTCCACCTGCCCAACACCTCGGATCAGATTTTGCTCTTGGGCGATTACCAACGCCTGTTGCAGGTGATGCTCAATTTGGTGGGGAATGCCATCAAGTTTACCCCCAAAGGCTCAGTAACCGTGCGGGCGGATATCCTGCCCGGCAATCCGGGGTTGGCCCGCATCCGCGTCATCGACACCGGGATCGGGGTATCGCTGGAAAAGCAGCAAAAACTGTTTCAGGCCTTCACACAGGTGGATGGTTCCACCACCCGCCAATATGGGGGGACGGGCTTGGGCCTGGCCATCAGCCAACGCCTGGTGGAGGCGATGGGAGGGGAAATCAATTTCTACAGCCTGGGCGAAGGGCTGGGATCCACCGTCACCTTTACGGTGCCCCTCTACCGCAAGCCGCTCCTGAGCGGGGATCCGAACCCAGAGGCGCTCCCTGCTCAACCCGCCCGAGATAGACCTGAGGATGCGGATCCCACCTTGATTTCTGTTCCCAACTCAGCCAAGCGATGACCCACCCGGCCATTTCTCCTTCAACCGCTCTGGGTACCTCTCGGTTGCGGCGCAGCACTGCGCGAACATTCCCCCATGCCCTATCCTCGTAAACGGTTTGGTCAGCATTGGCTCAAGGATCCCGCTGTTCACGAGGCGATTGTGCGGGCTGCCCAGTTGAATGATCTAGAGGGAGACGCGGATCCCACTTGGGTGCTGGAGATCGGCCCCGGCACCGGCCAACTGACGCGGCGATTGCTGGCCCAGGGCGCCCAGGTGGTGGCGGTGGAGATCGACCGGGATCTGTGCCGACTGCTGCGAAAGCGCTTCGCCGACCAGCCCCGCTTCCACCTGGTGGAAGGGGATTTTCTTCGCCTGCCGTTGCCCCCTCAACCCCGCCTGCTGGTGGCCAACATTCCCTACAACCTCACCGGATCCATCCTGGAAAAGGTACTGGGATCCCCGGCCCAGCCGGTTCGGCAGTTCGAGCGCATTGTCCTTCTGGTGCAAAAAGAGCTGGCCGAGCGCTTGCAGGCCGGCCCCGGCAGCAAAGCCTATGGTGCTCTGAGCCTGCGGACGCAGTATTTGGCCGATTGCGAGCTGATCTGCAGGGTGCCCCCCACCGCTTTCAAGCCCGCCCCCAAGGTGGAATCTGCTGTGATTCGCCTCACCCCCCGCCCCGCCCCCACCCCCGCCCGGGATCCCCGCTGGTTTCACCAACTCCTCCGGCAGGGGTTCTCCACCCGTCGCAAGAAGCTCGTCAATGCCCTGGGAAGCTTGGTGGAGCGAGAGGTGGTCGCAGCAGCTTTGGCTCAGCTCCGCCTCAACCCCGATGCCCGCGCCGAAGAGCTGGATCTGCCCCACTGGCTGGCCTTGAGCGACCTGCTGCTGGAGAAAGCGCCCAAAAGGGCTGTTGTTCTTCAAGAGGGGCAGGAACCGGGGTAGGGTGAGAGAGGGAAGCTCAGTTGGACGAACCCAAACATCCTCTGGGGTTTTTGAAGTCCCTTCCCGATCTTGTTCTGGATCCCTTTCGTCAATGCAGGTGCATCCATGCAGGGCAACCAAGGCAAGCAAATCCTCTTGACCGGCGGCACAGGCGGGCTGGGTTTGGGGGTGGTTCCCGTGGTGCTGGCCAGCGGCGCAGAGCTGACCTTGACCTATCGCCAAGAGAAAGATCTTGCCATTTTGCGGGAGCGCCTGCCGGCCAATGCTCTGGATCGGGTTCGCTTTGTGCAAGTGGATTTAACAGATGAGGCGGCGGTTGCCCGCGTCATTGCCGACCTACCCCGCGTAGATGGGCTGATCCACCTGGTGGGGGGCTTTGCCATGGGCCCCACCCACGAGTACAGCTTGGCGGACTGGTATCGCGACTTCGACCTCAACCTCACCACCACATTCCTGACCTGCAAGCACAGCCTGCGCAGAATGTGGCAACAGGGCTATGGGCGGATTGTAACGGTGGGATCCCGAGGAGCGGTGGAGCCGGGCCCGCAATTGGCCGCCTACTGCGCTTCCAAAGCGGGGGTGGTGGCCCTGACCCGCACCATTGCCGCCGAAACCCAAGGCACCGACATCACGGCCAACGTCATCCTGCCCAGCATCATCGACACGCCGGCCAACCGAGCTGCCATGGGATCCGAGCGAGCCAAGCTGTGGGTCAAGCCAGAGTCCATCGGGCAGGTGATTGCCTTTTTGGTCTCAGAAGCAGCGCGGGATCTGCGAGGGGCGGTGATCCCGGTGTATGGCAACGTCTAGGCAACTGGTTGACCAAGCCATGAGCCGCCATTCATGATACAGAATATGCACTTATCCCTATCCAGTTCTTTTCCATGCTGAAGCGATTATTCTTGGGTGGTTTGCGCCGGCAAATCGGTCGCATTGAGGTGGCAGGGGCCATTGATGGCAAAACTCGCGAGCGGGTTCTCAAGGCCCTGAAAGAAGTGGAAGAAAACCAGATCCCTGCTGTGGTGCTGCGCATCGACAGTCCAGGCGGGACGGTGGCCGACTCCCAAGAAATCTACAATGCCCTCTTGCGTTTGCGAGAGAAAAAGGGCACCCGTATTGTCGCCAGCTTTGGCAACATTGCCGCCTCTGGGGGGGTTTATATTGCCATGGGAGCCGAAAAAATTGTCGCCAACCCAGGAACGATCACCGGTAGCATTGGCGTGATCATTCGAGGCAATAATATCGAACGCCTCCTGGATAAGGTGGGGATTTCATTTAAGGTGATTAAGTCTGGCCCCTACAAAGATATTCTCTCGTTTGATCGCGAGCTGACCCCAGAAGAGCGAAACATCCTGCAAGAATTGATCGACATTACCTACGGCCAGTTTGTGCAGACGGTTGCTGCTGCCCGCAAGTTGAGTTTGAATGTGGTCAAAACTTTTGCCGATGGCCGCATTTTCAGCGGAGAGCAGGCCCTTCACTTGGGTGTGGTGGATCGCTTGGGCACAGAGGAAGATGCCCGCCTTTGGGCGGCAGAGCTGGCCGGTTTGCCGACGGATGCGAAGTTCTACGACCTGCTCCCCCGGCGCAGAGGTTGGTCTCGATTTCTGCCGGCAGCAGAAGCCTTGGCCCGTCTGCAGTTTGAAGTGAGCACCTCGGGCTTGCCCCTGTGGCTTTACACAGGTTCTTGAGGCAGTTCGCGAACAGCTATTCCGGGAAGTTTAGCGTTCTGTACCGCACAGCCCCCACCCCCGGCCCCTCTTCCAGAGGGAGAGGGAGTTTAACTAAAGTAGCCCAACTCCAATTGCCGGGCCAGATCCAGCAGCCGGTGGGCCAGGGTTGGCTTGGTTGCCAATGGGATCCGCTCTGGACTTCCCTGCTGGGGGATCCAATAGCCTTGGTTGTGGCTGCTGCCAAAGCCGCTATCCGGTTGGTCGATGGGGTTGGCCACAATAGCATCCAGGCCCTTCTGGCGGAGCTTCTCTCTGGCCGGTGGCAAGGGATCCCCACTTTGGGCGGCAAAGCCGATGAGGCGTTGGCCAGGGCGTTTGTGGCGGGCCAGAGCTGCCAGCAGGTCAGGGATCGGCTCCAACGGCAACATCTGGGGTAGATCGGCTTTGGGCAGCTTCCCCGCGTAAACCTGAGAGGGGCGCACATCCCCCACAGCAGCAGCCATCCACAAGAGATCCGCCTGGGGAAATTCCGCCTGCAAAGCCGCCTCCAGTTGGGCTGCCGTCTCCACCGGAATGGCCCGAATGGCGAAGGGCGCTGGATCAAAGGGGATCCCCAACGGCCCATGGACCAGCGTCACTGTCGCCCCCCGGCAGGCTGCCGCCACCGCCAATGCCACGCCCATCCGACCACTGGCCGGGTTGCCGATAAAACGCACCGCGTCGATGGGCTCCCGTGTACCCCCCGCCGTCACCAACACCCGCTTGCCCTGCCAATCTTTTTTCCCCGCTGTCCAGAGCAAAGCCCGCACATACTCCTGCAGCGCCTCCGGCTCCAACATGCGCCCTTCCCCCACCGCATCACAGGCCAGGCGGCCACTGGCCGTCGGCAAGGCCCAAAAACGGGGATCCTGGTGTAGCCGCTGCCAATTCTCGGCCACCTTCTCCGCCTTCCACATCTGCGTATTCATAGCCGGTGCCACCGCCACCGGACACCGGGAAGCCAAAACCACATTGGTGAGCAAGTTATCCGCCAGCCCATGAGCCAACTTGCCCAAGGTGTTGGCCGACAAGGGCGCAATGAGGAGAGCCTCCGCCCATTCCCCCAACTCGATGTGCAGCGGTCGTCCTCGTGTTGCTTGCCAAAAGGCGGCATCCGTAAAAGCCGGCTGGCGGGACAAGGTGGCAAAAGTCAAAGGAGAAATAAAATGTTCCGCAGCTTTTGTCAAAACCACCTTGAGCTCTGCTCCCTGCTGCACCAGAGCAGACACCAAAGCTGCCGTTTTGTAAGCAGCAATCCCCCCGCTCACCCCAATGAGGAGACGCCGCCCCGACCAAAAGGGATCCATATTGAGTGACACGCAAACAGCCTTGTTTCCAGTTTCCCTGCTTTTGCTCAATTCCGGCGGCAAAGCGGGGATCCCTCGCCCAAAGATACTTTTGACCCTGTCGAGAATAGGGCCTGAGGATCTGTCATTACCCAATTTCAGCCAAAGTCTCCCCCACAGGTTCTGGCCTTTAGAGGGAATTCCCCACTGCTGTTTTGCGCAACCACCCCTCAGATCCCATTGCGGTCGCTGACTTATTCCCTGTAATAAGAAGGAATTGGATCAAACTCTGTTGCAATCCCTGTTTGTTTCTGGCTACACTAACAGTTGTCCCTAAAACCATCTCGATATGGCTACAACCAGTAAACCAAAACCACTCACTGGCCAAGAGCTCCTCGACAAGGTAACTTCAATGGGAAATGCGGATCGCAAGGAAAAAGCTCGCGCCTGTGGTTATGTCACCTACACCAAGAATGGTCAGGAGCGAGTGAATCTGATGCAGTTTAACAACGCCCTGTTGAAGGCCGTTGGCGTGGATCTCGGCGCTAGTGACGAAAATGGATCCCGTGGCCGCGCTCCTACCTTCCGGGTTTCGGTTCATAAGAATGGCAACCTCCTGATTGGAGCTGCCTACACCAAGAAGATGGGCCTCAAGCCCGGAGATGAGTTCGAGATCAAGCTGGGCCACCATAACATCAAGCTGGAGCGGGTCAACTGATTTGCTGTCTCCCTGGATGCTTTTCCCTGCTGGTGAGTTCATCTCAGCTTGGGTAAAGCCTTTGGTATTCCTTTCGGCCTCTAGGGGCTTGGGAGCAGCGACCTCTTCCCTTCGCTCCGGTGCTCATTGTCTTTCTACTTTTCAAACAAGGGATCCTCATGATCCGCTGGGGATCCCTGGCAGTTTGTACCTCATCAATGACTGAAGTGTGGGCAAGTTCGCTATTCTGACAACAGTTGAATTGAGTCTGCAACAATGAACACTCCGACCGTACAAAATGTCTTTCGCCATTGGCGGCGGTGGCGAACTTGGGCGGGGCTGTTGTTGTTGGCAGCAGCGTTCTTTGTCATCGAGTCTCATCGGCAAGTTTGGCCTCAGTCGAATGCTTCTCAAAGTCAGGCATTTTTGGAGTGGGTGTCTTCCCAGCCTACCCCCGAACAGCAGGATGTTTTTGTGGATGGAGTCATTCGGCTGCAATTCAATCGGCCACTGGATCCCAATCTACAACGTCTGGCGGTTCAGTTGGATCCGCCGGCAGCGGTTATTTTTGATGTGCAGGGAGACGAGTTGTTGCTTAAGCCTCGGGATCCCTTGCGCTTTAGCACCCGTTACACCCTCACGCTTTCTCCCCAAGAGGGGCTGCCCCTCGAGCAGGCCATTCAGCTGAGTTTTCGCACCGAACCGCAATTTACCTACGAACGGGATGTCAAACCGCTGCTAGAAGCCAGTTGTGTGGGTTGCCATCAGCCGGCAGGACGGCAGCGCACCCAGTTGCTGGACAGTTATGAGGCCACGATGGCCTATGTCAGGCCCGGGGATCCCAATAGCGAGTTGATCAATCCCCGGTGGACGAGCCGCCACGCCTACATCCTCAACGCCATTAACCCCAATCGCCCCCAAGCTCGCGGCGGATCCCCTGAGATTGCCTACATTCAAGCCCGCGGGCTGCCCTTGTCCCGTCTAGGTTTTTGGACACCCGAGGAAGTGGAGATCGTCCGCACCTGGATTGTGCAGGATGGCGCCTCCCGCACCAGCGCCCGCTTACAGATGGGCAACTGAATAAGGCATCTGGAACCCAACCCCCACTGCCATGACCCCTCCTCAAC
The DNA here is from genome assembly GCF_054060415.1 of Thermostichus sp. OS-CIW-32. Lineage (NCBI taxonomy): Bacteria > Bacillati > Cyanobacteriota > Cyanophyceae > Thermostichales > Thermostichaceae > Thermostichus > Thermostichus sp. OS-CIW-32. The sequence continues at coordinate 125,759 of NZ_JBSSDD010000001.1, read as the reverse complement.
CTTTGGCTACCGTGATTCAGGGATCCCTGAGTCGAGGGCTGGAAGCTCGCCTCAATCCCGGTGTCTCGGTAGAAGACTTGCGGGTGGGCAAATTCGTGGTGATCCAGGGGCAGCGCAACCGCTTCTTTGGCCTGCTTACTGACGTTACCCTAGAAACCAGCAACCCCCAAATTCTGGTCAATCCCCCCCGCCCGGAAGAGACCTTGCTGCAGGAGGTGCTGGCCGGTACCGGCACCTACGGCATTATTGCCCTCACCCCGATGCTGATGTTGGTGCCGCGGCAAACGGAAGGGGAAAGGCTGTATCCCCTGGTCAATCCCGAACGGCCAGAAGCGTTGGCAGCTCCCCTCGGCCAAGAACCCCCTTCCGCTGGCGCCATGGAGCTGCTGCCCGTGAAAACAGTGCCCGCCCATTTTTCGCAAGTGTATGAGGCACGGGAACTGGACTTTCGCACCGTCTTCGGCTGGGAAGACGACCCGGAGCGGCGCAACTTTGCTATCGGCCAGCCCCTCGACATGGCTGTGCCCATCTGTTTGGACTTGGATCGCTGGGTGGAGCGCAGCAACGGGATTTTCGGCAAATCGGGCACCGGAAAGTCCTTTCTAGCCCGCCTGATCCTGGCCGGTATCATCCGCAAACGGGCGGCGGTGAACCTGATCTTTGACATGCACTCCGAGTACGGCTGGGAGGCAGCCAGCGAAGACAAGCACGCCACTACTGTGAAAGGCTTGCGGCAGCTCTTTCCCGGTCAGGTACAGATCTATACCCTGGATCCCGATTCCACCCGGCGGCGAGGGGTGCGGGATGCGCAGGAGCTCTTCATCGCCTACAACCAGATCGAGGTGGAGGATCTGGCCCTGTTGGCAGAGGAGCTGAACCTATCGGAAGCCAGCCTGGAAAACGCCATTATCCTGCGCAACGAGTTTGGCCGCGACTGGATCAGCCGCCTCTTGAGCCTTTCCAACGCCGAGATTCAAGAGTTTTGCGAACAGAAAATGGGCAACAAAGCCTCGATGATGGCCCTGCAGCGCAAGCTCACCCGCCTTGACAACCTCAAGTACATCCGCAGCACCCTGCCCCACAACTACATCGGCCAGATTTTGGATGCCCTCAGCCGCGGCATTCACGTGGTTATCGAGTTTGGATCCCAGTCCAACTTGCTTTCCTACATGTTGGCTGCCAACGTCATCACCCGCCGCATTCACCAGGCCTACGTGCACCAGACGGAGCGGTACTTGCAATCCAAAAATCCCCTCGACAAGCCCCGTCAACTGTGCATCACCATTGAGGAGGCCCATCGCTTTTTGAATCCGCGGGCAGCCAAGCAGACCATTTTCGGCACCATTGCCCGCGAGATGCGCAAGTACTTTGTCACGCTGCTAGTGGTGGATCAGCGCCCTTCCCGCATCGACAGCGAAGTGATGTCGCAGTTGGGCACTCGCATTACGGCACTCCTCAACGACGACCAAGATATCGAGGCGGTGTTCACAGGGGTGGCGGGCAGCCAGAACTTGAAAACGGTGCTGGCCAAGTTGGATTCCAAGCAACAGGCCCTCCTTCTCGGCCACGCTGTGCCCATGCCGGTGGTGGTGCAAACCCGCCCCTACGACCAGCGGTTCTACGCCGAAATTGCCGATCCTGACTGGTCTCAGGCTGAGGATGCGGAGGTGCTCCTGGCCGCCCAACAGGCTAAGTCCGAGCTGGGGCTGTGAGCACAAGCTGCCCGCACCGCTCGGAACATGCCAAAGCGGCAGAGGCCGGTGCCGAAGGCCAGGCGCATGAGCAAGAAAGTGGGCACCTCCCGTAGCGACTTAATCAGGCCCACCAAGCCAAACTTCAGCAACCCTTCGGGACGGACAATGCCCTGCCAGATGGAATCCAGCCAAGAGGGAAGGGTCTCCTGAGTCCAGTCGGCGGTTTCTACCCGTCCCGCCACCAGGCCAGTAGCCTCCAACTGCTCGGCAAAGCCTTCGATGCTGGAGAAGGAAGGGTGCGACCATTGATCCAACAATTGCCGCATCACCAGCCGTTCCCACAGGTTGAGGGGCTTTTGCCGGTCGTCCCGCTGGTTCCAGTCGGCCACCACCAGGATCCCCCCTGGCTTCAACACCCGCAGCATCTCTTGGGCATAGCGGGCCTTGTCCGGCATGTGAGGCCCTGCCTCAATGGACCACACCACATCGAAGCTGGCATCGGGGAAGGGCAGGTCGAGGGCATCTGCCACCTGAAACTGGACAGGCAGATCAGGGGGGGTGAGCTCCTGGGCCCGCTTCACCTGCTGAGGACTGATGGTGATACCGGTTACAACAAAGCCGTAGTCGCGGGCCAAGATGCGGCAGCTCCCACCAATGCCGCAGCCCACATCCAACACGGTTGTCCCTGCAGGCAGTCGATCCAACCCCCCCCAGCGCACCATCTCGTGGACAAAGTCGTGCTTGGCCTGCAGAAAATTTTTTCGTTGGGGAGGAGAGCCGTAGTGGCCTAGGTGAATGTGTTCGCCCCAGTAAAACTCTAGGATCCCATCCCGAGTCCACTCGTCGTAAGACTTGGCCACAGAGGCGGGAGACTCGTATTTGCGAGCAGTCAACAGATAGGCTGCCAAGCCCACGGCCAGCAGCACAGCTATGCCCAAAGCCCAAAAGATTGGATTCATCGGATCAACCATGAAGTTTCTATGAAGTCCCTCTGCGTGGTGGCGATCATTGTCAGTTGGATGGCGGAGCCACAGGCAGAGTGCTTTCCGGTGTGGGGTCTGCCAATCCAGCCCAGCAAAGGCGCAATCCCATCTTGCCCCATCTGCTGGCTCAAGATGGAGTCTGGGATCCCGGCAAAGGGCAGCTGGGCGAGATTTTCCAGCACCCATTGGGATTGCCGCGATCGCCTGCTGGGCCGGGGCGGCAACCTCAGTAGCAGCGGCTGCTCCCTACCAAAGGTTGGCGGCGTAGCGAGCAGCTCCCCTCAGCCCCACCTGCGCATTCACCACCACCTGCACCGACAGTTGCTCCAGAAGAGGACGCATCCGCCCCTTATCCAAAAACGAGGACAAAAACTCCCCTTGATGCAGTAGGCGCAAGAGCTTGGGCGCGATCCCCCCAGCGATGAACAGGCCCCCGCGCGGCAATAGGTGTAGGGCAAAGTTCCCGACTGCAGCCCCGTACAGGCTGATGAAAAGCCGCAGACACTCCACCGCCAGAGGATCCCGTGCTTCCATGGCAGCATTGGCAATTTGGGCTGCCGGGTCAATATGCTTAGCTCCCTTTTCCCAAGCCTCAATTTGGGCCAGCAGCTGTTCTTCTCCTGAGCCCCACTGGCTATCCCGCAAAAATTGATAAATGGCAACGATCCCCTGCCCCGAGACCACCCGCTCGGTGGAGACACGTCCGTGCCGTTTTTGCAAATACCTCAAGAGCTCCCACTCCAGAGGGGTGCGCGGGGAAAAGTCCACGTGACCGCCCTCGCTGGCATGAACTTGGTAACCCCCTTCTCCCCAGGTAAGGTAAGCCTGCCCCAAACCCGTGCCTGCTCCCATCACGCCAATCGGAGCCCGCGGTTGACGCTCACCCACTTGCAAGGTGTCCAGATCCTGGTCGCCGAGGGCAAGCACGCCATACCCCACAGCGCTGAAGTCGTTGATCAAGGCTACGCGCGGGATCCCCAGCTCTGCGGCCAATTGGCTCGACTGCAGATCCCAGGGCAAGTTGGTCACTTTGGCAGTCTGTCCCTCAGACCCTGAGCCCCTTGTTTCCATGACGGGGCCGGCCACTGCAAAACAGGCGGCAGCAGGCTGTGGATCTCGCCCCAGCTCCCGCCGAGCCTGGGCCAGAAACTCTCCCACCATTGGGGCGAGGTTGGCGTAATCTTGGCTGGCATAGCGGCAGTGGTAAAGGCTGTGCTCGGGATCCTCGGCATTGACAAGGCTGAGGCTGGTTTTGGTGCCCCCGATATCTCCTGCCAAAAGCAAGTCCATACGGTTTCCTCCGGCCAGCACCTCCTTCCCACCCTGACATCTCTGGAGAGAGAATGCCAGGCCCCCAAGGCTTCCCCGCTCCTGCTGGGGAGAAGAGGGAAGGGCAAAGAAGGTGCTATGTTAACTGATGTAAAGGTTTTTAATATTGCATTTTGTCTTCTACACCTTTTTTACCCCCTCTCCAAGATGAGCCTCTGCTGTCCTCTGAGCGTTTGGCCGGGCTGGATCCCCGCCCTCTCTCGGCTCAAAGGCGTTTTCGATCCCACCATGCCATTGGGGGAGTGGCAGCTCTGCTGGTGTGCCTGCCGGTTTTTGTGCAAGCGCCCCTGGTGCGATATGCCCCTTGGGTCAGTTTGGTGATGTCTTTGGGCTGGTTGGGCCTTAGTTTGCATCTCTACTCACAGCCCCGTACCCGCCTGTGGGGAGATTTGCTGTACGGCTTTACCCTGACTTGGCTGGCAGGATCCCTGTATTGGGGATGGCTGCGCTTTGAGCCTCTTTGGCACATGCCCATGGAAGCCTTGGGGATCCCGATTGTCTGGTGGGGGACACGGCGACGATTTGCCCGCATCGGTACCTGGTTTTATCTCGGCTCCCTGTGGGGTACGGCGGTTACAGATCTCTACATTCACTCGGTGGGGCTGCTGCCTGAGTGGCGGCAGGCGATGCAGTTTGACCGGTTGGAGCAGGCGGTTGTCCCTTTTAGGGCGGCCCTCGACAAAATGGCTACCCCCTGGGGCCTGGGTTGGGGCATCGGCTTGGGCCTTCTGTTGCTGGGTGTTGGATTGTGGAGAGTCCAGGGATCCCGCCGCCTGCACCATTGGGCATTTGCGGGAGCAGTGCTGAATACCCTGTTGGTGGATGGGCTATTTGGCTGGGGGGCAGCTCTGCTGCGGTGAGCTGGGACATCCCCATAACTCTGCTTCAGGTGGGAGTAGAAGTATTGGTAGGGCTGGGAGCTCCATCGGACTCCGTCCTGCCAACGTCGGCGGCAGCAGGTGCAGTTGCCGGCAGTGTAGGTTCTGGCCCGGCAGGAGGCAACTCCGGTGCCGGTGCGGGCTGAGGCAGAAAGTCGATGACCTCCCAAGTCTTGGAATCCGGTGAGCTGTAGGCCAGCAGCCACCGTTCGGGCACGGTTTTGACGCGGTCGGGCGAGCGTTGTGTAGCAACAGTTTGTGCCTTTTGGTGGGCCAGGGTGAGCTGGAAGGGATCCCCTTTGCGGCGATAGGGGCGGCGGGATCCCGGCGGCTGCACGCTCAGGGTGTAGGTGCCGCTGAGGTGATGGCCTTCCAGGGTTTCTCCTGAGGCCAACAGCAAGGGTTCACGGCGATCCTGGCGGATTTTCACATCCTGCAATTGCAGGCGGGCTGCTAGCTGGTCACTGCCCACCAAGGATCCCACCGGCCCGGACACATGAGCGATCTGATAGGCAAGGGCCTGCTGCACAATCGGTTTTGGCGGCCTGGGGCCACAGCCGGCCAGCAGCCCCACCAGCACAATAGCCACAAGGCTGAGTGCGCCGCGCACAACCGATCCCTGGCCCCTCCACCCCGACTTCGGCATCGCTTCTCCTGGGGCCATCAGATGGTGACTAGGGTGGGGTGTTGCTTCAGGTATTCCGTATTCACGCCGGACTCGCGGGTGAGAGCCACCAGGCCGGTACGGGCGATCTCACGGATGCCAAAGCTGGTCAACATCTTGATGATGGCCACCATTTTGCCGGGATCCCCGGTTACCTCGAGAGTCAAAGACTCCTCCGCCACATCCACAATCCGGGCGCGAAACATTTGGGCCACATCCATAATGGCGGAGCGGGTATCGGGGCTGGCATTGACCTTGACCAGCATCAGCTCCCGTTCCACGCAGGGAACATGGGTGATATCGGTAACTTTCAGCACGTCGATGAGCTTGTAGAGCTGCTTCGTCATCTGCTCCACATCGTGTTCATCTCCCTGCACCACCATGGTGATGCGAGAGATCCCCGGTCGTTCGGTGGGGCCAACGGTGAGGCTGTCGATGTTAAAGCCGCGACGGGCAAACATCCCCGCAATGCGGGTTAAAACGCCAGGCTGATCCTGCACGAGGGCGCTGAGGGTGTGTTTCACGGCAACCAGAGGATAAAGAAAAAGCTGAGCAGCAGTTGGGGAAGTGGGCAGAATGGACTTGGAACAGCCATACTCTAAGGAAATTTTACGCCAATTTTGCGGGAATGTTTTCCATATCCTCTGCTCAGGGCGTGGCTGCGCATCCAGCCTCGACAGCCCCGGGGTAGAAGCAACGCAGCCGCTAACCCTCCAGAGACCCGCGCGTAACCCCCAATTGGCTGTATAGCTTTAGCTCCTGCCACAGTTGGGATCCGCTGAGTTGACCTTGTAGGAGTTGCTGATAGCGGTGCAGGGTTTGTTGGATCTCGGCGGGGGATTCATGCAAAAATTCGATGCGCAGATAGCGCAGGCCCAAGGCCAATAATTTCGGCACATATTCTGCCCCCGTTTGGGCCTTGCCGTTGTAGAGGGTATTCCGACAGCCGGCATCGGCCTTCAAAATGTGCTCGACATTGGCCCTGTCCCTCAGCTTCACCTCGTGTTTTTCACATGGGCGACCACAATTGGTGTAATCCGTTCCGCTGGATAAAAAGGCGCAAAAGACGCAGTGCTCCATGTGGAACAGGGGCATATGTTGATGAAGGGTAACCTCGTACCCACCGGCGGGGCCGGCTTGCAGCAGGGATCCCAGTTGCTCGTGGTTGAGGTCATAGGAAGCCGTCAAGCGCTCTAGGTTGTAGCGGGTTTTGAGATAGTAGGCTGTGATGGGATTGGCCACATTTAACGAAAAATCCCCAATGCAGCGCTGCCCGGCAAAGAAACGGAGATGATCGTAATTTCTCACCAAGTAGCCATCGGCTCCGCCGACCAACACTTGCTTTAGGATCCAGGTTTCTCCTGGCTTGGTGATGCGGGGCGGAGCGACCCACAGTTCCACCTCGGGATGGGCGGCTTTGGTTGTGCGGATCACCTCCCGATAGCGGCGGGGATCCTCAAACTCCAGATAGATCTGCCTAATACCGCTGGCTATCGCCGCCGGCAGTTGCGCCGGATCCCGCACCAACACCACCAACTGCGGGGATCCCCTTGCGGGCTCCTCCTGAGAAGGCACCAGATCTTGCCAGCGAGCTTCAGGGTTGAGTTGCCAGCGCGGGGGCTGAGCTCGCAGAGCTTGTAGGCGTTCCACCGCTTGTCGGCGCATCTGGTTGAGCAGGCTCACCGGCAGCATTACCTCCCCCTGCAAGGCATTGTGCAGGGATCCCAACTTGAAGGGAGTGGAGCCCAAACGGCCCAGTTGCTGTCGCAGTTTTTCGGTGGTGAGGGGTTGGCGGTGGGCAGCTTCCAGGGGCAGCGGCGAATCCACCTGCACCGTATGGCCTTGCTCATCCCGCAGGATCAGCGTCAGCGGGGATCCCACTTGGCCGTGAACCTCCATGTGGACAGGCCGCTGAAAGCGGGGGTGATCCCCGGCGTAGCTTTGGCGCAGGCGCTTTTCCAGTTCCGGGTCGCTGGTCTTCCAGAGGCGATCCCCCACCCGCAGACGTTTGAGATCAATGACCCCCTCTCCGAAGCTGATCCAGGCCAGCCCCTGCTTCTCTTGCACCCGGTAAACCCGTCCCCCCTGCTCCGGTAACTCCGGCTGCCCCTGATCAAACACCACGCCGTCCCCGGCTTTGAGGGGTGCCTCCAGCCGGATCCCCACCTGATCCTGTTGGATCCCCACCACTTGCCCCAGGTAAACCCCCCGTTTCTTGCCAAACCGCGCGTGCACCAGCTCCTGGTTGTTGATGCCCCGCAGCCAGCCTGTGTAGAGCCCACGAGAAAAGCTCATCTCCAGCTCGTAGCGTTCCTGTTGCGAGGGCTGCCACGGCTGTCCCACCCCCAGCGCATCCAAGGCCTGCCGATACACCCGCGTTACATTGGCTACATATTCTGGGGATTTCAGCCGGCCCTCAATTTTCAGACAGCGGATCCCCAGCTTCACCAGCTCCGGCAGCACCTCCAGCCCGGCCAAATCTTGAGGGCTGAGCAGATACCGCTTTTCGCCTAAGTCGCGGCGGATCCCATCTACCACCAGCTCATAGGGCATGCGGCAGGCTTGAGCACATTCGCCTCGGTTGGCCGAACGCCCCCCCAGCGCCTCGCTGGTCAGACATTGCCCCGAGTAGGCCACACACAACGCCCCATGCACAAAGACCTCCAGAGATAGGGAGGATCCCTTCTCTTGCAGATAGGCCTGGATCTGGGCGATTTCCTGGAGGGAACATTCCCGCGCCAGCACCACCACCTCACAGCCCAGCTCGGCGGCAAACTCCGCTCCCACTCCGCTGGTAATGGTCATTTGCGTAGAAGCGTGGATGGGAAAGTCGGGAGAAAGATGCCGGATCAGGCGGGCTATGCCGATATCCTGCACAATCACCGCATCCACCCCCGCCGCGATCATCGAGCGGATGTATCCCTCGGCTTCCGTCAGCTCCCTTGGAAAAACCAGAGTATTCAAAGTAACATAGCCCCGTACCCCCCGCCGGTGCAGCCAGGCCATCAGTTCCGGCAAATCCGCTTCCGTAAAGTTGCGGGCGCGCATCCGGGCGTTGAAGCGCTCCAGCCCAAAGTAAATGGCATCGGCTCCGTTTTCCACTGCCGCCTTGGCACACTCCCAATCCCCCGCCGGGGCCAGCAGCAGGGGCAACTTGGTGGTCAGAGGCGGCGCCTCAAAGTGATCCGTTTCCGCGAAATCTATCCCAGCAGCTTTCATCGGAAGACAGCCCCACAAAGAGAACAAGGGATCCTTTCCCATTCAAAATCAAAAAACCTGAGAGCAGGATCCCCTTGTCTCAGGTCAAGCTGCCTCTGCCGGCGGCCTCTTAACAAAAAACTCGTTCCGTCCGCAAAGGGTCTAGCTAAGAAGCCACCAGCACATTCAGGATCCCGGTGAGGACGGCGCTGAACAAAGCCAGCGTTAGGTAGCGGCCAACAGCCGGGTTGTCACCCAGCAGCCGATCGGAAGCGCTGATGGTGAAAAACAAAGACCAGGCCTGAGTAGCGTTGATGGTCTCAAATTGGTTGAATTCAGCGGTGAAGATCTTAGCCATGACTCAATGCTCCCTACAGCTGTGGGTTCGCCCCCTACCTTAACAAAAGTTAACAGCAGCTGCCACGTTTGCGCGGCTACATCAGGACACCGCCGAACAAGGCTGGAATAGGCAGCGTTTTATGGGAGAGCTGGGTACACAACCCTCGGAGGGATCTGCATCTAGCGTGGATCAGTTGTATGCGACTCCGTATATAGTATTGGGTGATGCGGGATCCCCACCCAAAACAGGGGCTTTGCCCCTCGACAGAGGTCGAGCAGATGTTCTAACCTTGGCTTCTAGGGTGGCCCAAGAGCGCTCTTCAAGATAGGTGTGCCGGGGTGTTGTCAGCGATGGCCAACCGGGATCCTAAGGCTGAGAGTGTGCCGCATCGCTAGCCTAAGCCCTGTTGAGCGGGTTTAATCTAGGCAGCTTTTGATTTGCCCCAGGCTGTTGGTTAGTACTTAGGAAGCTGACCCCATAGCAACCAGAACAAGGCGCGATGCCGGGAGTTGAGATGAGAATGACGCGTTGTAATGTAGTATCGCCTGTGCGCTCCCTCTGCCGCTGTGCAGCTCAGGTGGGCGGCGTAGCCGGGATCCTGATCGGAACAGCTTGGGGGGGTTTGGCTGTGACTCCTGTTTGGGCTCAGGAGAATGCCCTACTGGCTCAGGCAGCCGCAGGCCCCATGAGCCGGCAAGAGGTGGCGGAGCGGCTAAATCTGGTGCCTGTTTTTGCCATTGTGTCTCAGAACGGCACCCCCGTTGTCGCCAATGTGGAGCGAGATGGCCGCACCATCCAAGTGGTTTCCTTCTGGCTGGATCAGGCCCAGGCCCAACAAATGTTGGAGCAGGTGAAAGCCAGCAACCCCGAGATAGCCAGTCAAGCCCGGGTGGTGCCTCTCTCGCTGGGGTATGCCTACGAAAAATCGGAAGAGGAGCGCGCCAAGAATAGTGACCTGTATTTTGAGGTGGTGCCTCGGGCTTCTGATGTGGAAGCAGCCAAGCAGGTGCTGAAGGAAACCGGACAAGATGTGCCCCCGGAGGCAATCGGCGTGCCTCTGTTCTATGGCCGCTCCGGAGAGGGGCTGCTGACCATCGAGCAGGATGGCCATGAGGTGGTGCCCTTCTTCTTCGACCGCAACGATTTGCGGAGGGCTTTGGATCGGGCGGCGGCGCAGAACCCGGATGTGGTTGGGAAAACCCAGATTGAAGTGACCTCGCTGGCCATTGTGGTAGAGCGTATGCTGGCCCCCGACGCGCAGGCCGATGTGCAGAAAATTGCCTTTATCCCCTCTCGCTCGGCGCTGGAGTATATCCAATCCCTGGCCCGGCCTGCCAATCCTTCTGCAAGTCCCCAGCCTCAGCGTTAACCTAAGCCCCTGATGGGATCCCCGTCTGCTCTGGTGAAGCGGTTAACAGAGTGGCGTGCCCAAGCCCTGAGGGCGGCAAAAGCGGCTGGGATCCCTGCCGAGGAAGTGGAGATTTTGCTCAAAGAACGGCTGGGGTGGGGGCCATTGGAGCGGTTGATGGGTCGCGCTCCGGCTGGGGAGGGGGATCCCCTGGAGGAGGTGCAGGCCCTTTGGCGGCAAAGGGTGGAAGAGCGCATCCCCCTACAGTACCTGTTGGGCAAAGTTGAGTGGGCGGGCTTGAGCTTGCGGGTGACGCCGGCGGTGCTGATCCCACGCCCGGAGACCGAGCTGCTGGTGGAGCAGGCTTCCCTTTGGCTACAGGCCAATCCTCTGCCGCCGGGATCCTGTTTTGCCGACCTGGGTACAGGCAGCGGGGCGATTGCCATTGCGTTGGCCCATCAGCACCCCCAGTTGCGGCTTCTGGCCGTGGATTCCAGCCCAGAGGCATTGGCTGTTGCGGCAGACAATGTGGTAGCCCACCATCTGCAGGAGCGGGTGAACTTGCTGCTGGGATCCTGGTTTGTACCTTTGGATCCCTGGCGAGGACGGCTGCGCGGCCTGGTTTCCAACCCTCCCTACATTCCCTCTGCCGAGCTGGCCTCGCTCATGCCAGAGGTGCGACTGCACGAGCCACGACAGGCTCTGGATGGCGGAGAAGATGGCCTAGCCCACTTGCGACTGTTGATTCAAGCAGCACCGGATTACTTGGCCCCGAACTCCTTTTGGGCGGTGGAAGTGATGCGAGGCCAAGCCCCTTGGGTGGCGGAGCAGTTGCAAGCTAGAGGCTGCTATCGGCAGATCCAAGTTCACCGAGATCTGGCCGGGATTGAACGGGTGGTCAGCGCCCACTTCGTCGGATAGAAAAGGGTAGGATCCCATAAGATGGGGTATCGCCGGAGCCGGAACTGTCCAAAACTTAAAGCTCCGAGCCCAGAGATCTGAGCACGGATGGGATCCCCTGTCCTTCGCCAGGAGCACTTCTTGAGGGAGCCTTCGCCTACAGCCAAACCCGATCCACTCCCCCAGCAGGCTGCCTCTGCCGACAAGCAAGAGGCTGTGGATTGGCAATTTGCTTTTGAACGCTCTGAGGTGATGCGAGCCTTTCAACAAGAGTTGCTCGTCAGCATCGGCCATGAGCTGCGCAATCCCCTCAGCAGCCAGATGGGATCCCTGCAGTTGGTGTTGTCGGATCTATGTGACTCTCCCGAAGAGGAGCGGGAATACCTTCAAAGTGCCAAAGAAGCGGTGGAGCGCCTGATCAAGCTGCTTGAGGAATACACCCGCCTGGCTCGCCATGACCTGCCCATCCAACCTCTGCGACCGGAACCGACCCGACTACGCCCCCTCCTGCAGGATGTGTACAGCCTAACTCGCCTACAGGCCCAGGATCAGGGCATTCGCTACGAATGGCCGGCCCTACAACCCACCTCGGCCTTTGAGGTGCCCCTTCTCCCCGACAGCCTCACCGTTTGGGCGGATCCCCACGGCTTGGTGCAGGCGCTGCTGGGAGTGTGTCGCTGGGGCATCCGCACCCTACGCTACGGTTCGATGGCTTTGCACCCCTATCCCACCCCAGAAGGAGAGGGACGTTTGTGCCTAGAGTGGAACCTTGAGGGGCGATGCCATGTGCCCATTCAAACAGAGGGCTGTGCCGTCTGGCGGGTAAGCGAGCGGCTCCTGAGAGAAATGGGAGGCCAGCTGGAACTCTGCGAAAGCGGCCCCTACCGAGTTGGCATCAAGGTGACCCTGCGCCTCGCCCATTGAACCCCAGGCCAGAGGGACTTGGGCCTATCGGCTTCTCAAAGCTGGCCAGTTGGCATCTGCCCTCTTGATCAAGCCGGGGATGTCGCGCTCCCAGTTACGCTGTACCCGCTGGTTGGCGTTCAGGTACAGCTTGTCATCGACGATTTTCCAGGCAAAGGGATCCACCGGGTAAAGGTAGTTGTGGGCCACGGCCCAGGCACAAAACCCGCCGTACTGGGGGGCAAAGCGCTCTGGGTTGTTGCGAAACCGCTCTCGATTGTCGGCGCTGGCAAACCTCCAGGTCACCCCTCCCCACTCCCATTCATACTCTGGGGATCCCTTGACGGGCTTGCCGTCGATGAAATAAGCCACCGGGTCATAGCCCCGCAGGGCCAGGCCATCCGTCGCAAAAAAGGGGCCCGGGGATCCCTCCTCGACAGCCCCAACGACCTGTCCTTGGGCTGGGAGAGACAGGAGCCAAGCTGGGTGAGAAGCAACAGCCCCAACCATCAGCAGCAGCGGGATCAAAGCCCAACGATTTTTGACCATCACAACCTCCCAAGTCCTCAATCGAAAATCGAAATGAGCAAGAAAGCCTTACTCTTCCCCTTCAGGTTCCAAAAGACATCTGACAAAAGACATCTGAGGAGATGCTGGCTTCCGGGGACTGGGAACAGTTTGGCCACAGCGAGGAGATTTGCCTGTGATTTGGATCGGGGAGATCCAATCTAAAAAAAGCTCAACCTTCTCGGCGCAGGGCCAATTCGGCCCGATCCAGTTGCATCAGCACCCGCTCCACCTTTTCGGGGTTGAGAGGCCGGTTGGAAGTGCGGTACTGGGAGGCCAGCGTGTTAAACACCGTGCGCAAAGTGGTAAAAGACTGCAGCTTATCGTAGCGATGGCCGTGGTAGCGCCCAGAAAACTCCTGGATGGCTTGCATGGCTTCCGCTCGCGCCTCTTCCGGGTTCATCAGGGGATCCCCTTCGGAAAGGACGGTGCGCAGGGTTTGGATCAAGGTCATGCTGTCTTCGTAATACTTGCCGGTGAGACGGGCAGCCTGAGCAACTGAGCTCGCTGAGCCCAGCAAAAGGGCTACAGACAGGAGCAGGCTGACAAGACGCAGAAAAAAAGTTTTGAGCATGGGGAACCTAATGTAACTTACTTTTAAGCATAAGCCACAGCAACACCAGAGGAGTCACCCAAAAGATGCTGTTCACCCCCTTCAGCGACTTTCTGCAGAAGCTGGGCCAGTACGGATCCCATTGGACAATGTTAGCCCTGATCTTGGGGTTTGCCTGTGCTCACAGCGGATTAGCCTACTTGCGACCCTGGGGGGAAAGCTGGCTGGGATCCCGTCTGTACCGCATCTTCTTTGCTCTGGTGAGCCTCAGTTTGGCACCGCTGTTGCTCATCTATTTTTTCAACCACCGCTACGACGGGGTGATTCTCTGGGATCTCCAAGCCGTCCCAGGCATTCGCACCACCGTTGCTCTTTTGTCTGCCCTCTCTTTTTTCTTTTTGTATCCGGCCACCTTCAACTTGCTGGAGATCGCCGCCATTCGCAAGCCGGAGATCCACCTGTTTGAAACCGGGATCATCCGTATCACCCGTCATCCCCAAATGGTGGGCCAGGTGATCTGGTGTGTGGCCCATTCCCTGTGGATTGGCTCCAGCTTTATGGCGGTGACCTCGCTTGGGCTCATTGCCTACCACCTGTTTGCGGTTTGGCACGGGGATCACCGCCTGGAGCGGAAATACGGGCAGGCCTTCCGCGATCTCAAGGCGCGCACCTCCGTGATCCCCGGCTTGGCCATTCTGCAGAAGCGACAGCAACTGCGCCCGCGAGAGTTTCTGCGCTGGGCCTATTTGGGGGTGTTCAGCTTTGTAGTGATTCTTTACGCCTTCCATCCACAAATGGTTTCTGCAGCCAGCCGAGTTGCCTGGTAGCATGATCCCAAAGAACTTCTTTAGTTTGGGAGTGATGGCCTTGCAAGTTGCTTTAGATGCTTTTAATCAAGAACTTTTGACAAGTGATGGGTTGGTTTTGGTGGATTTCGGCGCCCCTTGGTGTGGCCTGTGTCGCTTCATTCAGCCGATTACCGACCGTCTCGTAGCCGAGTGGGGAGGGGCGGTCAAAGTACTGCGGGTGAATGTAGACGACAATTTTTGGCTGCCGCGCCGCTATCGGGTGCGCTCTTTGCCAACCCTAATTTTGTTTGAGAAAGGTCAAGAAGTGCAAAGGCTGGAGCACTTCGCCAGCCGCGATGAGGTGCTTCGCCGCTGCGAGCAGTTGTTTCTTGACCACCTGCGCTACCTGGGTTCGGGAGCCTGCTCATCCTCGTTTGAGCCCCAAGCCCCGCCGCCCGGCGTGTAGAGGGTGATCACGTCGCCGGCTTTTAGGGAGCGGCTGATTTTGCCGGGTAGGGGATCCCCGTTGAGGAGGTTGATCCCCACTTGGCCTGGCCCGCCTCCCTGTTCTCCTTGGGGGGCATAGTGGCGCCGCTCGGTGAGCAGGGAGAGGGTGCAATCCTGCAAAGTCTGGATGGAGCGGATTAGCCCCCAGCCGCCCCGCTGTTGGCCATGGCCGCCGGAATCCTGGCGTAGCTCGTAGCGCAGTACCCGCAGGGGATACTCCAGCTCCAGAGCCTCGATGGGGGTGTTGAGGGTATTGCTCATGCCCACATGCACTCCGTCCAAACCCGGTCGTTGCCGGCTGGCCCCCTGACCACCTCCCAGGGTTTCGTAGTAGGTGAAGCGGCGGTTGCCCAGCACACAGTTGTTCATGGTGCCCTGTCCCTGGGCGATGCTCCGCAATCCGGCCACGGGAGCCAGAGCTTTGAACACCACATCGGCAATGCGCTGCGAGGTTTCCACATTGCCCGCCACCACTGCTGCCGGAAACTGGGCATTCACCAAGCAGCCAGGCGGCGCCACGATCTCGATGGGATCCTCCAGGCCGACATTGCTGGGGGCCGTGGGATCCAACAGACAACGCAGGGCAAACAACACTGCCGAGCGGGTGACGGCCAGCGGCGCGTTCAGGTTTCCCGCCATGGCCGGAGCAGTGCCGGTGAAGTCCACCCGCAGCTTCTCGCCCTCTACTTCCACCTGCACCCGAATCTCAAGGGGCGCGGGCGGATCCCCGTAGCCCTCCAACCAATCCTCAGCCGTGTAGATCCCATCGGGCAGAGCCTGAATTTGCGCCCGCATCCGCCGGCGGCTGTACTCGATGACCCCTGCGATCAACTGCCAAGCTTCCTCTTCTCCAAAGCGGGCCAGCAACTCCCGAAACCGGCTCATCCCCACTGCGCTGGCCCCCACCTGGGCCTGCAGATCCCCCCGCCGCTGCTCGGCATTGCGCACATTGGCCAGGATTAGGCGCAGCAGATCCTCCTGCCAGGACAACTCTCCTTCTAGAGAGAGCCCAGCCAGCCGTACCGGCGGGATCACCAGCCCCTCTTGCCAAAGTTCTGTGGAGTCGGCGGGCATGGAGCCAGGGCGCATCCCTCCAATATCAGCGTGATGAGCACGGTTCACAGCATAGGCGCAAATCCGGTCGGGATCCCTCCAGCCGGGAATGGCCGCGACCACCGTAACGTCCGGCAGATGGGATCCTCCCTGGTAGGGATCGTTGAGGAGAAACACATCTCCGGGTCGCGGGTTGGCTGCCACCACCGCTCGCACTGCCTGCGAAAGGGCGCCCAAATGCACCGGGATGTGAGCTGCCTGGGCAATGCAAGCCCCTTGCGCGTCAAACAGAGCTGTGGAGCAATCCCGCCGCTCCTTGATGTTGGCCGAATAAGAACCGCGGATGAGGCGGGCTCCCATCTCTTCGGCAATCCCCGCCAGAGCGTTGGCCATGACCTGCAACCGGATGGGGTTGGAGACAGGACGGTTGCTATCCATATCCCTCAAAGCCTACGCCCCAGCCAAACGGCCACCCTGCGGATCCCTTGCCAGAACTGCAAACGACGTTGCCAGCGGGCAAGGGTATGGCGATTCTCGCGCAGACGATCCCGCAGACGCAGCAACTCAGCCGGGGTGGGAGCCAAGGCCTGTTGAGCTGCTTCTCGCCAATCGGCCATGGCCCGCTCTGTGACCCCAAGAGCCGAGCGCAGCTTCAAAATGACAGGAATGAGAGCAACCAGGGCCAAAAACAGCAAGCCGTTGAGGCCGCAAACTGCCCAGACAGCCCATCCCGAACTCCAATTGGCATTCACAGAGAGCTCCGGGTAGGGATCCCGACAAGGCTCACTGCTGCTGCAGCATCAAGGGGCGCAACACCCGGCCATCCCCCACCACAACCACCGTTGACAGCACCTGCTCACCACGGCGGAAGGTAATCGGCACCGATTGGCCTACCGGGGTATTTTGGATGATCTGCTGCACATGTTGCACGGAGGTGACCCGCTGCCCATCCACTCCAATCAAAATATCGCCCTGGGCCAGACCGGCTCGTTGAGCAGGGCCGTCTTGGAGCAGGCCGACCACCTGCACCCCTCGAACTTGCGGTGCGGGGCCGAACAGACGACGGCTGATGGCGCTCTGGGCTTGCTCGCCGTTCACCGTTTCAATGGCAACTCCAATGAAGCCGTTGCCGACAGCATAGGAGGCAGGCGACCACTGAACCCCGAAGCTGTTGGCGTCGCTGCTGACCTGAACCGTGGAGCCGTGGTGGTTGTAAGCTTCACCCCCAACCGAGTCGCAGGGGTAGGCCACAACTGCATCTGCCAGCAAGAAGGAGATGGGCAGGGCTAGGGCAAGCTTGAACAGATGGGTTGGTTTCTGCATGGTTCGACCCTGGAAACGGTGAAGTAGAAATGAGCTTGAATCCGCGAAGCACTTGGGTGGATGCACCAGCCAGGTGTGGGCAGCTTGCACCGCCCCTCCCTCAGTGATAAACCCAAAATCGCCAACTGTCGATAGGCTTGGCCGTGCTTCTGGGCTGGATCCCAAGGTTTTGCCGGCCTTCCTGTAGCAATTCTTCAAGGTCTTGGGATCCCTGGCAGCACTGGGTTGGCTCGGCGGGGCTCACAAACCGGCAAAGCGATCGGTGGCTTCCAGGAGGGCGGTGCGGATTCCGGGCTCGGTGATGGAATGGCCAGCATCGGGGATCATCCGAAACTCTGCTTCTGGCCAAGCCTGATGTAGCTCCCAAGCAGAGATGGGCGGGCACACCACGTCGTAGCGCCCCTGGACGATCACCGCCGGCAGATGCCGCAGCCGTCCCACCCCCCTGAGGAGCTGATCCTCCGGATCCAAAAAACCGCTGTGGACAAAGTAATGGCACTCAATGCGGGCAAAGGCCTCGGCAAACTCTCCCCGACCAAAGCGCTCGATGAGCTCTGGGCTGGGGATCAACTTGCTGGTGCTGGCCTCCCAGACGGACCAGGCGCGAGCTGCCCTCAGCCGTACCTGGGGATCTGGGTCGTTTAGGCGGCGGTGGTAGGCTGCCAGCAGGTCATCCCGCTCTTCGGGAGGGATCGGCTCCAGGTAATGTTCCCAAGCGTCGGGGAAAAAGTAGCCGGCCCCCGACTGGTAAAACCAGCGGAGCTCAAAAGGGCGCAAGAGAAAAATGCCCCGCAAGATAAACCCTAGGCAGGATTGGGGGTGGGTTTGCCCATAGGCCAGGGCAAGGGCACTGCCCCAGCTGCCCCCGAACACAAACCAGCGATCAATGCCCAGATGCTGGCGCAACTTCTCGATATCCGCCACCAGATCCCAGGTGGTGTTCTCCCGCAGCTCGGCATAGGGGCGACTTTTCCCGCAGCCCCGCTGATCGAACAGCACCACCCGCCAGCGGCTGGGATCGAAATACTGCCGGTAGATGGGATCGATCCCGCCTCCAGGCCCCCCGTGCAAAAACACCACCGGCTTGCCTGCCGGGTTGCCGCACTGCTCGTAGTACAAGGTGTGGAGGGAGGAAACCGCCAGAAAGCCTTGATCGTAGGGCTCGATGGGGGGATAGAGATCGCGCGACATAACTCGAAGCTCTGCTGGTCATCACTCTCAGGGTCTGCGCAGGGCAATGGTGGCCTTGGGCGGGATCCCTTCCTGAAAGGTCTCGCCATCCGCGGCCAGGATGACAAATTGCAGCTCCTGACCCGGCTGGGCGCCCAAATTGCTCCAGGGGATGGCCACCTCCAAACAGGCATCCACCACCGCCTTCACTTGATGGCCGATGGCGTGCCAGGTGTGGTACTCCCCTGCCTGCAAGAGCTGGGCTTGCACCTCTGCCGGATGCTGGCCGGTGCCGGGAGGCGGCAGTGACAACCGCAACAGGTGGCGGTAGTGGTAGTTGAGAGGGGCTTCTGCCGGCAATCCCTGCAGGGGAATGGGGCTGTTGACGGTGACGCGGTTGGGATAGAACCACAGCACCAGCAATTGCCTGGGCCGCTGCACCACCGAGTTAAAATCCAGCCGCAGATAGAGGTTGAAGTGATCGAACCCGTACCAGAGGCGGCGAACGGCGCTGTTGCGGTGCATGGTGCCTCGGGCCGCTCCAATCTCCACCCGCCCCGCTTGGCTCCACTCCCGTTCTGCCGGACGACCGTTGATGGCCGGGTGGATAAACCCCTGCGGCAGGCGATCCCCTAGGCCGTCATGATCCTCCAGGGGAAATTGCAGCACGGTCGGCACCGCCTCTCCCAAAGCAGTGTAGAGCGCCTGCAGGTGCTCCCGAAACAACTGGTCGAAAACGGCATCATGGGCGGAGGAGTGGCCTGCCCCAAACCACCAGAACCAATCGGATCCCTCGGCGGCCCAGAGGGCCTCCCAGGCTTGGGGATTGGCGCGGGGATGATCCTGAATCACCTGACGGGCTTGGGCCAGAAGCTCCCAAGCGCGGTTTTTGACGGGATCCCCAATCCAGGTGGTGAAGTCCGCCTCGATCCAAGAGCCACTGTGCAGCTGCTCTGCCGGCAAAAACTCAGTGGGAGGAAACTGATCCAGAAACTCGGAGACCGTCACCAAGCGCAGCGCCGGGTGCTGGCTGAGGCGGGTGTAAAGGTTTTCCAAGAAGGGCCGGCCATCTTGGGGGTAGTACTCCCAGCAGTTTTCCCCATCCAGAGCGATGGTCACCAGCCAGGGCTGCTCCTGGGGCAGGCGGTTGCGGATGCTCTCCAGATGGCCAATGAGATCTTTGGCGGCAGCATCGGCGGGCATGGCGCTGTAGCTGAAGCCGATCAAATCCGAAAGGCGGTGATCCCGAAAGACAATCGCCAAATCCCCCCGCTCGGTTTCCAGGCGGTAGGGGCGGTAGAGCTTCTCCGGCTCCAGAATGTGGCCCTGCCCATCGCGATGAAAAGGCTGGCCCAGGCTCCACCCCAAAACCCCTTCGTCGGAGATGATCCAATCAAAGCCCTGTTCTTGCACAATCGGCACAATGGCAGGGCTTACGGATTGCTCGGAAGGCCACAGGCCCCGCGGCTCGCGGCCAAAGCGCTCCCGATAGATCTGCTTAGCCCGCTCCAGTTGGGTGTGGACATCCTGCTCCCAGTGAAAGGGGTAGCGAGGTAAGGGCAACCCTGGGCGGGCCACCCGTGCCGAGCGCTCGCTCACCAACAGGGGCAAGATGGGGTGGGTATAGGGGCTGGTGGTCAGCTCCAGTTGGCCGTTGCTCTGCAGTTTGGCGTGTTGGGGCAAGATGGCGCCGAGGATCTGTTGTTGCTTGGCGTAGATCCGCTGCCGATCCGCCAGGGTAAAACCGGATCCCATTTTGATCCAGCCCTCAATCTCAGGATCCTCCTGAAAGAGAGGATCAAACCAAGACAGGTTGTGCCAGGCCAGCAAATCCCCGAAGTCCTGCGGAGTCCAGTACTGCAGACACCAGTTCACCCCCTGAGATTCCCGTTGGTTGTAGAGCTGCCGATAGCGGGGGTAGGGCTCGATCATGGTGGGGTAGTGGCTGTCGAAGAAGCGCTCGACCACAAAGCGCAGTTGATCGGGGCCGAGCTTTTCGACAGGGGATAGGGTCAGTTCCAGGTAAGGATCAAAAGCCGAGCCGGCTACGTACTCTTCGATTTGCACAATCAGGGAGGGCACCAAGTTGACCGTTTGGTGCAGGCGGGGATAGCGCTCCAACAGCAACACCAAGTCCAGGTAATCTTTGATCCCGTGTAGGCGCACCCAAGGCATGCGATATTTACCCGCCACCGGACTTTTGTAGAGGGGTTGGTGTTGGTGCCAAACCAGGGCGACGTGCAGCGGGTAGGTCATGGGCGGTACGGGATCCAACCATCACCCGGATACTAGCCCATCTGTCTGGCTGGCGATCGTAAGAAACTCTTGAATGTCTGAGCTCTGCCGGTGTCGATGGCGGTGGGGAAAAGCTTGCCATTCGGCAGATTCCTCAGGAGAATGGCGGCAAATGGAAGAGCTGAGCCATGACTGCCGCTACCCACCTTCTGGAACAGTCGATCGTTGTCTTTTCCCAAAACTATTTGCCCATTAGCCGGGTCAATATCAAGCGGGCAATCGTGCTGCTGCTAACAGGCAAAGCCGAACCGCTCTCGATGATGAATGTGCCGGTGTGGAAGGTGCGCTCCCCCAACCAGGTCATTGAAGTGCCCGAACATATTCGCCTGACCATCAAGGGCAAAGAGCGCGCTTGGCGCGTGCCCCCTGTGAATCGGCGGGAGGTTTTGCGGCGGGATCACCACACCTGCCAGTATTGTGGCACCACCCACAATTTGACCTTGGATCATGTCGTGCCCCTCTCCAAAGGGGGATCCCACAGTTGGGACAATGTGGTGACGGCTTGCGAACGCTGCAATCAACGCAAGGGCAACCGCACCCCTGAAGAAGCCAACATGCCCCTGCGCAGCAAACCCCGTGCCCCTCTCCACCCGACGGTGGCTTTTGCGGAGCAGTTCTGGCGCGAACACCAAAGTCGGCAAGAGTGACATCCTCCCGGCGCTCATCCTATGGACAGAGCGCGGGCCACCCTTCCCGTCAGCAGGACGGAGTCCTTACCTCGCGGTCGGGCATTCCTGCCCCACGCCACTTGTCTGGGTCTACAACCCCCGACAGAACAACTGGACAGGCGGTTCCCCTTCCCCAGCCTCCCCCCTAGGCACTGCCAGCTCGCAAAACAACCTCTAATCCACCCAGCACAGTTCCCAAGGCTGAGGCTGAGTCCCGATGCACCCGGTACCGGCATTCAGGGCACTGAGGCCCCCCGACGGCCCAGCTGTTGCTAACCATCCCCCAGCACTTGCAACCGATTTGGCCGCTTCCTTTGGGGTCAACCTTGGCAAAGTCCACCCCACCCTTCCAGCAAACCCACTTCAGAAGGCAGAGAATCTATCCCCAGGCAGCCTCGACGCAATCCTTGGGCAACATCCCCCTTGCCCAGCCCTTGGCCTTGAGGTCTTCCACAAAGATCTTCCACAAAGAAAAGATAGAGAGGGTCTGCCCTCGGTCTCAACGCCAATGGGCCCTCTGGAAATGAAACTCTTGGCAACCATTGGCAATGCCCTGCTGCATCCTGGCAACCTGCAGTGGTGCTCTCTTCCAGTGGCAAGACCCCTGCTGTTTTCTCGCCCCCCTGGGTTGCAGCCTTCTCAGCTGGCCTTGCAGGGCTTTGAAGCCCTTGGGCCGTTCCCAAAAGCGCCCTCTGAAGTCGTCAGGAATTGCTCCAAAACCAGGTCAATCCCCGTCGTCCGCCCGTGAGCTGGTTTGTTGGGAGGCATCTGGATAAGCCCAGTACTTGTAGGTTACCGCCAGCATAAGTAGGCTTTACTACAGATTTCGCTCAGGGGTATGGCGGGGATCCATGTATCCCAGTGCTCACCCTGCGGCTAGAGCATGGGACCTATTGCCCCCGCACCCCCGTTAGTTAAAATTGTTGGTACTAGAACTGTAAGGCACAGCTTCTTCTAGCTTTGTCCAGGTTTGCGACTGAGCTACAGGTGCTCTGTTGTGGGCAAAGGGAACTTGCACCTCGGCTGCAGCAAGCAAGATGGGGGTTGGCTTCCTGCTCAGCAGGTTTTGGGAAAGGTTGAAGGTTGTAAGTTGGCTCAGAAGAGGACTGGGTGTTTTGGGGCAGATGAAAAGTAGCTTAGTGCAGCTCGATTATCGAGTTTATAAGTTGGCGCGGCTGTTGAGCGAATATTTGGAGTTGGGGAAATGGGTTGCCCTGTCTGCTGGCTCGCTGGGTGAAGAGCCTTCTGGCAACGAACATCAAGCCTGGCTGCACAAATTTTCAGTTTACTTGTCAGAGCAGGCTCCTTGCCCTGGCCTCAAGGATCGGGATCCCGTAGGCTAGGTAGGCCCTCCCCTGCTGCACTCAACATCCTGCTGCACTCAACATGTGGATCCCTTCTTGGTGGCCGAAGCTCAGTTTTCAGGTTTGGCTGATCTTTATCGGTCGGCTGCTTTCCCAAACTGGAACCGGCTTTACCTTGTTTTATGCCAGTCTCTTTTTTGTGAATCAGGTGGGGCTGACCGCCACCCAAGTGGGCCTGGGGCTAGGCATTATGGCTTTTGCCGGGGTGTTTGGCCGCATCCTGGGCGGCTCGATGGCCGATGGAGCTTGGGGGCGCCGTTCCACTTTGATCCTCTCTCTGGCTATTTCCACCTTGGGGTCGTTTGGGTTTGCGCTCTCCTATGACTTCTGGAGTTTTGCCCTGGCCAATATGGCTGCAGGCTTGGGGCAGGGGTTGTACTGGCCGCCTGCGGAAGCGATTGTAGCAGATCTAACCACTCGTGAGCAGCGCAACGAAGCCTACGCTCTCAACCGTCTGGGGGATAACCTGGGCCTCAGCCTTGGGGTGGCTATGGCCAGCACGCTGGTGGCTCTGACGGGGGCCTATCGGCTCTTGTTTGTAATCGACGGTGTCACTTTTCTAATCTTTCTGGCAGTACTTTGGTTTTTTATCCGGGAAACTCGGGCGACTTGTCCGGCAGCAGAGCCTGTGTTGGCAGGTTGGAAAACCGCCCTTAGAGATCGCTCCCTTTTGGTGTTTGGCCTGTCGAATATCCTGTTCACCACCTATGTGGCCCAGCTCAGCAGCAGCATGCCCCTTTACTTCCGCAATGGGGTAGGGATCCCAGAGGTGCAAATCGGCATTTTGTTTGCCTTGCATGGGGCCTTGATCGCTCTGCTGCAGATGCCGGTGGCCCGTTGGTTGAATCGCCGGACGCGCATCCAAGGGTTGCAGGGATCCGCCCTGATGTGGGGGGTGGGATTTCTTTTGGTTTGGCTTAGCGGTCTGGCGGCGGAATTGGGGGCTCCGGCCCCGGCGGTGGCAGTCTTGGCGCTGGCGGTGCTCTCTTTGGCGTTGGTGAGCTACAACCCCTCTGCCTCTGCTTTGGTGGCGGATTTGGCGCCGGATCACTTGCGGGGGGTGTATCTGTCGGTCAACTCCCTCTGCTGGGCGGCGGGGTTTGCTCTTGGCCCAATGATTGGGGGGATGGCCTTGGACTTGCCGCAACCGTGGGCAAGCGGGTTGTGGATCTTTTGGGTGATCACCGTCAGTTGGGTTTGGGGGATCCTCCGCTTTCTGAACCGCATTCTGCCCTGCAAGGTGAATAGGGCCGCAGTGCCTCCGGTGATGGAGCCCGCTCCCCTCGGTGACGCAGAACGCTAGAGCCCAGGAAAGAAGCAGATTTTGGGATCCCAGTCTTGGCCAACAGCTGGTTAGAGTATGGATGTCGAACAGGAAGGCTAGTTTTGCTCTTGTACCCTGCAATTTGGTCTCAACGGTGGAGGATCTGAATCATGAGCTTGATTGGCAACATCGTCTGGCTAATCTTCGGGGGTTTGCTGACAGGTTTGGGCTACATCTTAGGAGGACTGAGCCTTTGCCTGACAATCATCGGCATTCCCTTTGGCTGGCAGAGCATCAAACTGGGGTTTGCAGTGCTTGCCCCCTTCGGAAAGGAAGTGGTGGAGTATCCCGATGCCAACAGCCCGCTGCTGCTGATCTTTAACGTCATCTGGCTATTGCTGTTTGGCTGGCCGTTGGTGCTTAACCATCTCTTCTGGGCTGTGATTCTGGCAATCACCATTGTTGGGATCCCCTTTGCCAAACAACACATGAAGTTAATTATTTTGTCGTTGTTGCCCTTTGGCCGAGATCTGCGCTGAGAAAGTGGGTGAACCTAGATTGTGGGTTTATTGAGGGGTACGGCCAAACTGGTTATTAGGCATTTCTCACTTGGGATGCAGGAGAGTTTTCTGTCGGGTTGTCAGGATTTGGGGTTGCCAATTGCCAAGGCTGCTCTCGGAGTTGCTCTATTGAACCATCGTCAAACTATTGGTAATGACTTGCCTCGTGTAATTTCCCCAAGTTTGAGCAGCTATGCTGCTGCTTCCTCGTGTTGGGCTGGAGTCATCATTGCCCAACCAAACGCCGGTCACCAGAGGAGGGTTGGGCGTGTAGCCGATAAAGAGCAGATCCTTGTTGGCGGTGGTGGTGCCGGTTTTACCGGCTTCTCCAATGCCGAGCCGGGCAGCAGTGCCGGTGCCGGAGCTGATCACCCCTTGCAGTACGGCTGTCATCTGTTGGGCGACGGTTTCTGGCAGGACAAGTCGCTGAGAACGGGGATCCTCCCGACCAGGGTAAATCTCGCGGCAGGTGCGAAAGTCGTTGGGGTTGGCGCAATCGCTGCTATCCAAGATGCGGCGGATGGTGTGGGGCCTTGACCAAAGGCCACGATTGGCAAAAGGAGTGAAGGCTGCTGTCAACTCCAGCAAGTTCACCTCCATGGTGCCAATCACCATAGAAGGATAGGGTTGCAACGGCGATTGGATGCCCATTTGCCGCGCCATCGCCACCACTTGCTCTAGACCGACTTGTTGGGCCAACCGCAGGGCAATCACGTTTTCGGAGAGGATCAGGCCGCGGGCCAAATCCATAGGGGCCGATCCCGAGCGACAGCCCCGAAAGGTGAGGTTGCCCCAGGTGAGGGGCTCGCAAGACAACACTTGGGAGAGAGGGATCCCCTGGGTGAGGGCAGCCGCATAGGTGAACACTTTGAAGGTGGAGCCCGGCTGCCTTTGAGCTTGGGTAGCCCGGTTGAAGGGGCTGGCGTTGTAGTCGATCCCGCCCACCAAAGCCAGCACTTCGCCGTTGCGGCTGTCGAGACTGACCAAAGCGCCTTGGCTGAAGCCCAAGCGGGATCCGGACTCGCGCACCGTTTGGGCCAGGACTTGCTCTGCCAAACGCTGGTAGGGCAAATGCACCGTGGTTTCGATGATGAAGTTGCCCTCTGCCGAGAGGTCTTGGCCCAAGAGCTGCCGCAGCTCCTGGAAGACGGCACTGTAAAAGTAGGGAGCAACTGTCATGGTTTGGGAGCGCAAATGGGGATTGAGGGTGAGGCGACTGCGCCGGGCCCGCCGAATCTCCTCTTCGGGGAAGACTTTCAGCTCGCTCAGGCGATCCAACACCCGATCCCAGCCTCGAACGGCGGCATCATAGTTGGCGACAGGGTTAAAGGCGTTGGGCGCGGGCAAAATGGCCGCCAAGGTCGCAGCTTCGGAAAGGCTGAGCTGGCGGCTTGGGATCCCGAAATAGAACTGGGCAGCAGTCTCAAAGCCGTAGATGCCGTTGCCCAGGTAAACATTGTTGAGGTAGAGAGCGAGGATTTCGTCTTTGCTGTAGCGCTGTTCCAGCTTCAGGGCGGCGATGGCCTCCCGCAGCTTGCGCCCAAAGGTATTGCCTGAGCCGGTGTAGTCCCGCAGCACGGTGCGGGCCAGTTGTTGGCTGATGGAGCTGCCCCCCTGCTGCACTTCCCCGGAGCGCAGGTTCACCCAAAAGGCGCGGGCAATGCCCAGCAGATCCACCCCAAAGTGGGAGTAAAAGCGGTGATCTTCAGCGGCGACCACCACCTTGGGCAGAATTGGGCCAAAAGCTTCTAGGTTGGGCAGCTCCCGGTAGGTGTCCCCCTGATGGCGGCGCAGCTCCGTCTGCTGATCCCCGGCCAGGACGATCAGGGGGTTGCGATCTGCGGAGAGGGGCGGTTCCACTGAGAACTTGCTCCACTCATGGCCGATCCAAATCCTCGCCCCCAGCCCCAAGACTACCATCAGGATGAGGCAGCCACGCACCCCATACACCTGTGGTGGGGGTGGATCCAGCACTTGAATCCAGACGCTCTCCGGATCCCGAGGCGGGCCAAGGCTCAGTTGCTGGCCATGCCGCAAGATCACCCGGCGCACCCGCTCGACACCACCGAAGGGTTTGAGGCGGAAAACGCCGTTGGTCGAGTCTTGATCTTCTAGCTGGTAGCGACCGGCATTCCACCCCAGCCAGTAGAGAATAGGGGGCAACGGGATCCGCCAACCCAGACCGGGCAGGCGCCAATCCGGGCGGGGACGGATGTGGGCGTGGAGATGGCTCACCGCGGGGGCAGGGATGCGAATGGTGGCCACCGTCTGGCTGCGACCGAGAATGTCGGATCCCTTCAGGGCAACCACCTGGGGGGGCTCTCCTGGGCAGGTAATCCGCAGGCGCACCGGGCGCTTGGGGGGAGGAGGTTCGGGGGGTTTGAGGAGAGCTGTAGGCCCGACAGGGAAAGGCCTCGCCAGAGTTTTGAAGAGGCGAGCGACGGTGCTCAACAGCGGCTTTTTGTCTTCAGAAGCAGACATGGCTCAGTCCCCCCGCAATTCGCGCGCACGGCGCAGCAGCTCCTGCATGGTCTGGCCGGGACGAGGGCCGCCTGCTGCTGAATTGAGGTTACGGGCCTTGGGAGGCCGGGCAACGGGGGCAGCCGGGGGTAGGGTGGGAGAGGAGACAGGAGAAGGGGGTGGAGCACCGCTGGGCAGCGTGGGATCCCAGAGGGCCATGTAAAGGTGACCTTGGGCGCTGCGCTCGATCCTGCCGGCCCAGGGGCCAACGCGGAATTGTACCCGCTCGGAACGCCCCTCGCGCACGGCTCGCAGTTCCCGCTGCAGTTGAGCAGGCAAGGGGGCTTGCAGCATATCCTCCAAGAGGCCTTCCACTTGCGGGGTGGGTACGCCAGCGGTGACGGTGGCTTCGGTTTGCCGCAGGGCCAGGCTGGATTCGTCGTAGGTGAGGCCCAAGTCCACCCCGCCAAAGCGGTACAGGTCGTACACGGTATTGGGCCAAGCGCCCTGCCCCTGCTGGCTGGGGGATCCCAGGCTGGCCCGTACCGTCTCGCGGGAAGTCTCCAAGGGAAAGGCGCGAAACACTGGCCCGCTCCGGGTGTAGGGTTCCAGCTCCGGCGCGGGATCCCGCCGTTTGCTCCGCTCTGAAGCCAAAACAAGGGGCTCAGGGACAAGCTCCCCAGGCATAGGATGGACATTCTCTGGGGCAATGGGATCTTCCACTGCCGGACGAGATCCTGGCCCGGAAACACGGGGGGCCGAGGGGCGCTGCAGCAACTGTCCCCATTGCCAACTCACCAAAACCCAGCCCAGCAGCCCGCCCATCAGAAAGGGAATCAGGCGCACCCAAAGCAGGGATCCCCCGTTCTCGACCTCCGTGGCCGCCGTCAAGGGCCTGAGCCGCAGAGTACCGGCTGTAACCAAGGACGGCGCAGCGGCAGGGAGACCTCCAGAAAGTGGGCCAGAGGCAGCCTCTTCCGACGAGGCGACTGGGACCTGAGGGGCAATAGATCCCTGTGCTCTGGCTTGAATGTGCTCCAGCTCCGCCAACACATTGGCCACCGACTGCGGGCGGGCGGCAGGATCTTTGGCCAGGCAACCGAGGATCAAGTCAGACAAACCGGCGGGCAGCGGAAACTTCAGTCCCCAGTCTTCTAGAGGGATGGGCCGGTGCTTGTGGTGGGCCTGGTACCAGCCCGGGAAAGATTCGGTGGTGGGCTTGAGGGGCATCTCCCCGGACACCATCTGGTACAGCATGATCCCGAAGCTGTAGATGTCGGAACGGACGTCCAGAGGGGATCCCTCCAGTTGTTCTGGGGAAGAATAGGCCAGCGTTCCCAGGTAGGCATGGGTAGAGCTCAAAGATTCATGGCTGTTGAGCAGCTTGGCAATGCCGAAATCTACCAGCTTCGCCAGTTCCCCAAAACTGCTATCAGGCACTACAATCACGTTGGCCGGCTTCAAATCGCGGTGGATCACCTGCACCCGTTGCCCTTCCATGAGGATCCCCTCGTGGGCTGCTTTCAACCCCAAGCCAATTTGACGGGCCAGCCGGAAGAAGCGCTCCAAAGGCAAAGCCCCTGCGGCCAGAATATCCTTGAGAGTTTGGCCGTTCAGGTATTCCATCACATAGAAAGGCACCTCATCGGGGGTAAGGCCATAGTCATTGACTTTGACAATGTGCAGGCTTTTTTGGCCCAAAGCCGCGCAGGCTTTCGCTTCCCGTTCAAAGCGCAGGCGGGTGCGCTGATCCATTGCCGGCTGGGAGAGCAGCTTGACGGCCACTTCCACCCCACCAAAGAGCAAATCTTGAGCCAAATAGACTCGCCCCATGCCCCCCTGTCCCAGCAGATGTACAAGTCGATAACGCTGAGCCAAGAGGCGACCCAAAAAGGGATCCGACGCAGTAAACATAGGGAATCGCGGCGGTACGGAGAACAGGTTTGCAAGAGTCTCGAAGGGATCCGGCAGGAGCGGGCTACCTCTACCATAAGCACTGGAGCCGTTATAGGCCATGCTCACCGCCGTCAATTCGATTGCCCTTGATGTCTTTGCCAATTGTTTACCACCCCGACTACAGTGCCCCCCTGCCGCCGGACCACCGCTTTCCCATGCCGAAATTTCGCCTCTTGCAAGAGCTGCTGCTGCGGGAAGGGGTGATCCGCCCCCAACAAGTGCACCACCCCGAGCTGCCCTCCCTCGCCTGGATTGAGTCGGTACATACCCCTGAGTACGTCAGAGCCTACTGTGAGGGATCCCTGGAGGCCAAGCTGCAGCGGCGCATCGGCCTGCCCTGGAGCCCGGAGCTGGTGCAGCGCACCTGTCGAGCGGTGGGGGGTACCGTCTTGACCGCCCAATTGGCCCTGCGCCACGGCCTGGCCTGCAACACCGCCGGCGGCACCCACCATGCCTTCCCCGCCTACGGCTCCGGCTTTTGCATCTTCAACGACCTGGCCATTGCCGCCCAAGTCCTGCTGCAGCAAGGGCTGGTGCAAAGGCTCTTGATCGTGGATCTGGATGTCCATCAAGGAGATGGCACTGCTTGGATCTTTCGCTCCGAGCCGCGGGTGTTCACCTTTTCCATGCACTGCGAGGCCAATTTCCCCGCCACCAAACAACAGAGCGACCTGGACGTGCCCCTGCCAGTAGGCATGGAAGATGAAGCCTATCTCCAGACTTTGGCCGACCACTTGCCCGATCTGTTGGCTCAGGTGCGCCCTGACCTGGTGCTCTACGATGCCGGTGTGGATCCCCACGAGGAAGATCTCCTGGGCAAGCTGGCCCTTAGCGACCAGGGCCTGTTTCGGCGGGACATGCAAGTGCTGAACACTTGTCTAAAGCAGGGCTATCCTGTCGCCTGCGTCATCGGCGGCGGCTACGGCAAAGACCTCAACCGCCTCGTGTATCGCCACTCCCTGCTGCACCGGGCTGCCAGCGAAGTGTACCGCCAATACCGTCTTTAGCCGGGCGCAAACTAGGCGTATTCGGCAATCACTACTGTGATGTTGTCTCGCCCGCCCCGCTCTTTGGCCGCCTCGATGAGCTTTAGGGGAAGTTGCTCCAAATCTTCCACCTGCAGGCAATACTCGATGATCACTTCGTCGTCTAACTCCTCCGTCAGGCCGTCGCTACACAACAGCAGGCGATCCCCCGGACGCACGGTAATCGGCTGCACAGAAGGCGGCCCCGCATCAGGCCGGCCCAGGCAGCGCTCGAGAATATGTCGCCAGGGGTGAATCCGGGCCTGCTCGTAGGTCAACTCCCCCAGTCGAATGGAGCGAGCCACTAAGGTGTGATCCTCGGTCATTTGCTGCATCTCGGATCCCCGTAGGCGATAGAGGCGAGAATCGCCAATGTGAGCACTCCAGCAGTTGCCCTTGGGATCCACCATGGCCACCACCACCGTAGTGCCCATGTCTGCCCGCTCTGGATTTTCCCGCTGATCCTTGAGGATGGCACTGTTGGCTGCTTCTACGGCTTCGCTGAGCAACCGGGGTGCCGGCACGTTTTTCCAGCCTCGATCCAGATATTCTCGGATGGTCTCGACAGCCAACAGGCTGGCTGTAGCCCCGGCAGCATGTCCTCCCATACCATCGGCAACAATAAAATAGCGCCCCTCTGGATCGCAGTAGTAGGCATCCTGATTGCTGCTGCGGATCTTGCCGGGATCCGTAGCGCAGGCATATCGTCGCATCACATCAATCGCTCTGACCGATTCAACCTTAAGAGTACTCTGATTAAAGCAAGAGCAGCGAGGGCAGCCAAAACCAAAGTGATAACCGTTAAGGTAGCATGTCCGGCCAAAAAGAGCTGAGTTGCGCTCAAAAAAAAGGCCGCAAACAACACCCCGTAAATGACTCCCAGCCCGGTGTTGTTCAGCTTGCGCAGCAAGCGCTCCGTCTCGCTGGATCGCACCCGCAGGCGTAGCTCCCCTTGTTCTATCTTGCTCAAGGTCGACTCGATCCGGCGCGGCAAGCTGAGGCTGCTGCTGGTGAACTCAGCCGCTTGACGGCCAACCTGGGCCAAGAGGGTCTCGGTCTCGCTTCCGTTTAAACTCATCAGCTCCTCCGCAAAGGGTTTGGCCACTTCCATAAAGTCGAACTCCGGATCCAGCCCCTTCCCCAGCCCCTCCAACGTGGTCAGGGCCCGCATCACAAAAGTAAAGGTAGCCGGAAAACGAAACGGCTGATCGTAGGCCAGCTCGTAAAGGTCTTCGCTAATGGCCGCCACCGAGATTTCTCCCGAGTTGCTGGAAAAGGGTTTGTCCATAAAGTGATCCAGCATGTACTGCACCGAGCGGCGCACCGGAGCCAGATCGGCGGTGGGCACCAGCACCCCCAGTTCCACCAGCGAGGCCACCACCTGATCGGCATTTTTGGAGACCACACCTGCCAGCGTGCCCATCAGCTTTTCTTTCACATCGGAGGGCAGGCGGCCCATCATGCCGAAGTCGTAGAAGATCAGCGTGCCATCGGGCTTCACGGCAATGTTGCCGGGGTGGGGATCGGCGTGAAAAAAACCATCCTTGAGCAGTTGCCGCAGATAAGCCTCTGCCCCCAGACGAGCCAAAACCTTGCGATCCAACCCTGCCGCACTCAAGGCTTCGTAATCGCTGATTTTGATCCCCGGCAGGTATTCCAATGTCAACAGGCGAGGAGAGGTGTAACGCCAATACACTTTGGGAACAGCAATTTGCGGCATATCCCGAAAGTTGCGACGGAAGGTATCGGCATTGCGGCCCTCATTGAGGTAATCCACCTCTTCCCAGAGGGTGCGCCGACACTCTTCGTAGATGCCGATCCAGTCGCGGCCCGGCCCGCCCCAAGAGGTGCGATACTGAAAGAACTCGGCAATCCCACGGCAGATCTCCAAATCGATGGTGAACAGCCGGGTCAGCCCCGGACGCTGCACCTTCACCACCACCTCTTCCCCGGTTTTCAGCTTGGCGCGATGCACCTGCCCCAAGCTGGCAGCGGCCAAAGGGGTGGGATCAAAGTAGCTGTAGATTTGGGTTATCGGCCTGCCCAGCTCCTGCTGCACAATTGCCGCCACCTGTTCGTAGCTGAAAGCAGGCACCCGATCCTGCAGCTTGGAGAGCTCCTCGACATATTCCGAGGGGAAGAGATCGGCGCGGGTGGAGAAAAACTGCCCCACTTTAATAAAAGTAGGGCCTAAGTTAAGCAGCGTTTCGCGGATCCAAATGGCTCTGGCCCGGCGGCGCTGGGCCTTTCGCTCGGGCGTGGGTTGTCCCCCATAGCTCCAAGCCTGCTGATCCAGCCAAAGGTAAAACAGCCAGGTGAGCACAAATCGCCAAATGTCCAGCATGCGGCCCTGGCGAGTATAGTTCTCCCGGGCCCAGCGGTAGGCGGTATAGGGCTTGACGGGTTGTGATCCCAAAGAAGTCCGGGATCCCAAAAGGCTCGCGTTCAAGCGTTTCGACTCCGGTACTTCTGCAACTCGGAGCGCAGCTGCGCCACTTCCGCCCGCAAGTCGTCCAGAGTTGCCTGCAAATCTTCTGTCTGGAAAGGCAGCGGCACCCTTTCCTGGGCAGCCATGGATGCTTCTGCCTCAGCCCGGGTCATGACATCCTGGGCAAAGGTTTGCCAGCCCTCCTGCAGCTCAGCCCACACCTTGCCCACTTCCCCGGCAATATCGGTGAGGGCGCTTTCCAAACGCTCGCGCAGAACGTCTGCCACAGCCCTGCCGACAAAAAAAGCCTGCACAACCGGATTCTTCATGCGACCCAAGTGTTAAGAAGCATCACCCAGATTATAACGAATCCTGCTCAAACACAGCGGCGAGCCGACCCACCCGAACAGCAGCGGATCGATCGGCCCGGCGGATTGGGGAGTTCGTCCAGTCCTAGCGGCGGTTGGTGGTCATGTCAGGGATCTTCAGATCGAAGACGCTGATGTTTTGCCGTGCAGCCGGCTTGGGATTGAGCATGCGGGCCATGTTGAGGAAGTTTTCTGGATCCCCGGGTTTGGGAGGACGGGTGAGACGATAGGTGCGCACCACTTCCCGCGTCGAGCGCTTCACGCCGGAGACATCGCGCCAACGGGCTCCATAGCGGGGGGTTACCAGGTTGGCGGGCTTTTCCGACAGGCGACGGCGTTGGTAAGGCACCACATCGTCCCCAAAGGCGGCATTGTACTCTTCGCTATCCACCACAGCGTCGATGAAGCCATCTAGCCCCTTGGTGGCAACGATGATGGAGTACTTGATGCGCTCCTGTTGGCTGTAGGTGGGCCGACCCAAAAAGCGCTGGAAGGTGACCTCGATGAAGCGGTAGTTGTCGTTGGGAACCATGACCAGATCCCGGTACACCTCCGACTTGCCCAGGCCGCGCACAAACTCTTTGACCGAGATTGCCCCGTTGCGCAATTGGGACTCCAGAGCTTTTTGCCGATAACTCTCCAGCATCAGATGCTCGCTGAAGATCTGGCGATAGGCAGCGCGAATGATGTTGTCGATACCTGTCGGGTCGTCAGGACGGTAGACGGGCGGGGTTTCGTCGCTGGGCACAAAGTAGCGAGGCACCCGCTCATTTTGGGTGGTGGGGCGATCGGCAAGCAACGGAAGAGACATAGGTGGTGCTCCTGAAAAAACGAGAAAAACCGAGAAAGACACACTAGAGCAGAGAAGCTAAGGCTCGGCAGCCAACTCCTGCCGGCTCATCTGGACGCGGAGAGGGATCAGAGGATCGGCATCTTCCAGGGCCATCTGGAGCGCAGCCTCGACTGAGGGGCGCAGAGATTGTTCACCCTGGCGAGCCAAGTCCGTCAGGGATCCAACGGCGGCGTAGCGGACTCCCCAATCGGCATCGGCAAGACATTGCCGCAACAGTTGCAAGGCTCGCTCTTGATCGAGCAAGGGCCGCTTGGCCGCCACTCGTCCTAGCCCACGGGTCGCCGCCCGTCGCACACTGGGGGCAAAGTCCGCTACAATGGCTTCCGCCAAAAAGGGGTAGGCATCCCCATGGCCAATACGGGCCAGAGCCCGCACCGAATAGGCCCGCGCCCCGTAATCGAAACCGTCAATATGGCTCAGCAAGGGCTGCACCGCGGCTTCCCCAAAGCGCAGCACTTCCTCCAGGGCGGCTTCCCCCACTGCAGGGCGATTGAACCCAAAGGCGCGAATTAAGATGGGGATCCCTTCCACTTGGCCCAAAGCGCCCAGCGCCCTCACCACCCGCAACAATTCCTCAGGCGACGTGGCCTGCTCCAATTCTGCTGCCAGTTGAGCCACAGCAATGGGAAACGCTTGAGCAGCCGAGGCGGAGGACATAGGCAACGAATAGTCAAAGGTACACTTGAAACCGCTGATCAAAGGCACTGAGCGCCCCAGGATCCTAGAAGAGCTTCTCCAGTTGCGGCAGGATCACCGCCGTCACCTGAGCCAGCGGCACCCACCCCAACTGAAGCGCCACATCGAACAGCCGCTTCAGAGCATTGATGCGCAGGTTGAGAGCCACGTCGGCTGTGGCCAGCAGCGGCGCCCCCGCCACCCATCCCGATTCGGCCAGGTCGAACAAAGCGGCCTGTCGTAGGCTGGAGTTGGAGTGGGCCAGTAGCGCCACCAGGATTTGGGTCAGCTCCTCGGCTTGCGTAAAGCGATAGAGCACCCAAGCCGCTGCCGAACGCACCCGCTCAGAGGGATGGTTCAAAAAGGGCCGGATCGCTGCCTCAGCCTCGGTGGCCTGAAGCTGACCCAAGGCCTCGATAAGGGCTTCCCAGGGCTGCTCCTGCTCGCGGGACTGCAACAGTGCCAGCAAGGGATCCACTGCTCGCTTGTCCCCCAATTGAGCCAAGGCATAGGCAGCCTCTTCCCGCACATGAAAGTCGGTACAAGTGAGCGCCTCGATCAAACCGGGCACGGCCCGCACGTCCCCGATTTGCCCCAGGGCCTTAGCGGCATTGCGGCGCAGAGGATAGCCCCCCAAGGCGGTGCGATCCCGTTCATCCTGCAACGCCAAAAGCAGTGGCTCTACCCCACGTGGATCCCGAACTGTGCCCAAGTACCAGGCGGCATAGTAGCGATCTTGCAAGTCATCCCCTTGCAGCCGGGCTATCGCCTGCTCCCAGCTAAGCTGCTGTGGCAGCACCGCCGTGTTGGATGCCATACGAACCGTTGCAGAGCTGTTCATGACACCTGGGCAACCTTGCCGGTAACTTCAGTTAGCCGTCGAGCATCCCTTACTCAGCAGCACCGTTGTCCTGAGCAGGAGAGGCATTGGCTCCCGACAAGGCAGTGACCTGCACGATTTTGCCACCCATCCGCAGAATGCGCTGCATCTCGGCAGACAACCGACTGTAGGGAACGGTGGCGCTCAGGGTGCTGCGGCGAACTTTGGCAGAGGTGGCCAGAGCATCGGGAGGGTTGAGCAGGCCGGTGTACTCAACTCGGTAAACCCGGCTGCCGGCTTCTGTCAGAGCTTCAGGGCTGGTGGTGCTTTGACCGAACATCGCTTTCCCCAATTATTATCAGATTTCGTTTAGAGGACTGTCAGGGGCAACCAAGCGCCGGACAAGCTGTACCGGCTACTTTCGCGGGCCAGCCGCGTTGCCACCAGGCAATGTCTAGAACCCAGAGGTTAACTCCCCCAGACTAGAGAGCAGGCGACTAACCCAACTGGCTCAAAGGGAGCCGAGGCGCTAAGCCAACCTAGAAATAGGTGGAATAGACCTCTCTGGAGCCGCCGCCTGCTCTGGAGAGATACACACTTGGAAGACGAAGAAAGAGATCGTCCCCTCCCAACAAGCGGGGATCTTTGCCCTGGGATCCCTTAGCTGAGGGCGTTGATGGCGTAATCGAAGTAGATGGCAGCTTCGTTGGCCGCTTGGCCGCTCAGCATGCCCAGAGCGCGGCTCTTCATGTACTGCAGAGCCACGATGTACCAGCTGGGAGAGAGGTTAAAGGAGCGGTTCACTTCCCGCAGCCCGGCTACCAAGTATTCATCGAGGGGGCCGGTGCCACCCGCAACCAGGGAATAGGTGATGAAGCGGAGGTAGTAGCCGATGTCGCGGGCACACTTGGCCTGAAACACATCGCCGTGGCCCATTTCACCCGGCTGGGTCAAGTAAGGGAACCTCTTGAACACCTCCTGCACCGCTTCCCGCACCAGGGTTTGCTGGTTGTTGGTTAGGACACGGGCCGCTTCCAGAGAAGCAGCAGCACGCTGGTAACGACCATTCACGGCCTGCAGCTCGCTGGCATTCAGAAAACGCCCTTGATTGTCAGCGGCAGCAATCGCTTCAGTGATGACGGTTTTCACCTTGCAACTCCTAAATTCATCAATTGTGTTGTTAACGAACATTCTGTAGGAAAGGCGGACTGGATCTCCACCTGCCTATCAGAAATGAAGGGATCTAACCGATCTAAAAAGGGACGACTAAGCCAGCTTCGACCCAAAGCTCAAACGATGGCGGCAGCAGCCTTATCGAAGTAGCTGGCCACTTCGCTTTGCAGCGCAGAGCAGTCGCCAGGGGTGATGCCTTTCGGATCCATGATCTTGGCCAGGGCTTCTTTCTTCATGGCAGCAATGCCGTTGGCCACAGAAGTGGTGGGCACCCCCAGAGCAATGTAGGTTTCCCGCAGGCCGTTTAGGCAGCGATCTTCCAGCACAGAGCTATCCCCGGCCAAAGTGGCATAGGTGATGTAGCGCAAGATGATCTCCATGTCCCGTAGGCAGGCGGCCATGCGACGGTTGGTGTAGGCATTGCCACCGGGAGCGATCAGATCCGGCTCTTGAGCAAACAAAGACCGAGCTGCGTTGGTTACGATTTGGGCGGCGTTGCTGGTCATGCGGTTGACGGCATCCAGGCGCTTGTTGCCCTCTGCCACCAAAGCCGCCAGACGGTCAAAGTCTTGGTCACTTAAAAAGGCACCGCGTGCATCTGCCTGAGCGATCACCCGGGTAAAGGCGTCTTGCATGATGGATCTCCTTCTGGTCTTTCCAAAAAGCGATGAGCGACTGGCTGAACCTCCCAAAAGCCAAATCCCAAGCTTTTTTGCGGGATCCTCTTTGACCTCCAAAAACTGGGGATTCCGTGGCAGCAGGCTGCTCAAAACTACCCCCACCGAACCCCCCAATTTTTAGATAGGTCAAGAACCTCTGCGACTTTCAGACAGCCGAGCATCCAGCCTAATTTTATATCGCGGGAGGGATGAGTGTTTTGTGAAGATTTACAAACCCATCGATACCAAAATGTCTGCTTAGCCTGGGATCCCTGGACTATGGAGCGCAGCAGGGGGGAAATGGGTCTGCGGGCTGGCTCACAAAATGTAAACATTTGTTTTGAGATGGAAGCAACCTGAGTTGGCGCCCTCCTGAACAGAACTGACGTTCTCCCCACGGCTAAAGCCGGGGGATTTTTCCGCCGCTCCACGCTCCTCGCGCTTCGGTCAGCGCTCTGGAGGGGTCACCTCTTGCAGAGCCGCTTTGAGGGCTCGACAAAAGTGGGCTATTTGCTGCAGTCCCTCTTCAGGCGTGGGGGCTTTCGCCAGCCGTTGCACAAATGCGCTGCCCACAATCGCTGCATCTGCCCCCCAGAGGGCGATCTGGCGGGCCTGGTCTGGAGTGGAGATGCCGAAGCCCACCCCAATCGGCAGAGGGGTTTGTTGGCGCAGTTGCTGCAGCAAAGCCGGGATCCGCTTTTCCAGGGTGGCCCGTTCGCCGGTAACGCCGGTAGTGCTCACCAAGTAGACAAAGCCACTGGACTGCTGGGCAATGCGGCGCATGCGCTCTGGGGGGCTGGTAGGTGCCACCAGCAGGATGAGGTCGATCCCTTCGGCCTGGGCTGCTTGTCGCAGGGATCCCGCCTCTTCCAGAGGCAAATCGGGGACGACCAAACCGGCACAGCCGGCCTGCCGCAGTTGATGCAGAAAGTTGGGGATGCCGAGCTGGTGGATGGGGTTGTAGTAGGTGAACAGGATCAGGGGGGCCTGCAGCGAGAGACAGCGCAAGCCTTGTAGAATGGCGCCCAAAGTGACTCCCCGGCTGAGGGCGCGGGTGGCTGCCGCTTGGATCACCGGCCCATCCGCCAAGGGATCCGAGTAAGGTACTCCCAACTCGATGAGATCGGCGCCACTCTGATCCAGAACCTGCAAAGCCTCAAAGGTGGTTTCCAAGTTGGGATCCCCAGCGGTGAGGTAGGGGATGAGGGCTTTTTCACCACGGCTGCGCAGCGCCTGAAAGCAGGCTGTGATCCGAGTGGGCATGGGATCCATTCGATTCTGAGGAGATTGAGAGCATCCCCCACTGTAGCGTCTGCCGGGATCCCTAGGGGAGAGGCACAAAATCGTAGCCGGTACCGGAGCGGTTGCCGGGCTCAACCCGCACCAGCACATGGGGAGCATTGCGGTCGCCGGAGGGCAAGAAGCGCACTTCTCCCGAAGCCCCGTCCTGGAGGAGGAAGTTGGGATCCTGCAAACGGGCCAGCACAGCGTTGCGGCTGGTGGCTCCTTGGCTGAAAGCTTGCAAGAAAACCCGGGTGGCATCATAAGCCAGAGCGGTGCGCCAGCTCACCTGCCCTCCCCAGAGCTGGGCTGCCTTCTGGGCAAACTCGCGGTTGCGCGGCACCTGGGGATGCCAGGGTACCGCCACCACCAAGCCCTCTACCGCTGCTCCCCCTTCTTGCAATGTGGTGAGGCTGAAGAGCACATCGCCGCCCAGAAGAGCAAGGGGCTTACCAGCTACAGCGTTCTCGCGGGCTACGGCCAGCGCTTTTTCGGCTACGGAAGCCGTGGGAGCTAAAAAAGCTACCTGGGCTCCTTGGCCGACGGCCCTTTGCAGGCTGGCCTGGGGGTTGAAGTCCGACGCCGATAAGTCGAACTCCGCCAGCACGATGCCCCCTTCGCTGGTCAGGGTGGAGGCAAAGGCGTCCCGCAGGCTGGTACTGTAAGCGCTGTTGGGGTTGTAGAAGATGGCCACCCTTTGCAGCCGCAACGTGCTGAGAGCATAACGGGCCAGTTGTGTGCCGGCCACTTGATCCGAGGGCACGGTGCGAAAAATGGCATCCCCCAGCATGCTGATGCGAGTGCTGGTGGAGGTGGAGGAGATCATCGCCAAGCCGGCAGGCTGATAAACCTCGGCTGCAGCCAGGGTGGCATCGCTGGTGTTATGGCCAATCACCCCCAAGATCTCAGGCTGCGCCACCAGGGCTTTGGCCACCGCTGCTGCTCGCTCAGGGTTATCGCCATCGTCGGCAATCACTACCCGCAGCAGCCGTCCTCCGATTCCCCCCTGTTGGAAAAGCTCCTCCTGAGCTTGCGCCACCCCGCGCAGGGTCTCTTTGGCGCGGTTGGGGTTGCTGGAGATGGGCACCACCACCGCCAGGCTCAAGGGACTGCCCTGCTGCTGGGCACGGGCATTGTTCAAGAAAATGCGAGCTTCCGGGTCGTTGCGGTTGCTTTGCAGCCCCATCTCCAACACCGGGATGGCTGCGCTGAGGTTACCTTGGCGCAACAGCTCTGCAGCGGCAACGGCAGCGGGACTGCTATCGGCAAACAAGGTGCGCTCGCCGCTGGTCAGGAGCAGATCTTGTGCTCCACCCCCCAACCCTGGCAGCGATACTGGCGGTAGAGAAATGCTTTCCGGCCAGCGAACATAGCCCGCCTGCCAAGCGCGATGACCGCCCCAGAGTAGCAATAGCCCCAAGGCAATGTAGACAATGGGTGGTGGAGACTTGGCAACCATATATCATATTATTATTTATTATAGAGATTATTATTTATTATAGAGAGAGAAAACGCTAGCTTTTGGCCAGCAAAGACACTGCTTGTATCCTCAGGAATCCTCAAAAGTCATCTTTCCAAGGATCTCTAAGGATCTCCGACTATGCATCAGCATGAGTGCGGGAGTATGTCACGGACCGGGACGGTAGGAAGGGCTGTTGCGGTATTGGCGCTCTAGCTGCTCCCCAATGGAAATGGGAACGGATGAGGTCTCGGAGGGCTCTTCTGGCGAGGTGCCGATCTGCGTCTCGGTCTCCACATTGAACTGCCGAGATGTTGCCCAAACCACTGCTGCAATCAGCAAAAGGACGATAGCGGCACCGTAAAGAAAGGCGACGATGGCCATCGGGTCAATGGTTTAGCTTTCCCCTTCCATGATAAAGGCTGTCGAGAATTACCCACTTCAGGATCCCTTAGAGCAAGCCCTATGGGACTGGCACCGAGGAGAGACCAAGGGATCCCTGCTCTTGCATGCCTACGGCCTGGAGGGGATCCCGTTGGCGGAAGAGCCCCAGGTGGTCTCCCCAGAGGTGTTCTTCACCCAGGAGCTGCCGGAGGTGGAGGCCATGGCTTTGGATCTATGCCGCGGTCGGGTGCTGGACATCGGCGCCGGCACGGGCCGCCACAGCCTGCTGCTGCAGGAGGAAGGATTGGCCGTGGCTGCCTTGGATCGCTCCCCGGTGGCGTTGCAGATCATGGCAGAGCGGGGGGTGCGCTGCCGCATTGCCGCCGATCTTTTCCACTGGGCGGGGCCAGGAGAGCCCTTCGATACCCTACTCCTGCTGATGAACGGCGTCGGCTTGGCGGGATCCCTGTCGGGCTTGGAGCGTTTTTTGCGCCTGGCTCGCCACTGGGTTCAGCCCACTGGCCAGTTGCTCCTGGATTCCACCGATTTGAGCGATGCCAGCGACCTCGCAGATCTGCGGAATCTGCCGGCAGAAGAGGGAGGGCGTTTAGAAAACTTGGAAGATCCCTCTGGCAAGCTGGCCGCTCCTGCCCACCTCGAAGCAGGTGGCTCAGAAGATTGGCAGGAAGGGAGCGAGGCAAAAGCCAAGGTAGTGAACTTTGTAGCCGAGTACAACGGCCAGCGGGGGGATCCCTTTCCCTGGCTATTTGTAGATCCGGAAACCCTGCTGCAGTGTGCCCACGCCAACGGCTGGCAGGGGCAGATTGTCTATCAAGAGCCGGAGGGGGCTTTTCTGGCACGCCTCACCCCCTTCTGAAGGACTCGCTAGTGGGAAAGGATCTGGGATAAAAACAGGCGGGAGCGCTCTTCTTTCGGATTGCTGAAAAACTCTTGGGGGGTGTTTTCCTCCACGATCTTGCCGCGGTCGAAGAAGATAATCCGATCCGCCACCTCGCGGGCAAAGCCCATCTCGTGGGTTACACACACCATGGTCATCCCCGAGCGGGCCAACTCCCGCATCACGTCCAGCACCTCCTTGATCATCTCTGGATCCAAGGCCGAGGTGGGCTCATCGAAGAGCATCACCGCCGGATTCATGGCCAAGGCGCGGGCAATCGCCACCCGCTGCTGCTGCCCCCCCGAAAGTTGCCCCGGGTATTTTTCTGCTTGCTCGGCGATCCCCACGCGGCTTAGCAGTTCCATAGCCCGCTCTATCGCCTCACTTTTTTTCATCTTTTTCACGTGGATTGGGCCAAGGGTTACATTTTGCAAAACCGTGAGATGGGGAAACAGGTTGAACTGTTGAAAAACCATGCCCACCTCGCGGCGAATGGCATCGATGTTGCGCAGGTCGCTGGTTAGCTCAATGCCATCTACCACAATGCGCCCTCTCTGGTGTTCTTCTAAGCGGTTCAACGTGCGAATAAACGTTGACTTGCCCGAACCTGAAGGCCCACAGACCACCACCACCTCTCCGCGGCGGATGCGGGTGGTAATGCCCTTGAGGACGTGGAAATCGCCGTACCATTTGTGAACATCTTCGCATTGGATAATGTCAGCGCTGGCTGCACTTTGCGGAGAGAGTGAAGACCTTATGTGCGGGGATCCTTGCATGGGTGGGTGACTCCCTAAGTTTCACCAAAGCAGGCATGGGTACCATGGCAGAACTGGCCGAGCCACAACCGTAGCCTCTGCAACATTTCCATACGCCCTGACATGTAAGGCTTTGAGAAAATCGTAGGCGCCTATGGCAAACCATTCTATGGGGTGTGGGGTGTGGCAGGAGTGTAACCCAATGGCACGGTATCTCGGTTGAAGTGCCGTGTATGAACGACTGTTGACGACGAAGATCTTGAGGATTGACATGGGGTAATTTTATGAACTGGATAAAGCATTTGAACGGATTGGCTCCCTTGGCCGGGGCACTGGCGTTGTCTATGGGCCTGCAGTCCCTTCCCGCTTGGGCGCAGCTGGGGCCGCTCACCGACCGCATCAAGGCTCGGGGCGAGTTGATCTGTGGGGTAAACAACCAACTGCCCGGATTCGGCAACCTGGATGACCAAGGCAAGTATGTGGGTTTTGATATCGACATCTGCCGGGCGGTAGCTGCCGCTCTCTTTGGAGATCCGGACAAGGTTCGATACGTCTACCTGACGGCGGCCAATCGCCAGTCTGCGATTCAGTCGGGCGAGGTCGATATGATTAGCCGCAACACCACCTGGACCCTCACCCGGGATCGCGAGTGGGCGGTGACCTTCGGCCCCACCACCTACTACGACGGCCAAGGATTTATGGTGCGGAAGTCGCTGGGGGTGGAAAAGCTGGAAGACCTGAACGGGGCCACCATCTGTGTGATTGCCGGCACCACCACCGAGCTGAACTTGGCGGATACCTTCCGCGCCCGTGGCATTGCCTTTACGCCAGTAACCTTCGACGGCGATGATTCCTCTTTCAACGCCTACGAAGAGGGCCGTTGCGATGCCATCACCAGCGACCAAAGCGCCCTCATCTCCCGCCGGGCCAGCTTGGCTTCTCCCGACGACCACGTGATCTTGCCGGAGGTGATCTCCAAAGAGCCCTTGGGGCCGCTGGTTCCCCACGGAGATGAGAGTTTCTCCGACATTATGAACTGGACGGTCTACGCCCTCTTCTATGCAGAAGAAAAGGGGATCACCAGCGCCAATGTGGAGGAGTTTCTCAAGTCGGAGGATCCCGATATCCGTCGTTTCTTGGGCCAGGAGGGCAACCTGGGAGAGCTGCTGGGCCTGAAGCCGGATTGGGTGGTCAATGTCATCAAGGCGGTGGGCAACTACGGCGAGATCTTCGACCGCCACCTGACCCCCTTGGGCGTGCCGCGGGGCTTGAACCAGCCCTACACCAAAGGTGGGATCCAGTACGCGCCGCCTTTCCGCTGATCGGCTGATTCGGAATCCGGGCCTAGGGATCCCGGTTGGTCAGTACCGGCCAGGGATCCCCTATTCTCTGCTGTGCTCTGAATTTTTGCTTGCCCCGCATGACTTCTCTGTCCGACCAGTCCCACCTTCGCCCCCCCTGGTGGCGGAATGAGCGCATCCTAAAAGTTCTGCTGCAGGTGGCCTTTGTCGTGGCCGTGCTGCTGGTGTTCGGGATCCTCGCCCAAAATCTCCTCGCCAGCCTGCGCCGCCTGGGCATCAGTTTGGGCTTTCGCTTTCTGGACAACTCCGCCAACTTTGGGATCACCGAGGGGCTGATCCCCTACGACCCCTCCGAGAGCTACCTGAAGGCTCTGGCGGTGGGAGCGGTGAACACCCTCTGGCTGTCGGCAGTCAGCATTGTGTTGGCGACGGCGATGGGCTTTGTCCTGGGGATGGCTCGCCTCTCCAGCAACTGGCTGGCCCGCCAGCTGGCCACCGTTGTTACCGAGATCTTTCGCAATGTCCCGGTGCTGCTGATCGTGATCTTCTGGTACCAGGGGGTGATCCTCACCCTGCCGGGGGTGCGCAACAGTCTCTCCATCGGCGGGCTTGTCTTTATCAACCAGCGGGGAGTGAAGCTGCCCGGGTTGGATCCCAGCGGCTGGCTGGTTCCCGCGCTGGCCATTGTAATCGCGGCTGGGTGGGGGATCCGCAAGCTGCTCCTAGTCTGCCGACCCGAGCTGGGATCCCGGCAGCGGAACCTGTGGGTGGCTGCGGGGGTGGCGCTGCTGGCGGTGGCCTGCTGGGTGCTCTTCCCAGAGCCGCCGGTGCGGCTGGATGTCCCGGTACTGGAGCGCTTTAACTTCCGGGGCGGGATCCAACTTTCGGCGGAGTTTACCGCCATGATGCTGGGCTTGGTGACCTACACCGGCTGCTATATCGCCGAAGTGGTGCGGGGATCCTTTTTGGCGGT
This sequence comes from Thermostichus sp. OS-CIW-32, assembly GCF_054060415.1. Taxonomy (NCBI): domain Bacteria; kingdom Bacillati; phylum Cyanobacteriota; class Cyanophyceae; order Thermostichales; family Thermostichaceae; genus Thermostichus; species Thermostichus sp. OS-CIW-32. The sequence continues at coordinate 81,942 of NZ_JBSSDD010000001.1, read as the reverse complement.
GCCGCGGGGGCAGTGGGAGGCGGCCCGGGCCGTCGGCCTGTCGGAGCTGGAAACCTTTCGCTTGGTGATTGTGCCCCAGGCCCTGCGGATCATGATCCCCTCCTTGAACACTCAGTATCTCACCTTGATTAAAAACTCCAGCTTGGCCATTGCCGTTGGCTTCTCCGATCTGTTCAACATCAGCAGCACCATCATCAACCAGTCGGGACGTTCGGTGGAGATGTTCGCCATCCTCATGGCCACCTATCTGACCTTCAACCTGGTGGTTTCCTACGGCATGAACTGGCTCAATGCCCGCGTCAAATTGGTGGAGCGCTAACCCATGCCCAGCAGTCTCTCCTCTCCGCTTATAGAAGAAGAAAAGGTACTCCCCCCCACGGAGAAACAAAGTCCGCTGGCTTGGGTGCGCCGCAACCTGTTCGACTCCTGGCTGAGCACCTTGCTCACCTTGGTCTCTGCCTTGGTGTTGGCCTGGGCAATTTCCCTGTTCTGGAACTGGGCGTTCACCCAAGCCCGCTGGGAGGTGATCCCGGCCAACCTGAAAATCTTTGCCAGCGGCACCTACCCCAGCAGCCAACTGTGGCGGGTGTGGGCGGTGTTGGGAATTGTGCTGGCCACCTTGGGGGTAGCGGGGGGGGCTTGGGGCGGTGTGCTGCTGCACTACCTCATTCTCTTGGGAGCTGCTATGGGCTTGGCCGCTTTCCTGCCTTTGGGAACCCAGTCGCAGGGGTGGCTGGCGGTTTGCTCTGGAGCGACTTTTGCCGCTATTGCCCTCAGTCGCGGACGGGAATCCTGGCGGCTGGCTTCCATCTGGGTTTGGGCCTTGATCTTGCCCCTCTGTCTGCAGCTGCTGCTGGGCGACCTGGGCCCCCCTTGGCCGGCAGTGCGGGCTGAGCAACTGTCTGGACTGCTGCTGACCTTGATCTTGGCGGCAGCCGCCATGATCATCGGCTTCCCCATTGGGGTGTTGCTGGCGTTGGGCCGGGCCAATCGGGCGTTGCCGGTAATCCGGATCTTCTGCACGCTGGTGATCGAGCTGGTGCGGGGGGTGCCTCTGACCACCATTCTGTTTGCCGCCTGGCTGTTGGTGCCCTTCTTTCTGGGGGGGATCAGCGTCAACCTGATCATCAGGGCGGAGGTGGCCTTCATCTTGTTTACAGCCGTGTACGTGGCCGAGGACGTGCGGGGCGGCCTGCAGTCGATCCCGCTGGGCCAGCTGGAGGCGGCACGGGCGCTGGGCTTGAACCCCTTTCAAGTGACCGCTCTGGTGATTTTGCCCCAGGCACTGCGGGCAGCCGTTCCGGCGCTGGTGAACGAGTTCCTCACCCTCTTCAAAGACACGTCGCTGGTGTTCATTGTCGGCCTCATCGACCTGCTGCAGGCGGGGCGCGTGGTGTTCACCAACCCCAACTGGCTAGGCACCCAGCGGGAAGTGCTGTTTTTTATCGGCCTAATCTACTTCATCTGCTGTTTTGCCATGGCCTATGCCGCCCAGCAGGTGGAAAAGGCGCTGGGCTTGGGCAAGCGCTAAAAACTGCAACCGCTCCCCTTCCCAGTTTCATCTGCTCAGGCCCCGGGATCCCCTTAACAGGCCAGGGCTACATCCCCCTATAGCGGCTCGACAAGTGCTTTTCCCTGGAGAGGGGGCAGCGCTAAGATAGCGGGGAACGTTTCGTTACACCTTGGCCCATGACCCTTGCCTCTGAGACCGAGTCCCCGGAGCAAGCCGCGGCGGCCCCTGAGTCTGGTCGGGTGCGGGATCCGGAGTTTCCCTACGAGGTCGAGATGACCTTGATGGAGCACTTGGAAGAGCTGCGCAGCCGCCTGTTGGCCAGCGTGATCGCGGTGGCGATCTGCATCATCGCCTGCTTTGCCGTGGTGAATCGCATTGTCGCCCTGCTGGAGGTGCCCGCGCAGGGGGTTACCTTTTTGCAACTGGCGCCGGGGGAGTATTTTTTCGTTTCTGTGAAGGTGGCGGCCTACTCGGGGTTATTGCTGGCCACGCCCTTTTTGCTCTACCAAATTGCCCGCTTCGTCTTGCCGGGGCTGAGCGTGAAGGAGCGCAAGCTGCTGGGGCCGGTGGTGCTGGGATCCAGCCTTCTCTTTGTGGCCGGCTTGGTCTTCGCCTACTATCTCCTCATTCCGGCGGCGCTTAACTTTTTCATCCGCTACGGCGAAGGGGTGGTGGATCAGGCTTGGTCCATTGACCGCTACTTCGAGTTTGTGCTGCTGCTGTTGTTCAGTACCGGCCTGGCCTTTCAGGTGCCGATTTTGCAGGCGCTGCTGGGGGCGCTGGGGCTGGTGACTGCCGAGCAGATGTTCAAGGGCTGGCGCTACGTGGTTCTGGGCGCGGTGGTGGCGGGGGCCATTCTCACCCCTTCGACGGATCCCCTCACCCAGAGCCTTTTGGCCGGGGCTGTGACGTTTCTATATTTGTTTGGCATTCTGCTGGTGAAGCTCCTTGGCAAATGAGCCGAAGCTGCATGCGCTGATCTTGGCGGCTGGGTTTTCCACAAGGATGGGAGAGCCGAAAGCCTTTCTGCCCTGGAAAGACGGGCAAACCCTGCTCTCTTACCAGATTTTTCAGTGGCGACAGGCGGGGTTTCAACCCTGGGTGGTGCTGGGATCCCAGCATTTGGCGGCAGCCCAACCCCACTTGGCAGGGGCAGAGGTGCTGGTCAATCCGGCTCCTGAGCTGGGCAAGACCCACTCCATTCGGGTAGGGGTGGAAGGGATCCCTGCCGGTTTTCAGGTGCTGGCCATTTCGGCGGTGGATCAGCCCCGCCCGGCGTGGATCTACCACAGCTTGCTGGAGTACCATCTGCGCCATCGCGCTTGGGTTACTGTGCCGGTGCATCGAGGGCGACGGGGGCACCCTACCCTGATCGACAGGCGCTTGCGGGAAAAGCTGTTGGATCTCCGAGAAGAAACCCTGGGCCTGCGCCGGTTGTTGCAGGATCTGGGCAGGCGGGTACAGGAGGTGGAGCTCTACACTCCTGAGATCTTCCTGGACTGCAATACCCCTGCCGATGTGGAAGCCGCTGCTGCCGGTTGCGACAGCGTTGCCCAGGAGTGAGGGGATCCCCTTCAGCACTTGTCCTGCGACCGGTCGCCTCAGTGGTACCGAGCACTTCGGCGTTGCCCAGCAAGATGTTCTTCCCATTGCTCGTATGAGAAAGGGCCTTTATCCTGCCAGCACCTATGATCCTGCCTGTCCGGTCGGCAGCTACTGGGACAGCACGATAGCAGATCCCGGTTGGCGGCATCCGGCACCTTTGCAAGCGCAGGTGGGCGCTGAGGTGGTCATTGTGGGGGGAGGATTGACGGGGCTATCGACGGCCTTGCACCTGGCCCGCGACCATGGCATTTCTGCCTGCCTGCTGGAGGCGGGATCCCTGGGTTGGGGGGCCTCGGGACGCAACGGTGGCTTTTGCGGGGTGGGGTCGAGCCACCTTACCCACACCCAGATGGTGCGGCGGGTGGGGCTGGCGGAGACGGAGCGCTACTACCGGGATCAATGGCAGGCAGTGGAAACCGTTCGGGAGCTGGCGGCCAGCGAGGGCTTCTCCCTAGAGGCCCAGGGACAGGGCTGCTACGCAGTGGCCCATCGTCCACAGGCATGGTCGGAGTTAGAGGCCGAGTACCAGATCTGTACTCAGGTGGCGGGCTACCCGGCCCAGCTCCTCAACCCCAAAGAGCTGCGGGAACGCGGCTTCAACAGCCAAGAGAACCACGGCGCTTTGCACATCGGGGTGGGGTTTGGCCTCAACCCCCTCAAGCTCACCCAAGGGCTGGCCCAAGCAGCCCACCGGTGGGGGGCAAAACTGTACAGCGGCAGTCCGGTCACGGCCTGGGAAAAGGTGGGATCCCACCACTGCTGCCACACGCCGGGAGGAACGGTGCGCGCTCGGCACTTGGTCATCGCCACCAATGGCTACACCCCAGAGGCCCTGTATCCCCAACTGGCGGGATCCCTGTTGCCGGCACTGTCCAACATCCTGGTCACCCGACCTCTGACGCCTCAGGAGCAGAAAGCGCAAGGGTGGTGGGATCCGACGCCGCTCTACGACATGCGGCGGCTGCTGTTCTATTACCGTCTGCTGCCGGATGGGCGCCTGCTGTTTGGGGGACGGGGTGGCACCCGCGATACCCCGACGGAGCGACAGCAGTTGCGCACTTGGATGACCCGACAGCTCTATCGTCTTTTCCCTGCTTGGGAAGGGGTGGAGATCGAGTACGCCTGGAATGGACTGGTCTGCCTTTCTCGGCAGTTTCACCCCCATATTGGCCCTTCGCCGGCGGATCCCAGCCTGTGGTACGGCTTGGCCTATCACGGCAGCGGTGTGGCCACAGCAGTGTGGGCGGGCAAAATGCTGGCCCAGGAGATCGCCGGGATCCCTTCTCAGATGAGCGCTCTGTTTCGCCAGCCGCCCCGCTCTTTCCCTTTGCCCTGGTTACGGCTTCACTACCTGCGGCTGGGGTATCTTTGGTGGCAGTTGACGGATGGATAGCCTCTCCAAGTGTGCGGGGGATCCCTCTGTTCGGCAGAGAAGTCCTGCCCTAGTCTGGTTGTAGTTCGGGTGGAAACCATCGCTTGTTGTTGCTCCTGAGGTATCCAGTGCTGCTCACGTCTTGCCATCGGCCCAGTCCAGATCCGTCTCCTCTCCAAACCCAATCGGCAACCTGTCGCCGCCAACGGCTTTCGCAAGCAGGGCAGCGGCTGGGGTTTGCATTGCTGCTCAGCCTACCCACCATGTTTTGGCCTTGGCCCCCCGGATTTGCCCAAATTGCCGGATCCCTTCTCAGCCCTTTGGTGGCGGCTTGGATCCGTTCGGAGGTTCAGAGGGTCGATAACCTGCAAGTGCAAATTGTCGGCTCCGACGCCCAGATTTTGAACGGGCAGATCCCTCAAGCCCAGGTGTCGGGAGACAACCTCAGCTATCAAGGCTTTCAGGTCAGTCATCTGCGGCTGCAGGGCCAGGATATTCGCCTCAATGTGGGCGAAGCCATCCAAGGACGGAGCCCACTGCGGCTATTGGCCCCTGTGCCGGTGCAGGTGAGTTTACGCCTCACCGAGGAAGACCTGAACCGCACCCTTCAGGCTCCCCTCATCCAAGCCCAACTGGCCCAGGCCCAGGTGCAGTTGCCTGTTGGGGGCCAAGTGGTGCCTTTTCTTATCCGCCAGCCTCAGGTCACGCTGGAACAGGGTCGGCTGCGCATCCAGGCTAACCTGACCACTCCCGAAGGGGTGGAAGCGCCGGTGACGGTGCTGACCGGCCTAGAAGCCCAAGGTCCCAACCGGTTGCGGCTGGTCAATCCCCTCTGGGTGAGCGAAGGCCAAGAGATCCCCATCCCCGGCCTGGCCGATTTCCCCATTCAGTTGGATCCCGGCGTGCGCATTGACCGCCTGGAGGTGCAGCCCGGCCAAATCCTCTACGAAGGGATCCTGACCATTTACCCAGAAGTCGCAACCGTGCCGCAGGGATAGTTCGCCTGGGCAGGACGGAGACCTTTCCCGTTCAGCAACGGGTGTGATCGGGATCAATCTCAAAGGGTGTGCCTCTGGGCGAGGATCCCTCTAGCAACCGGAGGGAAAGGGATCTTGCTGGCCGTTTGCGTTGGTGCCCCGTCGGGAACCGCACCGTCCACAAGACGAGAGCGGCATCGACTCCCTTCGGTAGCCGGGCAGGAGTGGTGTATTGAGGTGAGATCATGATCCAGCCATCCAACTGCAAACTCGACCCCTGGGTCGCGGTAGCGGTGCGGAGCACTTGCGGCTGGGCGCTGCCCCTGATCTTGTCGGTCGTTTTTTTGGGGGGCTGTGCTGGCGACCCAGTTTCCACGGTGCCTCTGGACGGCACGGCTGCCGGCACCCGCACGGCCACTCCTGAGGGCCGAACCTTCTCCGATATCTCGCCCGGTCGGGAGCCCCGTCTGAAGCATCTTTGGGCCAGCTTTGTCATCAGCCCCCAGCAATTGCAATCCGCCCGCGAGGCTTCTGTCTCTCTCCATCCGCAGGCCATTTTTCCCTGCACCGACTGCGAAAGCCTGCCGGGATCCCCGCCCCCCACTGCTTCCCCCGCTCCAGGCACCTACCGATCTGACCAGATCACCTTCTCCTTCCGGGTTGAGCCCAATGAGACGTCCACCCGCCTCAGGGGTAGCTTTCACCTGGATACCACCACGCCTCTGATCCACCCCGGCGCAGGGGTGCGCTTGGTAATCCAACGGGCTTTCTGGGGGGAAGACCCGCTGGAACCGCTGCCACCTCCCCAGGACTTTCACCCTCAGCAGATCATCCGAGGCCAGTTCCAGGAGCGCAGTTGGATCCTCCCTTTCTCCCTGCCGCATCCCCCTGCCGGTGAGGTCTTGCCGCCGCTGCGGCTGGAGGTTGTTCTCACCTCGCCGATCCCACCCGATTCCGCCCCCTTTCTACGGGGTAGGCCGCTGCCGCCACCTCCGGGTCGGCTGTATCACGGGGTCGCTTGGCCGGGCATTCCCACTTGGGATCAACTCCTCGCCTATCGCCAGGCCATTGGTCAGCCCCCCGCCTGGGCAGCCGTGGATCACCTCTGGGATCCCCGCCAGGACTTTCCGCAGCAGTTGGCCAGTCGCCTGCGGGAAAGCGGCTCAGTCCCCTACCTGCGCCTGCGGCTAGATCCGGCCCAACTTTCTGCCTTGGCCAATGGGGATCACGATGAGACCTTGCGCTCTTGGGCCCGCGGGATCCAGCGCTTTGCCACCCCCATCATCCTGGCCGTCGTTGTTGGCGACGGGGATCCCGAACGCACTCGCGGTAGCGGTGGGGAGCCCTTTGGTGGGACGGAGTCCTCGCTGCAACAACGGGCTTACCAACACCTGATGCAAACCCTGCGCTCTGTTCGCGTTAGCGGGACGGAGTCCCCGGCCAATTTGCTCTGGGTGGTGGAGCTGGACGGAGAAGATGCCAAGGCCGTGTCCACCTGGGCTCGGTTCCCTGAGATGGACTGGCTGAGCCTACAGGTAACGGGGGATCCCGCCGCTTTTGAACCGCTGTACCGCCGCCTTGAGGCCCTCAACCCGAAAGTGCCTGTGGTGATCCGCGGGCCAGCCCTGGGCTCGGAAGCCTCTCAACCTCTGCTGGAAGGTCTGGAGGCGCAGCGCTGGCCTCAGGTGATCGGCTGGAGCTGGGCCTTGAGCGGGGACGGGATCCCTCCTGCAGCAGCACAGGATTGGCGGCAGCATCTGCAACAGGGGGATCCCAAGATATGGCTGGGGGAAATGCGGGTGCAACTCCCGCCCAGCCCCCTTCCCTCGCCCAAGCCTTGAGAAAGGACGACCTGTCTGGAAAAACCTCCCGGAAAAGTCGATAATAAGCCAGCCGTTTTACCTTTCCTTCAGGAATTGTGGCCCTGATCCCCTCATCACCTCCCCTGTCCCGCTTCGCCCAGGCCATCCAGCGGGGGGAATTTCTGCTCACCGCCGAGATCACCCCCCCCAAGGGATCCGACACCAGCACCCTGCTGTCTTTGGCCCAGCAGCTCAAGGGGCGGGTGCATGCCATCAACATCACGGACTCCAACCGAGCCATGGCCCGCATGAGCCCGTTGGCGGCCTCGGTGCTGTTGCATCAGGCGGGTGTTGAACCGATCCTGCAGTTGGCCTGTCGGGATCGCAACCGCCTGGCCCTCCAGGGGGATCTGTTGGGGGCCTCAGCCCTCGGCCTGCGCAATGTGTTGGCCCTCACCGGGGATCCCATCCACATCGGCGATTGCCCCGATGCCCGCCCCGTATTCGATCTGGAGTCGGTGCGCCTGCTGCAGCTTATCCAACGGCTGAACAATGGCCTCGATTGCAACGGCAAACCTCTCCCGGATGGGGGCACGCATCTGTTGGCAGGGGCAGCGGTAGAACCCCAATCGGGCAGCTTTTCCGGCCTGGAGCGGCGCTTCCACCGCAAGCTGGAAAACGGAGCCCAATTTTTCCAAAGCCAGATGGTTACCGACTTTGAGCAACTGGAGCGCTTCATGGATAAGTTGGGCCGTCCCGCCGGCAAGCCCATCCTGGCTGGCATCTTTTTGCTCAAGTCGGCCAAAAATGCCGAGTTTATCAACCGCAACCTGCCAGGAGTGAAGATCCCAGACGGGATTATCCAGCGGCTGGCCAACGCCGCCCACCCCCTCGAAGAAGGGATCCGCATTGCCGCCGAACAGGTGCGTCAGGCCCGCCAGATCTGCCATGGGGTGCATCTGATGGCCGTCAAAGCCGAGCACCTCATCCCCCGCATTCTGGATGAGGCCGGGATCCCTCCCCTGACCGGCTAGCTCAACACTTGCTCCAGCCCGTAGACCAAACCTTTGAGCTGCAGCACCTTGCGGATCCCCAGGATCACTCCCGGCATAAAAGCTATCCGATCGGTGGTGTCGTGTCTCAACGTGAGGGTTTGCCCCATCCCACCAAAAATGACCTCCTGATGGGCGATCAACCCCGGCAGACGAACGCTGTGAATGGGAATGTTGGGGCCAGAGAGCCCTCCCCGCGCACCGGGGATCAGCTCTTTTTCTTCCACTGAGGACTCCGTCCCGCTGTCGCGAACGGGCGGGTTAAAGGTTTTGCCCAATTGTCCCAGCCGTTGTGCCGTCTGTAGAGCCGTGCCGCTGGGGGCATCCGCTTTGCGGTTGTGGTGCAGCTCGATGATCTCAACGTGGTCAAAATACTGGGCCGCCTGCAGGGCCATCTGCTGCAGCAAAATCATGCCGATGGCAAAATTGGGCGCGATTAAACAGCCCACACCCGACTTGTCCGCCAGATCCCGCAGCCGCTCCACCTGCTCCGGCGTCAGGCCCGTCGTCCCCACCACCGGACGCACGCCAAAGGCAATGGCCGAGCGAACATGTTCAAATGCCGACCGAGGATGGGTAAAATCCACCATCACGCTGCGGTTGCTGCGCTGCGACAACCTCAGCAACTGCCCCGACAAGTCATCGGTAATCTCCACCCCCAGGGATCCCAGGCCCAGCACCTCGCCAATATCCGAGCCCAGTTGAGAGCGGGCCACCGCCCCCACCAACCTCATGTCGGGCGTCTGGGCAACGGCTCGCACCACCTCCCGCCCCATTTTGCCCAAGGCCCCCACCACCAAAACCGGAATGGGGGATGTAGCCGCTTCTGGAGCTGTCAACTCCTGAAAGTGCTCCCCACCGCTATCGTGGTCAACTGGATCAACCGATGTTGTCACCCGCTGCTGCCCTCATCCAAGCTCTACGAAATGACTGCGAAAGCGGGGGATCCCTGCAGATCCATCACAGCTTCACCTCGATATCTACCCCTGCCGGCAGATCCAGCTTCATGAGAGCATCGATGGTTTTGGAAGAGGGGGAATAGATGTCGATAATGCGCCGGTGGGTGCGGGTTTCAAAATGTTCCCGCGAGTCCTTGTCGGTGTGGGGGGAGCGCAGCACACAGTAGATGCGGCGCCGAGTAGGCAAAGGAATCGGGCCAACCGGCACGGCGTCGGTACGACGAGCCGTATCCACGATTTTGTCGCAGGAAGTATCCAGCAGCCGATGATCGTAAGCCTTCAGGCGGATACGAATTTTCTGTTGAGTCAAGGTAGGCATGGCCGGAGAGCAATCCAGAGAACGGTGGACTCGAAAAGGTCAGCAGGGAAAGTGCTCCGCACCACTGTTGCGACCGAGTTGGTCTGGGGCCGCCAGCACTCAATCCCTGCCGAGAAAAAGCAGCTTACTTCAGGATCTTGGAGACAACACCCGCTCCGACGGTACGGCCACCCTCGCGGATAGCAAAGCGCATCCCCTGCTCAATGGCGATGGGCTGGATCAGCTCCACCGTCATCCTGACGCGGTCACCAGGCATCACCATCTCTGGCTGGGATCCGTCATCAGCCGTGAAGGAAGAGATGGTGCCGGTTACATCGGTGGTGCGCACATAGAACTGAGGACGATAGCCGGCGAAGAACGGCGTGTGGCGACCTCCTTCCTCTTTCTTGAGGACATACACCTCAGACTCGAAGCTGGTGTGAGGAGTAATGGTCTTGGGCTTGGCCAGCACCATGCCGCGCTCCACTTCGTTCTTCTGAATGCCCCGCAACAGCACACCAACGTTGTCGCCGGCGATCCCCTCATCGAGGGTTTTTTGGAACATTTCCAGGCCAGTAACGGTGGTAGAGCGAGTTTCCCGCAGGCCCACCAGTTCCACCGTTTCGCCCACTTTGATGCGGCCCCGCTCGATCCGGCCCGTGGCCACCGTGCCCCGACCGGTAATCGAGAAGACATCCTCCACAGCCATCAGGAAGGGCTTATCCACATCCCGCTCAGGCGTGGGAATGTAGGAGTCCACCGCATCCATCAGCTCATAAATTTTGTCCACCCAAGGATCTTCGCCCCGCTGGGTTTTGGGGTTGGCGGTCATTCTTTCTAGGGCTTTCAGCGCCGATCCTCTGATGATGGGAACGTCGTCGCCGGGGAAGTCGTATTTGGAGAGAAGCTCCCGCACTTCCAGCTCCACCAACTCCAGCAGCTCTGGATCGTCCACCATGTCTGCCTTGTTCAGAAAGACCACCAAGCTGGGCACCCCTACCTGACGGGCCAACAGGATGTGCTCCCGTGTTTGGGGCATGGGACCATCAGCTGCAGACACCACCAAGATGGCCCCATCCATCTGAGCCGCGCCTGTGATCATGTTCTTCACGTAGTCGGCGTGGCCGGGACAATCCACGTGGGCGTAGTGACGGTTGGCAGTCTGATACTCGACGTGGGCGGTGTTGATGGTAATGCCGCGAGCTTTTTCCTCTGGCGCTGCGTCGATCTCATCGTACCTTTTGGCTGTGGCCTGACCCAAAGCAGCCAAGGTGGTGGTGATGGCAGCCGTCAGGGTGGTCTTGCCGTGGTCAACATGGCCGATGGTGCCAACGTTGACATGGGGTTTGGTGCGTTCAAACTTAGCGCGTGCCATGAATCGTCACTTCCTTTTTGGTTTCAGTCAGCTACTCATTTCCTTTGTTTTTGGCAATGATGGCTTCGGCGATACTGCGAGGAACTTCCTCGTAGTGGCTGAACTCCATCGTGAAGGTGCCTCGACCCTGGGTTTTGGAGCGAATGTCGGTGGCATAGCCAAACATCTCCGCCAACGGAACCTTGGCATTGACTTTGGTAATGCCGCCTTCTGTATTCATCCCCTCCATCTGGCCGCGGCGGGCGTTGATGTCCCCGATGACATCCCCCACAAAGGCTTCAGGGACTTCCACCTCGACCTTCATCATCGGCTCCAGCAGGGTAGGGCTTGCCCTGCGAGCGGCCTCCTTCAGAGCCATCGAACCGGCGATCTTGAAGGCCATTTCGCTGGAGTCCACCTCGTGGTAGGAGCCATCCACCAGAGTGGCGCGGATGTCGATCAAGGGATAGCCCGCCAGCACACCGGATTCGCAGGCTTCCCGGATCCCTTGCTCGGCTGGCCCAATGTATTCCTTGGGCACAACGCCACCCACAATTTTGGAAACGAACTCAAACCCTGTACCCGGCTCCGCCGGCTCTAGGTCGATCACCACATGGCCGTACTGGCCACGGCCACCGCTCTGGCGAACAAACTTGCCTTCCACGCGGCTGACCGGCTTGCGAATGGTTTCGCGGTAGGCCACCTGTGGGTTGCCAACATTGGCTTCTACGTTGAACTCCCGCAGCATCCGATCCACCAAGATCTCCAGGTGCAGCTCGCCCATCCCAGAGATAATGGTTTGATTGGTCTCGGGATCCACAGACACGCGGAAGGTGGGATCCTCCTTGGCCAGGGCCTGTAGGGCCTTGGAGAGCTTATCGATATCGGCTTTGGTTTTGGGTTCTACAGCCACCGAGATCACCGGCTCTGGGATGAACAGTGACTCTAGGATCACCGGCGCATTTTCGTCGCAGAGGGTGTCCCCGGTAGTGGTGTCCTTGAGGCCCACCACAGCTCCCAGATCTCCTGCCCGCAGCTCATCCACGTCCAAGCGTTCATCGGCCTTCAGCACCACCAACCGCGAAATTCGCTCCTTCTTGTTCTTGGTGGAGTTGAGCACATAAGTACCTTTGGTCAACACCCCCGAGTAGACGCGAATAAAGGTGAGATCCCCGTACTTATCACTCATCAACTTGAAGGCCAGGGCGGAGAAGGGCTCATCGTCGCTGGCACGGCGGGACACTTCTGAGCCATCTGGCAGCACCCCCTTGATGGCCGGAATATCCACAGGCGAGGGCAGGTAATCCACCACCGCATCCAGCAGCATCTGGACTCCCTTGTTCTTGAAGGCAGAGCCACACAGCATGGGCACAATTTGGCCGCTGATCGTGCCTTTGCGCAGACCCGCCATCAAGTCGGCTTCGCTCAGATCTTCTTCGGCGAAGTACTTTTCCATCAGAGCTTCGTCCGTCTCGGCCACTGCTTCCACCAGCTTGGCCCGATACTCTGCCACGAGATCTTTCATCTCCTCAGGGATGGGGGCCGGACGAATATCTTTGCCGATCTCATCCATATAAATGCGGGCTTGCATCCGCACCAAGTCAACAATGCCGCAAAACCCGTCTTCGGCACCGATGGGCAGTTGGATGGGCACAGCATTGGCCTTGAGGCGCTCCCGGATCTGGTTGTAAACCTTGAGGAAATTGGCCCCCATGCGATCCATTTTGTTGACGAAGGCAATGCGGGGCACATTGTAACGATTGGCTTGCCGCCAGACGGTCTCAGACTGAGGCTGCACGCCGCCCACCGAGTCAAAGACGGCGATCACCCCATCCAGCACCCGCATGGAGCGCTCAACTTCAATGGTGAAATCGACGTGCCCAGGAGTATCGATGATGTTGATGGTGTACTCCGGTGCGCCGGAGAGGGGCTGGGAAGGATTTGCGGGATCCCGCTTAGTCCAACGGGTGGTGATGGCCGCAGCGGTGATGGTGATGCCCCGCTCCCGCTCCTGGGCCATCCAATCGGTGACCGCAGTTCCGTCGTGAACTTCGCCAATTTTGTGCACCAGACCGGAGTAGAAGAGAATCCGCTCTGTGGTCGTGGTCTTGCCAGCATCGATGTGAGCCGCGATGCCGATGTTTCGGACTCGTTCTAGGGGAACTGTGCGTGCCACGTCAACCTCCCAATCCTCGTCGCCCTGCGACTTGGGCAAACTAAAAAATCCTTTACAATTCTAATCTTTTTTGCCGATTTTTCTCCACCTCGCTGGAACTCGGGCTGGGCAGAACAGGGATCCCAAAAGTCTCCACTGCTCCGCCAGGCTAGTTCAGTAGCGGTAGTGGGCAAAGGCCTTGTTGGCCTCGGCCATGCGATGCACCTCTTCCCGCCGTCGAATGGCGCTGCCGGTTTCGTTGGCTGCATCGATCAGCTCATTGGCCAACTTGGCGGCCATGGTGCGACCTGGACGAGTGCGCGAAAAGGTCACCAACCAGCGCAGCGCTAGGGAAGTGCCCCGTTCTCCTCTCACCTCCACAGGCACCTGATAAGTGGCTCCGCCCACCCGGCGGGCTTTCACCTCCACCAGTGGGGTGGCGTTGCGAACAGCATTTTCCAGCAAGGGCAGTGGGTCTTGGCCAGTGCGCTCCCGCACAATGTCCAGAGCTTCATAGAGGATCCTGGCAGCCAGGGATGCCTTACCCCTCATCATCAACTTGCGGATCAGCATGGTAACCAGACGGCTCCCATACTTGGGATCCGGGGGCACATCACGACGAGGGGCACGGTTGCGGCGAGACATAGGAGCTGGGTTGCTTGTTCAGATGGGGATGGCAGAAAGAAAGATGACGAGTGGGATATGGAGGGTTGAGGGTGAGGGCAAAGCTATTTTTTCTTGCCAGCGGCGGCTGGAGCTTGGCCCGGCTTGGGCCGTTTCGCCCCGTATTTGGAGCGGCCTTGTTTGCGGTCTTTGACCCCTGCAGCGTCGAGGGTGCCCCGGATAATGTGGTAACGCACGCCGGGCAGATCCTTAACCCGCCCACCGCGAATCATGACCACAGAGTGCTCCTGCAGGTTGTGGCCGATGCCAGGAATGTAGGCAGTGACCTCAAAGCCGGAAGTGAGGCGAACGCGAGCCACTTTTCTCAGGGCCGAGTTGGGCTTTTTGGGCGTTGTCGTGTACACTCGGGTGCAAACCCCCCGCCGCTGTGGACAAGCCTTCAGGGCAGGGGACTTGGTTTTGCGAGCGGCAACGCTGCGCTCCTCACGGATCAGTTGCTGAATGGTGGGCATGGGCTGGCAGAGAAGGTCACGGCTTAAATTTTAAATTATCCGGTTGAATTATCCGGCGATATTGAATCCTAGCAAGGCGGGATCCCAGCGTCAACTTGGGGATGGACTGCTGGGCTGTTAGCCTGGCCGAGTCTGAATTTCGGCCTCGTTCCCCCCTTGCCTCAGCTTTTTAGGAGACTCTGCACACCAGAAAGGATCCCTAGCAGACGATGGGCTGGTTAGATTGGTGGATTGTGCCTCCATGTCCGCTTTGCCGGCGCCCTGCCAAGGCCGTGTTCTGTCAAGACTGTCAAAGGCGGTTGCAGGCGGAGCGCCTTGCCACTTGGCCAGTCACCACCTCGCCTTGGCCACTTTACGCCTGGGGGATCCACCGGGGGGCGCTGCGCAGGGCCATCTACTGCCTGAAGTACGAAGGACAACGGCGCATTGGCTCGGTTTTGGGAGAATGGCTGGGATCCCGTTGGGTCGAAAGCCAGTCCACCTCTTTAGGCTCCCCTGGGGCCTACACGGTGGTGCCCATCCCTCTGCATGCAGAGCGGCTGCGGCAGCGGGGCTATAATCAGGCAGCCTTGATCAGCCAGGCTTTTTGCGAGCGCACCGGTCTTCGCCACCTGCCCGATGCTCTGGTGCGGGTGCGGGCCACAGCGGCTCAACATGAGCTCAACCCGCTGCAACGACAGCACAACTTGGCCGGGGCCTTTGCCCTGAAACAAGTTCCGGCCACACCGGTGTTGCTGGTGGATGACATCTACACCACCGGCTCTACTGTGCAAGCCGCCCAGCAGGTATTGGCCGCTGCCGGGATCCCGGTGGCCGGAGTAATTGTCGTCGCCCAAACCCCAAAAGCCGCCTCTCCAGACTGGCCCGGAACCCTAGCCCCTATCCCGCCTCCAGCAAATTAAAGGCCGTAACAAACATAAAGTCACAAAACTCGCGCACCAAGTTCGGATCCCGCCAGCCCTTGCGGGTTTCCTCCCGCAGCACTTCCAGGGCCTGTTCGGCGGTCAGGGCCGGTTTGTAGGGGCGAGGGGAGATCAGAGCGTCGAAGATGTCTTTCACCTGAAAGACGCGGGCCAACAGGGGAATCTCTTCGCCTGCCAGCCCATCCGGGTAGCCGCTGCCATCCCAACGCTCGTGGTGGTGGCGGATGATCGGCAGCACATCCTGCATGGTGCGCAAGCCCCGACAAATGTCTTCGCCGATCAACACATGGGATTTCATGATCTCCCATTCTTCCGGGGTATGCTTGCCCTGCTTGCACAAAATCGCATCCGGGATCCCGACTTTGCCGATGTCGTGCAGGTAGCCGCCCCAGCGCAGGGCCTTGATCTGTTGACGAGACAGCCCCAAGTAACGGCCAAACTGTTCCCCCATGGCCACCAAGCGTTCGCAATGGTCACCCGTGGTGGGATCCCGGCTCTCCACAGCGCGGGCAATGGCAAACAACACCCTGGCGGCGTGATCCAGGTCTTCGTTCAAGCGCTTTTGGTGGATGGATGAGCGTACCCGCGCCAGCAGCTCCACGTGATCGAAGGGCTTGGTCAAAATGTCGTCGGCCCCCACCTGCATCCCCATCAGGCGATTGGAGCGGTCGGTCAGGGCAGTGATCAGCACAACGGGGATCAGGCGGGTCAGCTCATTGGCCTTCAGTTGCCGGCAGACATCGAACCCGCTCATGTTCGGCATCAGCACATCCAACAGCACCAAGTCTGGCCGAAGCCGCTCCACAGCCTCCAAAGCCTCTTCGCCGTTGGTGGCCTCGCTCACGCGGAAGTGGGCTGACCGCAACAGCTCACCGATGTAGAGGCGGCTGCTGGCCTGATCGTCCACCACCAAAACATGATCCGCCTCTGCCAGCTTCGGGTTTAGGCGGGGAAAGGGGGTGTGGATCAGGTGGGAGTTCATGGTGGTAAAACCTAGCCTTGCATCGAGTACGAGCTTTCCCCCTCAGCCGGATTCGGCGCAACTCTACGAGGGATCCCAGCCCAGACCCCTGGCGGTAGGATGTCAACGAACTCGAATGACATCCCTTCGCCTTCACATCTGGACACACTTTACACTCAGACTTTTAAGTCTGTACTCCGCAACTTTGCTGAACCTACTGCGCTCTTTGTAAGGCTGCCTGATGGGGATCCACATTGAGAAACACGGTGGCATCTCCCTCGACGCGGATGATGCGCAAAGGGGGCAACGAGCCCGTCGGGTTTTGGATGCGCTCTTGCAGCTTCTCGTAGAACAGCAGATCCGCCAGTTGCGCGTTCTGCGCTGCCGCTTGTCCTTTCAGCTCAATGGCCCGCTGGTTGGCCGCCGCCAAGATCAGCAGCCGCTCGGTCTCTTTTTCCTGGATCTGCGCCCGCACTGCCGCCGTTTGTGCTGTAATCGAGGCCACCTGTTTGCGTTCAATCGAGTCTCTTAAGGCTTGTGGAAAGTCAGGGTTGCCCAGAAACAGGCCCTCCACCTGCACCAAAGGCAAGGTTTGGCCGTCGCGGTTGACGGTGGGCATCTCTTGGCGGATCAAGTCCAGAGCCCGTTGTTCAATGGCGGCCCGCTGGCTTTTCCGGTAGAAGTCTTCCGAATCGAAAGAGGCGGAGATATCCCGAATTTTGGAGCGCACCACCGGCACCACCACCGTGGAAAGATAGTTCTCGCCGATGTTGGCGTGCAGCTCGTCCAAAGTGGCGAGGTTGGGCTTGAGGGCAATGGCTACATCGATGGCAAAGGCTTGCCCATCGGCGGTGTTCACGGTGATGGCGTTGCTGATGGCATTGGCCGAGGCGGGGTTGTTGGTAAACTCCCAAACGCGGGTGAGCACGGTGTAGGTGATCGGCGTTTCGATCCCCGGGATCCGGAAGATGGCCCCTGGCAGTTCCACCCGCCCCTTCTGCAACCCGGAAAAGGTATTGAAAACTACAGTGGCATGTCCGGGCAAAGTGACGTACAGGCAAGCGCGGAGCACTCCCAGGGCCGCCAAGACGGCGATCCCTCCCGCGGTCAGCCAACCGGCTCTACTTTGGGGTGCTTCTCCTGTTGGATACATGGCGGCTCCTCGTGGAAAGAGGATGAAAAAGTGCTGGTTGCTATTTGGTAACCAGAGTTTCCAGGCGGGATCCCAGTACTGTGGCTTTCACCACCTCTAGGTACTTTGGATTCTGGGTGAGGGCCTGTGCTTTGGCTCGCAATTGACCGGCTTCCGCCTCAGCTTGAGAAATGATGGCGCGGGCATCTTGGCGGGCCTGCTCGATCTCGAACTGCTTTTGCGCCAGTTGATTTTCGGCAATGGTTTTTGCCTCAATGGCCGCTACGAAATCAGGATCGAAATCCACATCCCGCAGCAGAAAATCCAAAACCTCGATGCCGTATTCCTTCAGCAGAAGAGCCACCCGTTCGCGGATTTGGCCCTGGAGCAGCGGGCGCTCGGTGGAATACAGAGCCTGGGCGGAAAAGCCGCTGGTCTCATTCAGAAGGACCGACCGGACGATGGGGGCGATGCGATCCAGGTAATTTTCCCCCAGTTGCGTATAGACCTTGGGGGCGTCCACAATGCGAAACTGCAGCGTCGCCTCAGCCGCAATCTGCTGCCCATCCTGAGAAAGGGCCACCAGCCGCGGCGCGTAGGCAGTCGGGTCGTTGTCTTTCCAGGTCAGAGCTTGGGTTTTTACATCAAAAATCACCGTGCGAGAGACAAAAGGCGGCACCCAATGCAGACCTGGCTGCAAAGCCACCGGCCTTACCCCCCCTCCCCAGGTGAACACCACCATATTTTCTCCGTTGCCCACCAGTCGCAGCGGCCTGCCCATTGCCACCAGGATCAACACGGCTCCGGCAAGGGTGGCCTTGGGCAACCAGCGACCAACTCGCCTTTCCCAACCTTCTGCTCGCATCTCCCCATCTCCTGCGCATGCAGCCATTCTCGCGGCTGTGGGGAAATGAGGCCGAGAAATTTCCGCTATCTTTTAAGCCTTCTACAGGGATCCCTGTCTTTCTCTCCCACTATTCGCAACGATGTCGAGAACTCTACAAAGTTCACAAAAGATCACTTCATACTTTGCAAAGACCCGTGACGGACAGGCGAAAAGGGAAGAAGATTAAGACATAATAAAGATTTGGGTTGCCGTTCATGCTGTCCATTCCCGATTACGAGCGGCGGGACATCCAAGTGCCACTCTCGTGCATCCCCGTTGCCGCCCGGGCCTTGATCCGGCAGGGGGTATCCGTCTGCTGGCGGGAAGAAAGCCTGTCTGCCTTGATTCGTCTGGGATCCAAAGGAGCCGCCGACCGAGCCGCCATTCTGCTGGTGGAAATGAGCCTCATGGGCCAACCGGAAGAGCTAAAAAACTGGCTGGAGATGTGCTGGCAACTGCCCGCTTGTCCCAGGGAACCCCTGCAGGTGTAGGGGTACCCTCTGTGGACGAATGCGGGATCGGCTTCTGTAGCTATTCCTCTGTAGCTACTCTGAACATGTCTAAGACATCCCCCGCCGCCTTGCCCTGCTAGCCTCTCTCCCACTTTGTTTGGGAAGCTGCAAGCTTTTTTGCTCGAATTCTACCGAGTTTGTACCCCAGACTACAGCGCTGCTCAATCCAATTGTGACCTCAAGGTTTGCACTCCCCGCCGCGACCAGCTTACCGCTCCAGACCGATCGGCTACGTAGAGGGGTCGTTGTTTCTGCCGGAACCAGGTGACCACCGTCTCGCCGACAGAGCCAGAGCTAATGCCCGCCTGCACCTGAAAGCGCTCCAGGAGATCCAAAATCAGGGATCCCCCGTCCCACCACAGCCAGTCGATCTGGGCCGGCATCAGCGGGGATCCGGTTAGCTCGGCTTGCACATGGGTGCCGGCAGAGCCCAGCAGCAGCCAATGGGATCCCTCTGTTTCTAAAGTCAACACCAGGGGGTTGGTGTGGATGGCCTGTAGGCTCAACCGCTGCGACACCGGGATCCGGTCGGCAGGCTGCAACACTCGATAGGGGATCCCGGCAGCTTGCACAGCACTGAGGGAGCGCAGGTAACTTTCGGAAGCCACATTAGCCCCTCCCCCATCCCAGAATTGCCCAATCGCGTTGGCGGGACGTACTCCTTTGGAGAAAGCCGACAGCAGGATCTCCCAGCCGCCATTGGCAGAGCCGGCGGAGGTCATGGCCACCGCCCCGTCCAGACGGTGCAAGCCCTGCTGCCGCAAAAAGGGCAACACCGTGCGTTCTGCCAAACGGGGATCCCCGCTGTTGAGCAAGAGGTGGCGCCCTTCCGCTTGAATGGCCAGGATGGGAATTCGTCCACTGGCCAAGGCGGTAATTTGGACCGGCGGCCCCGGCCACATCCTTGGACCCAGGAGGATGGCGGCCATGATCAGGGCTGTGCCCTGCCAGCGGAAGGCCTGTCGCCACCGCGGCCAAAAGGTTAGGGCCACCAGCGCCCCGTAGAGGAGCAGGCACTGGAGCAGGGAGACCCGGCCGGTGTAGTAGGAACTCAGAGGCCAGCTGGCCATCCAGTTCACCCAGTTGATTAAAGGCGTGATCAAAAACGTCAAGGGCCGGGCCAGCAGGGATCCCAGCCCCGGCCAGAGCAAAGCCCCAAACGCCACCCCGAACCCCGCCACCAGCAGCGGCACTAGCAGAATCAGCAGCAGCGGGTTGGCCAGCAGCGAGTAGGTGGGGATGCGGCCAAAGATGGCCACTTGCAGCGGCAAGGTCCAGATCTGGGCTGCCAGCGGAACGGCCAAGGCGGTGGCCACAGCCGGAGGCAAAAAGTCCAGCCGGGAAACAATTGGGGCTGTTCCGACCAGCAGGCCCAGGGTGGCGGCAAAGCTGAGCTGAAACCCCAGGTCTGTAATCCACAGCGGCTCGTAGATTAAGAGCAAAACTGCCGCCACCAGTAGCGTCCCCAGGGGATTGAGCTTCACCTTTCCTTCCAGGCGCGGCTCCGTCAGCACCAGCATGGCCGCCGCCCCCATCAGTGCCGCTCGCAACACCGAAGGGCTGAACCCCGTGAGGGCGGTATAAAGCCCCAGCACCGCCAGGATGCTCCCCTGCTGCAGGCGCACCGCCAACCGCCGTGTTAGGACAAACACCACCCCCACCAACAGCGACACATGGAACCCAGAGGCGGCCAGCGCATGGGCCATGCCGATTTCCTGGAAGGCATCCTGCAAGTCGAAATCCAATTGGGCGGCCCGGGATCCCAGCACCAAGGAAGCCAACAGATTCCCCTGCCGCTCCCCCAATCCAGCAACGAACGCCTCTCGCACCCGCCGCCGCAACACCCAGCCCCCCCAACCTCTTCCCCCCGGCTGCAGGATCACCTCACGGGCGCTGAAGCCGGCAAAAGCCCCCTGGCGCTGCAGGTAGGCTTGAAAATCGAAGCTGCCCGGGTTCAAGGCCGGACTGGGAAGGTACAGGGATCCCGTCAGGCGCACCCGTTGGTTGGGGTGGAGATCCTTGTCCTGGAGGGCCTCAGGGCCGGTGGTGACGTAGAGCTTGCCGCTGACCTGGCGGGCCGTGGAGTCGGCGTTGAGCACCTGCTCTGCTCTCAGCCAAAATTGCCGCCGTTCGCTGCGGGTGGGACGAGGTTCCGAGAGGACGGTGCCCACCAAGTTCATCTGCTGCTGGGGGGCCAACAGGCTGATATCCGTCGGCCCGGGAAAAGGCTGCCGCCAACCCAGGTAATTCCAAGCCAGACACCCCACCAGACCCATCGCCAGCCAAGTGCGGGCCAGACGCGGTTGCCGCCGGCACAGCAGGGATCCCGCCAGCCCCAACCCCAGAGGGATCCCCCATCCCCATCCGGCAGCCTGAGGCCAAGCCCGCACCAGCAGGCCCAAGATCCAGCCCAACCCCAGCAGATAGGTTCTTTCCATGTGCCGCAGACCCGTCTGCCCCCCACTGTACCGATGTGGTCAAGCGGGATCCATTGCGTTGTCTTAACCTTGCTCACCTGCCGAAAAATCGTATTAAAGGATACTCTTTCTCGACCTTGGCAAAGGGAGTGTAGATTAGGGCTGGTCGCGCCAGCGGGATGTAGTCCTTGGCAGTTTCCTGCGCCGGCATCCTGAAAACGACCCTAAAACGACCCTAAGTTATCTGTCCCCTTCCCCGCTGTTTCCCCTAGACCCTATGCGCATCCGATCCATCCGCGTTCTCAGTGGCCCCAACTACTGGAGCATCCGTCGTCATAAGCTGATTCAAATGCGGCTTGATCTGGAAGACTTGCAGGAGCGACCCACCAACACCATCCCGGGTTTCAAAGAAAGGTTGGAGGCCCTGTTGCCGGGACTGTGGGAACACCAGTGCTCCCGCGGCTGCTATGGGGGATTCTTGCAACGGGTGGAAGAGGGCACCCTCATGGGCCATGTGGTGGAGCATGTGGCCTTGGAACTGCAGACTCTGGCCGGCATGAAAGTGGATTTTGGCCGCACCCGCGAAACCTCCACCCCCGGCACCTACAACGTCGTGTTCGAGTATCAAGAGGCAGAGGCCGGGCGCTTTGCGGCCAAAGCTGCAGTCTACCTCTGTCAGGCTTTGGTGGATGGAGAAGACTACCGCCGCGACCTAGAACTGGACATTCAAGAGTTGCGAGAGATCCGAGAGAACGTCCGCTTCGGCCCCAGCACCCAAGCTTTGCTGGACGAGGCCGCCCTGCGCGGGATCCCCTATCTGCGCCTCAACAAGGGATCCCTGGTGCAACTGGGGTACGGCGTCTACCAAAAGCGCATCGAAGCCACCACCACTGAAAAAACCAGCATCATTGCTACCGACCTGGCCGCCGACAAGCGGGCCACCAAAGAACTGCTGCAGGACATGGGGATCCCGGTGCCCAAGGGCTATACGGTGCGTCGCCGCAGCGAGTTGGCAGCCACCATCGAGGATGTCGGGGGCTTTCCGGTGGTGATCAAGCCCCTTAACGCCAACCACGGCAAGGGCATCACCGTCAACATCACCAGCCTGGAAGCCGCCGAGATCGCCTACGATGCCGCCAGCCAATACTCCGATGTGGTGTTGGTGGAAAAGCACCTGGTGGGGGATGACTACCGACTGCTGGTGATCAACAACAAGCTGGTGGCTGTGGCCAAGCGGATCCCAGCCTATGTGGTGGGAGATGGCCGCTCCACCATTCAAGAGCTGATCGACGAAGTCAACAGGGATCCGCGGCGGGGGTTTGGCCACGAAAACGTGCTGACCCAAATTAGCGTTGATGACATGACCCTGCGTATCCTCGAAAGCAAAGGCTACACCCTGGATACGGTGCTGCCCAAAGGAGAACATTGCACCCTCAAATCCACCGCCAACCTGAGCACCGGAGGCATCGCCGTCGATTGCACCGATATCATCCATCCCTACAACGCCTTCATTGCCGAACGGGCAGCTCAGATCATCGGCCTGGATGTGGCGGGCATCGACCTCATCTGCCCGGACATTGCCCAGCCCGTCAACGAAACCGGTGGCGGCATTGTCGAGGTGAACGCTTCTCCCGGCCTGCGCATGCACCTGGCCCCCAGCGAAGGGATCCCGCGCAATGTGGCTGAGCCCATCATCGACATGCTCTTTCCCCCCGGCAGCCACACCCGCATCCCCATCCTGGCCGTCACCGGCACCAACGGCAAAACCACCACCACCCGCCTGATCGCCCACATCCTCAAAGGCATCGGCAAGCGGGTCGGCTTCACCACCACCGACGGCGTTTACATCCAAAACCATCAAATTGCCAAGGGAGACATGACCGGCCCCCACAGCGCCCGCCTGGTGCTCAGGGATCCCACCGTAGAAGTGGCGGTGCTGGAAACGGCGCGAGGCGGCATTTTGCGAGAGGGGCTGGGGTTTCCGGAATGCGATATTGGCGTGGTGCTCAACGTAACCTCAGATCACCTGGGGTTGGGGGATATCGAAACCCTAGAAGACATGGCCCGCGTCAAATCCGTCTTGGTGGAAGCGGTACACGAGCGGGGCTACGCTGTCTTGAATGCCGATGATGGTCTGGTGGCCGCCATGGCCGCCAATGTCAAGGCGACAGTGGCCTATTTCAGCATGAACCCGGAAAATCCCCTCATTCAAAAGCACATTGCTTCCGGGGGCATAGCAGCTGTCTATGAAGAGGGCCACATCTCAATTTTGAAACGGGGCTGGAAACTGCGCATAGAAGATGTAACCAAAATTCCCCTCACCCTCTCTGGCAAGGCCAGCTTCATGATCCAAAATGTGCTGGCCGCTACTTTGGCAGCCTTCCTGCACGGGGTTTCCATCGACGACATCCGCATGGCGCTGGGCACCTTCACCAGTTCTGTAGCCCAGACCCCCGGTCGCCTCAACTTGTTCGATGTGGGGGGCTACCAAGTGCTGGTGGACTATGCCCACAACCCGGCAGGTTACGAGGCCATTCAAAGTACCCTGGAGCGCTGGGATTGCCAACGAAAAATTGGGGTCATCGGCGGGCCTGGGGATCGGCGCAACAGCGACCTACGAGAGTTGGGAGTCCTGGCAGCGCGCATGTTCGACCGGGCCATCGTCAAAGAAGATGATGACCGGCGAGGACGGGAGCCAGGCGAGGTGGCCGCCCTGATCCGGCAGGGTTGGGAACAGGAAAAGGCAGGGGATCGCCTGCAGGAGATCTTGGATGAGGCTACTGCCATCGAAACCGCTTTGGAAAAGGCCGAACCTGGAGACCTGGTGGTGATCTTTCCGGCAGATGTGCAGCGCACCATCCAGATCATCACCCGCTTTCAAGACAAGCTCAACCCCAAACCCAGTTACCGCGGCTCTTCCTACAGCATTGGCCCAGATTTGATCTCCCCCAGCCCCGACGGCAAGCCATCTTAGGACGGCTGTCGACAACTCCAGAGTGCTCTATGGCCTCCATTCCTGGACAGACATCGAGAATTGAGTGGGCGGAGGTGACCCATGAGTTCTCGGCAGCGATATCCTAAGTTTAGGCTGGCGGGGGCGGGTGACTTGTCTTTTGGGAAGCAGCAGGTGTTCGGCTTGAGGGATCCCCGGCTTTCAAGGGGCCCTAAGCATCTCCAAAAAAAGCCTGAGGACGTCAGGGATCCAAAAGGGCTTGAGGACCCTATCCCGCTAACGAGCAAGGACTCCGTCTCGCTGACACAATGAGAATGTCGTTAGGGTAGTTGTGAATTTGGCAAGGAAAACAGCTCATGGACAGCGCTCTGCTTCAAGCGGCTCGCCAGATTTATCAATTTCATCTGCAGTATCGACCGGAAGTGCTGGAGCAACCTCCGCGGGGGGTAGTTATTCACCGCCGTACCCTGCGAGGGGATCTGATCTTTTCCGAGTTCCCCATCCTGCTGCCCCAGGAAACTTTTATTCCGCTGCAGCAGTTGGAGCCGCTGCGGTGAGGCACGAGGTTGGCGCTGACAGAGCAGATCCTTCCTTTTTCTGCCTTTAGGAACTCCGTCCCGCCGACGCGATGGGAATCGCTGCCATGCTCGAGGTTCTCCCCTACTGCGCAACGCTCGCATGATGTGGCTGAGCAACGCTGATGCGAACGGCACCTGGGAGCTGCGCCTACTGGGCTGGGTGCTGGTGCTGGTGTTGGGGGCCTGTGTGGGCAGCTTCTTGAACGTGGTGGTCTATCGCCTGCCGCAGGGTCTTTCTCTGCTCCATCCCGGATCCCATTGTCCAAGCTGCAAGACGCCGCTGGGCCCCACGGAGAACATTCCCATCCTAGGCTGGTTGTTGCTGCGCGGTCGCTGCCGCCATTGTGGAGCGCAGATTAGCTGGCGCTACCCTGCCGTTGAGGCGTTGACAATGGGCCTGTTTGCCCTCAGCATCGGCGCTTTGGGGTTTTCTGCCCAAGGGATCCTCACCTGCATCTTGTTGAGCTGGCTGTTGGCCCTGGCGCTCATCGATCTGGATACCTTTTTGCTGCCGGAGGAGCTGACCCGTTCAGGCCTGGTGGTGGGGCTTTTGGCCCGCCTGGCTCTGCCGTGGCTCCAGGGATCCGGATCCCTGGCCGCTACAGGCCTGTCACTGGTGGAAGGGATTGCAGGAGCTGTGCTGGGCCTCTGGCTGCTGGAGGGCATTGGCCTCTTGGCCCGTTGGGTCTTGGGGCGGGAGGCTATGGGCGGGGGAGATGGCAAGCTGTTGGCCCTGATCGGCATGTGGTTGGGGTGGCAGGGGGTGGTGGTGGCCCTTCTTTTGGGTTCCGGGTTTGGCCTGCTGGCTAGCTTGCTGGCCATGACCAAGGGGCGGGCCCGCCTGGGAAAGCCCATCCCCTTCGGCCCCTACTTGGCTATGGGCGGAGGGGTAGCCGCTCTAGCCGGATCCCAACTGGTGGAGGGCTACCTACGCTGGGCCGGATTGGTGGGGTAGAGGGAACGTCCATTCAACATTGGATACTTCATGTTTCGGGATCTATGACTTCAAACTGATCGGGAAAAAGAATGAGATTAAAATATCGAAAACCTCCTACCAAGCTCAAATCCGGAACCGCTAAATCAACCGCATAGCCTTCAGTGGGATCTGAGTAACATTCCACAATGGATCCCTGAGTTCCAGCAGGAATAGTGGTCTCGCTGAAATACTCCTTGACATCTGCCACAGTTTTGACTCTACTGTATGGCTTGATTCTAGAAGTGGTTTTACTCATCATTGTGTACCTCTAGCCAATTGGTGACCAAACGAGGGATTAAACTTTCCTTATCAACCTGCCACACGGTCACTAAAGTGCCTTTTTTCTGATTGAGGCCCAAAATTTCAATCTTGACTCGATAGCGGCTTCCATAGGGTGTTGGAAACGGATCCCCGGCTAAGGCGCAAGGCAGAGCAGCAGTAACCTGTTGCAGAATGTGAGCAAATCCCACCCTTCTTCCCTCTGGTGTACTGACATCATAGCCAAGCTCTGCAAAGGCAATCCACTTGCCTTGATTTCCAGGATTAGCTGGATTCATAGAGTAATCAACGAACTTGGCAGGATCCACTGCTGCTTCAGAAGCCCTGGGCAAGGATCCGGCCATGGTTGCAGCTTTTGCCGACTTCACGTAAGGTCTAAGGACTCCGTCCCGCTGGCGCGAACAGTAGCCCAGACGTCTCACGCTAACCTGAAACAACCATATTAATATTAATTACTCCACCCCCTCGATTCGGTCTTCCACTTCCTGGTACAGCTCCTGCAGACGCTCGATATTGGCCTGGGAAGTCTGCCAATAGCCACGCCCATGCACCTCCAGCAGGGATCCGACAATGCGCCGGAAGGAGTGGGGGTTGAGGTTCATCAAGCGCTGCCGCATCGCCTCGTCCTTGATGAAAGTCTCGTTGGTTTCCTCGTAGATCCAGTTGTCCACCGCGCCTGCCGTAGCTGACCAGCCGGAGGTGTTGACCAGCCGCTTGGCGATCTCCCTTACCCCTTCGTAGCCGTGCTTGAGCATCCCCTCATACCACTTGGGGTTGAGGAGCTTGGTGCGGGCGTCCAGACGGATGGTTTCGCTCAGGGTGCGGATCTGGGCGTTGGGCGTGGTGGTATCCGCCATGTAGGCAGAGGGGGCCTTGCCGTCGGGGCGCAGGCTCTGCACCAGCTTGGTGGGATCCGCGTCGAAGTAGTGGCTGACATCGGTCAGGCTGATCTCCGAGGAGTCCAGGTTCTGGAAGGTCACATCCACCGTCTTCAAGCTGGCTTCAAAAAGCTGCCGCATCTGCTGGTTGGGCAGATTCGAGCCAAAGGCAAAGGACTTGCGGGATAGGTACATCTCCCGCAGCTCCCTCTCGTCCTCCCAGGAGCTGTTTTCCACCGCCAGGTTGATGTTGGCGGAGTAGGATCCGGAAGCGTTGGAAAAGACCCGCGTTGCCGCCTGCTCCAACGTCAGCCCCAGTTCTTCTGCCTGCTGCAAGGCGTGCTTGCGCACAAAGTTCAGCTCCGGTGGCTCCACCGCTGCGGCCGCCAGCTTCACCGCCCGGTCGATCAGGTCCATCTGGTTAACAAACAGATCCCGGAACACCCCCGAGCAGTTCACCACCACATCAATGCGGGGCCGGCCCAGTTCCTCCAAGGGGATTAACTCCACCTTGTTCACCCGCCCCAGGGCATCGGGTTTGGGTCGCACCCCCAGCAAACACAGCACCTGCGCCAGGGATTCCCCATAGGTCTTGATGTTGTCGGTGCCCCAGAGCACCACCGAGATGGTCTCCGGGTACTTGCCGCCGTTGCTGCTCATCTCGCGGGCCAGCAGCCGTTCCACCACCATCTCCGCCGACTGGATGGCGGCTGCCGTGGGGATGGACTGGGGATCCAAAGCATGGATGTTCCGTCCCGTGGGCAACACATTGGGGTTGCGGATGGGATCCCCTCCTGGCCCCGGCAAAATGTACTCCCCTTCCAAGGCCCGCAGCAGGGATCCCAGCTCATAATCTGCCGTAATTTGCTTGAGGCACTCCTCCAGAAATTCAAACAAGGGCTTCAAAAGATCCGGATCCACCTGGGGGTAGCCCGCTTCTTTTAGGACTGCCAACCAGGAGGCTTGCCGGCCCATGTTGAAAAAGTTGAGCTTGGCCACCCGCGCGACCCGGCCCTGGGCGTCGGTCTGCTCCTGCACCAGCGCCGCCACCGCCTTCTGGCAGGCCTTGTTGATGCGATCCAGCAGCTCCGTATCCGCCAGGTGTCCCCGATCCCGGTTGCGGTAGATCTCATCGATATCCCGGCCCAGGCTTTGGGCGAGAATGCGGGGCAGGCCGAGGATCCCTTCTTCGGGGCGGTCAATGCTGGCAATGCTCACCAGGGTGGCAATCGCCTCCTCTGCCGTGGGGGGCGCTCCAATGACGTGCAGACCACAGGGCAACAGCCGCGACTCGATCTCCATCAGCTGGGCGTAGAGCTTGCCCACCACCCTATCCCGCTCTTCCAAGCTCAACTGGGCGGCGTCCCCCTGGGGCAACTCCACATCCTTGTCCAGGTTCACCAGCCGCGCCTTGTCGCAGATGGCGTTGACGATGGCGATGCCCCGCGCCCCCTCCCGCAGGGTTTGGTAGGAGCCGATCATCTCCCGCAGCTCTTGCAGCCCCTTGTAGAGGCCGGCGTTTTCTGCCGGCGGCGTCAGGTAGCTGATGGTACAGGCGTAGCCCCGCCGCTTGGCAATAGTGGCCTCACTGGGGTTGTTGGCGGCGTAGTAGTACAGGTTGGGCAGGGATCCAATTAGATTATCCGGATAG
The DNA here is from genome assembly GCF_054060415.1 of Thermostichus sp. OS-CIW-32. Classification (NCBI taxonomy): domain Bacteria; kingdom Bacillati; phylum Cyanobacteriota; class Cyanophyceae; order Thermostichales; family Thermostichaceae; genus Thermostichus; species Thermostichus sp. OS-CIW-32. The sequence continues at coordinate 53,573 of NZ_JBSSDD010000001.1, read as the reverse complement.
CACTCGCCCGACATGCCGATCTGCTTGCCCGGCATAAACTCCAGGGATCCATGGGTGCCAAAGTGCAACACCGCATCCGCCCCCCAAACTTTCTCCAGGTAGGTGTAGTAGGCAGCAAAGCCGTGGTGGGGGCTGGCTGACCTGGAAAAAAGCAGCCGCATGGGATCCCCTTCATAGCCGAAGGTGGGCTGCACCCCGATGAACACATTGCCAAAGTGCTTGCCGTAGATGAGCAGATTTTGCCCATCGGTATTCAGGTGCCCCGGCGCTGGCCCCCAGTATTGCTCGATGGCTTTCACGTAGGGTGTCAGCGCCTCGTACTCCCGCACCGACAGTTTGGCGGCCACATTCAGCTCCGGGCTGGCGTACTGGGCCTGGGGATCGTGCAGGATGGACTCCATCAGCTCCTGCGGGGTTTTGGGCAGCTCGGGGCCGAGGTCATAGCCGTTGTGGGCCAGGGCCTGCATCACCCGGTGAATAGAGGCAAATACATCCAAGTAGGCTGCTGTCCCCACATTGCCTTTGTCCGGTGGGAAGCTGAAGACGGTGATGGCGATCTTCTTCTCCAGCTTGGGCTTGCGCCGCAAATTGGCCCATTTAATGGCCCGCGCCGCGATCAGCTCGATCCGATCCTGCATTGCGTGAGCTTTGCCGGTGGCCGCGTCCCGCCCTGAGAGGATGATGGGATCAATGGCCCCGTCCAGCTCGGGAATGGCAATCTGCAGAGCCACCTGCACCGGGTGCAGCCCCAGGTCGCTGGCAGCCCATTCCTCCGTCGATTGAAACACCAAGGGCAGCGCCACCATGTAGGGGCGATTCAGCCGTTGCAGCGCTTCCACCGCCTTGGGGTGATCCTGCCGCGCCGGCCCTCCCACCAGGGCAAACCCGGTTAGCGACACGACCACATCCACAATGGGCGCTGTCTTCTGCGCGTTCCAGAAAAACTCGTTCACTGGCTTGGAGAAATCTAGACCCCCGGCAAACACCGGCACCACCCGCGCCCCGCGCGACTCCAGCTCTTGCACCATGGCCACGTAGTGGGCATCATCCCCCGTCACCAGGTGGGTGCGCTGCAACACCAACCCCACGCAGGGAGCCAAGGGATCCTTCACGTCCTGCGGCAGATCCTCGCGGGCGTTGTACCAATCCAAATACTCCGCCAGACTGGCAAACATCTGCGGCGCCAAGGGGTGCCAGATGCCCATCTCCAAGTAGGTGACCGGCTCGGCAAAGGAGAGCTGCCCCCGCATCCCCGGCAGGTAGCGATCCGCCAACATCAGCAAAAAGTTCTCCAGGTTCTCGCGGGATCCCCCCAGCCAGTACTGAAAGCTGAGCATGAAGTTGCGGGCATCCTGCGCCTTGTCGAAGGGCAGATACTTCAGCACCTTGGGCAGGGTCTGCAGCAGCTTCAACATCCCCTCCTGGAAGTTGGATCCCTGCTGGCGCTTGCGCATAAACTGGGCGATGGCGCTCTTGGACTGGCCTAGCTGCGCCATGGAAAAGGATCCCATCTTGTTCAGGCGCATCACCTCCGGCATGGAGGGAAACACCACCACCGCATCCAGCCGTTCCCGCAGGGGTTCTACCGCCTGCACCACCTTCTGGGCAATGTCTTCGATAAAAATCAGGGATCCAATAAAGACATTGGCCGTTTCCAGATCCCGCCGAAAAGCCTCATAGCCCGCGGGATCCCGCAGCTCCTCCACCAGATAGCCGGACAGCTCCACCGCCAGCTTGGAGTTGTGGGCGTTGATGTGCTGCACTGCTGCGGTCAGGGCACTCTGATATTGCGGCTCCAACACCACATACACCACCTTCATCAAGCGGCGATCCCCTACCTCGGCAGGGGTAACGTGGCGGGTGATGGGCTTAACCAGAGTAAACATGCGGTCGCTCTCCGTCGTGCAATGCAAAAGATGGGGTGAACTGGGGAAAGGACTCCGTCCCGCTGACGCGATAGGCAGGATCCCCTATTGTCTGTTTCCCGTTCTACCAGAGAAACGGATCCCTGCTGAGGGTATGACGGCAAGGTCGTAATAATTCGCAATGATCGCTGAGGTACTGTAAAGGGGAAGAGGATCCCTTCCCCAGAGAGCGTCCCCTTCTAAGGATCCAATGGACTTCTCACCCCGCGCCCGCCTTTATTCAGCACATGGGTGTAAATCATGGTGGTTTTGACATCTTTGTGGCCCAACAATTCTTGGACGGTGCGGATGTCGTAGCCGTTTTGCAGGAGATGAGTGGCAAAACTATGGCGGAAGGTGTGGCAACTGACCCGCTTGGGGATCCCGGTTTTTTGGACAGCTTGTTTAATCGCCCGTTGTAATCCAGACTCATGCAAATGATGGCGGCGGGTGATGCCAGTGCGAGGATCCTGAGATAACCTTTCTGCCGGAAAGACATATTGCCAGCTCCACTCCCGCTCCGCATTGGGATACTTGCGCTCCAAAGCAAATGGCAGATAGACTGAGCCGTATCCTTGTTCCAAATCCTGCTGATGTTGTCGCTTTGCCCAGAGCAAGTGTTCTTGCAAAGGTTCCACTAAGGTTTCTGGCAGCATCGTTAACCGGCTCTCCATCCCTTTACTATTGCGAATCACCAGTTGCCGTTGGTTAAAATCCACATCTTTGACCCGGAGCTGCTGGGCTTCCGCCAATCGCAAGCCACTGCCATACAGCACCTGCACCACCAAGCGATGGATCCCGGATAGATGCACAATGATGGCTTTGACCTCCTCAGGGGTTAAGACCGTAGGCAAATAGCGTGACCGTTTGGCTCGCACGGCGTCTAGGTCAAGGTCTAGCTCCAGATGCAGCACTTCTCGGTAAAGGAACAACAGCGCACTGAGAGCCTGGTTTTGGGTGGAAGCGGCAACCTTACCCTCCACCGCCAGGTGAGTGAGAAAGGCGTTGATTTCTTCGCCGCCCATCTCCTTGGGGTGTCGCTTGTTGTGAAACAAGATAAAGCGACGGATCCAGAGAAGATAAGATTTCTCGGTTTGGTAGGAGTAGTGTTTGACCCGGAGGGCATCACTGACTTGCTCCAGGAGCTTTCTGGGTCTAGGTATGGGTGTGTTGATGCTCATTCAGCCAGATAAAAACCCTTTGGAGGTAATTATCGCTCAAAATGTTGACTATACAGACAAATTAGGGTAGCATTACACTAGGCGATGGAAAAGTCTGCTTCTTAGGTGATTATCAGTCATCTAGCTGCAGAAACACATGTTGGGCGGCTTCGCCTAAGTTCAAGTTGGGAGAGATTTTATGCCCCAGAGAAATACTTTGATATGCACGGTTGGAACAAGTCTTTTTGAAGGCAACTTAAGTCGTTTGTCAGCAACTATACCTAATGTGCCATCAAATTGGGAAAATATTCGCAAGGCTTATGATGAACAAAATTGGACAAATTTAGCTGAAGAGATGCTTAGAGTCTCGCCAACCGACAGAGTGTGCGGCGCTGAAATCAACACAATAGAAGAAGCCCGAAGAAAAAGCTGGCTTGAACTTGAAAATCTAATTTTTCTTGTTTCGGATACTCCTAAAGGAAAAAACACAGGAGAATTTCTAAAGCGCTATTTTGAACGACGTACCGACCTCAATTTACGAAATCTCGAATATCAAACTGTTGATAATCTTCAAGATGAGCGCCCCACAGATTTTAGAGTTCACGGCTTAAGAAATCTTGTTCGCAAAGCTGGCGAATATATACAAAGATTTGGTGGTGCTGAATATGTCGCCATTGACGCAACTGGCGGATACAAAGCGCAAATAGCAATAGCCGTTATTGTTGGGCAGGCATTGAACATACCTGTTTTTTATAAACACGAGAGATTTTCGGAAATTATAGATTTTCCTCCGTTGCCCATATCATTCGACTACGAAATTCTTGCACAAAATGCAGATGTACTAACAGACTTTGAACGCGGCGGAGCGTTTTCGCGCAGTGAATTAGGTGAAATTGACGAAAAGTTTCGTGTTTTATTGGCAGAGATTGTTGTTGATGGGGAGTCTGTTTACGAATTAAGTCCGATAGGGCAGATTTACTTAACAGGTTTTCGTATCCGCAACCCAAAGCCGGTAAGACTAATACCAGCCGAAAATAAAAAAGAGCCATCGTTTAGAGATGACCATTACCCAATTGGGTTTAGAGATTTCGTGGAAAAAGTTTGGCGGGAAAACCCATGGATAGTAACAGCGAACTCATTGCCTTACGACAAGCAGAAATCAATTAAGGGTATTGGATTCTATGTTCGAGAAGAAGATGGCAAAAAACGGCTTATAGGAACGTTCCAAGATAAAGATAATTTTGGCGCAAGGTTTTGGATTCATGTTACCGATGAATCTTCAATCGCCTTAGCATGGGCGGCAGACACCTTAAACCAGAAGTACAGACCATGAACAACAACTACGCCGCCCAACACGCGCTTCCACCTGACACCGCTCCGCTGCGCTTCGCGGCGCAGGTGAAGCGCAGGCCGTTATATTGCTTGTCTTATTAGTCAAATAGATTTAGTTTAGTCATTTGGAAACAGCATGTCAGAAGGTAAGTTCCAGAACTATGCTCCACTTAACCCAAACACAGCAGAGAAAAAGTTTTGGGAATGCCTCAAAAAGACATTTCAGAATGAGCCATGCGTAGCTTACTTTAGGTATCCAATTTTTAAACGCACAGGCAATCTCACCAGAGAACCTGACGTTATCTTTATGCACAGAGATTTAGGATTGTGGGTATTTGAGTGTAAAGGGTGCAGTATCGCTAACATTGAAAGTATCGAAGGGCATCAGTGGAAAATGACCAATTGGCATAGGGAAGAGGAATTGCCTATGCTTCAAGCTGAGGATGGCATGTTTGCAATAAGTGCGAAACTCACAGAACGAAGAGAAACACGAGGACTGGTCGCCTCACACTACAGAGTGGTATTACCCTTTGTTAAAGAGCAAGAATGGCAAGATAAAGGATTTTCTGACTTGCCGTGTACCCATGGCGTTGTTTTGCTAGAGGAGGATCTGAAGCCATCGACTCTCCGAGAAAAACTACAGTTGGGCGCTTGCGAAAATCCACAGCGTCCTCTATCTGATGAACAGTGGCAAAACATAGTTGCTTTACTGGGCGGTTCGCTACCAAGACAAGAACCTAGAGCCATACCCACAGGAACGCCACCCGAAAATCCTGTAAGAGTCATCCATTATCTGGAATCTCGCCTTCGTTTTCTGGACGATCAACAGCAAAAGGTAGCTTTTGAGGTTCCAGATGGCCCTCAGCGTGTTAGAGGATTAGCAGGAACAGGGAAAACCGTTCTATTTGCCAAGAGAGCCGCAAAAATCCATGCCGCGCACCCTGACTGGAAAATTGCTTTTGTGTTTTTTACACAGGCACTTTACGACCAAATCATAGGTTTAATCAGTCTTTACTATCGTGAAATGGTTCGGCAGGATGAAGGAGATGTAGAGCCAAACTGGCACAATGTACAAGTACTACATGCTTGGGGTTCAAGAGAGCGTAACGGTTTCTACCGTAACTTAGCCCAAAAATCGGGAATACGTCCTCTGAGTGTCAAGGATGTAAGAGAGAGGATGGGGCGCAACTGCTCTCCATCAGAGGCTTTTGAGTATGTTTGCGATGATCTAGAGAAAAGGGTGCCGAACATACCTGTACTTTTTGATGCGATCTTGATAGACGAAGGACAGGATTTGCCCCCATCCTTCTATCGATTAGCTTATAAAAGTTTATCTGACCCAAAACGACTTTATTGGGCATACGACGAAGCACAGGGGATTGGAACCCTGACGGTACCTCGTCCTTTGCATATCTTTGGGCTTAATCCAGATGGAACACCAGTAGTAGATTTAGGTGGGAACAAACTTCCTGATGGAACCATAACCAGCCCTACCTACGAAGGAGGACTGCGCAAGGCACACAATTTAAACCGATGCTACCGAACACCTAAAATGCTTCTCATGGCTGCTCACGCTATCAACATGGGCTTACTGCGACAAGAGGGTTGTTTGCAAGGAGTGAGTAACAAAGAGGATTGGGAAAAACTAGGTTACACTGTTCTGGATGGAGATTTTTCAGATGCAAGTGTCAAAGCTGGCAAAACAGTCACAGTTACGCGCGAGGCAAAAAACAGCCCTCACCCCATAGACAGTGATGATTTTCCTCACAAGGACGCTTTAGGCTCACCTTTACGCATCCAGACTTTTTCGGATGAGTTGGAAGAGCAGGAATGGATTGCTCAACAAGTGGAGGAAGATCTGAAGTTAGGCTTCGACCCTTGGGACTTGTTGATTACTTGCCCCACTGGTGATAAAGAACAGCAGTACTTTGAAGCAATAAAATCTAAACTCTCAAGGCGAGGTATCCAAAGCGTTATTGCAGGTGTTGATACAAATCTGGATATCTTTCGCATGGATAACTGCATCACGATCTCAACAATTTTCCGAGCCAAGGGCAATGAGGCGTGGAAGGTTTATGCTTGCAGATTTCATTGTGCTACCCAGCCATTAGCTTGGAGAGGAGAGTCAGAACTACAGAAGCGTAACGAAGCCTTTGTTGCACTTACACGAGCGCGTATCTGGTGCGTTGTAACTGGGGTTGAGGGTGCGAGCCCAGTTTTTGAAGAATTGAGAGCTATTGTGCAACAGTACCCAAATCTAACCTTTAAAGCATTCAATCAATCCTCATTGAAAAGGATTAATGATGAAGATTTTGAATAGCAAATTAGAAACTCGTATCAATATTTGCTACCAATTGTAAGTGCAACATAACAAATCACTGCACCCGACTTGAAGCTATACTTTAGTCATTACCCAAAACTATAGCTAGGTAGGTTAAGGTTGTCGCCTTAAGATTCTGGGAAACCAATGTGGGGCTACGCCCAGCGACCCATATCATGCCAACCTTTGTATGCTTAGCTATACTGGTGGCGGGTGAGTTCAACCGTTAGATGCCCTTATTCCCTGGTTGTGGCTATCCTCCCAGTCCTGATTGAGAGCAAAGGGGTAGTTAGACAAGGAGTGCATTAAACAGGTAGCCGATACTGATGATTCCAAAAGTCATTAGGCTAATAAACACAGCTAAAAGTTGAGGGCGAAGAACTTTTCTCAGGATGACCATCTCAGGCAATGAGAGAGCCGTCACAGCCATTGTGAACGCTAATACAGTACCCATCGGCATTCCTTTGTTAACCAATGCTTCGGTAATTGGCATAACACCAGCAATGTTTGCATAGAGAGGTACACCCAACACTACAGCAACAGGAACAGCGAATGGGTTGCTAGACCCTGCTAATTGTGTAACTAAAGTGGTTGGGACATAGCCATGAATTCCAGCACCGATCGCAATACCGACAACGACATAAAGCCATACCGATCGCACAATTTCACTGGACTGAAACCATCCCTGCTGAAACCTCTGTTTCCAAGTGACATGATTGGCGTTAAGGTTGTCCTCTTGAGCATTGTCTTGGTGGGCTTTTTGAAATTGCCATACAAAAGATTCAACCCATTTTTCCAACTTGAGCCATCCGATGATATAACCAGCTAAGATCGCTAATCCAACCCCAAAGCCAATATATAGAAGTGTGACTTTTAACCCGAATAACCCCCACAACAGTACAACAGCTACTTCATTTACCATTGGGGCAGAAATCAAATAAGAAAATGTCACACCCAGAGGGATACCTGCTTCCAAAAAACCAATAAATAGGGGTACGGCAGAACAAGAGCAAAAAGGTGTGACAATCCCCACCATCGCCGCTAGAATATTTCCGCCCAAAGTGCGCTTACCTTCTAACCATTGCCGCACGTTTTCAGGTTGCAAAAAACTCTGAAATGTTCCCACAACAAAACTAATAACAATCAATAAGGTCAAAACTTTGGGGACATCGTAAAGGAAAAAATGCAAGCTAGCTCCGAGATGAGATTTAACTGACAGTCCTAATAGACGAGTGACGATCTGTGTTGCCAGCCAGTCGAATGGATAAAACGGATCGAACATTGTTTGTCCTCTCTTCTACATCTGTAAGAGTCGCTGAATTTCCTCACTGGTCATCACTTTACCTTTACCCACGACCTTACCATTAACAGTCAGTGCAGGTGTAGACATAACTCCTCGCTTGGCAATTTCAATGGGGTCAGTAATGTGAAAAATTTCTGCTTCTAGGTTAAGTGCAGCGATCGCTTCTCTGGCATTAGCTTCTAGTTGCTGACATTTTTTGCAGCCTGTTCCCAGTACTTCAACTGTGATCGGTTTCATAAGAATTTTCCTCCCAATGTTTACGTCAGATCGCAATAGCATTAATTTCTCAAAGGCTTGACTTGAAACTGATCTAGGACAACGCATTCTTGATCATTTTTTTGCAAATTGTGCAAATTGGCATAGCACTGTTGAGCCAGTGGTGTTAGCTCATTATGAAGAATTTGTAATTGGCGAATCGTATCTTCAATTTCATTAACTTTTTTGCTGAGACGTTCATAAACCGCCTGACAAGTGAGCGATCGCCCATCCTTTAACGCAAGAATGTCTTTAATTTCATCTAGACTAAGCCCCAAAGATTTAGCCCGTGTAATAAAGGTAAGCCGCTCCACATCTTGTTGACTGAATAGCCGATACCCTGCTTCTGTGCGCTGTGGGGATGGAATTAACCCAATTCGCTCATAAAAGTAAAGGGTTTGTGGATTAATATCTAACAGACGCGAGACTTCCCCCACTTGAAACATTGACATCACTCCATTACAGCCTGATAAGCTCATAGTAAACCTTATACTTTGATATAAGGTCAAGGGTCGTCAGGTAAAGTTTGTTAAAGTTGTCAGGTTGTCAGGCATCTAACACTGCGTTGGTGCGGACGGAACAGAGGTTATTGGTGGGTATTCAAGGTTATCTGCCGCCACACAACTTCACCGTTGGGCGACAGGAATGCCATAGTGGAGGGGTAATATGGGACAAGAAAAAGTATTCCAAAGACACCAGCAACGCGTCTTTTTCAAGAGTCAAGACCTTGATTTCTACCTGGTATGGGCAATGGGCTTCTCGACCTATCAAGGGGCTGAACTTGGAGAATGCTTGCGTATTGCATCACAAATCAACGAGAGTGATCTGGCAAGCTGGGTAAGAGCATGGAAAACGATGGCCGCTCACCTGGAACAAGTGGCTGCGGTTGTGCAGACCAAGGGTCACCTAGTGAGTGCCCATGAAACCTACCTGCGCGCGATGACCTACTACCGCTTCGCCTCCGTTTGTCAACCTCCTCAAGACCCCGATTTGCCTGCAACCTGGCAAAGGATGAGGGAGTGTTTTCGCAAGGTGGCCGAGTTGTCCAATCCACCCATCACCCCGCTTCAGATACCCTTTGAGGGCAAGACGCTCACGGGTTACTTTATGCGACCCGCTATGTCGGGCACGAAGCGCCCGACCTTGCTGGCAGTCAGCGGCGGCGAAGGTGTGGCCGAAGATATGTATTTCTTCGGTGGCTTAGCTGGCATTCGGCGCGGTTATAATGTCTTGATGTTTGAGGGGCCAGGACAAGGTCAGGCAATCCTGGATGGAATGACCGTTCGTCTAGACACCGAAGTAGTTGCAAGACAGATTGTAGACTTTGCATTAGAGTTGCCCGAAGTAGACGGTAAGCGCCTGGCGATTTACGGGATTAGCGGCGGCGGCTATGCGGTCACAAGAGCCGCCGCTTTCGAGAAGCGAATCAAGGCATGTATTGCTAATCCGCCGATCATTGATCTTCCGCGCGTTTTGCAGTCGGAATGGGGTGCCTTCCAGAAAGCCCCAAATACAGTCAAGGAGATGGTGCTGGGAATTCTTACCCGCCGAAATCCCGTGGCGCGGCTTGCATTGAGCAAACTTCTCTGGTCGGCGGGCGTTGACCGAATTACTGAATATATGATGAAAGTCAGCGAGGCACGCGTTGAGGTGGAGAATATCGAGTGTGCCCTGCTATGCATGGTTGGTACTGCTGATCCAGTAGAGTGTATTCGGCAAACGCACGAGTGTTACGACCGACTGCGAGGGCAAAAAGCTATCCGCGTATTCACCCCCGAAGAAGGTGCCGACGCCCATTGCCAGGTGAACAACTTGAGTCTTTCTAATCAAACGCTGTTTGATTGGTTAGATGAGGTTCTAATGTAGCGTCAAAGTGCCGCCCAACCTGCGCTTGCGCCTGACGCCGCTCCGCTGCGCTTCGCGGCGCAGGTGAAGCGCAAGCCGTTAGCCAGCGCGACTTAATCTCAAGTGTAATAATATCCAACATCGAGGAGTTGGAAAGATGAACACAGTGATTACCATTCCTCTGGATGCAGATACAGCGAGACTTTACAGTCAAATTCCTGCTGACCTGCAAAGAAAGTTTCAGTTGTTACTTAACCTTTGGCTACGCGACCTCATCGTACCACCGCGTCCCCTTCAGGTTGTCATAGATGAAATCAGCCAAAAAGCACAGGAGCGTGGCTTAACTCCTGAGATACTGGAATCTCTGCTGAATGTCGAATGAACCATGCTTTGTTTTTGATACCAATGTTGTTATCAGTGCGCTCCTGTTGAGATGTTCTGTCACTCGTCAAGTCTTTGACAGGGCAACACAGAGAGGCAAATTGCTTATCTCACGTGTGACCGTTGAAGAATTGAGCGATGTCCTGCGGCGCAAAGGATTTGAAAGGTATATAACCGAGGAAGAACGGATGGAGTTCTTGAGCACTTTTGTTAGAGATGGCGTCTTGGTGGAGATTGTAGAGCGCGTGGCGACGTGTCGTGATCCCAAAGACGACAAGTTTCTTGAACTGGCTGTTAATGGCAAGGCAAGATGTGCGTGCCGTTAGATGTACCCAGAGACAAGATGATGAGCAAGCTCAAATGCCCTCATTGCGGGAACCCAGGGATCCCTGTCCTCTGCAAGGTGTGCCTCGGCTCAACTGTGCCTGCGACCTGCAAAGCGTTATGAATCTTTGTTTGAGTCGTAATTGAGAGGAAATAGGTGAGCTATAATTCCTAATGGACTTTTCTTTTCATTGCAGGTTGGGTAATGCAAAAACAGGAAGTCCTTACATTACTGGCAAATCACCAGAACACTCTGAAGGACTTTGGCGTAAAGTCTCTAATGCTCTTTGGTTCAGTAGCAAGGGATGAAGCGCAAACAGACAGTGATATCGATCTGCTAGTAGAGTTTGACCGTCCAGTTGGATTGTTCACTTTTGTACGCTTGAAACGATATCTAGAGGAAATTTTAGAGAGTCCGGTTGATCTAGGTACGCCTGACTCCCTCAAGCCCTATCTGCAAGAATCCGTTCTCCGGGAGGTGGTTCGTGCCTTCTAGAGATTGGCAGAACAGAGTAAGAGACGTGCTAGCTGCGATTGAAGAGATCCGAGAGTTTATAAAAGACATCACGTTCGATGAATTTCAAGTCGATCGAAAGACAGTTGGGGCAGTTTTGTATAATCTTGCAATTAATTGGTGAAGCAGTTCGCGGCATTCCACCAGAGGTGGAGGCTTCGCATCCTGAAATTCCATGGGACGAAATGCGGGGAATGCGGAATATTGTGATCCATGAGTATTTTCAAGTGAGTTTGTCCATCATCTGGCAAACGATTCAAGAAGATCTTATTTTATTAGAAACCTCTCTTCGACAATTGATAAACCCTTAAGAGAAATGTATAATGTCGGAAGTAACAGCAGCATTAGACCTCACCTCATGCCCGGCTCCGATCCAGCGCGCCCATTTACTGTGGTGGTTGCCGACAACTTCCACTATGTGGAGAAATATAAAGAGTACGAGTACGGAAAGTTTGAGACCCTCGAAGCCGCAATTGCCGCTTGTAAGCGTATCGTCGACGAGTTTTTGATTGAGGCTTTGCGGCCCAGCATGACTGCTGACGAGCTCTACAGCGAATACACTTCGTTTGGAGACGACCCGTACATCGTTGGCTCGGAGGAGCCGGAAGTTCCCTTCTCAGCCCGTACCTAAGCAAAGGCGCGGTGTCTGGAGTTATATGGATCCCAATCTGCACAAAACGCTGATGAGGATGAATCCGACAAATTGCCGGAGCAGCATCGGAAATAGAGGCAATTAAGTTAGATGAGGATCCCTCTGGGCCAGGATATATGGTTGTTTCAGACTGCAGGAAAGCAACTTGGGGATCCCAGGTTCCCCTAGTCTGCTTTGGGAGACAGATAAGGGGTATGTTTGTGTTGGCCGGTTAGAGATCGAAGGCAGGGCAAATGTCCCAGACTTATTCGGAATGACTATCGCGAACGGAGCTATTGTACTGGCTACCGTCTCATCGCCATTTGAATTGACTATAAATAAAATAAACACACAAGCTCTCAAGCACGGGGGGGCAACGGTGGGCATTGGATCCCGGGAACCAGGGATTCCAGCAAGCCGCTACAGGCATCCCAGAGCAGCTCGATCACGTAATGGAATCCAGCCTCACCCCCGTAGTAGGGATCCGGAACTTCTTCGTCAGAATGAGAGCGGCAATAGCTGCACATCAGGCGCACTTTCTCGGCATATTTTCCCTGGGGATCCAAGCTGAGAATGTCGCGGTAATTTTGTCGATCCATAGCCAGGATCAGGTCAAACTCGCGCAGGTCGGCAGGTCGAATCTGGCGGGCCTTGCCTTGTAGCTCTAGGCCATAGCATCGGGCTGCTTGTTGCATGCGCCTATCTGGGGGGCTGCCGATGTGATAGGCTGCCGTACCTGCTGAGTCGCAGATAATTGCTTCCTTATGGCCGCTGCTGCGCAAAAGGTGATTGGTGATGCCCTCAGCAGTGGGAGAGCGACAGATGTTACCCAGACAGACAAACAGAAGCTTTTGGCTCATGGCAACCTCCCCATCGGATCCCATGTGTGGGCCCACCACAGGATGTATCCGCCTGCAACAACGGGACGGATTCCCTTTCTATTTTCCACCAAGAGCCGCTGCAATGTTTTGTCGGCGGCTATCGTAACATTGCAGATTTAATTGAACCGACAAGGGATCCCCAGGCATTGCTGCAGCAGCTTCAGGTATTCTTGTCCCTCCATGAGAAAGGCACCAAAACGGGCCAGGTGCGGGTTCATCAACTGAGCGTCGAATAGGCGAAAGCCCCGCTCCCGTAAGTGCTCCACCAACTTCACCAAGGCCACCTTCGAGCCGTTGGGGATGCGGTAGAACATCGACTCGCCGATAAACGCCGCTCCAAGGGCAATACCCAGGATCCCGCCTGCCAAGGTCTCTCCCTGCCAGGTTTCAAAGCTGTGGGCAAAGCCAGACCGGTGCAGAGCTGCGTAAATCTGCTTCAGCTCAGGGCTGATCCAGGTTTGGGGACGAGCGGCACAGCCCTCTACCACCTGCTCAAAAGCGCAGTTCAGCCGCACCTGAAAGCGACCGCTGCGCACCAAGGGCCGCAATGAACGGGGGCAGTGGAATCGCTCATCGAGGGGGATCACCGCGTGCCGGTCGGTGCCGTACCAGGCCAGGGATCCCGTCTCTTCGTCGGCCATCAGAAAGTAGCCTTGGGCATAGCCTGCCAGAATGGTGGCCAGATCCACCTGCATCGCCTCAGTTGCGCTCCTCAAGATTGCCATTCTGGAGAGAGACTGGCAAAGTCTCCCCCATTAGCCCTGGGGTGGCAATCCACACAGCCGCTCACCCGCACAGGAGTGGGAAACTCCACTTGCAGATGCAAAGCGCGGAAATAGCGGGAATCTGCCAAGCGATAGGGCACCTGTTCCCCTTGTCGCAGGGGCCGGGAGTTGGGCCGCAAATAGCCCCAGGCCAGTTGTAAAGCCACGCCGCTCAGGGGCTGGATCTGCTGGCCATAGTGGTTGGGATCCTGCAGCAGCCGTCGCCAGGTTTCAGTGGGCAACACTTGGGCGGGCAACGCCACATGGCAACTGCCACAACTGCGCACATATTGAGCTTGCTCCAGTTGGGCTTGAGTCAGGCCCTGCTGGGCTTGTGCTCTCAGGTTCTGCGCTGATCCCGCCAGCAGGGATCCCATAAACCCGGACAGGATGACTACCATGCTCCAGATCCAAAACCGCCGGCGTCGTCGTTGCAAAGGAGCCATGCTCTCACACCCACTGCCCATGCTTTCCCACTCTAGATCAGGTGGCCGCTCGCCACAGTGGGACGGAGTCCATAAGATCCGGCCTCAACTGCTGGGATCGACTTGATCGACTTGGCCTATTTTTGGAGGAGCTTGAGAGATCGCGGATCTCCTGCTGCATTTTCCGCATTTCTTGAGGCATCTCCCGCAGCTCCTCTTGGGCTTGATCCGTGCAGCGCTCGATGGCGCGGGTGCGCCTGTCAAAGCCGGCGACGGTCAAGTTTTTGGATCCCTCTCAAGCTGAACCCGGCCAGAACCAGAGGGGAGGCTGTCTGGGTTTAAAATAGCGGGGCTGCAGACTTTCCCACCAAGCGCTCATGAACTCGCCCAGCTTACTCTGGCCGGATCCCGACGGGATCCCAGCGCCCTCTCAACCGGGGATCCTCGGCATTTTGGCTTCCGGCAATGGCAGCAATTTCGAAGCTATTGCCCAAGCCATTGAGGCTGGGGAACTGCAGGCCCAGATTGCTGTGGTCATCACCAACAACCCCAAAGCCTACGTGCGGCAGCGGGCCCAAAAGCGAGGGATCCCTTGCGTCTTGCTCGACCACCGAGACTACCCCTGTCGCGAAGACCTGGATGCAGCTATCCTCCAAGTGCTCTGGCAGCATCACGTGGAATGGGTGATCATGGCCGGGTGGATGCGCCTGGTTACCCAGGTGTTGTTGTCCGCCTACCCGGATCGCGTCCTGAACCTGCATCCTAGCCTGCTGCCCAGCTTCAAGGGCCTGCGTGCCGTTGAACAAGCCCTGAAGTGCGGTGTGAAAATCGCCGGCTGCACTGTCCATCGGGTCACCCTGGAAATGGACAGTGGCCCCATCGTGGCCCAAGCAGCCGTGCCGGTTCTGCCCGAAGATACCGTGGAATCCCTTTACCGGCGCATCCAGGCCCAGGAGCACCGCCTCTACCCACTGGCCATCCGCCTCTGCCTGGCAGAGGGATCCCTGCTACCCAAGTCTTCGGGGAAGCTGCACAATTGAGGTTAAGTCCAACGCTGGCGCATCCCATGGCCGAGATCCCGCCTCTCCTCGTCTTCGATAGCCCGGTGATCCTGGCCGGTCGTCTGGCTCTATGGCAGGAGTGGGCACGGTTTGGGGTGTGTGTGCTGCCACAGGCAGTGATGGCCGAGTTGGAACGCCTGACCCGGCAGGCTATTGATCCCCAAGAAGAATCGACAGCCCGCGAGTTTTTGCGCCACTGGCCCAGTCTAGGGTTTGCCGTCTCAGAAGCCCGTGCCCTGGTGGGTGGTGCTGGTGCCGGCGATCAGTCCATGAGGGTACGTTTGGAAGAAGCGATTGCCGAATGCGCCTATGCCCTGGCCCAGCAGCAGCCGGGAACGCTGGTGGTTTTGGTCAGCAACGACCGGCCTTTGGTGGGGCGAATTCAGGGTCTGGGTCTCAACAACCTCTGTGCCATCTCTCTGGCAGAGCTGAACCGGTGGATGCGTCAGCAGCAGCGCCCTCAGGCTGTGGTTATGGCTTTGAATCGGTTACCAGGGCCACCCATTCCTGCCGCCCAGTTGACGTCCTCTACCCTCGCTCCACCTGCCCGTCCCTTGAGTTCCTCTCCAGCTTCCGGGAACCCCCCCGCCCAGGCGCGGCAGCGGTCTGGAGCTGCTCAGGTGGGGCCGAGTACAGCCCGCCTCTGGCCCTTTTTGAAAAGCCTACAGAATGCCCTTGCGTTGTTGCTGGCCCTGGTTTTCCTCTCGGCAACCGGGTTGCTGGCCTGGCGCCTGCTCGATCCAGAAGGAAGTGAAGGGATCTGGCAGCGGCTACCTCTCTCTCGGATCCCTTGGATTCGGGATCTATAGCCAGTTATTCCGAACCAACTTAAGACCCTTTCCGGTCTTCAGCCGGCCGCAGTCATTTTATAGTCGTTTCAGTTATTTCAGGTTAGGGTGAGACTCCTGGGCTGCTGATCGCGCCAGCGGGACGGAGTCCTTGAAAAGCCCTCTGGCCCTGTGCATTTAACGTTTGTTTTAGTGTTGTTTTAGGTGTGAGTGCAGTGTCCTAGTTAGAATGAAACGACCGTAATGAGGAATGAAACTGTTCCGTCGCATTGCCTAGGGGTGGTCGCGGAAGCGGCGTGGAAGGCTTGGGCGGCACCGCTGAGCAGTTGGGAAGCGTCTTAACCTAACTTGAAATGACTACAATGGGATCGACTCCAGCTCTTCTCCCAAGATGGGATCCCTGAAATACAAAGTTTGCTGCCAACCAGGATGAATTGGGTTTTGGCGCAGGTCAGCAGTGACGGGATGGCCAAAGTTACTGCTCAGCAATCGTAACGTTAAAGCCCTTATTTTTCAGGGTTTCCGCATGATAGCGGGCATACTCCAGTTGCTTAAATGCTGCCAACTGCACAAACTTCTGGCCATTCACATCTTTGACAAAGGCCCCATCAGAAACTTCTCGAGCACGTGCCAAGCTCTCATCTCCCGAGTAGGTAGTGAGCACCAAGAAGGTTCCCTCGCCGCGGTTCGGCCCCAGAGAGTCTACGCTGTTGTCGCTTAGGGGCACCACGTTCTGGGATCCCGCAGAAGTAGGCGATGAAGGTTGGGACGGGCGCTCCAGGCTGGCTGCCAACTGCTCCACCGTTTGCAAGCTGGGGGGAGAGGGTTCCTTGGAAGCCAAGGCCAAGTCGGTCTGCAGGCTGTCCAGCAGGTTAGGAACGCCTTGAAGAGGATCCACCTGTACGTCCTTCAAGTCCGGGGTGGCCGTCAAGCCCAGCGCCAGCCGATCCGGATCCAAGCCACCGGAATAGAACTCCTCTCCCACCTGCCCTTCCACCGGTTCCAGTGGGATCAGGGGCAACTGGGCCAAATCCAGCTGGGCAGGGATCCCTTCTTCCGCCCTGCTGGCAGCACTTTGGGGCAGGGACAGTTCTTCCGGCCAGATCAGCCAGCGCACCCCAAAGCCAATCCCCGCGCAGGAAAGCACCCACAGCAGCAAGACCCAGAGGGGCGAAAAGGCCCCGGAGGGCCGCGGCATCTCTTCCTCTTCCAAGTCTTCCACCACCTCTTGAATGAGTACAGGTGAAGGGCGCTGTACAGAGCTGGTATTCCCAAGCTGACCTGCTCGTGGGGGCGGGACAGAGTCCATGCGCTGCAAACGCTGCCAGAGGCGGAATCGCTCCAGTTCTTTCAGCACATCCAAATGCAGATGGCTCAGCGCCTCCTGAAGAGCAAGTTGAGGAACTGGATGTGAATGGGACTGCTGTGCCGGAGACAGGGGTTGGGTAGGGTCTGGGGGAAGCGGAGAAGGACTCATAGACAGCCCACACTCAACTTGATGTAAAGTCGGAGAGCAAACAATGCCGATCCACTGTTACAGCCGGAAACAGCCTAACAGGAGAACCCACCTTGGGAACAAGGATTGCCAGCGCCCCATACCTTGCCATAAACCACCATGCCACAGGGCTATGGCAGTCTTCTAGGGCTTTGCCTCCAGATAGAGGGCACGCACATCTGTCGGTAGGTTCTGAAGCAAGATCTGACGGGCAGAGGCAACGATGGCATCCACATCTTCTGGAGCAAGGTAGTATCCGTCAGCCTTGAGTTGGTCGGCAATGCGAACCGGTGACCAGCCAAAGCGATCCCGCAGCAGCAGAATGAAGCGCAGATCTCCCGGCAGGGTATCCAAACCAGCAGTCAAATAACAGGCCAGTGCCGGTGAAAGAGAGGACTTCGCCCCGCCTCTGGTGGAGTCGAGACTGCAAGAAGCTTGAGGGTGGGTGGGGATCCCATCCAAGGATTGGATCAGCTCACGGGTTTGCTCCGCCAGCCAGGGTCGCAGCACAGGATCCCCTTCGCCAGCCGCTTCTTCCACAAGGCTGTG
Organism: Thermostichus sp. OS-CIW-32; assembly: GCF_054060415.1. NCBI lineage: Bacteria > Bacillati > Cyanobacteriota > Cyanophyceae > Thermostichales > Thermostichaceae > Thermostichus > Thermostichus sp. OS-CIW-32. The sequence goes on along the minus strand of NZ_JBSSDD010000001.1, from coordinate 35,641 downwards.
GACATCTAGGCGCTGTAGGCGCGGGTAAAGCCGCAACCAAACCTGCTCTCGATAGGCAGCCCACTGCTCGGGCGGCAGATGTTCGGCAAGGATCCCGTCCACCCACTTGCAGTAGCGGCAAAACAGGCCGATGAAGTAGCGCGCCACCTCCGGCTGCCGTTGAAAGGCCCGCAGCAACTCCAGATCGCTGTAATGGGCCACCCCCCGCACGATAGGGGCGTTGCATTCCGGCCAAAAGGCGGTAGCTTCGGGCATGAGAATTTCTCCCGCAGAAAAATCCCTAGCTATTCTCCAGGATCTCCCGGCAGGCGGATAACAACTGCTCCTGCTCCGGCAGGGTGCGCAGGCCAATGCGCAGGTAGCGATCTCCCAGCTCGGGAAAACTCAGGCAATCCCGCACCAGAATCCGGTGCCGCTGCAGCAGCGCCCGCTGAATTTGCGTGGCAGAGCCAGGGCAGCGCACCAACACAAAATTGGCTTGACCAGGCCAGGGATCCCAGCCGGGCAGTGCTTGCAAACCCCTGAACAAATGCTCTCGGGCCACGGGTAGCCAGGCCAAGGTGCGCCGGCGGAAGTCCTCATCGGCCAAAGCTGCCGCCACTGCCACTCCCGCCAATCCGTTGACGCTCCAGGGATCCCGCCACTGTCGCCAGCGCTGCCAGTGATCCGGGTGCCCCACCGCAAAGCCAATGCGCAAGCCGGGCAGTGTGAAGAACTTGGTGAGGGAACGGATGACGATGGTGTTGGGATGAGCCGCCAGGTAGGGGATCAAAGTTTGGCTGCGGGGCATTGCCGACGAGCTGGAGTTTAAGCTCAGGGTGGGCTCCCCCGGCAAAAAGTCCATAAAAGCCTCGTCCACCACCACCCGGTCGAACTGGGGCAGGAGAGGCAGGATATCTTGCTGCGGGATCAGCCAGCCCGTCGGGTTGTGGGGGTTGTTTAGCCAGAGCACCCGGTTTCCCTTGCCTGCCACCGGAAGGGGTTCCTGCAGAAGGGTAAAACCGGCGGATCCCTGGCCGGGGAAAAAAGGCAGCGGCTTGATGGTTACCCCTGCTGCCCGCAGAGCCCGCGCATAATCCCCAAAAGCAGGCTGGGGCAGCCATACCTCCCGCCCTTGCGCATCCCGGGCTGCCCAGGTGAGCAACTCCGCTGCCCCATTGCCCACAAAGATCCACTCAGGATCGACGGCCCAATGGTTGGCCAAACAGATGCGCAAGTCCCGATAGTCGGGATCCGGGTAGCGGCTGATTACAACCGGGTCTGCTGCAGACAGCGCCTGAGTCAGAGCTTGCAAGACCGATTCCGGTGGGCCCAGCGGATTCAAGCTGGCCGAAAAATCCAGAATCTCCTGGGGAGAGCAGCCAGCGATTGCTGCTCCCCAAGCCCAATTGCCACCATGTCGAGGCTGCTCCACGCCCTACCCAGCAGCCGAGTCCCAACCCGGCGAAATTAAGATTTCCCCCCTGCTACTGCTTCGCGGAATGACTTGCCCACCCTAAAAGTGGGGACGATGCTCTCTGGGATCACCATTTTTTGGTTGGTTTTCGGGTTGCGACCTTCCCGCTCTTTGCGCTTGCGAGCCTCAAAGGAGCCGAAGCCCACCAGGGTCACCTTCCCCTTGGGTTCACCGTTTTCATCGCGGGATGCGACCTCTTCGACAATGATCTCCAGTGCGGCGGAAATGACAGCCTCCGCTTCTTTTTTGGTTACATTGGCGCGATGAGCGACGGCATCAACAAGTTCTGCCTTGTTCATCCTGATCTCCTTTTGAGTTAGGCAATAAAGTTAGAGCGTTCCCTGGATCGCGGATTCGCTCAGGCGTTGCAGAGCGGCCACGGCCCAGAGTGTTCTCAGTGTGTGGGAGCGGGGCTTGCCCTGCAATGCGCCAAGGCGCCACTGGCGCGAATGGCAGGATTGTGGCAGTTGAGCTCCAAATCACTGACATATTCTACAGCTAAGTTAGGGCAGAAGCCTGCTGGGCAAGGGGTTTTAGGGGATCTTAACGCAATTTTCTGGGAGACAAGAGACTGCATATACCCAGTTGGCTCGGATCCGACAGAAAGCTAGGGCTCACGACTCGGGTCGGAAGTAGGCCCGCATCACCTCTCGAAAGATGGGAGCGGCCCGTGATCCACCCCCACCGCCGCTGTTTTCCAGAAAGACCACGACCACCAATTCGGGCCGGTCGTAGGGAGCATAGCCAACATACCAAGCGTGGGATCGCCGCGGCGGATCCTCTGCGGTGCCGGTTTTACCAGCCGTTGGGGGAAATCCTGGCCCCAGGTTGGCGTTGCCGCCAGTGCCGTAAACCACGACATCTCGCAGCCCCTGCTGCAGGATCTCCAGGGTGGCAGGGGAAAGACCTACCTTTTGGCGCAGCGGCACAGGGCTTTCCGGGATCACCTGGTGCGAGAGCAAGGGGCGCACCCGCCAGCCCCCATTGGCCACTGCCGCCGTTACCACCGCCATTTGCAGCGGCGTAGCGGTAATAAATCCCTGGCCGATGGACATGTTGACCGTGTCGCCCACATACCAGGGCTCGCGCCAGTGGCGCTGCTTCCACTCAGCATCCGGCACCAGACCCGCGGCTTCCCCTTTGAGGCCAATCCCGGTCAGTTGTCCCAACCCAAAGCGGCGCGACCATTCTTGCAAAGGGGCAGCCTTGGTGCCGAGGGCGATTTGGTAGAAAAAGGTGTCGCTGCTGTAGGCCATCGCCTGCCGGTAGTTCAGCCGCCCGAAGCCGGCCCGGTTCCAGTCCCAAAAGCGCCACCCTCCCACCTGGATGTAGGGGCCGGTCTGCAGCACCGTATTCGGGGGGAAGGCTCCCGACTCAATCCCGGCAGCAGTGGTGATGATTTTGTAGGTGCTGGCGGGGGGATAGGGCCGCAGGCCGCGGTTGAGGAAGGGAAAATCCTGCTGCTGCAGGCTCTCCCACTGGGCTTGGGTGATGCGGCTGGAAAAGAGGTTGGGATCAAAGGTGGGATAGCTGGCCATGGCCAGGATCGAGCCATCGCTGGGATCCATGGCGATCACCGCTCCTTTGCGTTGGCCCAGCGCCCGCTCTGCCGCCTGCTGCAGGCGCACATCCAAAGTGAGCTGCAGGGTGTTGCCCGGTTGGGGCGCTTGTTCTCCCAGCACCCGCAGCACTTCCCCCATAGCGTCCACCTCCACCTGTCGCCCGCCCCATTGGCCGCGCAGATGGTTCTCGAACAATTCCTCCACTCCCATCAGGCCAACGATATCCCCCAGGCGATAGCTAGGGTCGGCCCGCAGTTGCTCTAGGGGGATCTCGCCGGTATAGCCCAGCAGATGAGCGGCCAAGTCGCCGTGGGGATAAAACCGCACCGTCTCCGCCTCCACCATCACCCCCGGCAGCTCGCGGCTCATCTCCTCCAGTTGAATGACCACCTGGGGGCTGGCGTTGCGCAGGATGCGCACGGGAAAAGGGGAACGATATCCAGCCTGTTCTAGCTTTTGGGCGATCTCCTCAGGGGCGATGTTCAAGTAGTCTGCCAACTTGGGGATCATCTCCTGCCAGCGCTGCCGCGACTGCACCAGAGGCCAGAGGAAGACCGAGTGGGACAATTGGCTGCCCGCCAGCAATACGCCGTTGCGATCCACAATGCGTCCGCGTTCTGGCGGCTGGGGCAACAGGCGAATGCGGTTGGTATCGGCCAGCTGGCGGTAATACTGGGTGCGCGCTAGCTGCAGGTAGGCCAGACGGGATCCCAGCCCTCCAAACAGCAGCAGACTGGTCAGCAAGAGCAAGACAACGGCCCGATAGCCCTGCCCCACCGTTTTGGCCGATGCGGATCCCAGCCAACGAGGACTACCGCCGTCCGGCAGGGGTGGGGGAAGTACCCGGCGAGGGGCAGGCGGCCTGGAATGGGGGGAGAACAGGGCTTGCGGATCCCGTCCTGCCAAGGTGTGGGGGCTTCGCGCGGCGTTGCTGACGGGGTAGAGTTTGGCCATGAAATTGCCAGAAGAATTGCAACCGATACACCCAAAATCGAGAGGAGATGCCCGCTCTCGAGCAGGCAGTCTCAGCATCCATCCAGTATCCCTGGCTGCGGCAAGCCTCGTCCAGGAGTGGCAGCGTGGATAGAGCAGAACAACAACGGCTGCGCCAGGCTGCCTGGCTGATGGTGGGCAATGGCCTGCGCCTGGGGTTGTCCGGGGCCTATTTCATCCTGTTGGCCCGTCTGTTGGGGCCGGAAGCCTTCGGGGTTTTCTCCGCCATCTTGGCCTGCAGCAACCTGGCCGCCCCGTTTGGCTATTTGGGCCAATCGGAACTGCTGATCCAGCGCCTCAGCCGGCAGGGATCCCCGACTTGCACCCAGGGGGTTGGCCCCAGCTTATGGTTGGCGGGATTGGGCTGTGGGGGGATGGCGCTGGTGTTGTGGCCCCTCTTGAGCGTTTGGCTGGCCGGGACGCCGGCAGCGGTGGTGGGGGTATTGCTTTTGAGCGATCTGCTGTTCATCGCGGTGCCAGAGGTGTACAGGGGGATCCTGATCGGGAGAGAGCAGGCTGCTGGGGTAGCCCTCATCGACACGGGCATGGCGCTGGGGCGATTGGGGGCAGTGTTGTTGGCGGTGGCCTTAGGCTGGGGATCCCTGGTGCAATGGGCTGTTCTGTACGGCCTGATGGTGTTGGTCGTGCTGCTGCTGATCGCGAGGGGGATGGGGCGGTGGAGCGAGCCTTCTCCCCCCTTGGCCCTGAGCTGGCGAGATCTGCGGGAACGGCTGATAGCGGGCTGGGACTTTGCGGTGGGGCTGGCCGCGGTGAAAACCTTCACCGATTTGGATAAGCTGCTCTTGCCCCGTTTGGCCTCAGCAGCGGCGGGGGGTCTTTACAGCGCTGCCTATCGGGTGATCAACTTCTCGCAAACGCCGATGATCGCCCTGCTCACCAGCCATTTTGCCGAGCTGTGCCGCCAAGGGCAGAAGGGCCTTCCGCAAGGCTGGCGCTACGCCTGGCAGCTTTTCCCTTGGGTGGTGGGCTACGGCAGTTTGGCTGCTCTGGGGCTGGCCCTGGGATCCTACGGAATCCCTTGGGTGCTGGGATCGGCTTACCGGGAAACGGCCCTCATCCTGCGCTGGCTCAGCCCGGTCATTTTGCTGGAAGGGATCCACCTTTTGCTGTCTCACCTGCTCACCGGGGCAGGGTTGCAAAAGCCCCGCAGCCGTCTGCAACTGATGGCTCTGGGGCTGAATGGGCTGTTGAACGGGGCTTGGATCCCAAGGTGGGGTTGGCAGGGGGCGGCCCTAGCGACCTTGCTGTCGGAGATGGCCTTGGTGCTGGCTTTGCTGCTGTTGATTGGGGGGCGATTACACGCTCTGCAGAGATCTGGGCCTAGGGAGCCTTAACAATTTTGTAGGTGGCTTTGGCATCGGGGCCAAAGGTGATCACATCCCCCGACTTGAGCTGGTGGGTGGTCAATTTCTGGCCGTTGATCAACAAGCCATTGGTGCTGGGCCGACCCTCCAAATCCCCATCCAAAATGCGGTAGCAATATTCTCCCTCTCGCTCGGCGGGAATCCGCAGCAGCATGGCGTGGTAGCGGGAGGCATACTGAGAGTTGAGACAGATGTCGTTCGCCAAGTCCCGACCGATGAAGTATTTGGCGGATCCCAGCACCTGGGTACGGCGGCCATCTCGGTCTTCCACGATCAAGATGTGCTGGTGGGTACCGGAAGGAGAAGGCGCAGATTCAACCATACTTCCGCTGCCAATACCAGTGTTTAACGGTACCTCAAACTATACACAAGTTTAGCCCTCTTCCTGCTATCGCTGGGTCTGCAAAACCGCTTATTATCCAGCACCCAAGAACCTGACCTAGCGAGGAACATTCTGGAGCAGTGAGCCGACCCATCCGGGGAAGAGGGTGTAAGCTCCTACCGCCCATTGGGCCATGCCCACCACCACCTCTGACTTGGACTGGCGAGCGGCGTCCCAAATGGCTTCGGCAACTTCTTCCGGCTGGCTGGCCCAGAAACTCTCCAGCGCCTGTTGCATTTGCTCGCGGGCTTTGCCACCTGAGGTTTGGGAGTGGCCATCGGGAGAGGACTCTGGCCCCACCTCATCCAGAAAAATGGCTCGCTTGAGGAAATTGCTGCTGACGATGCCCGGATGGACGCCAATTACCTGGATCCCTTGGGGTTGCAGTTCCAGACGCAGCGCTTCTGTCAGCCCACTGACCGCGTACTTGCTGGCACAATAGGCGCTCATCTGGGGCAGGGGCATTTTGCCGCCAATGGATCCCACGTTGATGATCTGGCCTTTTTTGCGCTTCAACATGTCGGGGAGCACGGCTCGGATGGTGTGGAGGTAGCCCCAAAAGTTGACCGCCATCAAAGCCTGCCAGTGTTCCAGGGTAGTTTGCAAAAAAGGGCCACTCATGCAGATGCCGGCGTTGTTGATCAGGCAATCGATGCGGCCATAGCGTTCCAGAGTTCTCTCCACCAGGTTTTGCACCTGTTCTGGCTGCGTGACATCGGTGGGAACGGCCAAGACCTCGGCGTTGAGGCTTTGCTCTAGGTCGATGGCAGTTTGCTTCAGGGTTTCGGCAGTGCGGGCAGCCAGCGCCAATCGGTAACCCCCACGGGCAAAGGCAAAGGCAGTAGCTCTGCCGATGCCTTCAGAGGCGCCTGTAATTAAAACAACATCGGCCATCCTGCTTCTCCGCAAATCTGGACTGGGATCCCTCTACCTGTTGTAGCTTCTCCGAGAGTTAGGGATCCCTGCTTGGCTGAGGGCTTAAGATACTGAACGATAGCGAAGATAAGGTTTATGGCCTCTACCTACTCATTTGATATCGTCAGTGATTTCGATCGGCAGGAACTGGTGAACGCTGTGGATCAAGCCCGACGGGAGATCAAACAGCGCTACGACCTCAAGGATACTCAGACGGAAATTGAGCTGGAGGAGGGATCCCTGACCATCACCACCGCCAACGACATGGCCCTCAACTCCATTCGGGATCTGCTTCTTACCAAAGCGGCCAAGCGGGGTCTATCCCTGAAGATCTTCGACTTTCAACCGCCGGAGAGCGCCGGTGGCAACCGAGTGCGCCAGGTGGTTCACCTGAAAAAGGGCATTGATGCCACGCTGGCCAAACAGATTGCCAAGCAAATCCGCGACAACTTTAAGAAAGTGCAGCCTGCCATTCAAGGGGATCTGGTGCGCGTTTCCGGCAAGGATAAAGACGAGCTACAGGCGGTCATTCAAATGCTTAGGCAGCAGGACTACCCAGTGGCGCTGCAATTTGTCAACTATCGATAGGGATCCTCTGGGCTTCCGTATCTTTCCCCTCAACCCCTCTTGCAAGATTAGAGATCTCAGGATCTGTGAAATGTTGGGTTTAATGGCTGCTGGAAATGGTGATGGCCTACGCTCCTCAAAGCTTGAGTTTTCGGCCAATTGGGATAGGGGGCTCTGGTGAGAAATCTTGTGAAAGTAACCGTCGGAATCAAGCCAGCAAGTCTCTGAGAATCTCATTGGAAAATAGCCAGCCATCGGGCGGAATCAGCTGTAGCCGGCCTGCCTCACAACTGGCCCATCCCTTCTCAAAATAGGGATCCAGCCTCTCCAAAGCTTGCTCGACCTTTGGGTGGCCAAAACGCTCCTGTAAATGGCCCAAATCCAGACCTTCCTTTAGACGCAACCCCAACATCAAAGTATCCATCCAAACTTCCTCTGGGGATGCTTCAGGAGGGAGAGGGTGGACTCCGACTTTCACCTGCTCGAAGTAGTGGTAAAGGGTTTTGGGCTGCTGAATGCGCCGTCCCCCCTCGTAGCCGACGGATCCCATGCCAAAGCCAAAGTAAGGGCGATTTTCCCAGTACACTCGGTTGTGGCGACAGGCGTAGCCGGGGCGGGCAAAATTGGAGATTTCGTAGTGGATGTAGCCCGCTTCGGTGAGCAGCTCCCGCGCCATTAGGTACATGGCAACTGTGGTTTCCTCGCTGGGCAAAGGTGCTGCTCCCGGTCGGTACATCCGACCAAAGCGGGTTCCCGGTTCAATCGTCAGATCATAGACGGAGACATGGGTGGGGTTAATCTCAAGAACAGCTCGTAGAGACTGCTGCCAGTGTTCCAAAGTCTGGTAGGGCAGCCCAAAGATCAAATCCAGGTTGAAATTCTCAAAGCCCGCCGCCTGCAAGTCGGCCACGGCTTCGTAAACTTCCTCCACTCCATGCAGGCGACCACAAGCGGCCAGCAGCTCTGGCTGAAATGCCTGTACCCCTAGGCTGATGCGGTTGACCCCCAGCTCCCGGTAGCCCGCCAACTGCTCCCGCGTCAGGGTGCCGGGGTTGGCCTCCAGAGAAATCTCGCAGTCGGGATGAAACGGGATCCTCTCCCTCAATTGAGTCAAGATCCGCCCCAGTTGCTCCACCGTCAGCAGAGAAGGGGTGCCACCCCCGAAAAAAATGCTGGTCAACGGTCTGGGATCCCCGGCCAGATGGCGGTAGCGGTAGGCGCCGCCGATCTCCCGGCAGAGCATCTGCACGTAGGTTTCCATCAACTTGCGGGTGCCCAGGCCGGTGGCAAAATCACAGTAGTGGCAGCGTTGCCGACAAAAAGGGATGTGCAGGTAAGCCGCCTCAGGCCAATCAACCTGGTCGCGGCAGCATTGCAGAGCAGTATCGGTCGGAGTGGGATTGTGCAAAGCCGTTGCCACAGCCATGAGTCAGCTCAAACGGGTTAGAACCACTATACTGATAGACTCCGAAACTCCTCACGAGGAGGAATCCCATGGGAGCTGTGCGCCTGGCGGTAATCGACTATGATGCCGGAAACTTGCATTCGGCTTGCAAAGGCTTGGAGCGTGCCGGGGCAGAGGTGCATCTGGTAACAGAGCCGGTCGGGCTGGAGCGTTTCGACGGGATCATCCTGCCGGGAGATGGGGCTTTTGATCCGGCCATGCAGCAGTTGCGAGAGCGAGGCTTTGTGGATCCCATCCGGGAGGCGGTGCAGCGGCAGCAGCCCTTCTTGGGCATTTGCATTGGTTTGCAGGTTTTGTTTGAGAGCAGCGAAGAGGGGGTGGAACCGGGGCTGGGCATCGTGCCCGGACGGGTGCAGCGCTTTCGACCGGAGCCGGGCTTGCGTATCCCCCACATGGGCTGGAACCAGTTGCACCTTACCCAACCCCAATCGCCTCTTTGGGCAGGGATCCCGGATCAAAGCTGGGTTTACTTTGTCCACTCCTACCACGCAGTGCCCAATGACCCAAGCTGGGTGGCTGCTACCACCCAACACGGCAGCCAAACCTGTGTAGCCGCTATTGCCCGCGGCACCTTGTTTGCTACCCAATTTCACCCCGAAAAGTCGGGCCCTGTTGGCTTGCAGATGTTGCAAAACTTTGTCGAGTTTGCTGCCCGTTGCTCCCTTTTATCTGCTCCCAGAGCTTAGTGCCCCATGAACTACTGGCTGATGAAATCTGAGCCCAGCGTTTACAGCATCTGGGATCTGCAGCGGGAAGGCCCAACCCTCTGGGATGGCGTGCGCAACTACCAAGCCCGCAACTATCTGAAGGCAATGCAGCCTGGGGATCGCGCCTTTTTCTACCATTCCAATGCCGAGCCACCCGGAATTGCCGGTTTGATGGAGATCCTGGAAACCCACGTGGTGGATCCCAGCCAATTCGACCCTGCCAGCCCCTACTATGATCCCAAATCTACCCGCGAGGATCCCCGCTGGCATACGGTGCGAGTGCGGTTTGTCTCAGCCTTTGGGCGATTGATCCCTTTGGCTGAATTGCGAGACACCTTCACCCCAGAGGAGCTGGAAGTAGTACGACGGGGCACGCGACTGTCGGTCATGCCGGTTGCCGAAGGGGTGGCGAAACGATTGCTGGCGCTGACGGGAGTTTCTACGCAGTCTCCTCTATGATGGGCGAGGCCAACCTGAGTGGGGCCAATTTGCGTGGCGCCGACCTAAGTGGGGCGGATCTAACGGGGGCGGATTTGCGAGGGGCCAATCTGTCGATGGACAACCTAAAGAGCGCTTTTCTGGAAGGGGCAATCTACAGTGCCAACACCCGCTTTCCCGCCGAGTTCGACCCAAAATTTGGAGGGGATGACATTGTTCGGCGCTGACCCCAGCTCACCGGCTTAAAATTCATGAGCCAAAGGCTGAGAGGCCCCAGCGCTGTAGGCTATCGAAGGCCGCGTAGGCCGTTAGATCCGGCTGCAGGGGCGTAATCGACACATAGCCCTCAGCAACCGCCCGCACGTCCGAACAGGGATCCACCTCCTCTTCCACCACCTCTCCAGCTAGCCAGTAGTAGGCCTTGCCGCGCGGATCCACCCGTTTCTCGTAGAGATCTGTGTACTTGCGCCAGGCCAGGCGGGCCAAGACCATGCCGCGTATTTCAGCCAGCGCTAGGGGGGGCACGTTGATGTTCAACAGCATCGGCTCCCCCAGGGGTTTCAGGCTCAGTTTCTCCAGTAGCTTCAGCACCACCTGGGCCGCTGGTTGAAAATCCTGATGGGTAAAACTGGCCAAGCTTACTGCCAGGCTAGGGATCCCTTCCAATAGCCCTTCCATTGCCGCCGAGACGGTGCCGGAGTAGAGCACATCCGTGCCCAGATTGGCTCCCTGATTGATGCCGGAAATCACCCAATCGGGAGGACGATCCAATAGCCCGTCCAGACCTAACTTGACACAGTCGGAAGGGGTGCCCGAACAGGCCCAGGCCTGCACTTCTGGAGGAAATCCCTCCCGCACCGGATCCACCCGCAGCGGCTTGTGCAACGTCAGGGCGTGGCCGGTGGCCGAGCGCTCCCGATCCGGACAGACCACCGTTACCTGGTGCCCCCCCAGCTGGGCCAGCGCTGCCGCCAAACACCGCACCCCTGCCGCCTGGATGCCATCGTCGTTGCTGATGAGAATATTCATCCCAGCCACCCCACACCCGCCCTTAGACATACACCAGTCTGACCCAATGATCTGCGCTGATCCCCCAGGTAGCCGAGTTCAGCGGCAGAATCTGAAAATTTACGGCTTCTTGGGGTTATTATTGGACGTAGCCTTTTGAACAATATCAGTAGGAACACAATGTCACCCTATGAGGTCAAGTGCCATTATGAAGCTAAGGTAAAGTAAACCCTGCGGTTTCCTTCCTCTTTGTATTTGCCTTCTTGTGTGTATCTTGCTGTTTCTCCATCCCCATCTTCCTAAGACTCCGTCCCGTTGACGTGTAGGTGCTCCGCACCGCCGGCGCGAACGCGGAAGCGTTGCATAGCCTACAGCCGGGTAAAGCTGGAAAGTCTGTAAAACCCATCAGGTCGCTCGAGCGACAGGAAGTTGATCTCATGTCACTTGTTTCCATCACATCGGCAACAGAGGCTCAGGAATGGCGTGAGCTTTGCCAGTGGGCCGAGGAGCACTACCGCTGTCGCACCTTTCCCAAAGACGTGCGCATTCCCACTCGTCCGGGATTGGTGTACATCACCCAAGAGGGAGTGGTGCGCCTGGTCAGCCAAACTCCAGAGCGGCGGGAGGTCTTTGTTGGGTTCATCACGGCTGGATTTCCTTTTGAGCTGAGCAACCCAGAGCGCTTTGAGTTGAAAGCCTGCACCCACGCCGATCGCACCACGGTGATGTGGTTTTACTGGCAGGATCTGGAGCAGTGGCCCTATCTGCACCAGAAGATTCAGGAAAACTTCCGCCAGCAACTGCAACGGAAGCTGCTGTGGTTGGGAAATCTGGGCCAACGGCGCGCCATCGATCGCCTCAAGGGCTTCTTGAGCCTGTTGATCGAAGAGTATGGACAGCCCTGTGAACAAGGGATGTATCTCCCCTGGCCCCTTACCCATGCCCAGATTGGGGATGCCATTGGGGCCACCCGCGTGACGGTGACTCGTCTTCTGGGATCCCTGCGTTCGAAAGGGTTTGTGCAGGTGCTGGATCAAAACTTAATTTGCATTCCCAACGGGGTAAAGCTCCAGCCCACTCCGAAGAAGGCGGCCAGCGCCTAACCCTGCTGTCTAGATGCTATCCAGAGTGTTATGCCTACAGCAGTCGGGAACTGCACTGCTGACGCGATGGGCCTGCAGCTCCACTACCGTACTTGGGGAAAAGGGATCCCCTCCCTCCCAATCTTGATGCTCCACGGCCATCCGGGCAATGCCGACTGCATGGCGGTATTTGCAGAGGCAGTGGCGGGAATGCACCCCTGTGTGGCGCCAGATCTGCGCGGCTATGGACGTTCGCAGGTGGTGGATCCCTTTGAGATGCAGGATCACCTAGAGGACTTGGAGCGGCTGCTGGATCGCCTGGGCTGGCAGGCGTGTCTGGTTCTGGGCTGGTCTTTGGGCGGGATCCTGGCCCTGGAGTTGGCTTTGCGGCTGCCGCAGCGGGTAAAAGGCTTGGTTTTGGTGGCCAGTGCCGCCTGCCCCCGCAGCAACCATCCCCCCACCGATTTTTGGGATCAGGTCAACACCGGCATTGCCTCGCTGCTCAACTGGCTTTGGCCCGGCTGGGAATGGAACATCGAGACCTTTGGCCGTCGCTCCCTTTACCGCTACCTGATGCAGCAACAGACCCCAACGGCCTATCGGTATTTGGCGCACATGGCCTTGCCCGCCTATCTGCACACCTCCCCCCAGGCTCGCCAAGCTCTGCGCGCCGCTTTGCAACGGGGCTACAACCGCGAGGGAGATCTGCACCGAATTCGCATCCCGGTACTGCTTATGGCCGGCGAGCGGGATCGCCACATCACCGCCAACAGCAGCCTGGCCACAGCCCGCGCCCTGCCCCACTGCACCTGCATTGTCTATCCCAACGTGGCTCATCTCTTTCCCTGGGAGATCCCCGACCGGGTGGGACAGGATCTGCGCCGCTGGCTCAGCGCTCAAGACTGGGCAAGTGGGATCCCGGTGGTTGGCTCTTCCGCTCCCTCTGCAGACAAGGCGGCAGAAGCCTGACCCTGGGCCAACTTCCGCAGCCGGGCAAAGGCCTCTTCCTCTAGATGGATCTGCTGCTGCTGTTGTTCTTCTGGGGTGCGCAGGCGCTTTCCCAACGGCTGTTGCAGCGTGCCCAAGAGCAACGGCTCGGAAACTCCCGGCTCGGGATGGATGACGGTGCGGGCCCGCAAGGTGAACACCGGCGAACCGGTGGAGAAGCGGCCCGGGGATCCCAAATCGCTGGCCGCCTGCTTCAGGGTGAGGATCAGTTGCTCTGGGGTGATATCCGGGCTGACAGCAATAACCGCTCGATCCGCCCCTTGGTCATAGACGGTGGTGTAGGGGGCAGCACCGGGAATGCGGGAGCGAAAGATCGGCCCCAAGCTGAGGGCAAAACATCCCGCTGTTAAAACCAGCGCAAACGCCGTGTAGCCCACCAGCGCAAACTTCAAGGGCCAATTGCGGATCCAGGCCAGCAGGGTGAGCACAGCCAGCAAGCCTGCTAGACCTAGCCCAATTTGGGTGGCAGAGGCAAAGAAAGATTCCAAAGTTGCATCCATGATTCCCCAGTTTAGCGGCTAGAGCTTCATCTCTAGGATGCAGGATGAGCCCGATTCTGGCTGCCCTATCTAAGGACTCCGTCCCGCTGGCACCCTGCTCCAGAAGGGCTTGGCTGGTTCTATCACCAAACCCCTGTGAGAAGAGGCAAGACGGATCAACCTACCAAACCCAGAAAGCAGCGAGCCTTACAGCTCGTCACAGCAGACTAAAAATCATGGGCAAGGTCGGATTCGAACCGACACGGTTTCCCGCCGCATTTTGAGTGCGGTGCGTCTACCAGTTTCGCCACTCGCCCGACCTGGAAACATTATCCTACTGAACTGGCGAAACCTCGTCAACCAATCCTCCCAACCCTAGTTGCGGCGGTCTTTCTCCAGTTGCTGGGCCTTTTGCCGAAGCTGGCGGGTTTGCTCCATCACCTCCTCCAGATCCTCGTGGGATAGCCGCTCGACGTAGTTAATTTTGATCTCTTCCAGCAAGTCTTGCAGGAGAGAGCGAATTTCCTCCAAAGCGTGCTCCTGGGTGAGTTCTCGTGCCAAGACTTCACCAAACCGCTGCATCAGTTGCGCTGCCAGCTTGGAGCCGACGGGATCCTCGAAACTGCCCGTCAGGGTTTTGTAGGTGGTGGTGGTCAGCTCGTTGGCCAGGCGCTCCGTCAGTTGGCCAGGCAGGGATCCCAGGCCGGGAAGCTGTTCTAGAGTTTGCATGGCAGGCAACTGCTTGAGCAGGCCATCCAGGTTGTAGCGGAGCAGTTGTTGCAATTCCGGTTGCACCTGGGGCAAAACGCGGTAGAGAACAATGCGAAAAACCAGGTTGGCAATCGCCTCCAGCTCGTTGGTGTTGTTGATATCAATGTAGTCGCGCTGGGTACGCGCTGCCGGCAGCAGGGGCAGGGATCCCCGCTGAATGGATACCTGGATTTGGTTGATCACCCGCACGACAATGACTTCCGTCAGATCCTCGGCGAAGTTGGTAACAAAGCCCTGGCTCACCTGGGCGCGTACCCGCTCCAGATCCAGCAACTGTGCTTGTCCCAGCCGGATGGTGACGGGGATCACCCGCAGCCAGCGCCAAAAGGGCAGCAGCAACAGCACATCGTACCAACGCCAGAGCATGGCATCCAGCCAATTGACGCCGGTGTAGCGGCGGCTGATGGCCACCGTGCGCAGCAAAAATTCCAGCCCAAACAGAAGCACGAAGGGAAAATCCAGCACCGGGAAAAAGTCAACAGGGTTACCGCTCTCACCAATGGGGCGGAAATAGTTGGTCTCAAAGAGGGGGCGCAGCCGGGTCTGGAAAAATTCAATTCCATCTGCGGGATCGGCGCTGGCCAAGTACTCAGCAGTCCAAAAGCGGGCAAAGGCGGCTCTGGCAGAGTCGGCTTCTGGGATGTGCTCCCGCATCAAATTGAGGATACGCACAAACTGGCCAGTTTTGTTGGCGCCCTGAAAGGGATTGGTCTCGATCATCTCGTCGCTGAGCTCCCGCAAGCGGGCCAGGATTGGTGCTGCCGCTTCCGACTCCACGCCAAACCGCAGGGTAACCTGGCGCAGCTCATCCACCAAGGCCAAGTAGCGCTGGGTTTCGGGGTTGGGCTCGATACCTTTGATGGGATCGTATAGGTCGGTCACCGGGGAACGGCTGGTTTCTTCGGAGAGAATCGGCAGCGGAATGGGAGGACCAAAGGCGCCAAAAATTTGCACCCGACCCTGGAGCCAAAAATCTCGCCCAGGCACATAGCTCATGTCGAAGAGCACCAAGCACAGGTTGCTCAGGGCCAGCAGGGCCATCCCCTTCTCGTAGAGGAGCAGCCAGCGACTTCGCCCCCTGAGGACAGAGCGTCTGAGAATCCGTTGAGCAGCGTTCAAAGGACTCCGTCCCAGCCTTGGGTCAACCAGTTGGTTTGAGTCAGCCTTAGTCTACCACCCCTGGGGTGAGCCACCCTTGGCTTGAGCAAGCTGTAGTGCAACCTGGCCAAAATGCCGCCAAATGGCCTCTGCCTGTGGCCCCACCTGGCGCAGAATCCAACCCTTACAGATGGGATCCGGAGACTTGACCAGCCAGTATGGGGACTCCGTTCCGCTGATGTGAACGGTCAGCCAAGTGGGTTCCGGCCAATCCCCCAGCAAGTACAGGGATCCCCAACAGAGATGGGATCCCAGCACTGACGCGGCAGAGACCTGCCGATGGGGAAAGTGCAGGTCTATGTGTTCCTGCAGCCAGAGTTTTCTCCCCTCGGGGGAGCATGGGATCCCAGCAGTGACCCAAACTTGCAAGCAGTTGGCAAGATGTTCAAACTGCCAGCGTTCGTCCATGGCCAGCCGTCCGGCAGTCCAGATCTCGGCATAGGCCAGGCGGGCTGTGGGCTCCAGCTCAATTTGCACCTGCTGGCGAAAGTCTGCCCCTGCCCCCGGAATGGTCGGGTGAGGGATCCAGATCAACTGGCTGGTGGGGGCCAGCTTGACCTTGACCTGTTGCCGAATCAAGCCGGGATGTAGCCGCATTGCCCCTTGGGTGCGAATTTCCAGCGCCGAGCCTGGCCCCAGCCCGATCTCGATCCGGTGGCGATCCCCACCCAGCAGGCCGCCGTTGGGGTTGCGCAGGTAGTACACAGGTGGCTCCCCAGGGGATCCCAGCCATTGCAAGGGAGCCTGAGAATACTCCCAAATGTGGGTATGGTCGCCTCGGCGGGTTGCCTTCAAGATGGCCTTACCGAAGTTCACAGGCGGCTCACCGAGGGGGGGTCGGCCTTGATGGGGCGAAACAGCACCTCCCGCTCCAGCCAACTGAGAACCTGCTCCAGCCCCTCACCCGTGCGCAGGTTGGTAAAGACAAAGGGCCTATCTCCCCGCATGCGACGGGCATCCCGTTCCATCACCCCCAAGTCTGCTCCCACATAGGGAGCCAGATCGATCTTGTTGATCACCAGCAGGTCGGAGCGGGTGATCCCCGGCCCGCCTTTGCGCGGGATCTTGTCCCCTTCGGCCACGTCGATGACGTAAATGCAGGCGTCCACCAGCTCCGGGCTGAAGGTAGCTGCCAAGTTGTCCCCCCCCGATTCCACCAAGATGAGATCCAGGGGGCAAAAGCGGCGCTCCAGCTCCTGAATGGCGTCTAGGTTGAGGGAGGCATCTTCCCGAATGGCGGTGTGGGGGCAGCCGCCGGTCTCTACGCCAATGATCCGCTCTGCCTCCAGGGCCTTGGCCCGCACCAAAAACTCGGCATCCTCGCGGGTATAGATATCGTTGGTCACCACCGCCAAAGACAGGTGGTCCCGCAGCGCCAAGCAGAGCTTTTCCACCAAAGCGGTTTTTCCAGATCCCACCGGGCCGCCAATGCCAACCCGTACCGGCTGGGAAGTTTGCGCAACTTTGCCCGACATCGGATACCTGCTCCTCTTTTTGGGCATTCTAGAACCAGATGCTTGCAAGGGATCCGAGTATGGTTCGGCTTTTGGTGGCAACTGCTGTGGTGCTGGTGGGATTTTTGCTGGTTAACCGCCTCTATCGCAACCCGCTGAGTTCGGAGCCGAGACCAGAGCAAGCCAGCCCAGAAGCTGCCCAGCAAGGGATCCCTCAAGGTGGGCCGCTGCAGATTTACCAATCTCGGGAACAGATCCAGCAAACCCTCAACCAAGGGGCTACCGCCACCCAGCAGCAGGTGGAAGCCGTTGAGCAATCCTTGGGCAATCCTTGACAGGTTGCAAGCCCTGCAGGAGTGTCTGGAACGAAACCAAAAGACCAAGGCCCCCTTCTCAACGGGAGAAGGGATCACTCACCAAGGCTGTGAATCCCCCTTAGGCTTGGGCGGATCCCCCAGACGCGCTAAAGTCGAGAATGCTGCAATTTTACAGACTGTCCATGCGGATCCCTCCTGTTACCCCAGAGAAAGCCGATAAGCAACTGCAAAAGGTTTACGAAAGCCTGGAGAAAACCTACGGCACCGCCCTCAACCCCCTGCAGGTGATGGCCCACAAGCCCCAACTGATGCGAGCCGTGATGAACCTCTACGGGGCGCTGCACACCCAAAACCCCAACTTGCCTGAAGAGCTGAAGGAGCTGGTCAGCATCCGCATTGCCCAAATCAACGGCTGCCGCCACTACTGCCTTCCCTACCACACCCTGCAGGCGCAAAAGTACGGCGCCTCCCCTGCCAAAATTGCGGCGGTGGCCCAGGCCCGTACCAGCACCCTCTACACCGAGGCGGAAAAGCTGGCCATCGAGTACGCTGAGCGGATGACCGTGCCCAGCATGGTGGTGACCGACAGCTTCTTTGCCCAGCTAAAAGCCATTTGGTCAGATGAAGATCTGGTGGAGCTATCGGCTTGGATTGGCTTCATGAACTTCTGGACTAAGGTGATTGCCGCCCTGGATGTGCCTTTGGATCCCATCTTTGCCGAGCAGCTTCACGTCTCATGAACAACCGGCAAACTCCCCTCTCTCAGGGGGGTAAGGGATCCCGACCCAAACCCTCCACTAGGCCCAGTCGTCTCGCGTGCTAAAGCTGCGGTCGTACACCTGGCCGCGGGCATGGATCTGGCGGGTCTGGGCGAACAGCTCTTCTTCGCTCAGGCCCCACTGTTCCAGGATTTGATCCAAATCCCGCTGCAGATCCCAGGCGCCGGGGAAGCCGTGGTAACGGATGCGCAAACGGGCGACTTCCGCCAGCACCCACTCGGAGAGGGGCCTCTCCTGAGCCTGCACCATCAGCTCATCGAGCGCAGCTCGGTCGGTGGCATATTGCGGATGTTGCTGCTCTCGTCGGGATGAGCCATTCGCGGGTGAACGGGATACAGCCATCGGCCTCCCTCCTTTTTTCTCACTCTAGCTGAGTTCCCCTGGAGACTTTCAATATCGAGGATTGGGATCCCTGATGGCATGGGATCCCGAGAAGGCAGAAGAAAACCGCTATACTGCAAATGTTGCAGACCATGAACATTCTTCAGTTGCGGAGGCGGCGGCTATGCCCATGCCCATGATCGAGACCCGTACCGACCGGATGTTGCTCAACTTTGGGCCGCACCATCCCTCTATGCATGGGGTTTTGCGTTTGCTGGTCACCCTAGATGGCGAAAACATCGTCGATTGCGAACCGGTGATCGGCTACTTGCACCGCGGCATGGAAAAAATCGCCGAAAACCGCACGGTGGTGCAATACCTGCCCTACGTCTCCCGTTGGGACTACGGGGCCGGCATGTTCAACGAGGCCATCACCGTCAATGCCGTTGAGAAACTGGCCGGGATCAGCGTGCCCAGACGGGCCAGCTACCTACGGGTGATCATGCTGGAGCTGACCCGCATCACCAACCACCTGCTTTGGTTTGGTCCCTTCTTGGCGGATTTGGGCGCCCAAACCCCCTTCCTCTACGCCATGCGGGAGCGGGAGTGGATCCTAGACTTGTTTGAAGCCGTCACCGGCATGCGCCTGATCAACAACAACTATTTCCGGGTAGGCGGCGTAGCAGTGGATTTGCCCTACGGCTGGACGGAAAAATGCCTAGACTTTTGCGAGTATTTCTTGCCCAAAGTGGATGAATACGAGCGGCTGGTTACCGACAACCCGATTTTCCGCCGACGGCTGGAAGGGGTGGGAGCCATCTCCAAGCAAGACGCCATCAACTGGGGTCTGTCCGGCCCCATGTTGCGGGCCTGCGGCGTCAACTGGGATCTGCGCAAAGTGGATCACTACGAATGCTACGACGACTTCGACTGGGAGGTGGCCGTTTATCCCGAAGGGGATTGCCTAGCCCGCTATCGGGTGCGCATGAAAGAGATGCGCGAGTCCTGCAAGATCGTGCAGCAAGCGGTGAAGGCTCTGCCGGGCGGCCCCTTTGAAAACCTAGAAGCCAAGCGCATGCTGGAGGGGCCGAAGTCGGAGTGGAACAAAGGCGACTACCAGTTCATCAGCAAAAAGCCTTCGGCCAACTTCAAGATCCCCAAGGGGGAAGCCTACGTGCGGGTGGAGAGCGCCAAAGGAGAGCTGGGCATTTACATCGTGGGAGACGACAACGTTTGCCCCTGGCGCTGGAAGATCCGCCCCCCCGGCTTTGTCAATTTGCAAGTGTTGCCTCAGCTCATTCGCGGCATGAAGGTAGCCGACATGATCGCCATCCTCGGCAGCATTGACATCATCATGGGCGAGGTGGATCGCTAGGAATCGCTAAGATGCTTACGGAACGTGAGGACAAAGGCGATGGCCTGGGCGATCTTGATTCTGCCGCTGTTGATTGTGTCTACCATTGCTGCGATTATCGGCCCCAAGCAATGGGCTAAGTACCAAGAGGAAAGGCGCCGCCGCGCGGAAGAGCTATCCGATGCTCGCCTTCAGGCCATCATCCAGCAGGAGCTACGCCGCCGTAACCGCCCTCCCCAGTCAGATCCCAACGGGAAGGCCTAGTTACAGGGATCCCAAACCTTACCTGACCCACCGTCTCTAGGGAGCTACTCACCCCCATGACAAACGCCGGTATCGACCTACAGCTTGGCTTTGAGACTGCTCTACAGAACTTGGGCTTGGGAGCGGGTGCAGCCCATGCTCTCTGGATGCCCCTGCCCATGTTGCTGCTGATCATCGCCGCCACCTTGGGGGTGATGGTCATGACTTGGCTGGAGCGCAAGATCTCGGCAGCAGCCCAACAGCGGATTGGCCCCAACATGGCCGGCCCTCAGGGGGTGCTGATCCCGATTGCCGATGGCATCAAGCTGCTGACCAAAGAAGATGTTCTGCCCATCTTGGCCGACCCGGTTTTGTTCACACTAGGGCCGATATTGGTTTTCCTGCCGGTCTTCCTGTGCTACCTGGTGGTTCCCTTCGGCCAAAACCTGTTGATCTCCAACATTGCCATCGGTGTGTTCTTCCTGATCGCCACCTCCAGCGTGCAACCCATCGGTCTGTTGATGTCCGGCTACGGCTCCAACAACAAGTACTCTTTGCTGGGGGGGCTACGCGCGGCGGCCCAGTCGATTAGCTATGAGCTGCCGTTGGCCCTGTCGGTGTTGGCCGTGGTGCTGATGAGCAATGGCCTGGACACCGTGGGGATCGTCGAGCAACAGAGTGGCCTGGGCATCCTGAGCTGGAACGTCTGGCGGCAGCCCATTGGCTTTGTGATTTTCTTGATCTCGGCGCTGGCGGAAACGGAGCGGATCCCGTTCGATCTGCCGGAAGCAGAAGAAGAGCTGGTGGCCGGCTACCAAACGGAGTACTCCGGCATGAAGTTTGCCCTGTTTTATCTGGGATCCTACGCCAACTTGCTGCTGGCTTCTCTGATTGCGGCAGTGCTGTACTTGGGGGGCTGGTCGTTTGTGGTGCCGGTGGAAACGATTGCTGCACTTGCCGGGATTCCTTTGGATAACCCTTTCTTGCAGATCGGCGCGGCGGCCTTAGGCATTGTCATGACGATGGTCAAAGCTTTTATCTTCATCTTCTTGGCCATCCTGCTGCGCTGGACCTTGCCGCGGGTGCGCATTGACCAACTGCTGGACTTGGGGTGGAAGTTTTTGCTGCCCGTATCCTTTGTTAACTTGCTGCTGACGGCAGCCCTAAAGCTCGCCTTCCCCACCTTTTTTGGGGGTTGAATGAGAAGTAAACAGGCAAGAGAGGGAGAACAGAGGCCATGACGTTTCTCAAGCGTGTCAAAGAATATGTGGGTGATGCCTTTCGAGCCGCCAAGTACATCGGCCAAGGCATGGGAGTGGTTTTCGACCACATGGGTCGGCGCCCGGTAACCGTGCAATACCCCTTCGAAAAGCTGATCCCCTCTGAGCGCTTTCGGGGACGCATCCACTTCGAGTTCGATAAGTGTATTGCCTGCGAGATCTGCGTTCGGGTTTGCCCCATTGATCTGCCGGTGGTGGATTGGGCCTACAACCCAGAGCTGAAGAAAAAAGAGCTTTACAGCTACAGCATTGATTTTGGGGTGTGCATTTTCTGTGCCAATTGTGTGGAGTTTTGCCCCACCAACTGCCTCTCGGTAACTGAGGATTATGAGTTGGCTACTTACGACCGCCATGACCTCAACTACCACCAAGTGGCGATGGGCCGTCTGCCCTCTAAAGTTACCGAAGACCCGATGGTGACCCCCTTGCGAGAATTTGCCTATCTGCCCAAAGGGGTAATCGATCCCCACGACTTGCCTGCTGGATCCCAGCGTGCCGGTAAACGACCCGAAGAGATTTTGGCGGAAATGCGCGCTGCCAAGGCAGCCAAAGAGAAGGAAGCCAAAGCTGCAGTGGAGTAGTCGGAACAGCCAACGGCCTAGATTGCTGGTGGAGAGACCTATCCCTAGGGGCAAAGAGAGTGTGAACTTACCCGCAGATTCCCCTGAGGCGGCTAACCCGCTAAAGGCTTGGGCGACAATTCCGCTCCTGCGAACTGTTTGCGAAGTGTTATGGTAAAGCGAATGGAAGCAGTTGACTGGGAGCAACGTTCAAACAGTTTCATCATAGGGTTCGGAAGAAAAAGAACAGGCAGCCGCCCCCTCTTACTAGGAAGGAGGCTGGAAGCACGGAGGCTAGCGAAGAACGCTGGCTGCAACTAGGGTTGTAGGTAGCCATCGCAAATCTCTAACAAGAAAACGAAATTAAGAGCCAAAGCTGCTTGCAAGGTTTGCCAACCCCCCTTCAGGGAAACCGAAAGGCAGGGTCACCCATATGGTAGGTACCCAAAGGGACATCAAAACCCGGCGGCAGGGCAACTGCTAAGTCTCCAGGGGAAGAAACGGCAGAAATACCCATAGCATCCTCACATTTCAAAAGGGTAGCCTTCCACGCCTGAGCAACCTTGAGCCAAAGGAAAACCAATCGCCTAAACACAGACAAAAGCTAGTTTACGGGAATGCTAGGTCCAAGGTTGAAATAAGTCGTGCTGCCAGGGTTAGTTGTGTTGTCGAAGGTGCTAAGGGTGATGGTTCCCACTGTGATGGGCGCTGGGGAAGGGACAGCAGGGGTGATACGAACCTGACCGCCAAAGGGAAGGATAAACGGAGCCGGGAAGGTGACGACATCCCCAGACACCGATGTGGAAGTGGCAATAACTGTGCCGTCTGCCTGAGTAATAGTTACCGTTGCAGCTGCAGGTAAGCTAGGGATTGTGATCCTTGGGCCAGAAGGTATGGGCGTGGGTGTAGGCGTCGGGGTGGAAGGAGGCGTCGGCCTAAGTGTGGGCACGGGTGTAGGTGTCGGGGTGGGAGAAGGCGTTGGCTCAGGTGTGGGCACGGGTGTAGGCGTCGGGGTGGGAGAAGGCGTCGGCCTAAGTGTGGGCACGGGTGTAGGTGTCGGGGTGGGAGAAGGCGTTGGCTCAGGTGTGGGTGTGAAGAGTCCCACAGCAACTCTCTCAGCAAAGTTCCCCTGGAAGGCATTGCCGGCTAGGTAGGCTGCAATCACCACATCTGGGGTGCCGGGGGCCGCTTGAATTGCTATCCCTCTGCCCTCGCCCCGAGCCAGAAATGTATTTCCAGAAAGGGTACGGGCTTGTGTTCCTTGCAAGATGCGAATGCCGACGCTCCCGGCTATCCCACCCACGCCGATCCTGTTGGATTGAATGGATGGAATTGAGCCTGCCCCATCCAGTTGAATCCCGGTAGTGCCGCTCCTACCTGCTTGCCGAGCCTGCAGCACTAAGCCAGCCCCAGCGGTAGGTGGATCCCCTTCGATTTGGTTGTTGCGGAAGATCCCGCCGGAGTTGTCGCTGTAGCGAACAGCCAAAGTCCCTAAAGCTTGTAAGAGAATCGTGTTGTTCTCGAGGGTTGGGTTACTTCCTGGTGTTGTGCCTATGCCCACCCCGCCTGTTTTGCTAACGATTGACGAAATGCCGCTGACTCGACTGTTTCCGGAGATCTGCACACAGGGATCCAAAAATTGCTGGCACAAAATCTCGGCCAATTGGTTCAAGGCTCCCTCTAGAACCGCAGCATTGCCGTTGACCAAGATGTTGGAGCGAGGGTCGTTGAGGGTGACCTTGCTCGGCTGAAAGGTGCCACCGTTGACCTGAATCTTTCCACCTTCCAACACGACCTCTACCCCTTGCAGGCTAGTTTGGCTGGCTACAACCACATCGAACAACCCCGCTAGGATCTCGTAGGCAGCAGAGCTGGTAATCCGAATCCGCCCGCCATTGGTGCCGTCACCTCCATCCAGGGCGAGGTTCTTCTCCAGTCTCTCCTTGCCCGCCCCCAAAATCTGGATCAGCACCTCTAGTCCTGCTGTGGCATTTTGCAGCCGCTGCGCTTCTGCAACGGCATCAGCCACCTTGGTAAAGGGGCCCCTGGCCGGATCCACTTGCAGGACGACAGATCCACTACCTGGCGACGGCAGAGGGGGAGAGTTGCCTGTGCCTCCTCCACAGCCGAAAGCGATCCCTGCCAACAGAGGCAGCAAGGCTGAACAGATCCCCCAACCAGACTTGGATACTTGGCCAAGCATAGGTGGAAAGCTCCTTACAAGCGCTTAGCGGTTAAGGTTGTTACAGCAACAAACAAGAACAACAAGCAACTGCCACGAGGTCAAAGTGCAGGTGGCCAAGTTGCGATCCAATGCCCTCAGCAAAAGCATCCTCTGATGGATCCTCTGTTTAGTCAAGGCTTCGCCAGGGATCCGCAATCAATCGGCAACAAAAATCTCAAAAATCTAGCGCTCTTCAGGTACTTCGAGGGTTCCGGCGAGGATGTCTTGCTTCACCGCTTCCACAGCAGCCACCAAATCCGCTGAGAGCAAGGCTTGGTTGTATTCATCC
The DNA here is from genome assembly GCF_054060415.1 of Thermostichus sp. OS-CIW-32. Lineage (NCBI taxonomy): Bacteria > Bacillati > Cyanobacteriota > Cyanophyceae > Thermostichales > Thermostichaceae > Thermostichus > Thermostichus sp. OS-CIW-32. The sequence goes on along the minus strand of NZ_JBSSDD010000001.1, from coordinate 11,444 downwards.
AGGGCATAGCCCACACCCTCGTTCTCCAGGCCAAAGGTTTGAATGCCGCCGACAAAGTTGCCTTAAAGTTGCCTTCCACCACGCTGCGAATCACTTCATAGGTGGCCATATCCACCCGCTTCAGCATCGAGGTGAGACCGTGGTTGAGGGTGGCAGGGTTGTTATCGGTATCCCCCAGGTAGTTTTGGTTAGCATCCACACCGATAAAGAACAGCGGACGGGTATCTCCGCTGCAGATGCTGGCATAATCGGCGGGTTTGGGCACTTCCGCAAAGGGATCTCGAATGAAACTCACCCCGGCGGGCAGCCCTGTAGGATGCTGTTGGGCCAGAGCAGCCCAAAGAGCAGCGAGGTAACATCATCTCCCGCCGTATCCGTGTCGATCAAAAAGCGTTGCACAGCCATACCCAGGCTAAGCCCAAATCAGGGTGACATCTTAACCTTTGCGGGCAGTCTCAGGGCAGCCGCTGAGCCGGTGTATCTTGAAAAGGGATCCCTGTAGACCAGAGTTGGCGATGTCCTTCTCCATCCGCTCCATTACACCACAACAGATGGCCCAATACCTACAGGATCCCGAGGCCGGCCCTCTGCAATTGATCGATGTGCGGGAACCGGCAGAGCTGGAGCTGGTGAATTTAAATGCCCTGGGCTTTCGCAACTACCCCTTGAGCCAGTACGAGGAATGGAGGGAACGGATCCTCACAGAGCTGGATCCAGATCAGCCAACTTTTGTGCTCTGTCATCATGGCCTCCGCTCTGCCCAGATGAGCCAGTGGCTACAGGCCAACGGGTTCACTCAGGTTCATAACATCAGCGGCGGCATTCACGCTTGGGCTTGTGAGGTGGATCCCTCCCTGCCCACCTATTGAGGTCACGGGCAAACCAGCACCATGTTCCCCATTCTTCATCTGCAGGGGGATCCCCAACAACGAGGCCAACAGTATGGATCCCAGGCGGCCCAACTCATTCGCCACAGCATTGCCAGCTACGCCCGCCAATTTGCCTACCGCTGTGGTCTCACCTGGCAGCAGGCCCAGACCCAAGCAGAGGGATCCCTGCCCTGGCTAGAGCGCCACGTGCCCCACCTGCTGGAAGAAATCCAAGGAATTGCTGCGGGGAGTGGCTTTCGTTTCGCCGAGATTCTGGCCCTCAATTTGCGCACCGAAATTTTATCCAGATCGGTTCCCAGGGGATCCCATCCCAACTGCGCCGCTGCTCTGGAACACAATCTCCAAAACGGGGTGCCCCAGCACCCACCGGATCCTGCTCATGAATTCAAGGGGATTGATCTCATCGATCCAGCCCAAGCCAACCCGGATGGGGGAGAATGCACCACCCTGGCGGCCTTGCCCCAGGTTACCTCCACCCACCACACCTACTTGGCCCAAACCTGGGATTGGCTTGGGGAGCAGCGCAGGGCCTGTGTGCTGTTGTGCGTTCGCTCCGATAACCACCCTGCCTACCTCACCCTGACCGAAGCTGGGATCCTGGCCAAAATCGGCCTCAACCGAGCAGGGTTGGCCGTGGCCCTCAACCTCTTGCGCTCTACCCTAGATGGGCAAACCGAGGGAATGCCGGTGCATTTGCTATTGCGCTTGTTGTTGGAGTGTGAGGAGTGGCAGCAAGCTGTGGAGAGGGTGAGATCCTATCCTTACACCGCGTCCTCTTGTGTCAGCGTTGCGGGTACCGCAGGACAGGCGGTAGGCCTACAGCCCGCTAGTGCAATCAGCTTTGAAATCAGTCCACGAGGAATTGGCCTGCATCTCCCTCAAGGAGGGATCCTCGCCCACACCAATCATTTCCTGGATCCGGCCTTGCGAGAAGATGAGCTGCCCCCCCATATAGGATCCTCCACAAGGCTAGAACGGGCCTATCATTTGCTTCGCCAGAGTGCTCAAACGGGAACCCTAGAGGCGGTCACTCTTCAAAAAATCCTACAGGACCGGACGAATGCCCCCCACTGCATCTGCCGCTATCCGGATCCCCATCTGCCCGCCTGGGATCGCACCGAAAGCGTAGCGGCTGTGGTGATGGATCTGAACCAACAAATCCTGCATGTGGCCCCCAACATTCCCGATCAAGTGGAGTTTGTACCGATTTCCGGGATTTTCTAGGTTTGGAAGATGCAGTAGGATCGAGCTGAAGAGAGAGGAGGGGCAGGCGATCGCGTCCTTGCTGTCGCCACCAGACAGCGGGATGAGGAAAGTCCGGGCTTTCAGAAGAACACACCGCTGGGGAAAGCCCAGTGCGGGTAACCGCGAGGATAGTGCCACAGAAACATACCGCCGATGGCTGGGATCCCAGCACAGGTAAGGGTGCAAAGGTGGGGTAAGAGCCCACCAGCAACGTCGTGAGGCGTTGGCTCGGTAAACCCCGGTGGAAAGCAAGGCCGCAGCCGCAGGATCATGGCTGTTCTTCGCCCCTGTTGGCTGCATCGAGATCACGGTACCCAAAGCGGGGAAGGGTGCTCTCGATGGTGGTGAGCCGCTAGAGGGTGATGGCAACATCACTCCCAGATGGATGATCGCCAGTGCAACTCTGCACTACAGAACCCGGCTTACAACCTCCTCTCTTTTCTACTTGCACATCTACCTGTTTGCACATCTATTTGCACACAGAGAGAGTTTGTTCTGAGCTCACGGGAGTTCTGCAGGTTGCCGGGATCCCTGTGGTCTGGGGCTATTTATTGGCCGTAGTCAGTGTGTCGCTGGGAGAAGCTGTATCGCATGCCCACCTAGGGCACTTGGAGAGCCTTGTCCAATTGTGGGTGGCTGCGCTACGGCGTAGGTTCTGTCATTCTGGTCACGCCTGCCATCCACAGCTCCACGCAGGCTTGCAGAAGGGGGGGGATCCTGGCGGTTTCGGCGCCTTTCTCTGATTTTTTAGATTTTTCATCCGATAGCTGCCCCTCAACAGAGGGCTCGGTTCCGTCGGCGCCAACGGAAGGCAACTCGGCAGTTACCGCCAACATTGCTGCTCCCAAAATCATTACATGCAAAACCCCAACGGCTGCATAAAGGCGATCTGGCTCGACAGATTGCAACTCAGAGTTGGGAAATCGCCGCAAATACTCTGTCAGCTGTTCTTGGGCCTGAGAAAAACCCATCCGCAAGGCGCGACGATGTTCCTCAGAATAAAGGCCAGCCTCCCCGACCAGGGAGCGCACCAGTTCAGGATTATCGGCCAAAGCCCGAAAACAGGTGTGGACATAGCGCAGGAGAATGGCTTGCAACCCAGAACCTTGAGAGGGGGCGGGATCCGCCTTCAGGGGCAGATCGGCTATGCCGGAAAAGACCCCCAGCTCCCCAAATACGGCCAGGAGTAACCCTTGCTTGGTGCCGAAGTGCCGAAACAGGGTGACCTCATTCACTCCGGCCAAATCCGCAATTTGACGGGTGGTGGTCTGGGTGATGCCCTGACGAACGAACAGCTCCCGAGCCGCATTCAGCAGCCTTTGCCGAGAAGAAGGACGTGCCATAGTGAGGAGAAAACGTAAACTACCCGGCTCCGACCGCTAAGCGGTACGGAGCGGGCTTTCAGTAGCCCTGAGCCTGCTCTGCCCTACCAGAGAACAAAACAGGCCCGAACCTCTAGGCTGGTTTACGACAGCCCCCAAGAGCGCAATCACATTCGCACCATTCAAATCCGCATCCCCTTCCCATCCACAGTGCCCACACTTGAACGACTTACCACTGCGGTAGGATTGCGCAGGGTCGGGATGGATGTGTAAACACTTGTGACAGGTCTGCGACGTGTAAGCAGGCGGCACAAGAACCAGAGAAACCCCTGCAACCCTCGCCTTGTATTCCAGAAATTGACGTAGTTGGTAGAACGCCCAACTGTTGGCCCTGCGCCTTTCGGCTTTGCTGCGCGGCTGTTGATTGACCCTTTCCCGGATCCCTGTCAGGTCTTCCAGGGCGATAGCGCTGTTGGTAGCCTTTGCCCTGGAGACAATAGCTTTAGAGATGCGATGATTGACCCACGTTTTTGCTATGCAACGCTGACGCGACTGAAAGCGTCTCTCCTTGCCAGACAGCCGTTGCAGCAGTTGACGGCATCTGCGCCGCGAACTGCGTGTGCCCTTACTGGCTTTGCGTTGGAGTACCGCCCTCAACCGGGAGTAGTGGTCGCGGACTCTGTTCAACTGCTGTCCATTCCAGTTGTCCCCCTCTGACGTATGGGCAATATCTGTCCTTCCCAAGTCCACCCCGATCACCTTGTCGGTATCTTGTTGCTTGGGTGGCTTTTTCTCTACGCAAATCTGGATGTAGTAGGAGCCATCTTTGCGCTTGACCAGGGTGGCCGATTTGGGGTTAGAGCCAGCCAGCATCCCACGCTGGTAGTTGCCAATGGCCAGTTCAAAGCGTTCTCTCCCTTCCACCGTGGTGAGCGACACCGTCCAGTCTTTCTCGCGGAACGAAAAGATACGTGCATCGTAGGTAGCGAAGCCACCCTTGAACGTTTTGACGGGGCGGTTTTTCTGTCGGGCAACTTTACGGGCGCCGGCCAGCCGTCTGCAGACCTGCTGAGCCAAGTTACTGGACAAGCCGAACCGGGCGCGGATTTCGCGGTAGCACAGAGACTGGAGCTTAACGGCGTTGGCGACTTTCTCGGGTGTGTTCTGGTTGACCCAATTCAAGGCTTGGCCAAAAGCCTCCAAAGTCGCGTCCAATTTGGCGGCCTGCGACTGGGACGCCTTGAGCTTGCAGGAGACGGTCAGGACTTGGGTCATGGTTCTATCATAACTTCCGCATTCCTCCCGGCACTGACCCTACGGGTACAGTGCGGGGCTCCTGCGATTTCTAGCTGAAGAATTGCGGCGGGCTGCAAGTGACGCTTGCATTTACGGTGGAATACCGCTAGGCTTAATGTCAAGCGAGAGGATGTCGGCAGCGTTGCCTCTGCTCCTCTTCTTCCTGTGTAGCCAAGTTCATCACAGCGGAGCACATAGCAAGTCACCGCTGGCTATGGCGGTGTCTTCAGGGGTTTGACTCCGTTTTCACGTTGGGCCGCTGTTATCCGGCGGCCTTAACTTGGGCTTTGTGTTTTGGCTCTTTCCTAGTCAGTCTAGTCTACTTCTTCTTCTGAGGTTTTGTGGGTTCATGACCACTTCTTTTTCTCGCCAATCGCTGAATCATCCCGCTCCGCTCAATCGGCCCGAGCCCCAAGAGTCCTTTCGGTTTGCTTGGGAACATGTGCTCTTCTTTGCCATTTTTCACGTGGTGGCTTTGGTGGGAGGCATTTTCTTCTTCTCCTGGCCCGCTCTGGGAGTAGCCCTATTTCTCCACTGGTGTTTCGGCAGCTTAGGCATCTGCTTGGGGTACCACCGCCTGCTCAGCCATCGTAGTTTCCAGGTGCCCAAGTGGCTGGAATATGTCTTCACGACTCTCGGTGCCCTGGCCGTTCAAGGGGGGCCGATCTTTTGGGTGGGCGGCCATCGTCAGCACCACGCCTTCACCGAAGACGAGGAGAAGGATCCCTATTCTGCTCGTAAGGGCTTTTGGTGGAGCCATGTGCTCTGGCTGATCTACCACCGCGAAGAATTTTTTAACCCTGAGAAGTATTTTGCCTTTGCGCCCGACTTGGCTCGGGATCCCTTCTACCGCTGGCTGGATAGGTACGCCCTGCTTCTGCAGCTGCCATTGGCCGCGATACTCTACCTGCTGGGGGGCTGGTCATTCGTCGTGTACGGTATCTTCGTGCGGACAGTGCTGCTACTGCATTGCACCTGGTTAATCAACTCGGCCAGCCACTTCTGGGGTTACCGGACTTTCGAGAGCAATGACAATGCTCGTAACCTTTGGTGGGCGGCGATTCTGACCTATGGTGAAGGGTGGCACAACAACCATCATGCCGACCCGAAGTGCGTTAAGGCCGGTTTGCGTTGGTGGGAGATCGACATGACCTACTGGGCCATTTGGCTGTTGGCGAGATTGGGCCTGGCTCGTAAGCTGCACCTGCCTGCCCAAGGCCAAGCTGCTCGCTGAACTGGTTTTTCCCAGACCTTGCAGAGGAATCATCCGGGGATCCCTATCCCTAGGGATCCCTTTTGGGTTGCAGAGAGAGCTAGTCTTCTAAGGGGCTATACTGCCACGCTCCATAGTGGTCAAGAATACGCTTAATTTGTTCTATGTCGGCATCGGGTTCTTGATGAATATGCAATGCCTCTATTTGGCTGTCTTGGTAGCGGAAGGTGGAGTTTTTTTTCCACTCCAGCTCCGTTTTCACCCCTGAAACACAAGCCAAATGGGCAGCCAATTCCCGATAAACCATCAGGGGCATAGAATCGTAGCGAACAGCGTAGCGTTTCAGCTTGGGGACGCTCACGTATGACAACCCAATCAACGTAGCTCAAAACAACTCAAGTATAGTCACTTCAAGTTAGATTAAGACGCTTCCTAACTACTCCGTGGTGTCGCCCAAATGCTCCGCATCACTTCCGCGAGCCCCCCAATCCCTCTCCCTAAGAGAGAGAAGAGCTAGGAAGCACTGCAACGGAACAGTTTCATTCCTCATTGAAATGACTATAACTTCTGGGCAATACAGTCACCAAAACCCCCCCGCTCAACACTCTTTGCTGGACACTTGACCGGCAAAATGGGATGGGACTAAGCAATTTTGTCATCGACCAAAGTGCAGCAGTTTACCTGATCCAGGCAAATCTTTCCCCACTGCAAGGCCCAGCGTACTAAGGCCACCCGATTTGCCGTTCGGGTCTTGCTCAAAATATTGCTGATGTGATTGTCAACGGTGCGCTTGCTGATCTCTAGGCGTTCCGCGATGTCCTGATTGGTCAGTCCTGCTGCAATCAACTCAATGACCTGCAGCTCCCGTTCGGACAACAAGTCTGCGGAATGATAGTCAGTACCCATTCCGAATGCCTGCTTAAGATGAACTGTAAAGATTACCTACCCCAATTCTAGGGGATCACCCCTGAGATGGACAGCCCTGAAGAAAGGAAATCTTAGGCGATTCTCGTCCAGATTCTGGCTGCAGGCCACTGATGCGAGCGTTTTCGGATAGGCTTCACAAGGGATCCAGGTGCTTCCGGGGCAGTTCCACCTGAACCCACAGCCCACCGGTTTGCGGGTGATTGCGCAGTTGGATGGTGCCCCCGTGAACTTCGACAATTTGTCGCACAATTGCCAGCCCTAGGCCAGTTCCGCCTTTGCTGCGGGCCCGCGCAGTGTCGGTGCGGTAAAAGGGCTGGAAGACCAACTCAAATTGATCCTCTGGCAGGCCGGGGCCGTGGTCGTACACCTCTAGCCGCACCTGGGATCCCTGCTCCGAAAGCACCACATGGATAGGAGAGTCGGGCTTGCCATACTTGACGGCGTTGTCCAAGAGATTGAGGATGAGGCGGTATAGGCGTTGCTCATCTCCCCAGAGGTAAATCTGGGACAATCCGCTCAGGTGCAGTTCCTGGTGTCGAGGCTTGGCCAACGGCTCTACACTTTGCCAGGCCTCGCGCACCAAACTTGCCAGATCCACCCAACGCCATTGGGAGCGGGATGCGGCTCCCAAATTGAGGGCGCTGAGTTCGAGCAAGTCTTGAACCAAATGGCTCAGGCGCAGAGTTTCATTTAGCAATCGTTCCACCCAGACTGCTTGAGCGGCATCGACCCGGCTTTGTAAAGTTTCGGCCAGCAAGCGAATGGAGGTGAGGGGGGTTTTCAGCTCGTGAGCCACATCCGAAGCCCAGCGATCCCGCTGTTGGGCCAGCATTTTTGCTTCCAGCCGGTCTTCTAAAAAAATGGCCACGTGCGCTTGCGGCAGGAGCAACCCCCAAGCCCGCAGCGGAATCGGTTTGCCATCCCCACCGGAAGGGTAGAAAATCCATTCGCGACTTTGGACAGGAGCAGCGGTCTCCTGTCGGCGGGTAGCCTCGATGAGCTGATCCAACTCATAGGAGCGCACCCATTCCAGCAAGAGCTTGATGCCCGGCTGCCATTGGCTGATGCGCAGCAGGCGCTGGGCGGCAGGATTGCACTCCAGCACCACGTTGTTTTCGTCTACCCGCAGATATCCCCAAGGGAGCCGCTGGCTCAGGTATTGCCAGTTTTGCAGTTGCTGTTTTTGGTTGGCCCAATCCAGATCTTGTTGGCGAAGATAACGGCTGAGCAAGCTGAGCATCTGTTCCAGGGAGTGGAGGGGCATGGCCAGATGCACCAGGGATCCCAACCGCTGCAATTCGCATCTGAAACGGCGCCGAGTCTGCCACAGCAGGAGCAACGTGCAAAGCAAACCGATTCCCAACCCGATCAGGATCCCGGCTTCCAGTCCCATGTTCCCACCACCTTTGCTGCCATTGTCGCTCAGGGAAGCAAGAGTGGAGGCGAAAGCCCGGTTGCCGGCCTCTTATCGACGATGTACGAGGGTGGTACTGGCTTGGTCGGTGGGCACAAGCAAGATCTCGCTGATGTTCACGTGGGGGGGACGGGTTGCCGCAAACACCACCACTTCAGCCACATCCATCGCCGTCAAGGGGGTGAGGCCCTGATACACTGCTGCCGCACGGGCGCGATCCCCACGGAAGCGCACTTGGCTGAACTCGGTTTCCACCAGGCCCGGCTGAATCTCGGTGACGCGAATGGGGGTGCCCAGTAAATCCAGCTTCAGCCCCTCGGAGATGGCCCGCACGGCGGCCTTAGAAGCGCAATACACAGCGCCACCTGGGTAGGTCTGCCGACCGGCAATGGAGCCGATGTTCACCACATGGCCTCGACCTCGCTCCACCATGCCGGGCAAAACGGCGCGGGTAACATAGAGCAGACCCTTGAGGTTGGTATCGATCATCTCTTCCCAATCTTGCAAGGCCCCCATGTGGAGCTTGTCCAAGCCACGACTTAAACCGGCATTGTTGATCAAGATGTCGATGTTGGCCCACGGCGAGGGCAAAGATTGAAGCGCCTGCTGCACGGCTGCCCCATCCCGCACATCCAAAGCCAGCAGGTAGGAAGGAGTGCCGTAAGCCTGCTGCAATTCCCCAGCCAGTTCCTGCAGCCGATCCTGACGGCGGGCCACCAGAATCAGGCGGGCTCCAGAACGGGCAAAAAGGGTGGCACAAGCGGCCCCAATGCCGCTACTGGCTCCGGTGATGAGCACGATGGAGTTTTCGATCATCATTTGCTAATTCAAATGCTGTGATTTCAATTGAGTGCAGTCGGCGAAAAGTGGACAGCCGCCCCCAGCTTCCTCCTCAGTGGGAGGCTACAGCCATTCTAGGAGTTCGAGCCACTTCCCCAAGGGGAGTCTGGGATCCAGCAAACGAATCGTTTCGCTGCTGTTCGGTAGCGACGCTACCGCTTCCTGCAAAAGCTCCTTAAAGAGAGCGCTCCAGCAGCTTGACGCAAGCATACAGAGTATCCAAATGGGGAGTGGGCACCCCCACCAAACGCCCCAACTCGGTGATGGCTCCCACAATGGCCTCGATCTCCGTCCGTCGCCCCAGCTCAACATCCTGCAGCATCGAGGTGCGATGGGATCCCACGCGGGCTGCATCTTCTAGCCGCTCTTCCAAAGAGACCGGCAGCCGGATCCCCAGAGCTTGGGCCACAGCCTCAACTTCCCGCATCACCGACCGAACCAAAGCATGGGTGGGTGGGTACTGAGCGATCTCATCTTGAGCAGCTCGGGTGAGGGCGCTGATGGGATTGAAGGCGGCGTTGCCCCACAGTTTCTGCCAGATCTCGGCCCGAATCTGCGAGGTGAGGGTGGTGGAAAGCTGCGCCTGTTCAAAGATGGCGGCCAAGGACTGCAGCCGCCCTGACAGAGATCCATCCGGTTCCCCCAGAATGTAGCGCCCACCCCCTGTGTGCAAGACCACTCCTGGCTCTGCCAACTGCACGGCGATATACACCACACAGCCGATCACCCGCTCTATCGGCAAATGAGCAGCGATAACCCCTTCTGGATCCACGGAAGTCAGGGAATGCCCCTCAAACTCGCCCCCATGCCGGTAAAAGTACCACCAGGGGATACCATTCTGGGCAATCACAATGGGGGTGTCGGGGCCACACAGGGATCCCAGCCGAGGGGCAAGCTGCGGCAAGCTGTGGGCCTTGACCGTCACTATCAGCCAGTCCTGTGGGCCCAGGGCAGCCGGATCGTCGGTGGCTGTCAACCGCTCTACCCAGGTTTGGGAGGGATCCCCCTGCCGGATCAGCTTTAGACCTTGGGTGCGGATGGCCTGCAGGTGAGCTCCACGGGCCACGACACTGACGGGAAAGCCAGACCGAGCCAGGCATATGGCCAAGTGACTTCCCACCGCCCCAGCGCCAACGATACAAATCTTCATGAGTTTATCATCTTTCCGCCACCCACCTCATATCCAGGTGGCCAATTGACATGGAATTGACATGGAGCTGTAACAAGGCCCGATACCGGGCCCGGGAGAAATCCTCGACAGCTTTACTCTGCCCCCCCTTGGGTCACCCTTAGGATCCCATATCCAAGTGCCACGCCCACCAGGGTCAGCACAATGCAGAGTCCAGCAATGGTGAAGATCTCGCCAGCCATAGATTCAGCTTCCTCGCAAATGGGATACATCGCCTTCTCAGGATATCGGATCCCAAGCCCTGGCCTTCACTCCAAGGGTGTAGCGGCCCAAACCCAACTCCTCGAAAAACAGTCGTTCTCCCAGACTTGATGAGATCCGGCTATCCGCCTCTATAATGAAAGCAATTTACAAGTCTTTACCGGCATAGGCTAAATTGTAATGCCTACAGCCGTAAAGCTTGTTTGTTGGCTCTCGAATGGCCCGTTGGGCCTCGCGAGTTGTGGAAACGGTTCTAAGTAGGGTCTTGAAGCGCTAGGGATCCTGACTTAACGGGAAACTCCTGAGCAGTTCTTGCCAAAGAGCCGTTCAAGGAAACTGAGGCAAAAGACCCAGGAGTTGAGTCTTTATACCTAGGCTCCGCTCTTGCTTCGAAGAAGCAAACTTTGTAGTTTCATTAACGTCCTCATTCATTTAGATGTCTTTAAGGAGTAGTTCAGATGACCATAGCGGTAGGGCGCGTGCGTCAGGAGCGAGGATGGTTCGACATCGTCGATGACTGGCTCAAGCGCGACAGATTCGTGTTTATCGGCTGGTCCGGGCTGCTGCTGTTCCCCTGCGCTTACCTAGCCCTGGGCGGCTGGCTCACCGGCACCACCTTTGTAACTTCCTGGTACACCCACGGGTTGGCCAGCTCCTACCTGGAAGGGTGCAACTTTTTGACCGTAGCCGTCTCCACCCCCGCCGACAGCATGGGGCACAGCCTGCTGCTGCTGTGGGGCCCGGAAGCCCAGGGGGACTTCACCCGCTGGTGCCAGATTGGGGGGCTGTGGACCTTTGTGGCCCTGCACGGAGCGCTGGGGCTGATTGGCTTTATGCTGCGGCAATTTGAGATTGCCCGGCTGGTGGGGGTGCGGCCCTACAACGCCATTGCGTTTAGCGCGCCGAT